>NZ_VFWL01000001.1:0-870408 GCF_006442495.1 Mesorhizobium sp. B2-1-3
ATCCGACGCCGCCGGTGCCGCCGGCGGGGGTGGCGGGGGCTGGAGCTCCGGATCGCCGGCCTGCACCGGCGGCGTCGGATCGACCGGCGGATTGTTGACGTCGCCTTCGGACGGCACGGGCACGTGCGGCAGTTGGGAAGGCGGCGGCGGCGGCTCGGTTGCCGGAGGTTCGGGCTCGGGCGCCGCCGTCGGTCCGATCCCCGGCGGCGCTGCGGCCGGCGATGTCGGCGTTATCAACGACGAGCGCAGATACCAGTTCTCCGCGCTGCCTGCGGTGACGCCACCCTTGAACAGATAATATTCGAAGGCGCCCGCCGCGACCGGCGCGTCGAGCGCGAAGGCGCTGGCGCTGGAGGTGGCGCCATTGACCGCCTGGACGACCATGATGCCGTCCTGCGTCGTCTCGGCACCCGTGCCGCCGACATTGACCACCCCGATGCCGGTCGAGCCGGAAGCCGTGCCGCCCGACAGCACCAGCCTGTCCGAGGCCGAGGAATCATCGCCGAGTTCCGTCTGGATGAGCAGCAGGCCGCCAAGCCCGGTGTAATTGCCCGAAATCGTCAGCCGATCCGTCGCGCCTGTACTGCCATTGGTCAGGTCGATGCGGCCGGCATTGACGACGTCCGCAAGCTGGCCCGCCGTAAAGGCCTGTATCGACGCGTTGAAGCCGCCGCCATAGAGCGTGCTTGCCGCATCGACGCTGAGCGAGCCCGTGCCGGTGCCGCTGTCTCCCAGCACCAGATTGCCGTCCAGCGTGAGTTCGGTGTCGTTGGTGGCGTCGATGCTCTCCCAGTTCTGCACCCGGCTGATGCCTTTGAGCTTGACGTTGTCGAAACTCAGCGTGTCGGTGCCGAGGCCACCATTCAGCGCGTCGGCGCCGCCCATATTGGAATTGGTCAGGTTGCTCAGCTTTGCCGTGTCGTTGTCGGCGCCGAGGTCGACGGCGCCATAGATGATGCCGCCGCCGTCCCAGACGAAACTGTCGGCGCCGAAGCTCATCAGCACGTCGCCGCCGACCGTGCCGCCGGTAATAGTCACGCTGTCATTGCCGCCGCTGACACTGATGTTGCCGCCGATCGTGCCGCCCGAAAGGATGATCGTGTCCTTGTCGAAGCCGGTGACCAGGTTGCGGTCGATGGTGCCGCCGGACATGTTGAAGTAGTTCTGGTCGAGCTTCATGTTGACGCGGCCGATGCGGCCGCCCGTCATCACCGCATGGTCGCCGTCGTCGAAGAAATCGACGATGCGTCCGTCCGTCATGGTGAAGGTGTCGAGGCCATCACCCTGGTTAAGTGAACCGATCTGGCCGCCGCTTATGTTGAAGTCGTCTATGCCCGAGCCCTGCTGCACATTGCCGATGACGGTGCCAGCGCCGATGGTGAAGAAATCGGCGCCACCGCCCTGGTCGACCGTGCCGGTGATGGTACCGGATTGCATGTTGATGCGGTCCGAACCAACGCCGAAGGTGACATTGCCGCTCACCTGGCCGGTGCCGCCGGCGGGAAAGGTGAGCGTGTTGTCGCCGTTCAGATCGTTGAGGCTGCCGCCCGAATCGCCGCTGTCGCAGATGAAGGTGTCGTTTCCGGCGGTCGGAACGAGCAGGCATGCGGCGAAGGCGGCGGAATTGGGCAGCAACGCCAGCGACGTCGCGGCAAAAACGCCAAGCATTCGAGGAAGAAACATCACCGGCATATGCCGTTTCAGAACAACTAATTTAGCGATGTCTTCCGAATCGCCATTCGGAAGCCTGTTTTCAAAGCGCCGCACCGCGTCCCTCCAAGATTCGCGATTGCAAGCCCCCACCCTACGCCGCAATGAAGACACAATTCGTTCCGTTTTACAAAGCCTAATCTGCCCGTCATGGTTGATGAACTGGAAAACGGGCCGGACAGAGCTGTGCTTTGATTGAGCCAGAATTGGTGCTTGGCGTGCGTCTCGCCAACCCTCCAAAGCGTGTTGGTGGCGGCGCGTACGCTGGCGCGGCCACACAGCCCGCCGTCGGCGTTGTTTTCGTGATGCGCGGCCGATTGTCAGAGAATTGACCCGCGGCGGATCTTGGCTTAAAAACTGCCTCGGCCAGATTTTTTCGAGTTCCGAAAAAAATAATGGCAAGGGAGGAAAACATGTATGTCGGCCTCGACCTTGGCACGTCGGGCGTCAAGGCGCTGCTGATCGATGCCGAACAGACCGTCATCGGTTCCGGCCATGGCGCGCTCGACGTTTCGCGGCCGCATCCCGGCTGGTCCGAACAGGATCCAGCCCACTGGCTACGCGCCTGCGAAGACGCGATTGCCGAACTGAAGGCCTCCCATCCCTGGCAGTTCGCGGCGGTGAAAGGCATTGGCCTATCCGGTCAGATGCATGGCGCCACCTTGCTCGATGCCTCTGACAAGGTGCTGCGCCCCTGCATTCTGTGGAACGATACGCGCAGCCATGCCGAGGCAGCCGCGCTCGACGCCGATCCGCGGTTTCGCGAGCTGACCGGCAACATCGTCTTTCCCGGTTTCACCGCGCCGAAGCTCGCCTGGGTGAAGAACAACGAACCCGCCATTTTCGCCAAAGTGGCCAAGGTGCTGCTACCCAAGGATTTCCTGCGGCTGTGGCTGACCGGCGAACATATTTCGGAAATGTCGGACTCGGCTGGCACTTCCTGGCTCGACGTTGGGAAGCGGCGCTGGTCCGCCGACCTGCTCGCGGCCACGTCGCTCGACGAAAAGCACATGCCATCCCTGGTCGAGGGTACGCAGAAGGCCGGTGGGCTGCGCGGCGAGCTGGCGTCGAAATGGGGCGTCGAAGCCGGCATCCCGATTGCCGGCGGCGCCGGCGACAATGCGGCTTCCGCCTGCGGCATGGGCACGGTCCGTGCCGGCCATGCGTTCGTGTCTCTGGGCACGTCAGGCGTGCTGTTTGCCGCCAATGCCTCCTATCTGCCCAACCCGGCAAGCGCGGTCCACACTTTCTGCCATGCGCTGCCTGACACCTGGCATCAGATGGGCGTCATCCTGTCGGCCACCGATTCGCTCAATTGGCTGTCCGAGATTACCGGCAAGGGCGCAGGCGAGTTGACATCGGAACTGGGCGATACACTGAAGGCGCCGACCGGCGTGTCCTTCCTGCCCTATCTCTCGGGCGAGCGCACGCCACACAATGATTCCGTCATTCGCGGCTCCTTTACCGGACTGGCGCATGAATCGAGCCGCGCCGTCCTGACCCAGGCCGTGCTGGAAGGCGTGGCCTTCGCCTTTCGCGACAGCCTCGAGGCGTTGAAGACTGCGGGCACGAGCTTGATGCGTGTGACGGCGATCGGCGGCGGCTCGCGCTCGCGCTACTGGCTGAAGGCCATCGCCACCGCGCTTCAGCTGCCTGTCGACATTCCCGCCGACGGCGATTTCGGCGCCGCCTTCGGCGCGGCCCGGCTCGGCCTGATCGCAGCGACGGACACTGATCCGCTCGATGTCTGCACGGCGCCAAGGACCGATGCAACGATCGAACCGGATGCCGGCTTGGATGGTGCATTTGCCGATGCCTACCAGCGCTACCGCGGGCTTTATCCGGCGATCAGCGCGGCAACGGCGTGAGCAGGTGCCACGCGCCCCCCTCTGCCCTGCCGGGCATCTCCCCCTCTAGGGGGAAGATCGGCAGCTTTGGCGGCTACGCTAGCCTTGCAAGGCCGGAGGTTGGCGAAGGTATAAAAATCAGCCAATCTCCCCCCTTGAGGGGGAGATTGCCGGCAGGCCAGAGGGGGGCGCCTGGCGCCTACCTTAGCCGTGAAGCCTCACTGCGCCGGCACCTTGTCGAGGAAGCCGGTAATGCTCTTCAGGCGGCCGTTCTCGATGACGCCGATATCGGTGCCTTCGATGATGGACGGTGTGCCCTCCGGGCCGAGGTTCCAGGAAAAGCGGATTTTGTCGGCAAACCCGTCCGGTGTGCCTTTCAGCGAGAAGCGGAAGCCGGCAAAGCGCTGCTGCACGCCGTCGATCAGCGCCGCGACGCCTTCATGGCCGTCGCCCTGCATGATGGGATCGCGATAGCTGACGTTTTCGGTGAAAGTCGCCTTGAGCAGCGCCTGACGGCGCGCGGCGTCGCTCTCGTTCCAGGCGGTGATGTAGCTTTCGGCGATCTTGTTGAGATCGGTCATGATCTGTCTCCTTCGTTGGCTTTGACATGACCCTTTTCACCCAACGGACGAACGGAACCAATTACGCCTGAGGTAATCAGGCGGAGCCATTTCGGAGAGGAAGGAAATCCATGAGCAGCGGCTTTTTCGGCGACATCCAGAAGATCAAATATGAGGGGCCGGATTCGGCTAATCCGCTGGCTTACCGGTTCTACAACCCGGACGAGCTGGTGGCCGGCAAGCGGCTGGAAGACCATCTGCGCTTCGCCGTCGCCTACTGGCATTCCTTCGCCTGGCCGGGCGGCGATCCGTTCGGCGGCCAGACCTTCGATCGGCCGTGGTTCCCCAAGGCCGGCGGCATCGACACGATGGAACTGGCAAAACTGAAAGCAGACGTCGCCTTCGAGATGTTCTCGCTGCTCGGCGCGCCCTATTTCTGCTTCCACGATGCCGACGTGCGGCCCGAAGGCAAGGATTTTTCGGAAAGTTCCGCGCGCCTCGACGAGATCGCGGACTATTTCGCCATCAAGATGAAGCAGACTGGCGTCAAGCTCTTGTGGGGCACGGCGAACCTGTTCTCGCACCGCCGTTTCATGTCGGGTGCCGCGACAAACCCCGATCCGGATGTGTTTGCCTATGCGGCGGCGACGGTGAAGAGCTGCATCGACGTCACCAAGCGGCTGAAGGGCGAGAATTACGTGCTTTGGGGCGGACGCGAGGGCTATGAGACGCTACTCAACACCGACCTTGCCCGCGAGCAGGAGCAGGCCGGCCGTTTCCTCAACCTCGTCGTCGACTACAAGCACAAAATCGGCTTCAAAGGCACGATCCTGATCGAGCCGAAGCCGCAGGAACCCACAAAACACCAGTACGACTACGATGTCGCGACCGTCTATGGCTTCCTCAAGCGCTTCGGCCTGGAGAAGGAGGTCAAGCTCAACATCGAGCAGGGCCACGCCATCCTCGCCGGCCATTCCTTCGAGCACGAGCTGGCGTTGGCCAATGCGCTCGGCATCTTCGGCTCGATCGACATGAACCGCAACGACTACCAGTCGGGCTGGGACACCGATCAGTTCCCCAACAATGTGCCGGAGATGGCCCTGGCCTATTACCAGGTTCTGCAGGCGGGCGGCTTCAAGACCGGCGGCACCAATTTCGACGCCAAGCTGCGCCGCCAGTCGCTCGATCCGCAGGACCTGCTGATCGGCCATATCGGCGGCATGGATGCCTGCGCGCGCGGCCTGAAAGCGGCCGCCAAGATGGTCGAAGACAAGGCGCTGTCGGCTCCACTCGCCGAGCGCTACGCAGGCTGGAACAGCGGCGAGGCCAAGGCGATGCTTGCCGGCAAGCGCACGCTGGAGGACATCGCCGAGCGCGTGGTGAAGAAGAAGATCGAACCGCAGCCGCGCTCCGGCCGTCAGGAACTGCTCGAAAACATCGTCAACCGCTACGTGTAAGGGATGAAAGGCGGGCGGCGGCTTGTTCAGCCGCCGCTCCGCTTACCCACGCCGCTTCGCGGGGAGAAGTTCCCGGCGTCGCGCTTATTTGCCTGCCGCCCTGTTCGCCATTGAACGGAAAAGGTGCCGGCGGGCGGACGAGGGTGGCGCCGAGACCGGGTGAAAGGGCTTTGCGCCAGTGCGGAATCGACGACAAGGTTTTGCCCACTGACGCCCCTCAATCGCCTCTCTCTTGCCTTCAAACTGCCGTCACGAATCTCCTATAAGAAGGTGCTCGTGGCGGGAGAGGAAGAAGGAGGCGAACCGATATGCAGAACGAACGTGAAATCGACGCCCTGCTCTCAAATGGCGAGGCCGGGTCGATTATCGACCGGCTGATGGCAATGCCGCATCCGAAGGATGGTGCGCGCCGCTCCAACGAATGGGACCGCGCCGTTGCCAGCCGTTTCGAGACCCATCTGGCAAGACAGATGCGCTCGCAGATCGATAGTGGCGGCGACCGGCAGAACGCTGCCTGATCAACCGCTTCCCACCCTCGGGTCAAGCCCGTGGGCATGCTTTGGACGACATGTACATCAACCCCGGCGTAGCCTGACCGGGGCTTCACCGAAAGTTCTTGAAAACGCCCTCGAAAATGCCGCGGCGGATGAAAATCCGGTCCGCCCGGCAATGTCGGCCATGGCCACTCTGGTGTCGATCACCAGCCGCCGCGCAGCGCCCAGGCGCAGCCTGAGATAGTAGGCGCCGGGCGTCTCGCCGATCGACTTGCGGAAGATGCTCTCCAGTGTCCGTGCCGTAACCCCGGCGCGCTTTGCCACGGCGGCGACCGTCAACGGCTGGTCGACATGCGCTTCCATCAGCCGGATGGCTTGCGCCAGGCGCGGATCATAGCCGTCGAGCCGGCCAAGCGAGACCAGGGGCTGAGCGTCGGTGGCCGCACGGGCCTGATCGTAGATGAAGACGCTGGCCACATCGAGCGCCACGGCCATGCCGAGGCGGGTGCGAACGAGGTGCAGCATCAGGTCGAAGGTGGGCGAGGCGCCACCGGAGGTGAAGACCGGCCCGTCGATGACGTAACGGTCCGGGCGGACGTCGACGCCCGGAAAGGCCGACGAGAAATCCTCCATGTCTTCCCAGTGGGTGGTGGCGCTGCGGCCTTCGAGCAAGCCGGCCCGCGCGACCAGCCATGTACCGGCCTCGACGCCGCCGCAGGCGCGCGCCGAACGGGCGGCGCGGCGCAGGCCCGAGAGCAGAGCCGACGTCGCATAATTCTGCGTGCCGAAACCGGCGACGACGACAAGAACGTCGGTCGGTTCGGCCGCGTCGAAGCGGCCGCTGACCGCCACTGGCAGGCCGCAAGTGGTGACCGGCGCCTCGCCGGTTACGGAAACCAGCTTGAAATCGAACAATGTCTCGCCGGAGATGCGGTTGGCGGCGCGCAGCGGGTCGACCGCCGAGGCCACGCACATGATGGACGAGCCGGAAAACACCAGCATCGTCACCTTGAGCGGCAGACGCTCGGCGCGAAAGATCGTCAGTTTTTCGCCTTTAGTCATGGAAGCTTCGTAAAACGCAAAGCAGTTTTCGGCAAGTCGGGCGATGCTTGGCGCCTGTTTCGACTGGGAGGAGAGTTCCATGCCGCTTGCGATGAACCGTGAGGTTTTCATTACCTGTGCCGTGACCGGGTCCGGCGGCACGCAGGACCGCAGCCCGCATGTGCCGCGCTCGCCCAAAGAGATCGCCGATTCGGCCATCGACGCGGCCAAGGCGGGGGCGGCGATCGTGCATTGCCATGTGCGCGACCCCGAAACCGGCAAGCCCAGGCGCGACGTTCATCTCTACCGCGAGGTGACCGAGCGCATCCGCGAGGCAGACGTCGACGTGGTGCTGAACCTTACCGCCGGCATGGGTGGAGACATGGTGTTCGGCTCGCCCGAAGCGCCGCTGCCGCTCAATGAGAAGGGCACCGACATGGGCGGCGCCACCAACCGCATGGAGCATGTACGCCAGTGCCTGCCGGAGATCTGCACGTTGGACTGCGGCACAATGAACTTCGCAGAGGCCGACTATGTCATGACCAACACACCCGGCATGCTGCGCGCCATGGGCGGCATGATGACCGCGCTCGGCGTCAAGCCGGAGATCGAGGCCTTCGACACAGGCCATCTGTGGTTCGCCAAGCAGTTGGTCGAGGAACAGGTTCTGAAGCCGGATGCGCTTGTGCAGCTTTGCATGGGCGTGCCATGGGGGGCGCCTGACGACCTCAACACCTTCATGGCCATGGTCAACAACGTGCCGTCGACCTGGAGCTGGTCGGCCTTTTCGATCGGCCGCAACCAGATGGCCTATGCCGCCGCCGCAGTGCTGGCCGGCGGCAATGTCCGCGTCGGTCTCGAAGACAATCTCTGGCTCGACAAGGGCGTGCTTGCCACCAACGCGCAGCTGGTCGAACGTGCCGCCAGCATCGTCACCAATCTCGGCGCCAGGATTCTGGGGCCGGAGGAAGTGCGCAGGAAGCTCAACCTCACCAAGCGGCCGCCGATCGCGGCATAGAGAGGGGAGCTTCAGATGGCCACCGTCAAATTCACCGCAATGAAGGATGGCGACAAGGACGACTACGAATTCCTGACCGCCCATGAAATCGACTATGCCGCCAAAACCGGTGATCGGTTGCTGGAAGCCCTGGTTCAACTCGACGAGGGCCTTTCCGGCTACAAGATCACCCGGCTCGGCCATTCGCTGCAGGCGGCAACACGCGCCTGGCGCGACGGCGCCGACACCGACTGGATCGCCTGCGCGTTGCTGCACGACATCGGCGATATCTACGCACCCTACAACCACGACGAATACGCCGCGTCGATCCTGAAGCCTTTCGTGCGCGAACAATGCACCTGGGTGGTGGAGAAGCACGGCGATTTCCAGCGCCTCTACTATGCCCATCATCTTGGCGGCAACCGCCATGCGCGTGACCGCTTCGCCGGTCATGCCTATTTCGACGATTGCGACCAGTTCTGCGAGCGCTGGGACCAGTCGAGCTTCGACCCCGACTACGAGACGCTGCCGATCGAGTTCTTCAGGCCATTCGTGCTCGAAGTCTTTGTCCGCAGGGCCTACGACCCCGCCATTATCCGCGCCGGCGAGCGCGTGCCGCTCACCGATCCCGAAACAGCCAAGACAAGAACCGGAGCCTGACCATGAGCATCATCAACAAGGCGGCCGCCATCGGCGGCGGTGTCATCGGCGCAGGCTGGGTGGCGCGCCTGCTCTTGAATGGCATCGACGTGTCGATCTTCGACCCTGATCCCGAGGCCTCGCGCAAGGTCTCAGAAGTGATGAAGGGCGCGCGCCGCGCCTACAAGCAGATGGTTCCGGGCGGCCTGCCGAAAGAAGGCAGGCTGACCTTCGCCAAGACCATCGCCGAGGCGGTGGCCGATGCCGATTTCATCCAGGAGAGCGTGCCGGAACGGCTCGACCTCAAGCATAAGGTCCTGTCCGAGATCGATATCCACGCGCCGGCCAACGCCATCGTCGGCTCGTCCACATCAGGCATCAAGCCGACCGACATGCAGGTGGCGATGAAAAAACACCCGGAGCGGCTTGTCGTCGGCCACCCGTTCAACCCGGTCTATCTCCTGCCGCTGGTCGAGATCGTCGGCGGCGACCAGACATTCCCCGAGGCGGTCGAAGTCGCCAAGGAGATCTATGCCTCGATCGGCATGAAGCCTGTCGTCATCCGCAAGGAGATTGAAGCCTTCGTCGGCGACCGACTGCTGGAAGCCGCCTGGCGCGAGGCGCTGTGGCTGATCAAGGACGGCATCTGCACCGTCGAGGAACTGGACGACATCATGCGCTATGGCTTTGGCCTGCGCTGGGCGCAGATGGGTATGTTCCAGGTCTATCGCGTCGCCGGCGGCGAAGCCGGCATGCGCCACTTCATGGCGCAGTTCGGCCCCTGCCTGAAATGGCCGTGGACCAAGCTGATGGACGTACCGGAGTTCAACGACGAGCTGGTCGACCTGATCGCCACGCAGTCGGACGACCAGGCGCATGGCCTGTCGATCCGCGAACTGGAAAAGATCCGCGACGACAATCTGGTCGCCATCATGGATGCGCTCTCGAAGCAGAACAAGGGCAAGGGCTGGGGAGCCGGCGCCCTGCACAGGGACTATACGAAGCAGTTGGCCAAGCTGGCGGCGAAAAAGCCGGCCGCCTCCAAGGCGGCCGAGAAGGCGAAGGCATCGAAGCCGGTGAAGAAAGCCGAAAAACCGAAGAAAAAGAAGAAAGGCTGAGACCATGGATTTCGGTCTGTCGGAGGAACAGAAGCTCATTGTCGAGACGACGCGCGCCTTCGTCGAGAATGAGCTTTACCCGCATGAGCGCGAGGTCGAGCGCACCGGCGTGCTGCGCCGCGAACTGATCGAGGAGCTGAAGGCCAAGGCGATCGAAGCCGGTCTCTATGCCGCCAACATGCCGGCCGATGTCGGCGGCGCGGGGCTCGATACGGTGACCTGGCTGCTTTACGAGAAGGAACTCGGCCGCGCCAACTACGCGCTGCACTGGACCTGCGTCGCGCGCCCCTCCAACATCCTTTTGGCCGGCACGCCGGAGCAGCGCGAAAAATATCTGTTCCCGTGCATCCGCGGCGAGAAATGGGATTGCCTGGCGATGACCGAGCCGGGCGCCGGCTCCGATCTGCGCGGCATGAAGGCGACCGCCGTGCAGGACGGCGACGACTGGGTATTGAACGGCACCAAGCACTTCATCAGCCACGCCGATCTCGCCGACTTCGCCATCGTCTTCATGGCCTCGGGCGAAGAGGATTCGCCGCGCGGCAAACGCAAGAAGATCACCGCCTTCTTCGTCGACAAGGGCACCAAGGGTTTCACGGTGCGCGACGGTTACCGCAACGTCTCGCATCGCGGCTACACCAACGCCATCCTCGAATTCGACGATTGCCGCCTTCCGGCAAGCCAGGTGTTGGGTGAAGTCCACAAGGGTTTCGACGTCGCCAATTCCTGGCTCGGCGCCACCCGCCTGCAGGTCGGCGCCACCTGCCTCGGCCGCGCGGAACGCGCGCTCGGCCACGCGGTCGAGTACGCCGCGCAGCGTCAGCAATTCGGCCAGCAGATCGGCAAGTTCCAGGGCGTGTCGTTCAAGCTCGCCGACATGGCAACCGAACTCAAGGCCGCGGACCTGATGGTGTTCGAAGCCGGCTGGAAGTACGATCAGGGCACCGTCACCGACCAGGACATGGCCATGGCCAAGCTGAAGGCCACAGAAATGCTGGCTTACGTCGCCGACGAAGCGATCCAGATCCATGGTGGCATGGGGCTGATGGACGACCTGCCGCTGGAGCGCATCTGGCGCGACGCCCGGGTCGAGCGCATCTGGGAAGGCACGTCGGAAATCCAGCGCCACATCATTTCGCGGGCGCTGCTGCGCCCGTTCGGGGCCTGATCCATGCACAAACTTGAACGCCTTCTGCGCCCTAAATCGATCGCCGTGTTCGGCGGCGCGCAGGCCGCCGCGGTCGTGGCACAGTCGATCAAGATGGGCTTTGCCGGCGAGATCTGGCCGGTGCACCCGAGCAAGGAAGAGGTCGCCGGCCGCAAGGCCTATCGTTCGATCGCCGATCTGCCCGGCGCGCCGGACGCCGCCTTTGTCGGCGTCAACCGACACCTGACCATCGACGTGATCAAGGCCCTGGCCGAACGCGGCGCCGGCGGGGCCGTCTGCTTTGCCGCCGGTTTCCTCGAAACCGAAGCCTATGACGCGGATGGCGAGCGCCTGCAGGCCGAACTCGTCGCCGCCGCCGGCGAGATGCCGATCATCGGGCCGAACTGTTACGGCCTGATCAACTATGCCGACGGCGCGCTTTTGTGGCCCGACCAGCATGGCGGCATAAGATTGGCCGACGGCGGCAAAGGGGTGGCCATCATTACCCAGTCGTCCAACATCGCCATCAACATGACGATGCAGAAGCGCGGCCTGCCGATCGCCTTCCTGATGACCGCCGGCAACCAGGCGCAGACCGGCCTCTCCGAAATGGCGCTCGGCCTGATCGAGGACGAGCGCGTCAGCTCGCTCGGCCTGCACATCGAGGCTTTCGATTCGGTAGCCGGCTTCGAGCGGCTGGCGGCACGGGCCAGGGAATTGAAAAAGCCGATCATCGCCATGAAGGTCGGCCGCTCCGAACAGGCCAGGCAAGCGACCGTCTCGCACACCGCGTCGCTCGCCGGCTCGGACGCAGCGTCCGGGGCCTTCCTGAAACGGCTCGGCATCGCGCGCGTCGATTCCATCCCCGCCTTCATCGAGGCGCTGAAGCTGCTGCATGTCACCGGTCCGCTGCCCGGCTACAGCCTGTCATCGATGAGCTGTTCGGGCGGCGAGGCTTCGGTCATGGCCGACAGCGCCGAAGGCCGCTGGGTCAACTTCCCGGTGCTGACGGAAGAACACCGTGCCCACGTCAAGTCGACGCTCGGGCCGCTGGTCGCGGTCGCCAATCCATTGGACTATCACACCTTCATCTGGAACAACGAGCCGGCGATGACCGCCACCTTCACCGCCATGGTGTCGGGCGGCTTCGACCTCAATATGCTGGTACTCGACTTCCCGCGCCCGGACCGCTGCTCGGTGACCGACTGGTGGGCGACGCTACGCGCCTTCGAATCGGCGCTCAAGACCAACAAGGCACATGGCGCGATCGTCTCGTCGCTGCCCGAGAACCTGCCCGAGGAATACACCGCCGAGCTGATGGCGCGGGGCATGGTGCCGCTGTTCGGCATTTCCGAAGCGATGGATGCCGCCCAGGCGGCCGCCTTCATCGGCTGGGCCTGGCGCGAGCCGCAGGCGCAGCCGGTCGATACCTCAGCTTCCGGCGCTGCCGGCGGCGAGCATGTCACGCCTGACGAGGCGCAAGCCAAGGCGCGGCTGATCAAGGCCGGGCTGCCGGTGCCCAAGGGCGAGCGCGCCGACAGTGCCGTCGAGGCGGTGATCTCGTCCATGGCGCTCGGTTTCCCCGTGGCGCTGAAGGCCCTGGGTGTCACCCACAAATCCGAGGTCGGCGCTGTCAGGCTCAACCTCAGGGACGCCGAATCCGTCAGCACCGCCGCGCACGACCTTTTGCCGCTCGGCACCGGCCTTTATGTCGAGCGCATGGTGCGCGACGGCGTCGCCGAGCTGATCGTCGGCTTCACCCGCGATCCGATGTTCGGCGCTGTCATGACGCTGGGCACCGGCGGCGTACTGGTCGAATTGCTGCGCGACAGCGTCACCTTGATGCTGCCGGCGACCCGCGACGACATCGAGGCAGCACTTCGCGCTCTCAAACTGTTCCCGCTGCTCGAAGGCTATCGCGGTCGGCCGAAGGCCGACGTCCAAGCTGCCATCGACGCCATCGCGGGCATTGCTGCCTTCGTGCAGACGAATGCCGGCGAGATCGAGGAACTCGACATCAATCCGCTGATCGTCTGCAGCGAGGGCAAGGGCGCCTGGATCGCCGATGCGCTTTTGGTGCTGGGAGAGAACAAGAATGCCTGACGTCGTTTCGACCCGCCGTGAAGGCTCGATCCTCGAGGTCACGCTCGATCGGCCCAAGGCCAACGCCATCGACCTGAAGACCTCTCGGCTGATGGGCGAGACCTTCAAGGCGTTTCGCGACGACCCCGGCTTGCGCGTCGCCATCGTCAAGACCGCCGGCGACAAGTTCTTCTGCGCCGGCTGGGACCTGAAGGCCGCCGCCGGCGGCGACGCCGTCGACAGCGACTATGGCGTCGGCGGCTTTGCCGGGCTGCAGGAACTGCGCGACTTGAACAAGCCTGTCATCGCCTGCGTAAACGGCATGGCGGTGGGGGGCGGCTTCGAGCTGGCGCTGTCCTGCGATCTCATCTACGCCTCCGATCACTCCTCCTTCGCATTGCCCGAGATCCGCGCCGGCACGCTTGCCGACGCCGCGACCATCAAGCTGCCGAAGCGCATTCCTTATCATGTCGCCATGGACCTTTTGCTCACTGGCCGCTGGATGGACGTTGCCGAGGCGCATCGCTGGGGCCTGGTCAACGAGGTGCTGCCGAAGGAGAAGCTGGAGGACCGCGTCTGGGAGATCGCCCGCCTGCTCGCCAGCGGCCCGCCGCTTGTCTTCGCCGCGATCAAGGAAACCGCGCGGGTGGCCGAAGCGCTGACTTTCCAGGACGCGATGAACAGGGTGACGCGCCGGCAGTTGCCGACGGTCGATGCGCTGTACGGTTCCGAGGACAATATGGAAGGGTTCCGGGCTTTTGCGGAGAAGCGGGAACCGGTGTGGAAGGGGAAGTAAAGCAATGCCAGAGATGACGGCGCGAGGCACCCCCCTCTGGCCTGCCGGCCATCTCCCCCGCAAGGGGGGAGATTGGATGTCATTTCCGCTTTCGCCAATCGTCAACGCTGCAATAAGGGCGATGTCGATTGAACTGCCAATCTCCCCCCTTGCGGGGGAGATGTCCGGCAGGACAGAGGGGGGTGCCTGGGCTCGCCGTTCACAGTCGGCGCGGCCATGACCGACTACAGCAAACTCATTGATGCCGAGACCCGGGCCTTCATCGAGCGGACCAATTCCTATTACCCGCCGGATACGATCGACTACACGATTGCCGAGCAGCGCGAGATCTACGCCCGCATGTGCCGGGAGTTCTTTGCCGGCTATCCCGAGGGGGTGACAGCGGAAACCACCGCTATTGCCGCACAGGCGTGCAATATCCCGATCCGCATCTATCGCAGCGCCCCGCAGGCAGTGGCAACGGTGCTCTATTACCACGGCGGCGGGTTCATCCTTGGCGGGCTCGACAGCCATGACGACGTTTGCGCCGAGCTTTGCGGCCGCACCGGCTATGACGTCGTCTCGGTCGACTACCGGCTGGCGCCGGAGCATCTGCATCCGGCCGCGTTTGACGATGCGATGAACACCTTCGAGTGGGCGGCAGCCACCCGCGATCATCCCGTCCTGCTCTGCGGCGACAGCGCCGGTGGCAATCTCTGCGCCGCAGTCAGCCATGCGACGCGCGGCCATGCGAAGAAACCGATCGGGCAGGTGCTGATCTATCCCGGGCTCGGCGGCGACCGTTCGCGTGGCTCCTATCTGAAGCATGCCGAAGCGCCTATGCTGACCACGCGCGACCTCGAATTCTACAAGCACATCCGTACCGGCGGCGTGGACCAGACCGGCGACATCACGCTTCAGCCGCTGGCCGACGCCGATTTCGCCAACCTGCCGCCGACCGTGCTGATCACCGCCGAGTGCGATCCGCTGTCGTCGGACGGCGAGGCCTATCGCGACCGCATCGTGGCGGGCGGCGGGCGAGCCACTTGGTTCGAGGAAAAAGGGCTTGTGCACGGCTATCTCAGGGCGAGGCACACGGTCGGCCGCGCCCGCGCCAGCTTTACCCGCATCGTCGAGGCGGTGTCGGCGCTCGGCAAAAGCGAGTGGATCTGGTGAGGGCCTCCTCGCATGACAATCGACAGAAGATGATCAACCCAGCGACTGCCAAGCCGTTCGGCGCTCAGCCTACCGAACGAGCCGCCGCCCGGCCGGCGCTGCGGCCGGAGAAGATACAGCCGCCCAGGAACGTGCCTTCGAGCGCCGCATAGCCATGCACGCCGCCGCCGCCGAAACCGGCGGCTTCGCCGACCGCATAGAGGCCCTGAACCGGCTCGCCATCGCTCCCCAGCACGCGGCTTTCGAGATCGGTCTGCAGGCCACCCAGCGTCTTGCGGGTCAGGATGTTGAGGCGAACCGCGATCAGCGGGCCGTTCGCGGGATCGAGCATCTTGTGCGGCCTGGCCGTGCGGATCAGCCGGTCGCCGAGATAGGCCCGCGCTCCGCGCAGCGCGGTGACCTGCATGTCCTTGGAGAAGGGATTGTCGAGTTGCCGGTCGCGGGCGCGGATCTCGCGCTCGACATGGGCGACGTCGAGCAGCGGTTCGCCGCCGGCCAGCTTGTTCATGCGCGCCACCAGATCGGGCAGTTCGGCCTCGATGATGAAATCCTCGCCCTTCTCCATGAACGCCTTGACCGGGCCCGGAATGCCCGACGTGGCGCGGCCGAGCACCTGGCGCCAGCTCTTGCCGGTCAGGTCCGGGTTCTGCTCGGAGCCCGAGAGCGCGAACTCCTTCTGGATGATTTTTTTGGTCAGGATGAACCAGGAATAATCGAACCCGGTGCTCGTGATGTGGCTGAGCGTGCCGAGCGTGTCGAAACCGGGGTAAAGCGGCACCGGCAGGCGCTTGCCCCTGGCGTCGAGCCACAGCGACGACGGACCGGGCAGGATGCGGATGGCATGATCGGTCCAGATCGGCGCCCAGTTCCTGATGCCCTCGACATAGTGCCACATGCGGTCGCGATTGATGACGCTGCCGCCGGCCTGTTCCGTGATCGCCAGCATGCGGCCGTCGACATGGTCGGGCACGCCGGTGATCATGCACTTCGGCGCCGCGCCCAGACGCTTCGGCCAGTTTTCCCGGACCAGCTGGTGGTTGCCGCCGATGCCGCCGGAGGCGACGATCACGGCCTGCGCATGAACCTCGAAATCACCTGATATCTCACGCGAACTCTTGTGGCCGCGCTCGACGGTGCTTGGTTGCAGGATGTCGCCGCGCACCCCGTCGATCCTCGTGCCGGTGCGGATCAATTCGTTGACGCGGTGGCGGAACTTGAAGCGGATCAGTCCCTTCTTCTCGGCTTCGCGGACGCGCAGCACGAAGGGCTCGAGCACGCCGGGACCGGTGCCCCAGGTGATGTGAAAGCGGGGCACGGAATTGCCATGGCCAATGGCATTGCCGCCGCCGCGCTCGGCCCAGCCGACCACGGGAAAGAATTTCATCCCGCGCTCCAGCAGCCAGGAGCGCTTCTCGCCGGCGGCGAAGCCGACGTAGGCCTCGGCCCATTTGCGCGGCCAGTGATCCTCCGGCCGGTCGAAAGCGGCGGTGCCCAGCCAGTCCTCGAGCGCCAGCTCGTGCGAATCGCGGATGCGCATGCGCCGCTGCTCGGGCGAATCGACGAGGAACAGACCGCCGAACGACCAGAAGGCCTGGCCGCCCAGCGACTGCTCCGGTTCCTGGTCGACGATGACGATCTTCTTGCCGGCCTCGGCCAGTTCGGCGGCGGCGACCAGCCCGGCAAGGCCGGCGCCGACAATGATGACATCCGCGTCGTCAGCCAATTTCCCCTCCCGTTAGCTGGCTACCGTATGAATCTCGAACCGGAATATATTAATGATGGTCAGACCGCCTCCCAGCCATCCTTGCCGCCGGCGCGGAAGATGGCGTCGATGACCTTCTGGTTGAGCACGGATTCCTCCAGCGTGAAGACGCGCTCCTTACCGCCCTGGGCCGCCCGCGCGAAGGTCTCGACCTCGAGCCGGTACTGCTGCGTACCGGGAAAGCGGAACACCTGCGCCTCCGTGTGGTTCTGATTGTGCAACTCGACGCGGTGGTGATCGTAGAGCCCGGCATTGAACGGCGAGAACACCTCGATGAACCCGTTCTCGCCATGGAATACCATCACCTGGCGCGCGGCCATCTGGGTCGAGAGATAGAAGGACAGTTCGAAGTCGCCGAAATCGGCGCGGATCGAGGAATAGATGTCGGTGCCGAATTTTTTGTCGCGCTCGATCGTCGCCTGCACGCGCAGCGGCTCCTTGCCGGTGGAAAAGCGCGTCGACACGGTCGGGTAGACGCCGATGTCGGGCAGCGCGCCGCCGCCAAGGTCGAGCTGGTTGCGCATGTTGTTGGGATCGACATTGTAATAGGAGAACGCGCCCTGCACATGGCGCAGCCGGCCGATGACGCCGCTGGCGATCAGGTCGCGCACCTTGATCCATTGCGGATGGTAGACGACCATGAAGGCTTCGCAGACCAACACCTTGCTGGCATCGCGCAGCTTGATCAGCGGCGGAATGTCCTTGGCGTCGAGCGCCAACGGCTTTTCGACCAGCACATGTTTTCCCGCCTGAATGGCCTTGGCCGTCCATTCGACATGCTGCGATGTCGGCAGCGGGATATAGACGCCGTCGACCTCGTTCGAGGCGAGCAACTCCTCATAGGAACCGAAAGCATGCGGCGCGCCGAAGCGATCGGCCAACCCACGGGCCTTCGACTGATCGCGGCTGGCGATTGCGGACAGCACGCCATTTTCCGCCTCCACGATCGCAGGTAAAAGCTGCTCGCGACCGATCTTGGCCGTCGATAACACACCCCATCGGAACATCAGGCTTCTCCTCTCGATTACAGGCGAGGAGGTTTGCCTGAAATCGGGGCAAAAGCCAATGCGGGGGCCAAGTTCCTCGCCCCACGAGCGGGGAGCGATGGCTCAACCCCTCTTCCCCGTCAGCCTCATGTCGAAACCGACGACGTTGGAATAGATCGGCGTGCCGACATCCATTCCGTAGCGCGACCGCAGCACCTTGCCGGTGACGTGGAACCCGATCGTGCCGGACTTCAGGCCATCGAGCTCGGCGGTGAACTTTTCCGCAAACGTCTTGCCGCGCGCCGTCAGCCGGCCGGTGACAAGCGCCGTCGTATCGCCGGTGCGGGTCACGCTGGTCGAGCGGAACTGGATTTCGGGGCTGTTGGCCGCATCGAACACGGCGTCTGAACGCAGGAAAGCGTCGATGCGGCCCTGGCCGGTGCCGACGCTTTCGGGAAAAATGGTAAGGTTGACCTTCGAGCGGCTGACGTCGTCATTGTCGATGCGGATCGTGCCCTTGAAGTGAGCAAACGCACCATCGAAACCGCCGCCGCCGGCCTTGCCGATGGTGAAGCGGATCGAGGAGTCAGCCTGGCTGATCGTGTAACTGCCGGCGGCATCATCGAGGACAACTGCTGCCCAGACAGGCACGGCAAGGCAAGCGGCAAGGGCCGCCGATCCGAGGAGTCGCGCATACATGAGATTATTTCCTTCTTCGGAGGCAACGCTCTTCGCGTCCTCGCTTACAAACGAGGCCGAAGCCCGTTCTATTCCCCGCCTGAGGAAGGCGTGACGATGCGTGTAAGCACATTGTCCCTCAGTCGAAAATGATGGCGCAGTGCCGCCGTGACATGCAGCGCCACAAGTGCTGCGCCGGCATAGGCAAGGTACCAGTGCGCTGCCGCCCAGAAACTTTCGGCGGCATCGGATTCCGCGAGCGGCAGGTTGGGCATCACGAACAGATTGAACGGCATGCTTGGAATTTCCAGCGTCGAGACCGAAACCAGCGCCCAGCCGGACAGAGGCAAAGCGATCTGAAAGGCATAGAGCGCCAGGTGAGCGAGCGGCGCCGCCAGGCGCTCCAAGGATCCGACCGAGGATGGCAAGGCCGGCGCGGCATTGCCGAGCCGCCAGGCGATGCGCAGGATGATCAGGCCGAGTAGCAGGAAGCCCAGCGATTTGTGCAGCTGGATGAGCTCGAAAGCCGTGCGCTGGCTGCTGATGCGGACCATCGCGAAACCGAGCGCGAATTGGCCGATGAAGGCAAGGCCGATCAGCCAATGAAGCAGGATTGTCGCCCACCCGTAGCGGGTCGGGGTATTTATGATCGAAGCTCGCATGGAAGGTGAACGAATGTCGCGTCGGCTTTCTTCCACCCTCCCACAAGGGAGAGGGCAGCCTATCCGCTCACCCTGAAGAAATCGATGAAGGCCCTGAGCGCAGGCCGCATCTGGCGGCGGCTGGGATAGTAGACGAAGAAACCCTCGAAGGACGGACACCAATCCTCCAGCACGCGGATCAGCCGGCCGTCGCGGAGCGGCTCGCGGACATAGTCCTCGAAGACGAAGGCAAGCCCCGCGCCGTCGACCGCCGCCTGGGCGATCAGATGGTCTTCGTCGAGGATCAATGGTCCTTGCGCAGCGATCTCGATCTCCTCGCCATCCCTGGCGAATTCCCAGCGGTAGAGAATGCCGCTGGAGAAGCGGAAGCGGATGCAGCGATGATCGGACAGGTCACGCGGATGGCGCGGCCTGGGCATGGTGTCGAAATAGGAGGGCGCGCCGACCACGGCGCCGCGTATATCAGGCCCGATGCGCACCGCGATCATGTCGCGTTGCAGGCTTTCGCCAAGCCGCACGCCTGCATCGAAACCGCCTTCCACCACGTCGGTGAAGCGGTCCTCGATGACGATCTCCAGCACGATATCGGGATAAGCCGCGGCAAAGGCGCCGAGCCGCGGGGCCAGCACCAGATGGGCTGCCGTGCGCGGCACGCTCAGCCGCAGATTGCCGGCCGGCCGGTCGCGCGCCTCGACCGCCGCCTCCAGTGCCAGGTCGATCTCCGACAGCGCCGGCCGCAATCGTTCCAGCAACCGCGCGCCCTCTTCGGTCGGGGCAATGCTGCGGGTGCTGCGTGCCAACAGCCGCACGCCAAGCCGCGCCTCAAGGCTGGACACGGCATGGCTGACCGCCGACGGGGCGATCGCCAGTTCCCTGGCCGCGCCGCGAAAGCTGCCGCATTGGGCAACAGTTGCCAGCACCGCAAGCTGTGAAAGATGTGCCCGGTTCATTGATCTATTTTCGAGAACGCCCCGTGCACAGATGAGCCGATTATCGAACATAAGGCAAGGCGCTATTTCCTGGGCATCGCAACAAGGAGACGCGTGATGAAAACCCGCAAACTCGGTACTGAACTCGAAGTTTTCCCGATCGGCCTCGGCTGCATGGGCATGAGCTTCGGCTATGGCGGCCAGCCGGAAGCCGAGGCGATCGCCACCTTGCGCCGCGCCGTCGAGATCGGCGTCAATTTCTTCGACACGGCAGAGGTCTACGGGCCCTACGAGAACGAGATCCTGCTCGGCAAGGCGCTGAAGCCGGTGCGCGATCAGGTGACGATCGCAACCAAGTTCGGCTTCAAGATCCTGGA
Source organism: Mesorhizobium sp. B2-1-3 (assembly GCF_006442495.1). Classification (NCBI taxonomy): domain Bacteria; kingdom Pseudomonadati; phylum Pseudomonadota; class Alphaproteobacteria; order Hyphomicrobiales; family Phyllobacteriaceae; genus Mesorhizobium; species Mesorhizobium sp. B2-1-3. The sequence continues at coordinate 20,438 of NZ_VFWL01000001.1, forward strand.
GGAAGGCACCGGCACCGATCGCATGGCGGGCGTCGACAGCCGCCCCAAACACGTCAAGGCCGTCGCAGAGGCGTCACTGAAGCGGCTGGGCACCGACGTGATCGATCTCTATTACCAGCACCGCGTCGACCCGAACGTGCCGATCGAGGACACGGTCGGCGCCATGGCCGAGCTGGTGCGCGAGGGCAAGGTGCGCGCGCTCGGCCTTTCGGAAGCGAGTGCCGCCACCATCCGCCGGGCGCATGCCGTACATCCGATCGCGGCGGTCCAGAGCGAATATTCACTGTGGAGCCGTGACCCGGAAGACGATGTGTTCGCCGTCTGCCGCGAACTCGGCATCGGTTTCGTTCCCTACAGCCCGCTCGGCCGTGGCCTCTTGACCGGCACGATCGCCAAGCCCGAGACGCTTGATGACGACGACTGGCGCCGCACCTTGCCGCGCTTCCAGGCCGACGCCATGGAAGCCAATGCCAAAGTCGTGGCCACGCTGGAAAAACTGGCGACCGAAAAGGGAGTGACCTCGGCACAGCTGGCGCTCGCCTGGGTACTGCACCAGGGCGATTTCATTGTCCCCATCCCGGGCGCCCGAAAAATCCGCCATCTCGAGCAGAACACGGCGGCGGCTGATATCGAGCTGAGTGCCGCAGAGGTACAGACCATCGGCGATGCACTGTCGCCTGATAAGGTCATGGGCAAGCGCTACACAGAGGAGCTGCTGGCGCTGGTGAATGGGTGATTGGCAATCCCAAGAGAACCGAAAAGGGGTGCTCCTGCCCCCCTTTTCGATGCCGCGCGGCATAAAAGATTGCCAGACGCCCGCGTGAAACACCCCCCTCTGTCCTACCGGACATCTCCCCCGCAAGGGGGGAGATTGGCAGCTTCGCTGTCTCGTCTACCTTATGCCGTCTGTAATTCGCGAAAGCGGATCAGAGCCGATCTCCCCCCTTGCGGGGGAGATGGCCGGCAGGCCAGAGGGGGGTGTCTCGCACCCGCATTTCCTACCATGGCACGACCGTAACCTCCGGCCAGTTCTCCCGCGCCCGCTGGCCCTTCGCCTCATGCGTCCGCTGATTGTCCATCGCCCGGTTCGGCGTGACGCGGAATGAGAAGACGTCGTCGAGACCGAACGGCGCCAGCAGTTCCAGTTGACAATCCGCGTCGTATCGCACCCCGACCGCATGTGTCTTCGACGCAAAAAACCGGACCGACTCGCTCGAACTCGTGTAGCGCGGACAGGGCCGCCCGAACTTCTGCGGGTACCACAAATGCACCCGCGCTTGGTTGCGCACCTCGACGGGCAGCCCCTGGAAATGCTTCGCCGCCCGGCGGATGACGGCGTCCTCGGCCTCGTAGGACAGGTCGCTATCGTCGAAATAGAACAGGTCGACATCCTTGATGCCATAACCCGACGGCTTCCCCGTCAGATGGTTCCAGACCGAGTTATAGAGCACGCCGGAGACCACCAGCCAGTCCGGAAGATCGAGCGTGCGGGCACATACCAGCGCCTGGCGCACGAGCGCATCCGACAGCAGGATATCGAGAAACGCAGCGCGTTGTGCTTCGAACGGGAGGCCGGAATAGTGCAAATGGTCCATCGCCCTTTGGAGGGCGATTCGCCGTGCTCCCGCAATCCCGGAAAGAGGCTATGCCCTGAGCACGCCTCCAGTCTGCTTGCCGACATTCTCGACGACGCGCCTGGCCAACGCCTCGAAATCCTCGTCGGTCAGCGTCTTCTCGACCGGCTGGATCGACACTTCGATGGCGATGGACTTCTTGCCCTCGCCGAGCGCCGCACCTTCGAAAACATCAAAGACCGAGACGCCGGTGACCAGCTTCTTGTCCGCGGCGAGCGCCGCGCGTACCAGCGTGCCGGCCTCGACCGCCTTGTCGACGACGAAGGCGAAGTCGCGCTTCACCGCCTGGAAGGCGGAGAGATCCAGCCTGGGCTTGGTTTTCGTCGGCTTTGCCTTGGGCTCGGGCACGGCATCGACATACACTTCGAAGCCGCAGAGCGGGCCGGAGACGTCAAGCCCTTCCAGCGTTTTTGGATGAAATTCACCGAACGTGCCGAGCACCGTCTTCGGTCCGAGCTTGATCGTTCCGGAACGACCAGGATGGTACCAGGACGGGCCGCCGGCCTCGATCTGCAGCCGCTCGACCGGCGCGCCGCAGGCTTCGAGTGCGGCGATGGCATCAGCCTTGGCGTCGAACACGCCGACCGGACCGGAATTGCCAGCCCAGTTGCGGCCGGAACCGTCGAGCTTGGCGGTGCCGCGCCGCACGCCGGCGGCAACGCGCCGTTGCTGGTCGGCGCCGTCGCCCTCATAGGTGCCGGAGACCTCGAACAACGCCACGTCGCCAATGCCCTTGTCGGCATTGCGCTGGGCGGCTGCGATCAGGCCGGGCAGCAGTGAGGGCCGCATGTCGGACATGTCGGCGGCGATCGGGTTGGCGAGCTTGAGCGAAGCCTGCCCGCCGCCGAACAGTTCGGCGTGCCTGGCGGGGATGAACGACCAGGTGACTGCCTCCATCATGCCGCGCACGGCCAGCGCCCGCTTGGCCGCGCGGGTGCGGATCTGCAGCGTCGTCAGGATCTTGCCGTTGACCGCGTCATGCGCGCCGAGCGGCTGCGAAGCGATGTTGTCGACGCCGTGGATGCGCATCACCTCCTCGACCAGGTCGGCCTTGCCGTCGACATCGGGACGCCAGGACGGCACGGCGATTTCGACGACATCGCCCGAACCCTCAGGCTTGAAGCCGAGGCGCGTGAGAATATCGAGGCTTTCCGCCTTCGGCACTTCTATGCCGGTCAGCCGCTTCACTTCCGACAGCGGGAAGGAGACGATCTTGGGCTGATGGCCGGCATAGCCGGCCACCTCGATTTCCGTCGGCGTGCCGCCGCAGAAATCAAGCACCAGCCGGGTCGCAAGCTCAACGCCCGGCACCATGAATTCGGGGTCGACCCCGCGCTCGAAACGATAGCGGGCATCGGTGATGATGCCGAGCGCGCGCCCGGTGCGGGCCGTAGTGATCGGGTCCCAGAGTGCGGATTCGATCAGCACGTCGGTCGTGTTCTCGTCGCAGCCGGAACGCTCGCCGCCCATGATGCCGGCGATCGATTCCACGCCATTGTCATCGGCGATGACGCACATCTCCGGCGTCAACGTGTATTCGCGGCCGTCGAGCGCCAGTACCTTTTCGCCATCCCTGGCGCGACGCACGACAAGATTGCCGGCGACCTTGCCGGCATCGAAGACATGCAGCGGCCTGCCACGATCGAAGGTGACGTAGTTGGTGATATCGACCAGCGCGCTGATGGGCCTCAGCCCAATGGCGATCAGCCGCTGCTGGAGCCATTTCGGGGACGGGCCGTTCTTGACGCCGCTGACCAGATTGAGCGCGAAGCCGGGGCAGAGTTCCGGCGCTTCGATCGTCACCTTGACGGGGCACATTCCATTGCCGACATGCGGCATGATCGCGCCGCCGACGAGGCGGCCGAGACCGCTCGCCGCGAGATCCCGGGCGATGCCGTAAACGCTGGTGGCATCAGGCCGGTTTGGCGTCAGATTGATCTCGATGACCGGATCGTCGAGATGCGCGTAAGCGGCGAAGCTGGTGCCGACCGGCGCATCTTCGGGCAGGTCGATGATGCCGTTGTGCTCGTCGGAAAGTTCCAGCTCGCGCTCGGAACACATCATGCCGTGGCTTTCGACGCCCCTGATCTTGCCAACCGTCAGCGTCACATCGATGCCGGGCACATAAGTGCCGGGCGCGGCGAAGGCGCCGATCATGCCCGCCCGCGCATTGGGTGCGCCACAGACGACCTGCACGGGCGGCTTGCCGTCGCCGGTGTCGACGGTCAGCACCCGCAGCCGGTCGGCGTCGGGATGCTGCACCGCCGTCAGCACCCTGGCGATGACGAAGGGCTTCAGACTCGCCTTGTCGTCGACATGCTCGACCTCGAGGCCGATCGAGGTCAGCCGCTCGACGATCTCGCCGAGCGAGGCGTCGGTCTCGAGATGGTCCTTGAGCCAGGAGAGGGTGAATTTCATGATGCTGTTCCGTAATGTATCGCAGCAGGAATCGTCTTGACCGTCACGCGCTCAGGCCCCCGAACAAAGTCGGCATGTCGAGCGGCCGGAAGCCGTAATGCGACAGCCAGCGCACATCGGCATCGAAGAAGGCGCGCAGATCCGGCATGCCGTATTTCAGCATGGCGATGCGGTCGATGCCCATGCCCCAGGCAAAGCCCTGATATTCATCGGGATCGAGCCCGCCAGCGCGCAGAACGTTGGGGTGCACCATGCCGCAGCCAAGGATCTCCATCCAGTCGGAGCCTTCGCCGAAGCGCACCTCGCCTGGCCGCGAGCGGTCGCACTGGATATCGACCTCGAGGCTTGGCTCGGTGAACGGGAAGAAGGACGGCCGGAAGCGCATCTTGACCGACGGCACCTCGAAGAAGGCCTTGCAGAACTCTTCCAGCACCCACTTCATGTTGGCGACGTTGGCCGATTTGTCGATCACCAGCCCTTCGACCTGATGGAACATCGGCGAGTGGGTGGCGTCGGAATCCTGCCGGTAGGTCTTGCCCGGAATGACGATGCGGATCGGCGGCTTCTGCTTCTCCATGGTGCGGATCTGCACCGGCGAGGTGTGGGTGCGCAGAAGCTTGCGCTCGCCCTTCTCGTCCGGCTGGAAGAAGAAGGTGTCATGCATCTCGCGCGCCGGATGGCCTTCCGGGAAATTCAGCGCGGTGAAATTGTAATAGTCGGTCTCGATGTCGGGCCCTTCGGCGATGGCGAAGCCGAGATCGCCGAAGATCGCCGCGATCTCGTCGATGACCTGGCTGATCGGATGAATGCGGCCGCGCTCGGCCGGCGACTGCCGCACCGGCAGCGTCACGTCGACCTTCTCCGCGGCGAGGCGGGCAGTGATGGCAACATCCCTGAGTTCCGCCTTGCGCGCGGTGAGCGCATCGGTGACGCGGTTCTTGAGGCCGTTGATGGCGGGGCCTTTGACCTGGCGCTCCTCGGCGCTCATCGAGCCGAGCGTCTTCAGCATTTCCGAGATCGACCCCTTCTTGCCAAGGGCTGCCACGCGCACGGCTTCTATCGACGCTTCGTCGGACGCCGATGCGATGTCGGCGAGCAGCGAAGCTTCCAGGCTTTCAAGATTTCCAGCGGTGGCGTTCACGGCGAAACTCTCTCGATCGGGCAACCCACCATCACCGGGCGTGTCACCAATTTGGTTACATCAGGCATAAGAAAAACCCGCGCCAGCCGTGCCAGCGCGGGTTCCCCAAATCAGAATTTCGAATGCTTGGGAAGCGCTGGTCTTAGGCGACAGCGCTTTCAAAAGCATTCGGGGTGGTGTTCTTGAGGTACTCAAGAGCAACCTTGGCCTTGGCCACGAGCGCGGCGAAAGCCTGCGGCTCGTGGATGGCCATATCCGACAGGATCTTGCGATCGATCTCGATGCCAGCCTTGTTGAGGCCGTCGATGAAACGGCCATAGGTCAGGCCGTGCTCGTGCGTCGCGGCGTTGATGCGCTGGATCCACAGCGCGCGGAACGAGCGCTTGCGGTTCTTGCGGTCGCGATAGGCGTATTGCAGCGACTTTTCCACCGCCTGCTTGGCGATGCGGATGGTGTTCTTGCGGCGGCCGTAGAAGCCTTTCGCGGCTTTCAGGACCTTCTTGTGCTTGGCGTGCGAGGTGACGCCTCTTTTTACGCGTGCCATGTCATGATCTCCTTAAAAGCAATTCCAGGAAAAGTGCCTTGCGGTTTTCCGTTCGGAATTGCGTAAAACAAATTCGTGTTCGGCCGAATGCTCAGAGGCCGTTCGGCAGAAAATTCTTGATGACCTTCTTGCCGTCCGGTTCAGCCAGAACCATCGTGCCGCGGGCATTTCGAATGAACTTGTTGGAACGCTTGATCATGCCGTGACGCTTGCCGGCCGCAGCCGACAGGACTTTACCCGTACCGGTGATCTTGAACCGCTTTTTGGCGGCCGATTTGGTCTTCATCTTGGGCATTTTGCTACTCCGTATTGTGGCGCACCATCGCGCTTCTTGTTCGCTTCGGGCCGACCAAAGCCCGAAAAGCAAATGAAACCGCCACGGCATGCCCTGCCGGGCGGTTTTCTTGGAACGGCGGTCCTATACGTCAAAGCAGGCGACTGTGCAACACCCACCGCGCCGCGCGTTTCCCCGAACGCCGGGATGCGGCGCCCGGTCCTTCTTCAAGGGAGCGTAAACAACACCGGCAGCATACCCGACTGCTGGGCGCCGTCGATCAGTTCGAAGGCCGGCAGCGCGATGAGGAAGACCAGGCCGTCGAGAAGCGTGGTCAACAGCAGGCGCGGCTTGAAGCTGCCGGTGTCGCCTTCCTGGTAGAGGGAAAGCTTCGGAAAGAATCGCGGCACTCTTGCCAGATAGGCCTGATAGGGCTCGCCGAGCGTTTCCTTAAGGAATTTCTCCTCGCGCAGGATGACGATATGGAAGGCGCCCGCACACAGGACAGCGAACAGAATGATGCCGGAGAACGAGCCGATCTGCGCGCCGACGCCGGCCGCGGCCACAGTCGAGAACACATAGAGCGGGTTGCGGGTGATCGAATAAGGCCCGCCCGTCACAACTTCGGAAGATTTGCGCCCACCTATGTAGAGCGTCGACCAAAGGCGACCGCAGATACCTAGGAAAATCAGCAGCACGCCGAACATCTCGATCGTTTCATGCATCGCCGTATCAGGCGGAAAGCTCGATTGCCCGAACAGCAGGGCTGCGAACAGCACCACCACAAGCACGGCAAGCACCAGCCTGCGCGTGCGCTGGTAGCCACCCAGCCCGTATTTGAGTTTTTTGTCCAAGGGAGGAATCCGATCGTCGAGAGCTTAGCCGGCGACCGCAGCTATGGCCGAGAAATGGGCGTCCCGCCGATCGCCGGGACGCCCTGTAGCACAATTCAGGCGGAATTGGAGCGCGTCGGTCGCGCTAACCTTATCGTGATCTAGCGCGGCGCCAGCACCATCATCATCTGGCGGCCTTCGAGCTTCGGCTCCGCCTCGACCTTGGCGATGGTAGCCACTTCCTCACGCACCTTGTTCAGAAGCTGCATGCCAAGCTCCATATGCGCCATCTCGCGGCCACGGAAGCGCAATGTCAGCTTGACCTTATCGCCTTCCTCGAAGAAGCGGCGCACCGCCTTCATCTTGGTCTCGTAGTCGTGGCTGTCGATGTTCGGGCGCATCTTGATCTCCTTGATCTCGATGACCTTCTGGTTCTTGCGCGCCTCGGCCGCCTTCTTCTGGTTGGCGTATTTCAACTTGCCGAGATCGAGGATTTTTACGACGGGCGGCTGCGCGTTGGGCGATATCTCGACGAGATCGAGCCCTGCCTCTTCGGCGAGCAGCAATGCGTCGTTGATGGAAACATCGCCACGGTTCTGGCCTTCGGCGTCGATAAGCTGGACCCGGGGAACCCGGATGTCACGATTGGAGCGCGGCCCATCCTTGGTCGGCGCCGCTGCTTTGAAAGGTCTGCGAATGGTCGTGGTCTCCTTGGCCGTTTCGTTCTGGATTTGCAGGTGTTGATATGTGGACGCGCCAATGTGGTGAGCGCGCGGGCGGAGTCAATAGCACAGCATTGACAGAAAATCACCTGATCGCTGCCTGCGGCAAACAAAGAAAGATCGCGAGCACTTTTCGCCACACCACTGGCTGTGTCACAAGACCCTGCGCCGAAAGTCGGCGTGAGGAAAAAGCCATGACTGCCCCTGTCTTTCTGGATGTCGACGGATCGAGCATCGCGGTGCGCCATATTGCGGGCGCGACGCCTGGCGTCGTCTGGCTCGGCGGCTACAAGTCGGACATGCTGGGCACGAAGGCTGAAGCGCTTTCGGACTGGGCGGCAAAAGAAGGCCGCGCCTTCCTGCGCCATGACTATTCCGGACACGGCGAATCCGGCGGCGCCTTTGCCGACGGCACGATCTCGAAATGGCTTTCGCAAAGCCTGGCCGTGTTCCGGCATTTCACCAGCGGCAGCCAGATCCTGGTCGGCTCGTCGATGGGCGCCTGGATCGCCCTGCGCATGGTGCAGGAATTGCGCAAGGCAGGCGACGCAAGCGTCGTCGGTCTGGTGCTTCTAGCACCGGCGCCGGATTTTACCGCAGAACTGGTCGAACCGGTGCTGACCAAAGCGCAGAAGCGCGACCTTGCCAAAAAAGACTTCTTCGAGGAGCCGTCGGACTATTCCACCGAGCCCTACATCTACACGCGCGCGCTGATCGAGGATGGGCGCGACAACCTGGTCATGACAGGCCCGCTCGACACGCACTGCCCCGTACACGTCTTGCAGGGCCTGGCCGATCGGGACGTGCCGTCGAGCCATGCGCTGAGGCTGGTCAGCCTGCTGCCGGCCGACGATGTCACGCTGTCGCTGATCCCGGACGGCGACCACCGGCTGTCGCGGCCGCAGGATCTCGATATGCTGGTGCGGGCGGTCGGCGACATGGCCGCGCGGGGCAAGTGACGATGCGCCTTTCCATCCCGATCTCAGCCTTCGTCGCGGCCATCGTCGGCTTCGGCGGCACGCTGGCCATCGTCATTGCCGCCGCCCACGCGGTCGAGGCCACGCAAATTCAGACCGCGAGTTGGGTGACCACGATCTGCCTGGCCATGGCGGTCGAAAGCCTGTGGCTGTCCTGGCGAACGAAAATGCCCATCATCACCGCATGGTCGACGCCGGGCCTGGCGCTGATGGCGGCGTCGAGCGGTTTTTCGATCGGCGAGGCCGTCGCCGCCTTCATCGTCACCGGCATTCTTTTGGTCGCCACCGGGCTGTTCCGGCCGCTGACGAAACTGATCTCGGGGATACCGCCCTCGGTCGCTTCAGGAATGCTGGCCGGCATTGTCGTCACCTTCGCGCTCAATGCGGTCAAAACTGTTCCCGCCGATCCCTGGCTGATCCTGCCGTTGATCGCCGCCTTCTTCGTCATCCGCCTGTTCAATCCGGCGCTGTCGGTGCTGGCAGTGCTGGTCGGCGGCGGTCTCGCCGCGTTTCTCACCGGCCGCGTCGGCGGTTTGCCCACTCCTGAACTGTCGACGCTCACTCTGATCGCGCCTGTGTTCACCGCCAAGGCGATAATCGGCCTGGCAGTACCGCTCTACCTGGTCACCATGGCTTCGCAGAACCTGTCGGGCCTCGCCGTGCTGCGCGCCGCCGGCTACCATCCGGAACCCGGTCCGCTGATCGGCATCACCGGCCTGTTTTCGCTGCTTTCGGCGCCGTTCGGCGGCTCGACCACCAATCTGGCGGCAATTTCGGCGGCTATCTGCACCGGGCCCGACGTTCATCCAGACCCAACGGAGCGCTGGAAGACAGGGCCGTTCTATGCCCTTGCCTATCTGATCTTCGCGATTTTCGGCGCCTCCCTGGTGGCGATCTTCGCCGTCCTGCCGCAGAGCCTCATCGTGCTGGTTGCGGGTCTTGCGCTGATGGCCTCGCTGGCCAACGCGCTGGCGATCGCGCTCAAGGACGAAAGCGAGCGCATGGCCGCCACCGTCACTTTTGTCGTCACCGCCTCCGGGCTGACCTTGTTCGGCGTCGGCGCCGCATTCTGGGGACTGATTGCCGGGCTGGTCGTGCTTTTCCTCGATATGCTCAAAAAGCGATAATCATTTCAGCAGCTTGTCCGGTTTTAGCCGACATTGTCTTGAATCGCCGTTTTTGCCTTCCCATTTCGATTCCACGCAGCCGGTCCTGGCTGTCTCCAACCGAAGGAATGGGAGAAAATGAACACATCTGCATTGATCCGCCCGGCCTGGACGCCGGCAACCATCGCGTTGATGGTGATCGGCTTCATGGTGTTCTGGCCGCTCGGCTTCGCCATGCTCGCCTACATCATCTGGGGCGACCGGCTCGAGGGCTTCAAGCGTGACGTCAACCGCGCGACCGACGGCATCTTCGCCGGCTGCCGCCGCGGTTCCGACAAAGCCGCGCGCTGGGGCCACGGCTCCGCCCGGACCGGCAACGTCGCGTTTGACGACTGGCGCGAAAAGGAGCTTGAACGCCTGGCCGAGGAACGCCGCAAGCTCGACGACATGTTGACCGAGTTCGACGACTACGCCCGCGAATTGCGTCGCGCCAAGGACCAGGACGAGTTCGATCGCTTCATGGCGAACCGCAACAAGTCGACCGCTCCGGCAAAGAGCGACCCGAGCACAGGCACGACCCCCACCAAGCGTGGCAAAGGCTCGAACCTGCTTGACGACTGAGGCTGAGCGACAGGCCCGATCGTGAAAAAACGGCGTCGCGCGAGCGGCGCCGTTTCTTTTTTGTTCTATTCGTTTTTCTCGAATCGCGTATCGTCCGGCCATGACCCTCGGATTCTTCCGCAATCTGACGAAGCCCAAGCCCACGCCTGTCGTGGAGCGAGAATACTGCGTTGCCGGCCGCACGCTGCCGCTCAAGATCGTCGAGAGCGCCAGGGCGCGGCGTCTGACGCTGCGCATCGATTCCAGCGGCCAGGGCCTGCGTATCACCGTGCCGCCGGGCCTGCGCCGCGGCGAGGTGGAGCGGTTCCTCGATCGTCATCAGGACTGGCTGGAGCAGCGGCTGGCCAAGGTGCCGACACGGCCGCAGGTACGGCCAGGCATCAAGATACCAATCCGCGGCGTGCCGCACCGCATCGTCCATGAGCCGTCAAGGCGCGGCACCGTCACCGTGTCGCGCGACGAACGCGGCCCGCTGCTGATCGTGCATGGCGAGCGCATCCACCTGCCGCGCCGCATCGCCGATTTTTTGAAGCGCGAGGCCAAGAAGGAGATCGAGAAGCTGGTGGCCAGGCACACCGAAGCGCTTGGCAAGCGCGCCAAGGCGATCCGCTACAAGGATACGTCCAGCCGCTGGGGCTCGTGCACCTCCGAAGGCAATTTGTCCTTTTCCTGGCGCATCATGATGGCGCCGCCGCCCGTCATCAACTACCTCGTCGCGCATGAAGTAGCGCATCTGAAAGAGATGAACCACGGCCCGAAATTCTGGAAATTGTGCGAAAAGCTCTGCCCCGACACCGACCGCTGCAAGGACTGGCTGAAGCGCAATGGCGGGGCCTTGCAGGCGATCGTTTTCGAGTAGCGCAATGAAGCGTCGTACGGCGCCAGAAAATAAGCTTTTCCGCGGTGATGCTTCACACCTCCGGTCCCGCCAGCGTCTACGTTCTCACTGGGCGCACGAACTCAATCGTCATTCGCGGCGTTCAACTCTTCAGGCCGCAGCCCCTCTTCGCTATGATGCGGCCACGGTAAAAAATTCCGATCGAAGGCGTCGGTGTCGAAATAATCGAGCGCCCGATGCGCCTCGGCGCCGTTGAAGGCGGCCTTGTCCATCAAATGCGCGATCACCTCGCGCGCCTGCGCGATCTTCTGCCTGAGTTCGGCAACGGTTCTGTCAGTCATGATGTTCTCCCGCCTTGCATGCTTTCCCATGATAGGTAGCGCCTTTGGCCCTGCCGGCAAACAACATGCTTTTTCTCGACTCTGCCTCGATTTCATGTCAATTCCCGCGCCATGGCACTCGACGTCAAAATCTGCGGCTTGAAGACCGACCAGGCAATGGCCGCGGCGCTGGCCGGCGGCGCCAGCCATGTCGGCTTCATTTTCTTTGCCAAGAGCCCGCGTTACATCGAACCGGCTGCAGCCGGGCGGTTGCGCGAAGCGGCGCGCGGCAAGGCTTTGGCGGTTGCCGTTACCGTCGACGCCAACGACACCTTCCTGGACGACATCATCGACAGCATGCGCCCGGACATGCTGCAGCTGCACGGCTCGGAAACGCCCGAACGGGTGGCCGAACTGAAAGCCCGCTATGACCTGCCGGTCATGAAGGCGCTGCCGCTCAGCGAAGCCGCCGATCTCGAGCGCATCAAACCGTTCGTCGGGGTCGCGGACCGGTTCCTGTTCGACGCCAAGCCGCCGAAGGGCTCCGAGTTGCCGGGCGGCAATGGCGTTGCGTTCGACTGGCGCATCCTGACCGGCCTTGACGCCGGGCTCGATTACATGCTTTCCGGTGGGCTCAACGCCGCCAATATCGGCGATGCCCTTCGGCTTGCCAGCCCGCCCGGAATAGATATTTCCTCAGGCGTGGAAAGCGCGCCGGGCGTCAAGGATCCGGCGCTGATCGAGCAGTTTTTCCGGGCCGTCAAGGCAGTGCGAGACGACCGCGCCGCCTGACCGCCTCAAACCCGAGCATGTCCCGGAAAAAGTGGAAACCGGTTTTCGACAGGACATGCTCAAGAAAATCGAGATGCCAGGAGATCGGCGATGAACAAGCCGGCGACACCCAATTCCTTCCGCACCGGACCCGACGAACAGGGCATGTTTGGCATTTTCGGCGGTCGTTTCGTGGCCGAAACGCTGATGCCGCTGATCCTCGACCTCGAACGGCACTGGAACGAGGTCAAGAACGATCCGGATTTCAGGGCCGAGCTCACCGATCTTTCGACCCATTATGCGGGGCGGCCGTCGAAGCTTTATTTCGCCGAAGGACTGACTAGGCATCTTCGTGAGGTTTCCTTGGCGAAGGGCATCGGGGGCGGCGCAAAGGTTTATTTCAAGCGCGAGGACCTGAACCATACCGGTTCGCACAAGATCAACAATTGCCTCGGCCAGATCCTGCTGGCCAAGCGCATGGGCAAGACGCGCATCATCGCCGAGACCGGGGCCGGCCAGCACGGCGTGGCGTCGGCCACCGTCGCGGCCCGTTTCGGCTTTCCCTGCGTCGTCTACATGGGTGCCACGGACGTTGCCCGCCAAAGCCCCAATGTCTTCCGCATGAAACTGCTCGGCGCCGAAGTGCGGCCGGTGACCGCTGGCCACGGCACGCTGAAGGACGCCATGAACGAGGCGCTGCGCGACTGGGTGACCAATGTCGAGGACACTTATTACCTGATCGGCACCGCCGCCGGCCCGCACCCCTATCCGGAGCTGGTGCGCGACTTCCAGTCGGTGATCGGTTCGGAGGCGCGCGCTCAGATCCTCGAGCAGGAAGGCCGGTTGCCCGACACCATCATCGCCGCCGTCGGCGGCGGCTCCAATGCCATCGGCCTGTTCCATCCGTTCCTCGACGACAAGGATGTCCGCATCATCGGCATCGAGGCTGGCGGGCGTGGCCTCGACGGCATCGAGCACTGCGCCTCGATGAACGCCGGCGCGCCGGGGGTGCTGCATGGCAACCGCACCTATCTCCTGCAAAATGCCGACGGCCAGATCATGGACGGCCATTCGATCTCGGCCGGCCTCGATTACCCCGGCGTCGGCCCGGAGCATTCCTGGCTGCGCGACTCTGGCCGCGTCGAATATGTGCCGATCCTCGACGACGAGGCGCTGGAGGCCTTCAAGCTGACCACACGCGTCGAAGGCATCATCCCGGCGCTCGAATCGGCGCACGCCATCGCACATGCGGTGAAGATCGTGCCCGCCATGGACAAGGACCAGATCGTCATCGTCAACCTGTCCGGCCGCGGCGACAAGGACGTGCATACGGTGGCTTCGATGCTGGGCATGGAGATCTGATCATGGTGACCCGCATCGATCGCCGCATGGCAAAGCTCAAGAACGAAGGCCGCCCGGCGCTCGTCACCTATTTCATGGGCGGCGACCCGGACTATCAGACCTCGCTGTCGATCATGAAGGCGCTGCCAATGGCCGGCGCGGACATCATCGAACTCGGCATGCCGTTCTCCGATCCGATGGCCGATGGCCCGGCGATCCAGGCCGCGGGCTTGCGGGCGCTTAGAGGCGGCCAGACGCTGGTCAAGACGCTCAAGATGGCGGCTGACTTCCGCACCGGCGACAATGAGACGCCGATCGTTTTGATGGGCTACTACAATCCCATCTACATCTACGGCGTCGACCGCTTTCTCAAGGACGCACTGGCCAGCGGCATAGACGGGCTGATCGTCGTCGACCTGCCGCCTGAGATGGACGAGGAACTGTGCATCCCGGCGCTGAAAGCCGGCATTAACTTCATCCGGCTGGCGACACCGACCACCGACGACAAGCGCCTGCCCAAGGTGCTGCAGAACACGTCCGGCTTCGTCTATTACGTGTCGATGACCGGCATCACCGGTTCCGCGCTGGCCGACACCGGCAAGGTGGCTGCGGCGGTCAAGCGCATCAAGGGCCATACCGATCTGCCGGTCTGCGTCGGCTTCGGCGTCAAGACCGCCGAACAGGCGCGCGTCATCGGCGCCAATGCCGACGGTGTCGTCGTCGGCACCGCGATCGTCAATGCGGTCGCCAATGTGCTGGGGCCGAAGGGTGAAAAGACCGCCGACCCGGCCGAGGCCGTCGCCACGCTTGTCAGCGGCCTCGCGCAGGGCGTGCGCTCGGCCCGCCTTGCTGCCGCCGAATAGTTTTCCTACCTCAGATTTTGTGCACGTCGCCATCCCGGGCGGCATGCGCTGGATCGGTTTGCCGTTTCACGGAAACGCCGAACCGCTCTATCTTTTTGTTTTATCGCAATTCCGGACGGAAAACCGGTTCACACTTTTCCTGGAATTGCTCTAACTCTTCGTCAGGACAGGAGCCGAAGCGATGAACTGGATCACCAACTACGTTCGCCCGAAGATCAATTCGATGCTCGGCCGGCGCACCGACATGCCCGAGAACCTGTGGATCAAGGATCCCGAGACCGGGGAGATGGTGTTCCACAAGGATCTGGAATCCAACCAGTTCGTCATCCCGTCTTCGGGCCATCACATGAAGATCTCGGCCAAGGAGCGGCTGAAATACTTCCTCGACGACGGCAAGTACGAACAGCTCGAAAATCCCAAGGTCATGCTGGACCCGCTGAAATTCCGCGACGAGAAGCGCTACACCGACCGGTTGAAGGACGCCAAGGCCAAGACCGGCCTGGAAGATGCCATCGTCAACGCGCTGGGCACCGTAGAAGGCCTGCCGGTGGTGGTGACGGTTCAGGATTTTGCCTTCATGGGCGGTTCGCTCGGCATGGCCGCGGGCGACGCCATCGTTCATGCCTTCGAGGTGGCCGTGCAGCGCAAGCGGCCGCTGATCCTGTTTGCCGCTTCCGGCGGCGCGCGCATGCAGGAAGGCATCCTGTCGCTGATGCAATTGCCGCGCACCACGGTCGGCGTCGACCGGCTGAAGGAAGCCGGCCTTCCCTACATCGTCGTGCTGACCAATCCCACCACCGGCGGCGTCACTGCCTCCTACGCCATGCTGGGCGACGTGCACATCGCCGAGCCAGGCGCGCTGATCGGCTTCGCCGGACCGCGCGTCATCGAGCAGACCATCCGGGAAAAACTGCCGGACGGCTTCCAGCGCTCCGAATATCTGATGGAGCACGGCATGGTCGACATGGTGGTGTCGCGACTGGAGATGCGCCGGACCATCGCGCGGCTCTTGAAGATGCTGCTCAAGATGCCGGAAGAGCACAAGCCCCTGGAGCCGGAAATCCTGCCGCCGGCGGTGGTCGCGACGGAAGCACGGCCGCAGGCCTGACGCGACACTCTTTGCCGCGAACCGCGATTGCGCGCGATCCATCGCGCGCTTAGGACTCTTACATGACCACGCTTGCCGCCGACCGTGAAATCGAAGCGCTGATGGCGCTTCACCCGAAAGGCTTCGATCTTTCGCTCGACCGCATTTCACGGCTGCTGGAGCGGCTGGGCAATCCTCAGGACTTGCTGCCGCCGGTGATCCATATCGCCGGCACCAACGGCAAGGGCTCTTGCGCCGCCTTCTCGCGGGCGCTTCTGGAAGCGTCCGGCCGGCTCGTGCACGTGCACACCTCGCCGCATCTGGTCAGCTGGCACGAGCGCTACCGGCTGGCGGCCGATGGCGGCGGCAGGCTGGTCGAGGACGATATCTTCGCCGAGGCCATCGCCCGCGTCGCCAAGGCCAATGGCGGCGAGAAGATCACCGTTTTCGAGATCCTCACCGCCGTCACCTTCATCCTGTTTTCGGAGCATCCGGCCGATGCCGCCATCGTCGAGGTCGGCCTCGGCGGCCGCTTCGACGCCACCAATGTCATCGCCAGGCCGGCTGTCTCGGTGATCATGCCGGTGTCGATGGACCACGAAGCCTATCTCGGCGACCGCGTCGAACTGATCGCCGCCGAGAAGGCCGGCATCATCAAGCGCGGCTGCCCGGTGGTCATCGGCGCGCAGGAAACCGAGGCGGCGCAGCAGGTGCTGATCGAAACCGCCGAGCGGCTCGGCTGCCCGACCCTGGTCTATGGACAGGATTTCCTCGCCTTCGAGGAGAACGGCCGCATGGTCTATCAGGACGATGATGGCTTGATGGATCTGCCGCCGCCGCGGCTGCCCGGGCGCCACCAGTTCGCCAACGCGGCCGCCGCGATCGCCGCCGTCAAGGCAGCCGGCTTCGAGATCAGCCACCGTGCCGCCGAGAAGGCGATGACCACTGTCGCCTGGCCGGGGCGGATGCAGAAGCTGTCGCAAGGCAGGCTGACGGAACTGGCGCCCAAGGGCGCCGACATCTGGCTCGACGGCGGCCACAATCCGGGCGCCGGCGTGGTCGTCGCCGAGGCGCTGGCCGAACAGGAAGAGAAGAACCCCAGGCCGCTTTTTCTCATCTCCGGCATGATCAACACCAAGGACCAGAGCGGCTATTTCCGCGCCTTCAATGGCCTCGCCCGGCACGTCTATACGGTGCCGGTGAGCCTGAGCGACGCCAGCGTGCCGAACGACGAACTGGCGGCCCGTGCCACCGAGGCCGGGCTGACGGCCGAGCCGGTGAGTTCCGTCGCCAGCGCGCTGATGTTGCTGCGCGACACCTGGGACGGCCCGCCGCCGCGCATCCTGATCGGCGGTTCGCTCTATCTGGCTGGAGCGGTGTTGGCGGAGAACGGCACGCCGCCGACGTGACATGGCGATAATCGGAAATCTATCCTACATGCCGCCGGAAAACGATCTCGGCTTGGGAAACCGTCATGGCAAGACGCTTCGCGTGAATCCGTTTCAACGCTAGAAATCCCACGGTGAGATCAGGTCGAGGTTGGCGGTGGCAAAGTCGTTGAGGTTGCGCATCGCCAGCCGACCACCATTTACACGCACGATCGCGGCGATCATGCCATCGGGAGCCGACATTCCACGGCCCAGGCGGCTGGCGGTTCCCATGATCTCCCCGTAAACCAGCGCAGCCTCTTCCGTCAGCCCAAAAATCCGGCCGGCGAAGCGACGGCGCCATTGAGAAAGCCCCTGCTCCAGGCGATCCGCACGCTCATCAGGTCGGATTTTGTGAATGCCGAAAGCGATTTCAGCAATCGTCACCGTGGGAAGGGCCAATTCAGCATCGTTGCGGACAAGCCAGGCCAGAACGGCTTCGTCCGGTGCCTTCTTGAGTGTCTCTGAAATCACATCGGTGTCGACGAAAATCAAAGCTCGGGTCCAGCATGAACCAGGCGGCCGTCGCGGATGATTTCCTTCAGATCGATATCGACGCCACAACTGGCCGTGAGGCGGGCGTAGAAGGTGGTGGCGGGCTCGCGTCCCGCCTCACGGATCTCGTACGATTCAAGCGCTCGCTCGACGACATCTGCTATCGAGCGATTTTCGCGACGAGCAAGTCTATGAGCCAGGTCGCGTGCTTTTGCGCTACGGACCGAGAGCTGAGGTTCGGCCATCTCAAACTCCGTTGTTGGAAGACATATGTACCGATTTCCGCTGCGGTATTCGAGGCGAACGCCGCTATTTCAGCTCGATCTCAATGAAGGCATATTCGCCGTCATTGGCGCTGATGACGTCGTGCTCGACGCCTTCCCTGCGGAAATAGGGCGCGCCTTTCTTCATTTCGGCGAAGGATTCGCCGTCCTTGGTCAGAAGCTTTACCTTGCCGTCCATCAGCGGCACGACAACATAGTCGTGGCCATGGCGGTGCCAGCCGGTGTTGTCGCCCGGCTGAAAGCGGTATTCCGTGACGATGACGCGCTCATTGTCGATGAAGACGGTGGCCTTGGCGGATCCGGTCATTTTTCCTCTCCCTACATCTGCTGCCAGCAGAAGACATGGAGGCCCCCGACGTCAGGGCCAGAGCGGAGGACCAATGACGCCAACAAAAAGCCCGGCGCGATCGGCCGGGCTTGATGTCAGGAATTTCGGATTGATCAGGCGAGATTGCCGTTGATCCAGTGCGACAGCGCGGTCTTGGGCGCGGCGCCAACCTTCACATCGGCTCTTTCGCCGCCCTTGAAGATCATCAGCGTCGGGATCGAGCGCACGCCGAATTCCGCTGCCAGTTCGGGATTCTCGTCGATGTTGAGCTTGGCGATCTTCACCTTGCTGCCGAGCTCATTGGCGATGTCTTCCAGCGCCGGCGCGATCATCTTGCAGGGACCGCACCATTCCGCCCAGAAATCCACCACGACCGGCTCCTTGGCGTCGAGCACAGCGGTCTGGAAATTGTTCTTGTCGACCTTGACGGTAGCCATGCGGAAATCCTTTCGAAATTTTTCGTCGCACCAAATGTGGTGGTTGCCGCGCCCTTCTTCAAGCAGTTCTTGTGTCACGCTCGCGTGAGTCGGGCAAGAGCGTCATCCATGGCCCGAGCCGGCAGTTCGATCAGCCGCGGCGCCTCCGTGAACAGCAAGGCCGCCGTGACTTCGCGGCCGGGATAGAGCGGCCGCAGCAAGGCGCGATAGAGCGCGAGCTGCAGCAGATAGGCGGGCGGAACCTCGCCCAGCGAGGCGGGCGCCGGCCGATTGGTCTTGTAATCGATGATGGATACGCGGTCCGGCGTCACCGCCAACCTGTCGATCTTGCCGGAAATCGAGCGTTTCGTGCCCTTGACGTCGAGGCTGCCCATGACCGCCACTTCGGCGCGCGAAGAGGGTCCGAAAAGCGGCGCGAAACGCGGATCGGCAAGGATCGCCATCACCGAGGCGACCGCCTTTTCGCACTCGCCGGCCGGCCATTGCGCGCCGGCGCGGGCGAGATAGCGTTCGGCTGCGCCCTGGCGTTCGTCTTGCGCCACGCCGGGCAGCATCTGCAGCAGTTTGTGCAGCGCCAGGCCTCGCATGACGGCGAAGCCGGGTTCGGCGTCGCCATCCAGCACTGGCGAGCCGGTGTCGATGACGCTTTCCTTGCCCTCGTCGATCAGGGCGGAGGCTCCGGATGGCGACAGCGGGCGCGGCAGGTCCTCGTATGGCGGCAGCGGCTTGAACAAGATTTCGGGCGGCGGCCCGAAGTCCCGCGTCTGCCTGGCTTCGCTCTCGGCGACCGGTGCAAACGGCGGCAATCCGGTCACCTGGAAGCGATGCACTGAGACGCCGCCGCCGGCCGGATGCGGATACTCGGCACTCTCCGGCGCCCCGACCAGGGCACGGCTGACGAGCGAATGCCAGGTGCCGGTGTTCGGCGCGCGCTTGCCGTGATAACCGCAGACGATCAGCCTGTCCTCGGCCCGGGTCATGCCGACATAGAGCAGCCGCCGATACTCGTCATCGGCGAGATCGCGCGCCCTTGCCGCGGCAGCCTTCGAAATGGCGTTGGCGACGTCGCTGGCCGAACGCCAGAGAAAGCCCTTGCCGCTCCAGTTCAGCCCGGAACCCTCGAACGGCATCAGGCGCGGCAGGTGCTGATCGCTGAACGGAGCCGAACCGCCATCGACCAGGAAGACGACAGGCGCCTCGAGCCCCTTGGCTGCATGCACGGTCATGACGCGGACCTCGTCGCGGGTCTGGTCCATCTCGCGCTTGATTTCTGGGCCGGCGCTCTCCAGCGTCGACAGGAAGGCTTCCAGCCCGGGCAAGCCGGTCCGCTCCTCGGCAAGGCAGAAACTCAGGAATTCGTCGAGAATGTCCCCGGCTTCCGGCCCGAGCCGCGCAACCATCTTGCGGCGCACGCCACCGCGTGCCAGCAGGCCGGCATAGAATTCGAACACCGGCTTGAAGACGGCCTCGTTGGCCCAGATGTCGAGTTGAGCGGCGACCGCCGCGAGCGCTTCGCTTTGGCTGGCATGCTGGCGCAGGGACTCGGCCAGCGACAGGCCGGATGGTCTTTGCGCGGCCAGTGTGAAAAGCATCTCTTCCGACAGATCGAAGATCGGGCTCCGCAGCACGGCGGCGAGCGACAGATCGTCCTGCGGCTGGATCAGGAAATGGCCGAGCGCGATCAGGTCCTTGACCGCGATGTGGCCGGGCAGGCTCAACCGGTCCGCGCCGGCGACCGGGATGTCACGACGTTTCAGGGCACGCGTCAGTGCATGAACGAAGCGATCGCGCTTGCGCACCAGCACCAGCACGTCGCCAGGGCGCAGCCTCTTGCCGCGGCCTTCGATGACCTCGCCATTGCCGATCCAGCCGGCAATGGTGGCGGCGACGTTTTCGGCAACCCGAACCGCCGGCGCGCGGGCATGGTCGACTGCCTGGGTCCAGTCGTCCGGCTCGTCGACGACATCGGCGCCGATGGATGGCCAGACCTCGACATAGCCCGGTGCATCGGTGCGTATCGCCTTGTGGCTCAGCGGGTCGGGGTCATGGCTGATGCCGCGCCGCACGACCGGATCGGCGAAGACACGGTCGACAGCGGCCAGAACATCGTCGGTCGAGCGGAACGACCAGGTGAGCTTCAGATCGGCGAAGGGCGCATCGGCGTCGCGCACCTTGCTTGCGAACAGGAGCCTGCTGTCGGCGAAGGAATCCGGCGCCGCTCCCTGGAAGGAATAGATCGACTGTTTTTCGTCACCGACAGCGAAGATCGTCCGATGCGCGGTGTCGCGGGCGCCGATGCCGGCGAAGAATTCCTCGGCCAGCCGCTTCACCACCTCCCACTGGTCGGGGCTGGTGTCCTGCGCCTCGTCGAGCAGGATGTGGTCGATGCCCTGGTCGAGCTTGTATTGCACCCACGGGCCGGCATCGGGCCTGGCCAGGAGACTGACGGTGCGGGTGATCAGGTCGTTGAAGTCGAGGAACCCGCGGCCACGCTTCAACTGCTCGTAGCGGGCGACCAGCCAGTCGGCCAGCGTCAGCGCGGCGCGCGTGCCCTCCAGCATTCGGAACAGGGCGAGCCGGTCGACCGCCTCGACGATTGCGGTGGTCGCCGAGAGATAGCGCTCCGCCAGGTCCGGCAGCCGGTCGAGCAGCGCCTTTTTGAATGCATTGGCTGGATCGTAGACGTCGCCGTCGGCCTTCAGGAAAGCCCGCGAAAGCAGCTGCAGGCGGCGCACGGGGTCGGTTTCCGCGAAAGCCAGGCGCGCATGAGGCAAGATGTTGTTGAGCACCGTCCTGGCGTCGGCGGCCTCCGCCGCCTGGGCGAAGCCGGCAAAATAATCCGGCAGGAAGCCGGGCAGCGGCCAGATGGCGGTCGCTATGCCTTCGGCGGTCTGGCCGGGGCGGAATTGGAATTCGTCGAACAGCGTCTGGAAGTTCGGGCCGCCTCGATCGATTTCACCGATGAAGGCGCCCAGTTCGTCGCGCTTGCGGACGATCTCACCCAGCAAAGCGTCGAGCCCGGCCTCGCCACCGCGCTCGAGCACGGCGGCGAAAGCTTCGGCGAGGTTCGGCCGATCCGCCGCGCTGCCCGAAATCATTTCACGGCGCGCGGCGGCGAACAACGATGCCTCCATCTGCGGGTCGAGCATCTCGAAATGCGCGGGGATGTTGGCTTCCAGCGGGAACTGGTGCAGCACCGATTCGCAGAAGGCATGAATGGTCTGGATCTTCAGGCCGCCGGGCGTTTCCAGCGCCTCGGCAAACAGGCGGCGGGCGCGGCGCATGGTTTCGCGGTCGGGCCGGCGGCCATCGAGCGCCTCGACCCTCACCGCCAGTTCGGCATCGCCGAGCGCGGTCCATTCCGACAGGGTCGAGAACACCCGGTTCGACATGTTGGCGGCGGCGGCACGCGTATAGGTCAGGCACAGTATCTTCGACGGATCGGTGCCGCGAAGCAGGAGGCGGATGACGCGCTGGGCCAGCACATGGGTCTTGCCGGACCCGGCATTGGCCGACACCCAGGCGGAATTCCTCGGATCCGAGGCGCTGGCCTGCCTGGAGGCGGTTTCGCCGGGGATGGGATAGGCTTTCTTCATGCCTCCCCTCCCTCGTCATCCGCATCGCCGCCCGCCGACCATTCGAGCACGCGGGCGAGATGGTCGTAGTTGCCGTCGGTCTCGCCTTCGCGGAACGGCAGTGCCCGCGACAGATAGCCGGCCGCCGGATCGGCATAGTGGATGAGCAATTTCTCCA
This sequence comes from Mesorhizobium sp. B2-1-3, assembly GCF_006442495.1. Lineage (NCBI taxonomy): Bacteria > Pseudomonadati > Pseudomonadota > Alphaproteobacteria > Hyphomicrobiales > Phyllobacteriaceae > Mesorhizobium > Mesorhizobium sp. B2-1-3. Next base: position 42,652 of record NZ_VFWL01000001.1, read on the forward strand.
GCCGCGCCCAGGCCTCCTCGGCGAGGTCCGTGGCGGTGCGTGGCTGCCGGTTGTATTCGAGGATCGATTCCTCGAAAACCTCGCCATTCGGCTTCAGCCTGACAAAAGCCAATTGCGAGGGCTCGCGCGCGCCGAGTTCCTGGAAAGCGCCGCGCCTGAGCAACGCGCCCTCCAGGGCCAGTTGCGGCGACAGCAGCGTGTGCGCCTGCGCCTTGGAAGGCGAGGAGCCGGTCTTGTAGTCCAATATGTCGGCCATGCCGCCATGGAGAAGATCGACCCGGTCGGCATAGCCCGACAGGGTGATCCCGGATTGGCCGACCACGGTCTTGGCCGCTCGCGCCTCGGCGTGGCGCCGGGCCACGGCCCCGGCGCGGCCGCGTTCCCATTCGATGATGCTGGCGGCGAGCTTTTCGAAACGCGGCCACCAGACCGCCTCGACATCGGCGGGAAGTGCTGCCTCGGCGAAGCAGGTTCGGCCGGCGGCGAGCAGGCCGGCCAGCGCATCGGGAGCACGCGGATCGGCCACGCTGCCCGAGAACAGATGCAGGATGGCGTGGAACAGCGTGCCGCGCTCGGCCGCACCCGGGTCGCGGATGACCGGGTCGAGCGGCAGCAGGCCGAGGATGCGCCTGGCATAGACGGCGTAGGGATCGCGACGCAGCGTCTCGATCTCGGTGACCGAGAAATGGGTTGGACGCAGCGCGACCGGCGGCTTCGGCTGCGGGCGCGGCGCGAAATCCCGCCGCGGGCCGGTATCGAGCGCGCGCGCCCAGGCGATGAGCTCGTCGCCGCGTTCGGCAAGCCTGGCTGCCTGGTCCTTGCCGATATAAGTGAGAATGCGCTGCAGCCAGCGCGAGGGCACGGCGGGCGCGTCACCGGCGCGTGCGGAGCGCGACAGCACCACCTTCGCCGCCCCCATGGCCATCTGGAAATCATGCGCGGCAAGCCCAATGCGCCGTTCGGGCGGCTCCAGGTCGATGCCGGTCTTCATCAGCCGCGACATGAAGCGGTCGCTTTCGGGTTTGCGCGGCCACACGCCTTCGTTCATGCCGCCGATGACCAACGTGTCGACATTCTGCAAGCGGGCTTCCAGCGCCCCCCAGATGGCAACGTTCCTGTCTGTGCCTTGCGCCGGCTTGACCGTCTCGGGCGCGATCAGCGCCGCCATGACATCTGGCCATTCGTCGGCGGCAAACGACAGCGGCACGGGCGCCGCGACCAGTCCGCGCAACAGCTCGGCCAGTTTCTCGCCGGCATCGCCGGCATAGAGCGCGCCAAGACCGCCATCGGCCGCACGGCCGAGATTTTCCAACACCACGACGCTGGCCCCGACCAGCGCGACAAGACCGGCGTCGGCCTGGCCGCGAAAGGCGGCAAGCGGCGCCAGCGCTTCGTTGAGACGTCCGAGCAAATTCCGCGCGCCTTCGATGGCGCGCACGGTCAGCCGGGCAAACCAGAAAGGCCGCCTGCTGTCGGCGCCGAGGTCAACCAGGCGGGCTTCGAACAGGTCCGGCAGCGACGCGATGTCGGGGCGGCCGGTGCCGCCGCGCAGCGCCACCAGCTCGATCAGTTCCGCCGCATGGCGAACGCTCGTTCGGTCCAGGCCAAGGGCAAGCAGGGGATGCTTGAGCAACGACAGCAGGCCGACGGGGTCACCGGGGCGGAACACCGCCTGCAACGCCAGCCCAAGCAGGCCGGCGGCGGGCGTGTTGGAAAGCGGCACACCGCCGGAATCGTCGGCGACGACGCCGAAGCGGGCGAGTTCGACCGAGACGCGGCGCGCCAGCGCCCGGTCGCCGGTAACGAGAGCCGCCCTTTGGCCGGGCTGCTCGACGGCGCGCTTGAGCGCAACGGCGATCGCCACGGCTTCATCGCGTTCGCTGGCCGCTTCCAGCAGGCTCACGCCGGAGAACGCCTGCTCGATGTCGGAGGGGGAAAAGCCGCTGCGCGTCTCGGCCCACAATTCGGTGGTCTCGGCCGGCCGCAGCGCTTCGCCGACGAGGGCGGCGCGAAGCGCGAGTTCATGTCCGGCCGCGCCGATCTCCTCGACATCGCCGCGCAGCACACCGATGGTGCCGATCAGCTTGGCGAGGCCGTATTGCGGATGGCCGAGCACGGCCGGACGTGCGCCCGGCGCCGTGATGGCCTGGAAAGACGGCTCATCCATCGTCCGGTCGAGGCCTGGCAGCACGATGGCTCCTCCCGCCAAGCGGGCGATTGCGGCCAGCAGCTCTGCCGTGGCGGGGATGGAGCCGGTGGAACCGGCGGCGATAACCGGCCCGGCGGGCGGATTGCGCCGCAGCCGCGCCGCTTCCAGCCGGATCAGGGCGCTGCGATGCGCGGCCGGGTTGGAGAGGTTCCGTTCCCCAAGGAATTTCGGCCAGGCTTCGGTGACGATGCCGAGGAAATCGAGCGTGACCTGCCACCATCCCGCGAGATTGCCGCTCACCAGATCGGCGAGCCGCGTCCAGTCCGTGCCTTCCGTCTCGATCTCATCCATAAGCCGGGCGAGATCGCGCGCCAGCCAGATCGCATCGGCGGCGGAGGCCGGAATGACGATCTCCTCGTCGAAAAGCGCCGCCACATGCGCCGGCAGCCGGCGTTTCCAGGCACGCACCAGCGGCGCCAGCAGCAACAGGCGTTCGGTTGCCGCGATCGGCGGCGCGAGGTCGATGGCGGCCGACGCTTCCGTCTCGAACGCGGCCTCGTCCTCATCGAACTCGCCGAGCGGCCGGATGACTGGCAGAATCGCCGAACCGCCGCCGCCCCTCGCCGACAGGCTGTCGACGAAGACGCCACGCAAGGCGCGCGCGGCGCGGCGCGTCGGCACATAGATGATGACATCGGCCAAAGCGAGCGGGTCGCCATCGAAGCGAAAGCCCGGAACAAGACGCCCGGCCAGCAGCGCCTCGGCAAGCGTCGGCAGAAACGGCGCACCGGGCGGAATGGAGAAAACGCGGCCCGGGCCGCTCATTGCAACTCGGCTAGCGCGTCGGCGACCGCCGCTTCCGCGCTGGCAATAGCGTCAGGCGTGCCGACGGTGATCCAATGGCCATGCATCGGCATGCCGGACAGCCGGCCGGCGGCGATCGCCTTGTCGAAGTAGGCGTTAAGCGAATGAGGTTCCGGCAGGGCACCCTTGAAGATGCGCGGATGGACGATCGCCGCCCCGGCATAGATCAGGCCCGCCGGATCGCCCTTGGAACGCCGCAGGGTGCCGTCCGGCGCCACCAGGAAATCGGTGCTGCCGCAGTGTCCGGTCGCCTGATGGAGATCCGCCAGCATCAGCAGAATATCCATTTTCGCGGCGTCCCATGCAAGGGCGAGACGGTTGAGATTGGGCGTTCCTTGGTCGATCCAGAAGGTGTCGGCGTTGAGGATGTAGAAGGGCTGTTGGCCGAGCTCCGGCAGCGCCTTGACGATGCCGCCGGCGGAATCGAGCAACCGCTCGCTCTCGTCCGAAATGACGATCCGCGGCGCATGGCGCGCGCCGAGATGGGCGACGATCTGTTCGGGAAGATAGTGCACGTTGACGACGGCCCTGCCGATGCCGGCCGCGGCGAGACTGTCGAGGCCCCAGTCGAGCAGCGTCTTGCCGGCGATCCTGACCAGCGGCTTGGGGATCGTGTCGGTGATCGGCCGCATGCGCTTGCCGAGCCCTGCGGCAAGCACTATCGCAGTTTTGGGCACGATCGCAGTTTTGGGCACGCTCGCTGCGTCCGGTATCGATGTCACGGCGTTTGCTCCTCCAGCAGACCGTGAGCGGTATAGAACTCGCGAAGGCCGGCCAAGGCAGGATGAGACAGCGCCCGGCGCAGATAGTCGCGGATACGCGGCAAGTGCTTCAGATAATAGGGCTTGCCGTCGCGTTTTTCGAGCCGGACGAAGATGCCGAGGATCTTGGAATTGCGCTGCGCCGCCATGATCGCATAGGCCTCGAGGAATGCCGCCTCGTCAAATGGGCCGGCCGCGTGGCGGGCGGCGACATAGGCATCGAGCGTGCGTTTCTCGATGCCTGGCGGGATGGTGACGCGCGCGTCCATGGCCAGCGAGGCCACGTCGTAAGCGGCGGGGCCGATCAACGCGTCCTGGATATCGACGATACCGAGCCGGTCATGGCCGGAGCGCTCAGCGCGCCAGATGATGTTCGGCGAATGAAAGTCACGCAGCATCAACGTGTATTGGCTGTCAGCGAGGCGGTCGAGAACCGCGTTCCACTCCTTGTGGTAGCCGACGCGCAAGGCATCGCCCGCCGGAGCGCCCGTCAGCATCGGCACGTACCAATCGACCAGCAGGTCCGCCTCGATCAGCATGGCGTCGCGGTCGAAGGGCGGCACATCGTGAAACAGGCCGGGCGCGGCCTCCATCCGGTGGGGCCAGGTCTTGCTATGCATCATGGCGAGCAGTTCGGCCGCCGCCTCATAGCGCCCGGCGACCGGCCTGCCATGCCCGTCCAGGAAACCTTCGGAGCCCAGATGTTCGAGCAGCAGGAATCCCTGGTCGAGATCCTGCGCATGGATTTCGGGAACGCTGACCCCGGCGGCGAGCAGCGCGCGGTCGATGGCGGCGAAGGCTGACACCGACTGGGCGGTGTGGGCGATGACGCCATAGGGCTTGCCGTCGCGCACCGGCGGGCCTAGCACCAGCCGCGGCGAGTTCATCAGCACCCTCGCGGCGTGGCCTGGAAGCGAGACAATTTCGTAGGAGCGGGCAGAGGCATCGCCGATGAAATGGCGGCGGCTGGCCTCGCCCCATCCAGCGCCTTCGAGGAAATCACGCATGGCGAGCGACCGCGCCACCCGATCGTAGGCAGCGCCTTGCCCGGACAGTCTCGCCAATCGGCCATCGCCATGCTGGACGAGTTCGATCAACACGGCGGTCCCAGGCAAATAACCCTCGGCCCGTTCCGGCCATTCGACAAGGGCCGCGCCTTGCGCCAACGCCTCGTCGAAGCCCAGTTCATCGAGCTCGGCTGCCGAGGACAGGCGGTAGAGGTCGAAATGATGGACCGGGATGCGCGTATCGTAGCTTTGCACAAGGGTGAAGGTAGGACTCGGCACGTCGAGACCGGCATCGTCGGCCAAGGCCCTGATCAGCGCCCGCGCCAGCGTCGATTTGCCCGCGCCGAGATCGCCCTTCAGCGCCAGGACGTCGCCGGCGCGCAACGCCAGCGCCAGATCCTCACCCAGCCGCGCTGTCTGTGTTTCGTCGGCGAGTAAACGCTCGAGCATCAATGCGGCCATCGAGTGCGCTACTCGGCCGCGGCGCGGATGCCCGGCATGTCGGGAAAGGTGCAGATGACGGTCGTGCCCTTGTCCTTGCCGGTTTCGATGCGGACGCTGCCGCCATGCAGCTCGACGAAGCTCTTGACGATCGACAGTCCGAGCCCGGCGCCGCGCCGGCGGCCGCCATTGGCGCGCGGCTCGAAGCGGCGGAACACCGAGTCAAGCACGTCGGGCGGCATGCCGGGTCCATCGTCATGGACCGAGAATTCCACCCCGTCCGCCAACTGACGGCAGGCGAGCCGGATGGCGCTGGCCTCCGGCGCGTAGTTGGCGGCGTTGCTGAGCAGGTTGTAGAGGATCTGGCGAATGCGGATTTCGTCACCGTGGAAGGTCTTCGGCGCCGCGGCGGCATCGACCTCGAGCCTGATTGAATGCTCTTCCAGCCGGTCGGCAACCAGCTCGGCGGCGGCGGCGATCGTGCGGTCGACATGGACCTCGGAAATGTCGAGCTGCATGATGCCGGCATCGACCGTGGCCAGGTCGAGTATGTCGTTGACGATGGTCAAAAGCACCGAGGACGACGAGCCGACATGCTCGACATATTCGCGCTGCTTCTGCGTCAGCGGACCGGTGGCCGGCAGCGACAGCAGTTCGGTGAAGCCGATGATGTTGGTCAGCGGCGAGCGCAGTTCGTAGGACACGTGCTGGACGAATTCGTTCTTGAGCTGGTCGGATTTCTCCAGCGCCTCGTTCTTGTCCTTGAGCGCGCGTTCGACACGGACGCTGTCGGTAACGTCGACGAAGGTCATCATCACTTGCCCGTTGGGCAGGGGGATCACGGCGTAGCGCAGCACGGTGCCGTTGTTGAGCTCGGTCTGGCCGTGGCGGTCGCGGCGCTCGTCGTCGAAGCCGGTGATGGCGGCGACGAAGCTGCCCCACGGGCTGTCGATCGCTTGCAGGTCGCAAAGCTCACGGATTGCGGAAACATGGACATTGGGCCGGGCGGTTTCGGCGTCCAGGCCCCACAAAGTAGCAAATGCCGGGTTCGACAGGCGCAGCCTGCCGTCGGGACCGAACACCGCCACGCCTTCGGCGAGGTTGTCGAGTGTTTCGCCCTGGACCCGCACCGCGGTGCGGTAGCGGCTTTCGAGGTCCATCTTCTCGGTCAGGTTCTCGAACACCCAGGTGACGCCGCCCTTGGGCTGCGGGTTGGCGACGACGCGGATGGTCTTGCCGTCGGGCAGGTGCCACCAATGCTCCTGCGATTCCACCGCGCGGTAGGCGCCGAGCAGGCCTTCCTTCCAGCGACGCCACTCCGGCTGCTCGGCGATCTTGCCCTCGCTGCGCAGCCGATCCAGCAGCAAAGCGTTATCGGGCGCGCTGTGCAGGAAGCCTGCATCGAGGCCCCAGAGCTTCTGGAAAGCCTGGTTGAAGAAGCGCAGCTTCTCGTCGGTGTCGAAGATCGCGACCGCCGTGTTGAGCTGGTCGAGCGTGTCGGCGTGGCTGCGCACGGTGCGCTCATATTCGCTGCGGATGGTTTCGATGGCACTGGTGTCGCAGGCAAGTCCCGCCGAACCGTCGGCGCCGGCGAAATCGGTCACCGCGAAAACGCGGCGGTCGCCTTCGATCACCGTGGAAAGCGTCTGTTCGAAGACCGGGTGCGACTTGTGCTGGGCAGCGATCGCGTCGCGCGCCTGGCCGCCGAGGAATTCCTTGGCGTCGCGGACGGCCATCTCCGCGCTTTCGGCCTCGACCGCTTCGGCATAGGCCCGGTTCACCCATCTCAGGCGGCCGTCCTCGCCGCGCAGCCATGCCGGCATCTTCAGCGCCTCGAGCAGGCCGATCATCGTATCATGATCGGCGGCCAGCCGCTGGTTTTCGATCTTCAGCCGGGCCTGGCTGCGTTGCGTCTCGGAAAGGGAAACGAACCGCACCAGCACATGCGCCGCGCTCTTGCGGCCATGCACTTCCAGCGGAGCGCCGGTCTGCGTTTCGATGACGAGGTCGAAGGACACGGCTCTTTCGCGCAGCCCCGCGACGGCATGCTCGAGTGCCGCAGCCGAGCGCGGCATCAGCCAGCGGCCGAAGGCAAGGAAGGCGGCCCGCTCCTCGGGCGCGCCGCTTTCGACCGGCAGCGTGCCGATGAGCTCGGGTTTCTTGTTCTCCGAGGCCCAGACGACGACACGCTGGTCGCGCAAGTTGAGCAGCGCCTCCGAACGGCGCAGCGCCGCGTTGATGTCCGCGATGCGGCTCCTGAGCTCGACATTTTCGGCCGAGGTGCGCGCTCTCTCCCGGATCAGAACGATCGCCGACAGGAATGCCGCTCCCATCACTCCGACAAAGACGGCAAGCTGCACGACCTCGACCGTGCTCACCGATAGGCCGGCGGCCTCCGCACCAGCAGCCTGGGCATGGGCCACCGTGCCGGCCAAAGGCCAGCCAAGTGCGGAGCCGGCAAGGAACAGTCCGGCGCGCGCGCGCCATGAAGGGCGCCCGCCTCGCGTGGCGGTGCCGGTAGTCCTCGAATCGTCATGGCCGCCGGAAACGGCCCGTCCCGCGTAAAGCGGGTTATCCCCCGGCATGTCTTGGTCCTCTTCGCCGCCTGAATGCAAGACCGCCCTGATGCGTACGCCGGTCCTCGTCCCCGGACCGCGAATCACAACAATAGCGCCTGCTGGAATCGGCGTGAAGAATCATTCGGCGCAAAAATAAAGCCGGGCGAAAAGTCAATCGCCCGGCGTCAATATCTGGTAGTAAATTCAGCTTTGGTTAATAGCGGTAGTGTTCCGGCTTGAACGGACCCTGCGGGGTCACGCCGATATAGGCTGCCTGTTCGCCCGACAGTTCGGTCAGGCGAGCGCCGAGCTTGTCGAGATGCAGGCGCGCGACCTTCTCGTCGAGATGCTTGGGCAGCACGTAGACCTGGTTCTGGTACTGCTCGCCCTTGGTGAACAGCTCGATCTGCGCCAGCACCTGGTTGGTGAAGGACGCCGACATGACGAAGCTCGGATGGCCGGTGGCGTTGCCGAGGTTGAGCAGGCGGCCTTCCGACAGCAAGATCATGCGCTTGCCATCGGGGAAGGTGATCATGTCGACCTGAGGCTTGACGTTGGTCCATTTCAGGTTGCGCAGCGATGCCACCTGGATCTCGTTGTCGAAGTGACCGATGTTGCCGACGATCACCATGTCCTTCATCGAACGCATGTGGTCGAGGGTGACGACATCCTTGTTGCCGGTGGTGGTGATGACGATATCGGCGGTGGGTGCGGCATCTTCGAGCGTGACGACCTCGAAGCCGTCCATCGCCGCCTGCAGGGCGCAGATCGGATCGACCTCGGTGACCTTGACGCGGGCGCCGGCGCCCTTCAGCGAGGCGGACGAGCCCTTGCCGACGTCGCCATAGCCGCAGACGACGGCGACCTTGCCGGCCATCATGGTGTCGGTGCCGCGGCGGATGCCGTCGACCAGCGATTCCTTACAGCCATATTTATTGTCGAATTTCGACTTGGTGACGGAGTCGTTGACATTGATGGCCGGGAAAGGCAACAAGCCCTTCTTCTGCAGCTGGTAGAGCCTGTTGACGCCGGTGGTCGTCTCTTCGGTGACGCCCCGGATCGCTTCCTTCTGCTTGGTGAAGAAGCCGGGCGAAGCCTTCATGCGCTTCTTGACCTGGGCATAGAAATATTCCTCCTCCTCGCTATGCGGATTGGACAGCACGTCCTCGCCGGCCTCGGCGCGCGCGCCGATCAGGATGTACATGGTGGCGTCGCCGCCATCATCGAGGATCATGTTGGAGGTGCCGCCGTCGGCCCACTGGAAAATCCTGTCGGTATAATCCCAGTACTGCTCAAGCGTCTCGCCCTTGACGGCGAAGATGGGGATGCCGGCCTCGGCGATGGCCGCGGCCGCATGGTCCTGGGTCGAGAAGATGTTGCAGGAAGCCCAGCGTATATCGGCGCCGAGCGCCTTCAGCGTCTCGATCAACACCGCGGTCTGGATGGTCATGTGCAGCGAGCCGGTGATGCGCGCGCCCTTGAGCGGCTTCTTGGAGCCGAATTCCTCGCGGCAGGCCATCAGGCCCGGCATTTCGGTTTCGGCGATCTCGATTTCCTTGCGGCCCCAGCCGGCAAGCGAGATGTCGGCGACCACATAATCTTTGCTACCCGTCATGGCAGTGCTCCGATGCGAATTGTTACGCTATTGAATTGTTTGCGGATGCGCCCGCGCCGGCAGGCGCGTCGAAGGGCGCGAATTGCCCGCCTGACTAGCAGATCGGCGTCAAGACGACAATGGGATATAAAGAAATCTTTATCCCTGCATGTCTTCCATGCGAAGGTAAGGGATCAGCATTCCTCGCCGAAGCGGGACGCGACCAGCTGCTCCAGCGCATTCATGACCTCAAGCGCTTCGGGACCGCTGGCGGTGACGCGAATCGAATAGCCCGGACTTGCCGCCAGCATCATCAGGCCCATGATCGAGGTGCCGCCGACCTTGACGCCGTCCTTCTCGACGTGGACCGACGCGTTGTAGCCGCTGGCGAGCTGCACGAACTTGGCCGAGGCGCGCGCGTGCAGGCCGCGTTGATTGACGATCGGAAATTCGCGGACGATCTGGTCCTTTTCCGACGACATCGTGCTCATTTGCTGCTCAGGAGCTGGCTGGCGACATTGATGTATTTGCGCCCCGCCGCCTGCGCCTCGTCGAGGGCCGCCGCCATGTTGTCGCCCTTGCGGATCGAGGATAGCTTGATCAGCATCGGCAAATTCATGCCGGCGATGACTTCGGTGCGGCCGGACTCCATCACGGAAATGGCAAGGTTCGAAGGCGTGCCGCCGAACATGTCGGTCAACACGATCACGCCCGTCCCGGTGTCGACACGGGCAACGGCATCGACGATGTCGCGCCGGCGCTGCTCCATATCGTCGTCAGCCCCGATCGCCACGGTTTCGAAATTGTCTTGTGGCCCGACGACATGTTCCACGGCATGTCGGAACTCGGTGGCCAGTTGACCGTGCGTTACAAGCACGAGTCCGATCATTCTTTGGTGGCTCCCGTCATCGCCGCTTCACAGGCGCATTTTATGCTCGCCAGCCATTCCAGGCGGCGGGAGCGCTATCTTGTCGACGCGCGGCTCGTTGACAAGCCCAAAATTGCGCCGGCCTATGCCATTTTGACGCATTGCAGCAAAAAACCCCGGTCGCATCATAGAAAAGGCGCGATCGACAGATGCGCCATCACGGCGGGCAAGGCAGCGGCAATATTGCGTTCCGCAACGTCAATCCGCGGCACCAGGCAGCCGGCGATGTTGTCGTCGGCATCCTCCTGAAAGCGTGCCACTTCGCCGGCCGGCAAAAGCCTGACATGCAGATCGATGACGGCACCCGCTTCAAACGGCACGGATCGCGGACCACGCCCGGGCACCTCGACCAGGCCCTCGATCGCGGCGGGCGCGCGGCACACCAGCCGTCCCGCATGTGCCATGACGAAAAGCTGGTCGTCGCCGACGAGCCGTGAGAACAAGCCTCGCGGGTGGCAATGGTCAATGAGCGCCAGCGCCAGTGTCGTCTTGCCCGAACCGGATGCGCCGCTGACGAGAACGCCGCGCTCGCCGATCAGGATGGCCGTTGCGTGGATGTTTTCAGGCTGCATGAGCGTGCCCGCTTATGTATTTCGGAAATCCTGATCCAACCCCGTCATCCCGAGTATCTGCAGGCCTTTCAATAGTGTTCGCACCATAGTCCCGCTGTGCGGCGGATCCACGGGACAAGCCCGAGGATGACGGCCGCAAGGCCGCGATATCCGGGATCATTTTTGCATGAGGCATGATCTGATCCGAAAACCGGTTCCCACTTTTCGGGATCATGCTTCGGCCGGCAGCGTAACCACGAAGCGGGCGCCCTTGATCTCGCCTGGCTTGGTGCCGGGGATGTTCTCGGCGGTCAGCGTGCCGCCATGGGCCTCGACGATCTGCCTGGATATCGACAGGCCAAGGCCTGAATTCTGGCCGAACGCCTCGCCGGCGGGCCGGTCGGTGTAGAAACGTTCGAAGATGCGGTCGATGTTGTCGGCACGGATGCCGGGACCATTGTCATCGACGGTGAGGATGTTGAACTTGCCGGTGCGCGCCAGCGACAGGATGATGTGGCCGCGCTCCTCTGGCACGAAGGAGCGGGCGTTCTCGATCAGGTTGGTGATGACCTGGCCGATGCGCAGGTCGTGGCCGACGACGAAATAGCCTTTGACGCCCTGCGGCAGCTTGGCGACCCTGAGCTCGATCTCGACCGCCTTCTTGTTGCGCGTCGTTTCACGCGAGACGGCGACGAGGTCGGTGATGAACTTCTTCAGGTCCACGGTCCCCGCGTCATCCCGCGCCAGCTCGGCGTCGAGACGGGAGGCATCCGAAATGTCGGTGATGAGGCGGTCCAGCCGCCTGACGTCGTGCTGGATGATCTCCATCAGCCGGCTGCGCGAATTGTCGTTCTTGGCCAGCGGCAAGGTCTCCACCGCGCTGCGCAGCGAGGTCAGCGGGTTCTTCAATTCATGGGAAACATCGGCGGCGAAGCTCTCGATCGCCTCGATGCGCGCATAGAGCGCGTTCGTCATGTCGCGCACGGCAATCGACAGATTGCCGATCTCGTCCTGACGGTCGGAGAAATCAGGAATTTCCTCGCGGCTCTTGACGCCGCGCCGTACCCGCACGGCCGCCGCCGACAGCCGGCGCAGCGGATTGGCGATGGTGGAGGCCAGAAGCATCGACAGGATGGCGGTGACGAGCGCCGCGATGCCAAAGACGCGCAGGATCGCCTTGCGTTCGGCGGCGACGATCTTGTCGATGTCGCCGCCTTCGGTCGACAGCATCAACACGCCGAGAACGGCGCGGAAGCGCTGGATCGGCACCGCGACGGAAACGATCTGCTCGCCCTGTTCGCTGATCCGGACGATGGTCGACGGGCTGCCGGTCAGCGCCTTGACCACTTCCGGGAAGGCGGCGCCATTGCCGCCCGGCTGCTCGTGATAGACCGGCAGATCGGTGTTGCGGAAGAAGTCGAAGATGAACTTCTGGATGCGTTCGACAAGGTCGGGCTCTTCCTCGTCGACCGGGGGCAGATCGTACCGAAGGATCTGCCCGCGCGAATAGAGATGGCGCGAATCGAGCAGCAAATTGGCGTCGCGGTCGTAGATGCGGGCGCGGGTGCGGGTCGGCGAGATCAGCCGGCGCAGCACCGGGGCGACGCGCTCGGGATTGATCGGGAAATCTAGATTGTCGAGCTGGTCGGAGCCCGGTCCCAGGCTTTCGCCGGCCTGCAGCTCAAGCAGCTTTTCCGGATCGATGCTGATCGAATCGGTCTCGACCGTCGCCGAGGCGGCGATCGCGCCGGCGATGATCTCGCCCTGGGTCATCAGGCTTTCGACGCGGGCGTCGATCAGCCCGTCGCGGAAGGTGTTGAGATAGAGAATGCCGGTGACCAGGACTGCGAGGCCGGCGAGATTGAGGAAGAGGATACGCCGCGTCAGGCTGGAAAAAATGTGATGGCCGAGGAAGCGGCGCATGGGCACGGTGAGCTTCGACAGGAACGCGGGCATGATGCGCGCCGGCCGCCTTGCAACGCCCGCCGATCTGCTCCGCTGTGCTTCCACTGCCATCGAACAGCCGTTCCCTGCTTAGTATTAGTGAGTAGCGGGTAGCGAATAGAGAAATGGTTGGCTGAGATTGCGGCGATGCACGGGTGGCCGCTCGCACCATTCAAAACTGACTACCGACTATTCTCTATTGCCTACCCGCCTATTCACGCCTCGCGGAACCGGTATCCGACTCCGTAAAGGGTTTCGATCATCTCGAAGTCGTCGTCGACGGCCTTGAACTTCTTGCGCAGCCGCTTGATGTGGCTGTCGATGGTACGGTCGTCAACATAGACCTGCTCATCATAAGCCGAATCCATCAGCGCATCACGACTTTTTACGACGCCGGGGCGCTGTGCCAGCGAATGCAGGATCAGGAATTCGGTGACGGTGAGCGTCACCGGTTCGCCTTTCCAGGTGCAGGTGTGGCGTTCCTGGTCCATGACGAGCTGGCCGCGCTCGAGCGAGCGCGCCTGCTGGCTGGGCGCTTTTGCCGCGGCCTCACGGGCGCTGGCACGACGCAACACCGCGCGCACCCGCTCGACCAGCAAACGCTGCGAGAAGGGTTTGCGGATGAAGTCGTCGGCGCCCATCTTGAGGCCGAACAGCTCGTCGATCTCGTCGTCCTTGGAGGTCAGGAAGATGACCGGCAGGTCGGATTTCTGGCGCATCCGGCGCAAGAGTTCCATGCCGTCCATGCGCGGCATCTTGATGTCGAGGATGGCGAGATTCGGCGGGCGCGCCGCCAGGCCTTCCAGCGCGGACGCACCATCCGTGTAGGTTTCGACGCGATAGCCTTCCGATTCGAGGGCGATCGACACTGAGGTCAGAATGTTGCGGTCGTCATCGACAAGCGCGATTGTTGCCATTTCAAGCGGCTCCCTCATGAGCTGTCCCTTCTTTGGTAGAGAAGGGGCTTTTGCAGGACAAATTAGGTACAAAATGTGGCATAGGCCTTCGCCGCTGTCACGGGCGGCATGCCGGCGGCCACGATCGCACCTCGATATGGATTGGACGAACCAGCGCCGCCAATCCTTTGGGCAACCACGAAACTTTTTGCACATATAAACGATTTAAACAACTTTCAAAATATTTAAATCGATTAATGATTTGATATCATTCGGCTTTTCTGGTTCTGACCATCTAAGCTCGCGTAGTGGGCGTGCCGGAAGGCGCCGGCAAAGATGCGGCAAATCGGAGAAGGGTCACCTATGTCGGAAGTCGGCAAACGCAATCCTGCCTGCGCGATCGATCGTATCGGTCTCAGAACCTCTGGCCTGGTGCGCTACAATTTCGGGGCGGCCGCCCTCTACGAGGAATCGATCAGGCGCGGCGAAGCGCGGCTGACAGCGCACGGCGCGCTGGTCGCCGAAACAGGCCAGCACACCGGCCGTTCGCCCAAGGACAAGTTCGTCGTCCGAGACGGCGCCACCGAGCATGACATCTGGTGGGACAACAACAAGGCGATCTCGCCGGACCAGTTCGAGACGCTGTTCGAAGAGTTCCGGGCGCACGCCGCGGACAAGGATCTCTACGTGCAGGACCTGGTGGGCGGCGCAGACCATGAGCTGAAGCTGCCCACCAGAGTCATCACCGAGTTTGCCTGGCATTCGCTGTTCATCCGTAACCTGCTGATCCGTCCGGAAGCCGCGGAGCTCGACCATTTCGTGCCCGAGATGACGATCATCGACCTGCCCTCCTTCCGCGCCGACCCCGCCCGCCACGGCACCCGCACCGAAACCGTGATCGCCGTCGACCTCACCCGCAAGATCGTCCTGATCGGCGGCACTTCCTATGCCGGCGAGATGAAGAAATCGGTGTTCACAATGCTGAACTACCTGCTGCCGGCCAAGGGCGTGATGCCGATGCACTGCTCGGCCAATGAGGGCCCTGGCGGCGACGCCGCGATTTTCTTCGGCCTGTCGGGCACCGGCAAGACGACGCTGTCGGCCGATCCGTCGCGCACGCTGATCGGCGACGACGAGCACGGCTGGGGGCCGCACGGCATCTTCAATTTCGAAGGCGGCTGCTATGCCAAGACCATCAAGCTGTCGGCGGAAGCGGAGCCTGAGATTTTCGCCACCACGCAGCGCTTCGGCACGGTGCTGGAGAACGTCGTTCTCGACGCCCATGGCGTGCCGGATTTCGACGACGGCCGGCTCACCGAGAACACGCGCTGCGCCTATCCGCTCGACTTCATACCCAATGCCAGCAAGACGGGGCGCGCCGGCCATCCCCGGAACATCATCATGCTGACCGCCGACGCTTTCGGCGTGATGCCGCCGATCGCACGACTGACCCCGGCGCAGGCGATGTATCATTTCCTGTCCGGCTACACGGCCAAGGTGGCCGGAACGGAGAAGGGCGTGACCGAGCCCGAAGCGACGTTCTCGACCTGTTTCGGCGCGCCGTTCATGCCGCGCCATCCCTCGGAATATGGCAATCTGCTGCGCGAGCTGATCGCGCAGCACGGTGCCGATTGCTGGCTGGTCAACACCGGCTGGACTGGCGGCGCCTACGGCACAGGCAGGCGGATGCCGATCAAAGCGACGCGCGCGCTGCTTGCCGCGGCACTCGACGGCTCTCTGAAGACGACCGGTTTCCGTACCGACGCCAATTTCGGTTTCGAGGTGCCGGTGGCGGTGCCGGGCGTCGACGCCGCCATCCTCGACCCGCGATCGACCTGGGCCGACAAATCCGCTTATGACCGGCAAGCGGCAAGGCTGGTCGGCATGTTCGCCGTCAATTTCGAGAAGTTCGAAAACCATGTCGACGCCTCCGTCCTCGGCGCGGCGCCGCACATGCGGGAAGCGGCGGAATAATCGCCCGCCAGGCTCAGCCATCCTCGCAAGGCCCGGTCCCGATCGGGCCTTTTCTTTTTTCGTGCGCCGCGCCATGACTGCGGCATGACGAGCGACGACACAATCATCATTGCCGACGATGCCGTGATCCATCCGGGTGATCTGCACGAGGATTTCATCCGCTCCTCCG
Source organism: Mesorhizobium sp. B2-1-3 (assembly GCF_006442495.1). NCBI lineage: Bacteria > Pseudomonadati > Pseudomonadota > Alphaproteobacteria > Hyphomicrobiales > Phyllobacteriaceae > Mesorhizobium > Mesorhizobium sp. B2-1-3. Next base: position 58,488 of record NZ_VFWL01000001.1, read on the forward strand.
GCCCCGGCGGGCAGAACGTCAACAAGGTGGCGACGGCGGTGCAGCTGCGCTTCGATGCACGCAACGCACCCGGCCTGTCGGAGCGCGTGCGCGAACGCACGATCAGGCTTGCCGGCCAGCGCGCCACCAAGGACGGCGTCATCGTCATCGAAGCCGGACGCTTCCGCACGCAGGAGCAGAACCGGGCGGATGCACGGGCGCGGCTGACGGCGCTGGTCGCCAAGGCGGCCGAGCCGCCACCGCCGCCGCGCAAGAAGACGAGACCGTCGAAAGGCGCGGTCGAACGGCGGCTGAAGAGCAAGGCCGGACGCGGCACCATCAAGAAACTGCGCGGCCGGGTAGAGAACGATTAAGCAACACACCAATCGCGCGCGTGAACCCGCTTTCAATTTCGCTTTGCAGATGCAAGGTTTACTCATTGCCACAGCAAGGAGACCTGGAGATGGGTATGTTCGATTTCGTCAAGAGCGTCGGCAAAAAGCTCGGCATAGGCGGTGACGAGGAAGCGGCACCCAGCGCCGATACGCTCAAGAAAGAACTCGATTCGCACAAGCTCGGTACCGACGGCGTGCAGGTCGTCGTCCAGGGCGACACGGCGGTGCTGAAGGGCGTGGTCAAGGACCAGTCGGTTTTCGAAAAGGCGGTCATCGCCGTCGGCAACACGCTAGGCGTCTCCAAGGTGCAGGCGGACGAGTTGCAGGTCGCGCCGGCCGCCGGTTCGGCGGCGGCCGCGGCCAAGGAACCGACCTTCTACACCGTCCAGAAGGGCGACAATCTCTGGAAGATCGCCGAGAAAAGCTATGGCAAGGGCAAGGGCGCCAAGAACACGGTCATCTTCGAGGCCAACAAGCCGATGCTGACCCATCCCGACAAGATCTATCCGGGGCAGGTCCTACGCATTCCAGACCTCACCTGATCAAGGGAGACGCGAATTTTTCGGGAACGGCGGCTTTCGGGTCGCCGTTTTCATTTTCAGATGGCATGCTCGAACCGACGAAACGGAGCTAGCGACCGACCTCATGCTCGTTCTGCCCAAGGGCGTCCGCCACATGCCGGCCTATCTGTCCCGCGACGTGCAGGAGGCGCTGGTGGAGGATGTGAGAGGCATCGTCCAGCAGGCGCCGCTATTCGTGCCGGCCATGCCGCGCACCGGCAAGGAAATGAGCGTGCGCATGACCAATTGCGGCCCGCTCGGCTGGGTCACCGACAAGGAACGCGGCTATCGCTACCAGCCGACGCACCCCGTGACAGGGACGCCGTGGCCGCCGATCCCGGATGTGCTGATGCGGTTGTGGCGAGAGGTCTCGGCCTACCCGCATCCGCCGCAGGCATGCCTGGTCAATTTCTACGCGCCGGATGCGAAGATGGGTCTGCATCAGGACCGCGACGAGGAGGATTTCTCAGCACCCGTCGTCTCGGTCTCGCTGGGCGACGACTGCCTGTTCAGGGTCGGCCAGACGACGCGCGAGGGGGCGACCCGGTCGTTCCGGCTGAAGAGCGGCGACGTCGTCGTGCTCGGCGGCGAAGGACGCCTCTGCTTTCACGGCGTCGACCGCATCTATCCCTCGACCTCGGCGTTGCTGAAAAATGGCGGCAGGATCAATCTGACGCTGCGGCGGGTGACGAGGGGTCAGTGAGCACTGCTGCGCCGCGCATAGACCTCGATGTAGTCTCCTAGCGCGATCTCTTCGTAATTGCTCATCAAGGCCTGGAAGTCAGCGTTCTGACGCATCCAGGTAGTCCATATTGGAGGATAATTCGCCGCCAACGACAACACGGATTTCTTCTTGTCCAAGCGATCGACAAGGATGATGTCCGGCTTGTTGTCGCGGATCAAGGAGTTGACATAAAGCGTATAGTTGTCGAGGTCGTGCCGCGCTATTCGTTCGTCTTCGCCGTGATAGTTGCCTTTCATCAAACCCCAAAGCGCATGGGCGCCAACCCAATCATGAGCGTAGGCTGAAAGCCAGCGGCCATTGACCATCCTCGCCAGCGGATTCCCGACGGAAAGATCCGAACTGACCTGAACAATGGACGGCGAGGAGTATCGGGCCTTGATTGCATCGACCAGGCTCTTTTCCGGCATCTGGTAAAACTGGTGGTGCGTTACCGTGAGAGCGACAACCACGGCAAAGGCGGCGCTAGAATGAAGTCTCGCATTGGCGCGCTCCGAGGCCGCTTCTTCTCCTGAAAGCGCGAGCACTTTTTGCCGTCGCGATGCAACAGCCAACAGCATCGCGACCAGCAACGCAAGCTGATACGGATACTGGTGATTGGGCCAATATTTGCCAAGATATGCCATTGAGACAAAGAAGCCTGCGCCACTTGTTACCGCAATTGCCACATCACTTCGCCAAGCAGATTTCCGCATCTGGAAGGCTATAAAAACGACGAACACCGCAAAGGTCGGCAGCGCCAACAGAATATTTATGTTGGCCCGCAGACTGACATAGTAGCGCATCAGCAAAGGCAAGAACGTATCAAGAAATTCTGGGAACCATATTCGCACGCTGGCGAGATACCCCGTGCAGATCGCGCCTATGACGATATTCTCAACAGTCAGGCAGGCCAGAAGCGACCGCCTTCGCCAGGCGATGACAAGATAAGGCAGTGCGATGCCAAGTGCCCAGTGGGGCTTAACGAGCAGCAACACGCTTGCCGCCAGCCCAACGGTGAATGCAAGTGCAAATGGTATATGCTGGCCTTGACTATCGTTGGAACGCCACATCATCAGGAACAGCATCGGCATGAACAGCATCATACCGATATGCTCGCGTTGTCCGAAAATATTCCCTGGCATGATCAGAAGCAGAACCGCGAGCATGGGATAGACCCACTGGGTTCTGAGATCGACAAAGATCCTGCCTTTCTCGATCACAAGGGCCGACAACAAAATCGAAACGACGAAGATAAGATAGATGAAATATTCGATCGCCAATTCCGGCGAAATTCCCAACCTATGGGACAACCACACTGGTCCGATATACAGAGCGACCGAAAAAGGCGGGTTGGTTTCTAAAATGTCGACATAGAGTTTCTGACCAGAAAAAATCTTCTCGCAGATAATGATTATCCAACTCACATCGGTGTTGTCACCCGCTGTCCAAGGCATGAAAAAGGAGATCACGACGACCAGTCCAACGAGCGAGAATTGCCGCAGACTGCCGATACGGTACTGGGATGCGACCATCGCATCGAACGTTCTTGCGCCCGACAAGCTCATATGATTGCCTCTAAAAGGACGAGCCTCCGCAAAAGATTAAAGGTCATGATCGAAACTGGGACAGAGGCATAGCTGCTTGCGATCCCATTAAGATTGCATCGGAAACTAGCTCGGATAGCCTAAAGTGCCGTTAATCGCGCCAGCTAAAGCTTCCTGAGCGCCACTTCCTCGACGAGGTGGTCGGCGCCTTTGCGTAAGATCAAGTCGGCGCGGGCGCGTGTCGGCAGGATGTTTTCGCGCAGGTTCTTCAGGTTGATGTTGGTCCACAGGCCTTCGGCAATCGCCCGCGCTGAATCCTCCGACAGTTGCGAATAGCGATGGAAGAACGATTCCGGATTGCGGAAAGCGGTCTCGCGCAGCCGCATGAAGCGGGAAATGTACCATTCGTGGATCAGCTTCTCGTCGGCATCGATGTAGATGGCGAAGTCGAAGAAGTCGGACAGGAAAGGCACGATCTTGCCGTCCTGCGGCAGCTTGCCCGGCTGCAGCACATTGATGCCCTCGAAGATCAGGATGTCGGGCCGGTCGATGGTGACGAACTCGCCGGGGATGACGTCATAGGTGAGGTGCGAATAGACCGGCGCGCGGATATCGGGCAGCGCCGACTTGATGCCCGAGAGGAAGCGCAGCAGCGCGCCCACGTCGTAGCTGTCGGGAAAGCCCTTGCGCTCCATCAGGTTTTCGCGGCGCAGCACCTCGTTGGGCAGCAGGAAACCGTCGGTGGTGATGAGATCGACCTTGGGGCTGGACGGCCAGCGCGCGAGCAGCTCCTTCAGCACGCGCGCCGTGGTCGATTTGCCGACCGCGACCGAACCGGCGATGCCGATGATGAAGGGCGTCTTGACCACGTCCGAGGCGTTGAAGAAAGCCTGGCGCTGGCGGAACAGCAACTGGCTGGCCTCGACATGCGCCGACAGAAGCCGCGACAGCGACAGATAGATGCGCTTGACCTCTTCGAGATCGATTGGATCGTTCAGCGAACGCAGGCGGCGGAATTCATCCTCGCTCAGCGTCAGCGGCGTGTCGGCGCGGAATTGCGACCATTGCTCGGCCGAGAAAAAGCGAAAGGGGGAATATTTCTCGGTCGGTGCGAGCTGATCCATCGAGATTCCTGCCCTCCTCGCGGTCAGCGCTTGGACCGTGACGCCTTCTCGGCGATACCCGAACGCCCGGTGCGGCTTTCGAGCTCCCTAAGCACGTCGTCCAACGGCACACCCGAAATGCCGAGGACGACGAGCCAATGATATATAAGATCGGCACTTTCCGAAACGAGCGCCTGTTTGTCACTCTTGATGGCGGCAATCACCGTCTCGACCGCCTCTTCGCCGAGCTTCTGCGCCGCCTTCTCGATGCCGCGCGCGTAAAGCTTGGCGGTCCACGAGTCCGGATCGCCGGAATGGGCGCGTTCGCTGACGATTGTCTCCAGGTCGGAGAGTGAAAACCCAGTCATGGCGCCTTGGCCCTGTTTCTTAGCCGCAAGCCTCTAGGGCCGATCGCCCGAGGAGTCCAGCCGCATCGGCAGGCCGGCTTGCGCCATATGGGCCTTGGCCTCGGCGATCGTATAGGTGCCGAAATGGAAGATGGAGGCCGCCAGCACGGCACCTGCATGACCGTCGCGAATGCCTTCGACCATATGGTCGAGCGTGCCGACACCGCCCGAAGCGATCACCGGGGCGCGCACCGCGTCCGATACCGCGCGGGTCAGCGCGATGTCGTAACCGGCCTTGGTGCCGTCGCGGTCCATCGAGGTCAACAGGATCTCGCCGGCACCGCGATCGACCATTTTCCGGGCGAATTCGATCGCATCCATGCCGGTTTTTTCCCGTCCGCCGTGGGTGAATATCTCCCAGCGGTCGGCCTCGCTGGCGCCCGACACTTTCTTGGCGTCGATGGCGACGACGATGCACTGGTTGCCGAACTTGTCGGCGGCCTCGGCGACGAAATCCGGGTTCTTGACCGCCGCCGTGTTGATCGACACCTTGTCGGCGCCGGCCAGGAGCAATTTCCGGATATCGGCGACCTGGCGTACGCCGCCGCCGACGGTGAGCGGCATGAAGCATTGCTCGGCCGTGCGGGCGACGACATCGAAGATGGTCTCGCGATTGTCCGATGACGCGGTGATGTCGAGGAAGCAAAGCTCGTCGGCGCCAGCCGCGTCATAGGCCTTGGCGGCCTCGACCGGGTCGCCGGCATCGACGAGATCGACGAAGTTGACGCCCTTGACGACGCGGCCGCCCTTGACGTCGAGACAGGGGATGACGCGGGCTTTCAGCATCAGCGGCCTTCTATCGTGGCTATGAGATCGTTGAGCAGCTGCCCGACCAGCGGCGGCACATCGGCCTGCGCATCGAAAGCCGGATCGTAGGCGGAAACGGTGATGCCGACGATCGGCACCGCAAGCGCCATAGCGCAGGTCGCGTCGCGCAATTGTTCCGGGTTCGGCCCGCCCGGCGCTACATAGCGGTTGGCCTGCAGCGCCTCAGGGTCGTGCACGTCGAGATCGAGATGCAAGTGCACGCGTTTAGCGCCGGCGACCTTGAGTTTTTCGGTTGTCGCTGCCGCTCCCGGACATTCCGTGCGGATCACCGGCAATGCCTCCAGAAGCTGTTTCTCGTCCGGGTCGAGATCGCGAGCGTTGACGAGCACGCAGCGCGACGGATCGATCGGCTGGAAGCCAGGAATTGCCGCCGCCATCGGGCGCCAGCACAGGCCAAGCACGGTGGCCAGCGCCATGCCGTCGAGAAAGCCATATGTGGATGTCTCGGGCGTGTTGAGGTCGCCATGCTGGTCGGCCCAGATGATCGCGTCCGCGCCCTCGCCGGCGACGGCGCCGGCTGATGTCAGGCAGTTTCCGGCCAGCACGATTGGAAAACGTCCCCTGTCGCGGGCGATGCGGACCTCGCCTGAAACGGCGTTGCAGACGGCGAAACCGGTGGCGATCTCACGCTCCTGGGCATCGCCGACCTTGCCGATGTCCTCGACCGCGACATCGTGGCCGGCCATGGTCAGGGCTTCGACCAATCCGCCCGCAATCAGCGCGTCCGGCCCCTGGCCCATGCCGCCATGATAATGGCCGCTGTCATAGGAGGCCAGGATGATCGAGACTTTCAAGATCGCATCTCCACCGGGGGCGCGCCTTTCAGGATCGCCAATGCTTCGGCCGGATCGATGCGGCCGTCGTAAAGCGCGCGGCCGGAGATCGCGCCTTCGAGCTTTTGCGCGTCGGGCATGGTCATGCGCACGATGTCGGCGACCGAGGCGAGGCCGCCAGAGGCGATGACGGGGATCGACACGGCGTCGGCGAGGCTGATCGTGGCATCCCAGTTGATGCCGGTCAGCACGCCATCGCGGTCGATGTCGGTGTAGATGATGGCGGCGACGCCGGCGCCCTCGAATTTCCTGGCCAGTTCGACGACGCCAAGGCTCGACGCCTGGGCCCAGCCCTCGACCGCCACCTTGCCGCCCTTGGCGTCGATGCCGACGGCGACCCTGCCCGGAAAGGCCTTGCAGGCCTGCCTGACCAGGTCCGGATCGCGCACGGCCACCGTGCCGAGGATGACACGGGCCAGTCCGCGGTCGAGCCAGTCCTCGATCTGCTCGAGCGTGCGGATGCCGCCGCCGAGCTGCACCGGGTTCTTGGTCGCCTTGAGGATGGCGCCGACCGCGGCGCTGTTGACGCTCTGACCCTGGAAGGCGCCATTGAGGTCGACGACATGCAGCCATTCGAAGCCCTGCTCTTCAAATGCCTTTGCCTGGGCGGCCGGGTCGTCGTTGTAGATGGTCGCGGTCGCCATGTCGCCGTGCCTGAGGCGCACGCACTGGCCGTCCTTGAGGTCGATTGCCGGAAACAGGATCATTTTCTCAGGCGCCTTCGACAATGACAAAATGGCCGGTCGAGGCGGCAAGCCGGAATTTAGAGGCCTGCTGATATTCCGGCGAATGATAGCATTCGACCGCCCTGGCGTAGGATTCGAACTCGACCAGGACGTGGCGGTTGCCGGTTGGCCCTTCCGGGCTCTCGTGGCGTCCCGCCCGCACGACGAATTTCGCGCCGTACTTGGCGAAGGCAACGGCATTCGCCTCGATATACCGCTTGTACAGATCGGGATCGCGAACATCGATCATCGCCATCCAATAGCCCTTCTTGCTCATGGCTCCTCAAGGCCTCCAGCGCAGGAAATTGGTGATCAGGGCGAGGCCCAGCGCCTGGCTCTTCTCTGGGTGGAACTGCGTGCCGACGAGGTTGTCGCGGGCGACGGTCGCCGTTACCGGGCCGCCATAGTCGGCGACCGCGAGCACCTCGTCGGGCTTGCGCGCATCGAGATGATAGGAATGGACGAAATAGGCGTGCAGGCCGGTTGGCCCGGTTGGAACGCCGGAGAACAGCGGATGCTTGCGCATCAGCTCGATCGTGTTCCAGCCGATCTGCGGGATCTTGAGTGCCGGATCGGCCGGCGTGATCTCCTTCACGTCACCTGATATCCAGCCAAAGCCATCGGTGATCGTCTTTTCGAGGCCGCGCTGCGACATCAGCTGCATGCCGACGCAGATGCCGAGGAAAGGACGCCCCTTGGCGATGGCGACTTCCTCGACAGCTTCCCACATGCCGGGGACGGCACGCAGGCCGGCCGCGCAATCGGCATAGGCGCCGACGCCGGGCAGCACGATGCGGTCGGCCGTGCGCACCCGCTCGGCGTCGGCGGTCAGGTCGATGCCGGCGGCGATGCCCGCCTCGCGCGCCGCGCGCTCGAAGGCTTTGGTGGCCGAGCGCAAATTGCCCGAGCCGTAATCGATGATCGCAACGCGCATGTCAGCGTCTTCCCGGAATGTGGGTCAGCCCCAGCGCCATGCCCGGCTGCGCCGGGCGCGCCAGGGCGGCGTCCGGCACCATGCGCGGCGCAGGCTCGGCTTCATCCGCATGTCGCTCGGCCTCCAGGGCAAAGCGCGCATCGGCATCGTCGAGCCAACCGGCTTCGACCACCCCCCATTCGCGCCACCCGCGGCGGCGGAGTGCCGCGATGCGCAGCGCCTGTCCTTCCAGCCCGACATAGAGCGAGACAAGCAGGGACAGCAGCGAGCCGGCCCATCCAAGACCGAGCCTTTCGCCAAGCATCGAAAGCACCGCCATGACAATGAAGGTGAGTGCCGCTTCGATCCACAGCCGATGCCAGGCGAACCACAGCGGCGGCACCAGCAGGCCGAGCCAGGTGAAGCCGTCGCGGACAAGCGCCGTCGCATCGGCCTTTTCGCCAGGGCCCGGCGGTTCCATCACGACATAGCTGGCCATGACGCTATCCCTTCAACGATCCCTTGGTGGAGGGAACCGCGTCCGGCTGGCGCGGATCGCGCTCCAGTGCTGTCCGCAGCGCACGCGCCACCGCCTTGAAGCAGGTTTCGGCAATGTGGTGGTTGTTGGCGCCATAGTGATTGGTGACATGCAACGTGATGCCAGCGTTCTGTGCCAGCGCCTGGAAGAATTCGCGCACCAGCTCGGTGTCGAAGGTGCCGATCTTGGGCGAGGAAAACGAAACGTTCCACACCAGGAAGGGACGGCCGGAGACATCGATCGCCGCGCGCGTCAGCGTCTCGTCCATGGCAAGATCGATCGAGGCATAGCGCATGATGCCGCGCCGCTCGCCCAGCGCCTTGGCCAGCGCCTGGCCGAGCGCGATGCCGGTGTCCTCGACCGTGTGGTGGTCGTCTATGTGCAGGTCGCCCTTGGCCCGAACGGTCATGTCGATCAGCGAATGGCGCGAAAGCTGGTCGAGCATATGATCGAAGAAGCCGACGCCGGTCACGATGTCCGATTTGCCGGAGCCGTCGACATGGACCGACACGGCAATGTCGGTTTCCCTGGTCTTGCGGCTGATTTCGGCGGAACGGGGCGACATGGCCTTGTCCTTGTCCGTGAGTTTAAGCGCTTCAGGCGTTCGCCTGCTTGAAAACGAAAGCCTTCTAGCAGCATGATCCGGCGATTGCCAGTTGCGATCCAGGCCGGTATCGAGCGTTTGCAATCACCGCCCCCATGCATACATATGGGCCGATCAAAGTCACTCGTACCGCGCCAATCGCCTTTTGAGGGATGGCGCGAATCGGAGCAGCAAATGTCCAATGAACTGACCATGCACGCCACGACTATCGTGACGGTGCGCAAGGGCAACAAGGTGGTGATCGCCGGCGATGGCCAGGTCAGCCTTGGCCAGACCATCATGAAGGGCAACGCGAGAAAGGTGCGCCGCATCGGCAAGGATGGCAACGTGATCGCCGGTTTCGCCGGTGCCACGGCGGACGCCTTCACGCTTCTGGAGCGGCTCGAAGCCAAGCTCGAACAATATCCCGACCAGTTGACGCGCGCCTGTGTCGAACTCGCCAAGGACTGGCGCACCGACCGCTATCTGCGCCGGCTGGAAGCGATGATGCTGGTGGCCGACAAGTCGGTCTCGCTGGCGCTGACCGGCACCGGCGACGTGCTCGAGCCCGAGCATGGCGTCATGGCCATCGGTTCAGGCGGCAACTATGCGCTGGCTGCGGCCCGCGCCTTGATGGACAGCGACAAGGATGCCGAGGAGATCGCGCGCAAGGCGATGCAGATCGCCTCCGACATCTGCGTCTACACCAACAACAATTTCGTCGTCGAAACACTCAATGCCGCCTGAAACAGGCCGGCGTCCATGATCCCGATCCGAAAGACCGCGCAAGCGAAAAATGGAGACGGCTTCGGAGAAGATCATGGAAAGACACGAACATAGCTACGATTTTCGACCGGTGACCCAGAAGGACCTGCCGATGATCGCCGGCTGGCTCGCCGAACCCCATGTCGCTCAGTGGTGGGACGATCCAGAGACGGAAATCGCCGAGATTCGCGATCATATCGATTCGATTTCCGTCGAGCCGCTGATCGTGGAACTCGACGGCACGCCGATCGCTTACCTGCAAAGCTACGATCCACACCTGGAAGAAGACCACCCTTATGCCGACCAGCCGTTCGGGACGCTCGGCATCGACCTGTCGATCGGCCGGCCGGAACTGGTCGGCATCGGCCATGGCTCGGCGATGGTGCGCCAGTTCGTCGAGCAGTTGTTCGAGGAAGGCGTGCCGCGCGTCATCATCGATCCCGACCCATCCAATGGCCGCGCCATCCGCGCCTATGAAAAGGCGGGATTCCGCGCAATTGATCGCCGGCAATCCAGATATGGTGATGTCGTGCTGATGGCAATCGATGCGCACGAGACGCAAGCGGGCGACACGGAAGCGGGGAACTGACGGATGAACGCAGTTGGCGAGGACAGAACGCTCTCGGCGTATGAAGACAGCTGGCGGATGGGGCTTCTGCTCGTGCTCGCCCTGGTCATCTTCCAGGCTGGAGCCCTCTATGGCATGGGGCATCCGCCGATCTGCACCTGCGGCTATGTCAAGCTCTGGCACGGCGTGGTGAACAGTTCCGAGAATTCCCAGCATATATCGGACTGGTACACGTTCTCGCACATCATCCACGGCTTCCTGTTCTATGCGCTGGCCAGGTTCCTGTTTCCGCGTTCGCCGGTCGGCTTGCGGCTGGCTTTCGCCGTCTTCATAGAAGGCGGCTGGGAGCTGATCGAGAACAGCCCGTTCATCATAGAGCGCTACCGCGCCGGCACCATCTCGCTCGACTATTACGGCGACAGCATCATCAATTCGGTGTCGGACACGCTGGCCATGGTGCTGGGATTTGTGATGGCGCGAAGGCTACCTATATGGGTGATCGTCAGCCTCGCCATCCTTTTCGAACTGGGTACGGGCTACCTTATTCGGGACAATCTGACACTCAACGTGATCATGCTGCTGCATCCGTTCGAGGCCATCAAGCAGTGGCAAAGTGGAATTTAGTGATATGAGCACATTTTCTCCCCGCGAAATCGTTTCGGAACTCGACCGCTTCATCATCGGCCAGAAGGACGCCAAGCGTGCCGTGGCCATCGCCTTGCGCAACCGCTGGCGGCGCCAGCAGCTGGAGGGGCAGATGCGCGAAGAGGTGATGCCGAAGAACATCCTCATGATCGGGCCGACCGGCGTCGGCAAGACCGAGATCTCGCGCCGCCTGGCGCGGCTGGCCGGTGCGCCCTTCGTCAAGGTCGAGGCGACCAAATTCACCGAGGTCGGCTATGTCGGCCGCGATGTCGAGCAGATCGTGCGCGACCTCGTCGAGGTCGCCATCGGCCTGGTGCGCGAGAAGATGCGTGAGGACGTCAAGGCGCGCGCCCATGTCAACGCCGAGGAACGCGTGCTGGAAGCGCTGGTCGGCAAGACCGCCAGCCCTGCCACACGCGATTCTTTCCGCAAGAAGCTGCGCGAGGGCGAACTCGACGACAAGGAGATCGAGATCGAAGTGGCCGACACCGGCAATGGCGGCATGCCCGGCTTCGAGATTCCCGGCATGCCGGGCGCCAATATCGGCGTGCTCAATATCAACGACATGCTGTCCAAGGCAATGGGCGGCAAGAAGACCAAATTGCGCAAGACGACGGTGAAGGAATCCTACGACCTGCTGGTCAACGACGAGTCCGACAAGCTGCTCGACCAGGACGAGGTGGTGCGCCGGGCGCTGGACGCCGCGGAAAATGACGGCATCGTCTTCCTCGACGAGATCGACAAGATTGCGGCCCGGTCGGACATCTCCGGCGGCCCTTCGCGCGAAGGCGTGCAGCGCGACCTGCTGCCGCTGGTCGAAGGCACCACGGTGGCGACCAAATATGGGCCGTTGAAGACCGATCACATCCTGTTCATCGCATCGGGTGCGTTCCACGTCTCGAAGCCGTCCGACCTTTTGCCAGAGCTGCAGGGCCGCCTGCCGATCCGGGTCGAATTGCGCGCCCTGGAAAAGGAGGACTTCGTTCGTATCCTGACCGAGACGGAAGCGAGCCTCATCAAGCAGTATATCGCGCTGATGAAGACCGAAGGCGTCGACCTGACCTTCACCGACGACGCCATCGATTCGCTGGCCGGCATCGCCGTCGACCTCAACGCCAGCGTCGAGAACATCGGCGCGAGGCGTTTGCAGACGGTGATGGAGCGCGTGCTGGACGAGATCTCCTACGACGCGCCGGACCGCAACGGCACTGCGGTGACCATCGACGCCGCCTATGTGGAGAAACATGTCGGCGACTTGTCGAGGAACACCGATCTGTCGCGCTTCATTCTTTGAGCAGGCGCGCGCCGGATCGTTCCGGCGCCTGTCGGGCGAATGGATCATGTGTGGCCGGATGGTATCATTCGGCCACCTTTCGTTCTGCCGAGCGCAGGGCCGCTCTCGACTCGACCAGGAGCTTTACCTAATTTGCGCGGCAATTCTCTAGGCGGCGGGGCGCATGAAAAAACTCATCCCAGTCATTCTCGGCTTGACGCTGGCGGCAACGCTGTTCGGCGCCGACGCGGCAACCCTGGTGCCGCCGGGAAACCGCAATGCCGAGCAACCCGGGATTCCGGGAGCCTCGAGCCGGCGCACGCAGGCCACCAACACCACGTTCCAGGCAAAATACCGCAAGGTCTATGCGCTGCTGCAGAACGACGCCGACCTGCGCGCCAAGATCAAGAAGGCGGCAAGCGTCTACGGCATCGATCCAATGCACATTGTCGGCGCCATCGTCGGCGAGCACACCTACAATGTCGACGCCTACGACCGGCTGCAGACCTACTACGTCAAGGCGATCTCCTATCTCTCCAGCAAACTGTCCTTCGCCTATGACGGCCAGGACATCACGGATTTCGTGCAGCGGCCGGAATTCAGGAAATGCGCCGGAATGTCCGACAGTTACGATTTGTGGGAATGCCGCGAACAGGTGTGGAACCGTTCGTTCCGCGGCAAGACGGTGGGCGGCGAGGACTTTCCCAACGACCGTTTCGGCGCCACTTTCTTCCAACCTTACTATGCCGGCCAGACCTTTGGTCTCGGCCAGCTCAATCCGCTGACCGCGCTCCAGATGAGCGATCTCGTGCACAAGGTCTCCGGCCTGCCCAAGCTCGACGTCGGCGATCCCAATGCGGTCTACAAGACCATCATGGATCCCGACCTGACGCTGCCTTACGTCGCCGCGACGATCCGGAAATCGATCGACGCTTACAAGAGCATCGCCGGCTTCGACATTTCGAGCAATCCGGGCCTGACCGCCACGCTCTACAATGTCGGCAATCCCGAGCAGCGCGCCTATGCGCTGAAGGCGGAGAACGAGAAGCGCAGCGCCGCCGGCGAGCCGGTGAAGCTGCCGGAGGAGAATTATTACGGCTGGCTGGTCAATGACAAACTACCGGAGCTGAAGGCGCTGTTTTAGGGAGCTCAGGCGCGCTGACGTTAATTTGCCAACGCCTGCGCCGCAGACCCTGACAATTGGCGTTGCATCCTACGCCGCCAGCAGCGACTTCAATTTCACCGCCTGCGAACCGAGCGCTTCCGGCGCCGGCCTCGCCCGTTTGCCGATCAGCATCTCCGCCAGCCTGATATCGCGGGCGACCGCATTGCCCGGCCCGATGCCACTGGCGGCCACCAGCCTGCCGTCCTCGGCAAGGTGAAAGAGGATGAAGGCGTCCTCGCCGAGATCGCGGCGCACCGTGCTGCGGCCTTCGTCGGAAAGCCCCGCGATCTGCAGGGACAGGCCATATTGATCCGACCAGAACCACGGCACCGCCGCATGTGCCTCGGCGGCGCCGAGCATGTTTTTTGCCGCCAGCGCGCCTTGTTCCTGGGCGTTGCGCCAGGCCTCCAGCCGCACGCGACGGCCGCCATAGACGGCAAGCGGGAACGAACAGCAGTCGCCGGCAGCGAAGATGTCGGCGTCGCTGCTGCACAGTTCGGCATCGACTGATATGCCGTTGTCGATGGCCAGTCCCGCTTCGGCGGCAAGAGCCGTCACCGGCACGGCGCCGATGCCGATGATGGCGAGATCGGCGAGGATTTCGCGGCCGCCGGCAAGCACGATGCGCGCCTGCCTGCCGTCGTCGGCGATCGAGGCAATGCCTTCGCCGCACGTTATGTCGACGCCTTCGGCGACGTGGGTGTCATGGACGACCTTGGCGATCTCGGCCGGTACGCCGCGCATCAGGATACGCGGCTGCGCCTCGATGACGGTGACCGCAGCGCCGAGCTTGCGGGCCGCCGCGGCGAGTTCGAGGCCGATGAAGCCGCCGCCGATGACGGCAATGCGGTTACCCGCCTTGAGGTGGGCGCGGATGGCCAGCGCATCGGCGAAGGTGCGGAGGTAGACGCAGCGCCCGTCAAGGCCAGACATCGACAGTTTGCGCGGCGTCGAGCCGGTCGCCAGCAGCAGCTTGTCATAGGGCAGAACCGAACCGGCCGACAGGCGCACGGCATGCGCGGCGCGATCGATCGCTACAGCTTGAATGGAATGAATATGCCGGATCGACTTTTCGGCGAGGATCTCGTCGCTGGCGATCGCCTTGATCTCGGGCACGCCGCCGGCCATGGCGTCCTTGGACAGAGGCGGCCGTTCATAGGGCAGATGCGGCTCGTCGCCGACCAGCGTCACCGGTCCCTCATAGCCGAGGTCACGCAATGCAAGCGCTGCCCGGCCGCCGCATTCCCCGGCGCCGATGATGACCATTCCGCGCGTCATACCGGTCATCCGATCTGGACGAGGACGCTGCCGGCGTCGACCTTGACCGGATAGGTGCTGAGATTGACGCAGGCCGGCGCGCCCTTAGCCTGGCCTGTCTTGTAGTTGAAGCGGCCATTGTGCTTGGGACATTCGATGATCTCGTCCATGACAAGCCCGTCGGCGAGATGCACCTTTTCGTGCGTGCACAGGCCGTCGGTGGCGAAATACTCGTCATCGGGGCTGCGATAGATGGCGTAGCTGCGGCCGCCGTGATCGAACCGCATCACATCTTCTTCGTCGATGTCTCCCACGGCACAGGCCTCGACCCAGTCGCTCATACATTTCTCCCGCGAAATTTCCCGATCGCGCCTCACGGGCGGATATCACTCCGCCGCGGCGTTGAAGGCAGCATTGTCGTTGTGCAGATCCTCGCGATACGGCCTGGCCGTTGGCGGCAGCTCGCGCTTGAGGAAATAATCCTCGTTGCGCAACTGGCGCCAGAAGACAGGCAGCATCTCGCGATAGCCGGCCAGGATCGACGGCGTCGGCGCCGGCAAATCATGCTTGATCAGTTCATGCAGCTTCGGCAGCGCATGGTAGGGCACCATCGGGAACATATGATGCTCGACGTGGTAGTTCATGTTCCAGTAGATGAAACGACTGATCGGGTTCATGTAGACGGTGCGGCTGTTCAGCCGATGGTCGGTGACGTTGTCGGCAAGACCGCCATGCTGCAGCAGGCCGACCATGACGTGGTGCCAGGCGCCATAGAGCCTGGGCAGGCCGACCAGCATCAAGGGCAGGAACGAGCCGGTATAGAGCGCCAGCGCGATGGTTGCGGCATAGATCGCGGTCCAGATGCGGGCGATGCGGATCGCTTTCGGCTGTTCCTGCTCGGGAATAAAGGTCTTTTCGGCCGCGCTGATGTTGCCGGCGGCGTTGCGCAGCATGTCTGACATCGCATGCCAGGCGTCGAGCACGCCGACAAAGCCGAGGATGGCGCGCACCAGGTCCGGCGGCCGCATAACCGAGATTTCCGGGTCGCGGCCGACGATGATGGTGTCGGTGTGATGGCGCGTGTGGCTCCAGCGCCAGGTCACCGGGTTGCGCATGATCATGAAGCAGGCGACCTGATAGACCCAATCATTCATCCACTGCGTGCGGAAGGCCGTACCATGGCCGCATTCGTGCCAGCGGGAATCCGTGGACGAGCCGTAGAGCACGCCATAGGCGAAGAAGAACGGCACGCACCACCAGGTGCCCCAGAACCAGGCACCGCCGGCGCCGCTGACGATGAGCGCGGCGATCCAGATCGCCGTGTCGCGGAGCGCGGGCGCGTCGGAGCGCTGCATCAGCTCCTTCATCTGCTTGCGGGGAATGTCGGTGTGATACCATTCGGCCGCCGACAGGCCGGTCTCGACGGCCAGCCTGGCGTCGCGGCCGATCAGGCTGTAGTCACGCCGGGACGGCGCAGCATGCATGGTTGCCTCCCTCGGCAAGGGCATCCGCCACGCGAATGCCCGACATTTCCTGACTTCGAGGCTGAAAATAACGCTAGCTCATGATAGACTCAACATCATAAAGATAGTTTCTATCATTTCCTATCATCAAGATGTAGGAAAGATGCACGGTCAAATGAGGACAGACATGGCGAAACGGCCGACCATATCAGATCTGGCGCGCATCTCCGGCGTCAGCGTCGCCACGGTGGACCGGGTGCTCAACAGCCGCCTGCCTGTGCGCGAGGAAACGGCGCGCCGCGTCTATGACGCCGCGACCGAGATCGGCTATCACGCCGCAGGCCTGATCAAGCAGCGTATGCGCCAGGAATTGCCCGAGTATCGGCTGGGTTTCCTGCTGCTTCGGGGCAATGACGTTTTCTATGGCGATTTCGCGCGGGAACTCGAACTCGCGGTCGCACAATCGCAGCGCTTCCGTGGCGTCGCAACCATCGATTTCGCCAGTTCCCTGGCCCCGGATGAGATCGCCGCCCAGATGCGCAGGCTGGCGGCGAAATCGCGGGCGATCGCCGTGGTCGGCCCTGATCATCCGACGCTGACGGCGGTCGTGGAGGCGCTAAAGGCCAGGGGGCAGCCGGTCTTCTCCCTGCTGTCCGACTTCGCCGCCGGCATCCGCGAAGGCTATGTCGGGCTCGACAACCGCAAGGTCGGCCGCACCGCCGCCTGGATGATCTCGAAGGCTGCGAGGAAGCCCGGCAAGGTCGCCCTTTTTGTCGGCAGCCATCGCTTCCACGGCCATGAGCTGCGTGAGATCGGCTTCCGCTCCTTCTTTCGCGAGCATGCGCCGGACTTCAACGTGCTGGAGACGCTGGTCAATCTGGAGGCCAACCAGGTGACCCATGATGCGACGATCGATCTTCTGGGGCGATATCCGGATCTTGTCGGCTGCTACGTCGCCGGCGGCGGCATGGAGGGCGCCGTCTCGGCGCTGCGGACAGCGAAGCCCGCAAGCATGCCGGTGGTCGTCTGCAACGAGATCAACGCCGAATCGCGCGCCGCGCTTGCCGACAACATCCTGACGATGGTGATCTCGACGCCCCTTGCCGCGCTCTGTCGCGAGCTCGTCGATCGGATGGCGCATGCCATCGAAACCGGTGCGGCCAATGCGCCGGGCCAGACATTCCTCCCCTTCGACATCTATTTGCCGGAAAACATCTGAAGCCATTTCAGGAATGCGCAGCGGTTTTCCGTCCAGGTCGCGTCAGGACGGAAGGTAGGGCGTTTCCATGAAACGATAAAACCTTCGGGCAGCCCGGTCTGCCGCAAACCAGCCGCCTGAAATGATAGAATCCATCAGAGACAGCCGAAAATCGCACGCCCGGATTCGGAATTTCCCTTGACGCCCCGATTCGAAATGGAATAAATATTTCACTGACTGTACATTTTGGTTCTTTCGTTCCGACAACACCTGGTTCGAGCAGGCAGTTCGGCGTTCCAGCCAGTGGTGAACCGCGTTGGAACGAAATGATATCAGGGAGAGATTCCCCGGGGAGATCGGGGATTCCGGATAGATCGGTGCGACCGGACACCCAAAGTGGAGGAGAGATACAATGAAGAAAATGATTTTGGGCGTCGCTTTCGCGGCGCTGATGAGTTCGTCCGCCATGGCCGCCAAGATCGGCGTGTCGATGGCCAAGTTCGACGACAATTTCCTGACCGTGCTGCGCAACGGCATGATCGAGCAGGCCAAGGGCATGAGCGGCGTGGAGCTGCAGGTCGAGGACGCGCAGAACGACGTCGCCAAACAGCTCGACCAGATCAAGAACTTCGCCGCATCAGGGGTCGACGCCATCATCGTCAATCCGGTCGACACCTCGGCCACGCAGGCGATGTCGGATGCCGCGGCCGCCGCAAAGATCCCGCTGGTGTATGTCAACCGTGAACCGGTGAATGTCGACACGCTGCCTGACAACCAGGCCTTCGTCGCTTCGAACGAGGCCGATTCCGGCACGCTCGAAACCAAGGAGGTCTGCCGCCTGTTCAAGGAATCCGGCAAGAAGGAAGCCAATGTCTATGTGATCATGGGCGAGCTTTCCAACCAAGCAGCCGTGCAGCGCACCAAGGACATCGAGGAGGTGATCGCAACGCCGGATTGCAGCTTCATCAAGATCATCGACAAGCAGACGTCGAACTGGAACCGCGACGAGGCCCAGAACCTGATGACCAACTGGCTGTCGACCGGCAAGCCGTTCGACGGCGTCATCGCCAACAATGACGAAAGCGCCATCGGCGCCATCCAGGCAATGAAGGCCGCCAATGTCGACATGAAGACGGTTGTCGTCGGCGGCGTCGACGCCACGCAGGACGCGCTCGCCGCCATGCAGGCAGGCGACCTCGACGCCACCGTGTTCCAGGACGCGGCCGGCCAGGGCGCCGGCGCGCTCGACGCGGCATTGAAACTGTCCAAGGGCGAGAAGGTCGAACACAAGGTCTACGTGCCCTTCCAACTGGTGACGCCGGCCAACATCGACAAGTTCCTGAAGAAGAACTGAGCGGCGGAACGGTTCACCTCGGGGCGGCGCTCAAAGGACCGGGCGCCGCTCCTCCTCTCGGCGCTTTGATAGCGCCAGGGGCGACCGCGGCTGACGGAGGATAGACGAGTGGCACAGACATCTCATGGCGTCGGCGGGGTCAGCTATGATGCGAAGAAGCGCATATGGCCGGCGGAATTCAACGTCTTCCTGGCGCTCGTCATTCTTGTCGTCATCTTCGAATTGATCGGCCGCGTCTTTCTCGGCGACAGCTTCCTGTTCAACACCCGCAGCAATGTCGGCGGCCTCTTCAACGAGGCGCGGCTACAGATCATCATTCTGCAAGTATCGATCGTCGGCATCATCGCCATCGGCGTGACGCAGGTTATCATATCGGGCGGCATCGACCTGTCGTCGGGCTCGATCGTCGGCGCCACCGCCATGATCGCCATGAGCTTCGCCCAGGTGGCGACGGTGAACGGCAACCCCAATCCCAAGGCGATGTTCCTGGCTCAGGGCTGGACCGACCTGCCGGTCATCGTGCCGGTGCTGGTCGCCATCGGCTGCGGGCTGCTGGCAGGCCTGGTCAACGGCGCCCTGATCGCCTACACGCGCATTCCGCCCTTCATCGCCACGCTAGGCATGATGGTGACCGCGCGCGGCATCGCCAAATGGTGGTCCAAGGGGCAGCCCATCTCGTTCCCGACCGAGAGCTTCGCCGCCATCGGCAAGGGCCTGATGCCCGTCATCATCTTCCTGTCGCTGGCCGTGCTGTTCCAGCTGATCATGACCTACACACGATACGGCAAGCATTGCTACGCGATCGGCTCCAACGAGGATGCCGCGCGCATGTCCGGCATCAAGATCGCCAACCACAAGATCCTGGTCTACGTCATCGCCGGCATACTCGCGTCGCTCGCCGCGGTGGTGCTGTCTTCCAAGAACCTCACCGCCCAGGCCGGCATGGGCGTGATGTACGAACTCGACGCCATCGCCATGGCGGTCATCGGCGGCGTATCGCTGTCGGGCGGCCGCGGCTCGATCATCGGCACGGTGATCGGCGCGCTGATCTTCGGCGTCATCATCTCCGGCTTCACCTTCCTGCGCCTCGACGCCTACTACCAGGAGATGGTCAAGGGCGTGATCATCGTCGGCGCCGTCGTTCTCGACCAGTGGCGCCAACGCCTGCGGGCATTGAGGGCTTGACCATGTCAAACATCGTCCTGAAGACCGAAAACCTGACCAAGCGCTATGGCGGCGTGCAGGCGCTGGAAGGCGCGAATTTCGAGCTGCGCAAGGGCGAACACGTCGCCATCATGGGCGACAATGGCGCCGGCAAGTCGACTTTCGTGCGCCAGATCACCGCCGTCGAGCAACCGACCAGCGGCCAGATCTGGTTCGACGGCAAGCAAGTCAATTTTTCGGGCCCTATCGAGGCGCGCGAGGCCGGCATCGAGACCGTGTTCCAGAACCTGGCGCTGGCCGACGACCTCGACGTGCCGTCGAACCTGTTCCTTGGCCGAGAAAAAGTGCTGTTCAATCTGGGACCGTTTTCGATCCTGGACCGCCGGGGGATGCGCAAGGCGACCGAAGCGGCGCTGGTGCGCACGGCGGTGAAAATCCCCAACCTGTCGAACACCATCCGCCATATGTCGGGCGGCCAGCGGCAATGCGTGGCGATCGCCCGGACCGCGACCTTCGCCTCCAAGCTGATCATCATGGACGAGCCGACGGCGGCACTCGGCGTGCAGGAGACCGCGCAGGTCGAGAACATCATCCGCACGCTGAAGGATAATGGCGAGCCGCTGATCCTGATCAGCCACAATATGCGCCAGGTGTTCGACCTTTGCGACCGCATCGTCGTCTTCCGGCGTGGCCGCATCGTCGCCAATTTGCGCAAGGAGAACACCGACGGAAACGATATCGTTTCCTACATCACCGGCGCCAAGACCGGAGAGGCCGAACTCGCGGCCTAGGCCGGGCGCGGAGGCGGCGGTCATCGCCTCCCTGTCGATCTTGTCTTGACCGGAAAAACACCTGCGCGCATGACCGGCGCCCCGCCAACCTTCGAACCATTCCCCAGAGGAAATTTCCATGACTCTCCGCTTCGCCCTCCTCGGTGCCGGCCGCATCGGCAAGGTCCACGCCCGCGCCGTCGGCTCCAATCCGCAGGCCAAACTGGTCGCCGTTGCCGACGCTTTCGAGAAGGCGGCGAGCGAACTCGCCACGGCCTACGGCGCCGAGGTGCGCACCATCGATGCCATCGAGAAATCCGGGGACATCGACGCGGTCGTCATCTGCACGCCGACCGACACCCATGCCGACCTGATCGAGCGCTTCGCCAAGGCCGGCAAGGCGATCTTCTGCGAGAAACCGATCGACCTCGACGTCAGCCGTGTCGAGCAGTGCCTGGCCGTGGTCGAGAAGGCCAAGGCGACGCTGATGGTCGGCTTCAACAGGCGCTTCGACCCGCACTTCGCTGCGGTGCGCAAGGCAATCGATGACGGCGCCATCGGCGTGGTCGAGATGGTGACCATCACGTCGCGCGATCCGGGCGCACCGCCGATCGACTACATCGCGCGCTCCGGCGGCATTTTTCGCGACATGACCATCCATGATTTCGACATGGCGCGCTTCCTGCTCGGCGAAGAGCCGGTGGCGGTCAGCGCGCATGCCTCGGTGCTGGTCGACAAGAAGATCGGCGAGGCCGGCGATTTCGACTCGGTCAGCGTCATCCTCGAAACCGCGACGGGCAAGCAGGCCGTCATCTCCAATTCCCGCCGCGCCACTTATGGCTACGACCAGCGCATCGAGGTGCATGGCTCGAAAGGCATGGTCGCGGCCGAAAACCAGCGGCCGGTGTCGATCGAACTGGCCAATGAAAAGGGCTATACCCGCCCGCCGCTGCACGATTTCTTCATGACCCGCTACCTCGACGCCTATGCCATCGAGATTGCGTCCTTCATCGCCGCCGCGACGTCGGGCAAGACGGCGGCACCGAGCGGGACGGACGGACTCATCGCACTTCGGCTGGCGGATGCGGCACTGAAATCGGCGACATCAGGCCAGACCGTCCGCCTCGACAAGTAACGACTTAAAGCACAGGAGCAGAGCGATGAGCGCATCAGCCGATCGCAATTCACAAACGCGCGCCATCGTCACCGGCGGCGCACAAGGCATAGGCTTCGCGGTCGCCGAGGCATTGGCGGACGAAGGCTGCCGGGCGCTGGCCCTGATCGGCCGCTCGCAGGAAAAGGGCGACAAGGCAGTCGCCAGCCTCAAGAAGTCGGGCGTCGACGCGATCTTCATCAGCGCCGATGTCTCCAAGGTGGCCGACTGCAAGCGCGCCGTCGCCACCGCGCTTTCGCATTTCGGCACCATCAACGCCCTGGTCAACGCCGCCGCCACATCCGCGCGCGGCTCGCTGGTGGAGACCAGCGAGGAGCTCTTCGACACCATCTTCGACACCAATGTGCGAGGACCCTTCTTCCTGATGCAGGGCGTGGTGGCGCATCTGCTTGAGAAAAAGGCCCCCGGATCGATCGTCAACGTGCTGTCGATGTCGGCGCATACCGGCCAGTCGTTCCTGACACCCTATTCGACCAGCAAGGGCGCTCTGATGACGCTGACCAAGAATGTCGCCAACGCCTATCGCTTCAATCGCATCCGCTGCAACGCCGTGCTGCCCGGCTGGATGGACACCGAGGGCGAGGACATCGTGCAGAAGAAATGGCATGACGCACCCGACGACTGGCTCGAGAAGGCCGAGGCCGCGCAGCCGATGGGGCAGTTGGTGAAGCCGGACCAGCTTGCCCGACTGATCAGCTACATGGTCAGCCCGCAATCCGGCGTGATGACCGGCTCGCTGGTCGACTACGACCAGAGCATCGCTGGGGCGTCGCCGGAATAGCGGCCGCGTAAGCGAAACCGTTAACCAGGTCCTCATCCACGGGCGGAGCAAGGAGCGCAGCGACGCGGCGCAGACCCGAGGATCCATGCCGCGACTTCCGGGCCGTCGCTACGGCGCAAGATTCTGCACCGCAGCACTCTCCCATCTAGGTCGCGGCATGGATCCCAGGGTCTCCGCGACGGAGCTTCGCTCCTGCTTCGCCCTAGAATGACGAAATCGCAAAGGCTCGGCCCTCACCTGAAATTGCTTGCTACCAGGGTACGTGACAAACGCCGCCGCTTCGACTATATGAGCCGCATGATCCACCTGACCGCCACCTATTGGTACTTTAGCAGCTCGCTGGCGGCGGGAGGATTGCGCTCGATCTGAAGATTGCAGCAAACAGTCCGACAAGCCGCCAGACCTGGCGGCTTTTTTGTTTTCAGCCGGCAGGTCTCCCAACCAGGAGCAGAAGCCGTGTTGACCACCACAGACGACCTTCGGGTCAAGGAACTGAGACTGCTGAGCACGCCGGAAGAGGTGATGCGCGAGATACCGCGCTCACTCACGGCGACGCGCACCGTTGCCGCCTCGCGCAACGCCATCCACTCCATCCTGACCGGGGCCGACGACCGACTTGTTGTCATCGTCGGCCCTTGTTCCATCCACGATCCGGTCGCGGCCGTTGACTATGCCAGCCGTCTGGCGGCGCTGCGCGAAGCTCTGTCCGACCGGCTCGAGATCGTGATGCGGGTCTATTTCGAAAAGCCGCGCACGACGGTCGGCTGGAAGGGCCTGATCAACGACCCCGACCTCGACGGCAGTTTCAACATCGACAAGGGGCTGCGGATGGCCCGCAATGTGCTGTCGGCCGTCAACAATCTGGGCCTGCCGGCGGCGACCGAATTCCTCGACATGACCACGCCGCAATACATTGCCGACCTCGTCGCCTGGGGCGCGATCGGCGCGCGCACGACCGAGAGCCAGATCCATCGCGAGCTGGCCTCGGGCCTGTCCTGTCCGGTCGGCTTCAAGAACGGCACCGACGGCAATCTCAGGATCGCTGCCGAGGCGGTGAAATCCGCCGCCCAGCCGCATCATTTCATGGCGGTGACCAAGGGCGGACGCAGTGCGATCGCGGCAACGACCGGAAACGAGGATTGCCATGTCATCCTGCGTGGCGGCGTTCAGCCCAACTATGACGCGGCAAGCGTCGAGGCCGCCTCGGTCGAACTCGCCCGCATCGGTATCGCGCCCCGCCTGATGATCGATGTCAGCCATGCCAACTCAGCCAAGAAGCCGGAGAACCAGCCCAAGGTCGCGGCTGACGTGGCAGGACAGGTCGCGGCGGGGGACGAGCGCATTATCGGCGTCATGATCGAGAGCAATCTCGTCGCCGGCCGGCAGGATGTCGTGCCGGGCAAGCAGCTCGTCTACGGCCAGAGCATCACCGATGGCTGCATCGACTGGGCGGCCACGGAGACGGTGCTGCACGGCCTTGCCGGCGCCGTGGAATGGCGCCGGTCGGCGCGCCGCGCCTTGGTGGAGAGCCGGCAGGGCGCCGCCTGATCCGGTTGGAGCATAAGGGCGGCGTTTCCGGTTTCAGCCCAGGACCACGCCGCCCTAGGGCCCGCAGCGCTCCACCTCACTTGCACGCCTCCGACCCGCGTGCTACATACTGAACCAAATGGTTCAGTATTCCGCGACCCGCCTGGATGCCTCGTTCGCCGCGCTTTCGGACGCCACCCGGCGCGGCGTTCTGGAGCAGCTCGGCCGTGCGGACGCTTCGATCACGGACTTGGCCCAGAAATTCCACATGACCCTCACGGGCATGAAGAAGCATGTCGGCGTCCTGGAGCAGGCGGGACTCGTCACGACGCGGAAGGTCGGGCGCGTGCGGACCTGCAAGCTGGGCCTGCGTCGCCTGGAGGATGAGGCGGAATGGATCGAGAGATACCGGCAGCTCTGGGCCGCACGCTTCGACGAGTTGGACAAGGTTATCGAGGAATTGAAACGCAAGGAGGAAGTCGATGGACGCAGGAAGAGCGAGTGAGGCCAAACGCACGACGGTGGAACGGAGGTCCGACCGGGAGTTGGTCGTTACGCGAAGCTTCGACGCGCCTGCGCGCATCGTGTTCGAGGCGTGGACCAAGCCTGAGCTGTTCAAGCAGTGGTGGGTGCCGAAGTCGATGGGCATGTTCCTGCGTTCCTGCGAGATGGATGTTCGTGTGGGAGGCGGGTACCGTTTGGTGTTCGGGCATGACGGCTCGAACCCTGCCGAGTTCTTCGGCAGGTATCTCGAAGTGACACCGCACTCGCGCCTCGTCTGGACCAATGACGAAGGGGGTGAGGGTGGACCCGTCACCACGGTGACCTTCGAGGAAAAAGGCGGCAAGACGCTGCTGGTCATGCGCGAGCTCTATCCCTCGAAGGAAGCCCTCGACGCCGGCGCCGGGGCGGCGGATGCGATGTCCGAGACGTTCGAGCAGCTGGACGAGCTTCTCGCCACGCAGCAGGGCGCCGCCTGATCCGGCCGGCGCCAGAGGGCGGCGGTCCGGTCTAGCCCGGCATTACGCCGCCCTCAGCCCTTCCCATGCGGTGAACACGGACACCGCGAAGAGCAGCAGCCCGGCCGCCCGGCCGGCAAGGATGGTCGCTCGCGGATTAGCGATCAGCAGCTTGCGGCTGCGGCCGGCCGATATTGCGAGCCCGCCATAGACCGCGGCCTGCGTCAGCACGGTCAGCAGGCCCATCACCGTCGCCTGCTTCCAGATCGGGCCGTAGTCCGTTTTCAGGAACTGCGGATAGACGGCAAGGACGAACAGGTAGGCCTTCGGGTTGATCAGGCAGGTCACAAGGCCTTGGCGAAACGCCTTCCATGCCGAGCGGCTGCCGGCGGGCCCGTCGCGACCGACAGTGATGGAGCTGCGCATCAGCGTGATGCCGATGAAGGCCATGTAGGCGGCGCCTGCAATCAACAGCGGCTTGAACAGGATCGGCAAAAAATGCATCAGCAGGCCGACGCCGATCGCGCCGTTCAGCGTGTGCACCATGCCGCCGACCATGATGCCGCCGGTCGCGGCAAGGCCCCTGTCGCGCCCGCCCGTCAGCGCATTGGCCAGCACGAACAGCATGTCCATGCCCGGAACGGCGATGATGCCGAACAGCAGGATAAAGAACAGCCAGAGATTTTCAGCATAGCTCATGTCAGTAGCCTGTCGCCTCGCTCGGCCCAGCCGCAGCGGAACCTGTTGATTTTCAATCCGATAGACGATCCTATAGGCCGAACCAACTGACGATGATGTGTCAGTTGTGATCAGCAACGGGTGAGAAATGCGCAAGGCGTCGCGCCTGTTCGAGATCATCCAGATCCTGCGGCTGGCGCGGCAGCCGGTGACGGCGGCAATGATAGCCGCGCAGCTGGAGGTGACGATACGCTCGATCTATCGCGACATCGCAGCGCTTCAGGCCATGCGCGTGCCGATCGAGGGCGGGAGGGGCATCGGCTATATCCTGCGCCCCGGCTTCGACTTGCCGCCTCTGATGTTTTCGATCGAGGAGATGGAGGCGATCGTGCTGTCACTGGCGCTGCTGGAGCGCACGGGCGACGACGAGCTCAAGCAGGCAGCCAAGCGCGTCGGCGCCAAGATCGCCGGCGCGGTACCGCCGCCTTTGCGCCAGACGCTCGACGCCAATGCGCTGCATGCGTGGGGATTCGCCGCGCCCTCTGCAGGTGCGATCGACCTGGCGCTGGTGCGCCGCGCCATACGCGACGAGGAGAAGCTCGACCTCTCCTATCGCGACGAGCTTGGCCGCGCTTCCGAGCGCCTCATCCGCCCGATCGCGCTGATCTATTACGCCGAGACCGCCAACATCGTCGCCTGGTGCGAGCTGCGCCAGGCGATCCGCAATTTCCGCAGCGACCGCATCGAGGATTGCCAGCCGACGGGACTGCGCTTCAAGGGCGAAGGCGATCGGTTGCGGCAGATCTGGGTCAATGGGTGGGAAGTCAACGCAGCGGCCGCCGGCTAAACCGACCAGCGGAGCGAACCTTACCTTACATCCACCCAGCGCTTCTCCTCGAACGATCGCGCCATCGCATGCATGGTGCGCTCGATCTCCAGACCTTCGTCGAATTCGATGAGCCGCGCCGGTCTGCCGGCGAGCCGGGTCAGCAGTTCATGGCATTCGATGATCTTGAGATCATTGAAGCCAAGACTGTGCCCGGGCGCGGGGACGAACAGGTCGTAGGGCTTGTGCTGTGGCGACACGAGGATGGTGCGATAGCCCTGTTCGGTCGGGCGATCCGATGTGAGGTAGAGCTGGAACTCATTCATCCGCTCCTGGTCGAACAGGATCGAGCCCTTGGAGCCGAAGATCTGGACGGCGATGCGGCCCTTGCGGCCCCAGGCCGAACGGTTGACCAGAAGCGTGCCGGCGATGCCGTTCTCCAGATGCATCAGCACGGAGGCAATGTCGTAGGTCTCGACCGCGCGGCGGCCGCCGGCGGCCAGCTTGCGGTCGGCATAGGGCTTGGCCATGTCGCAGATGACGCTGGCGACGCGGCCGAACAGGGTCGACACCAGCGACAGCGGATGCACGGCGAAATCATCAAGCGCGCCATAGCCGGAAGATGCCTCGTGCTTCCAGAAGAACAGCGCCTCGGGATCGGCCATGAAATCCTCGTCCATCTCGATGCGCAGATGGTTGACCTCGCCGATGATGTTTTCGTCGAGCAGCGCGCCGATGTGGCGGATGGCCGGGCTCTGGATGTAATTGTAACCGAGCGCCGCGACCTTGCCGGATTTCTTCGCCGCGGCCGCCATCGCCTCGGCTTCGGCGAAGCTCGGCGCCATCGGCTTTTCGCACCACAAATGCTTGCCGGCCTCGAGAACTGCGATGGCCATTTCCGGATGGAACTGGTTGGGCGTGGTGAGCGAGACGACGTCCACTTCGGGATCGTTGACGACGGCGCGCCAGTCACCGGACGCCCTGGCGAAACCGAACTCGCCGGCCTTGCGCCTGGCGAGATCCTCATTGACCTCGCCGAGATGGACAAGCCGCGGTTTGGTCATGTCTGGAAAGACGGCGCCGACGGCACTCCACGCGATGGCGTGGCACTTGCCCATAAATCCCGTGCCGATAAGACCGACGCCGACCATTTTCCGTTCCTCCACCGTCATAGATGCTACGTGGATGAATTAGTCCATTTTTGTTCGGAATGGAATGTCTGCCTCATTTTTTATGGTGTTCTTGCGCAGCCTCGCTATGATGGGGCAGAGAGGACGCTTCACCGATGAGCTTGGACGGGCCGACGATGGACGAACGGGTACCTCGCGACTTCGAGACGCTGCGCGCCACGATCCTCGATCGGCGCGAAAGCCTGCCCAAGCGCATCGCCCAGATCGCCGCTTATGCGCTCGACAATCCCGACGATATCGCCTTCGGCACCGCCGCCAGCATCGCCGCCTCGGCCGGCGTGCAGCCCTCGACGCTGATCCGCTTTGCCCAGCAGCTCGGCTTTGACGGCTTCACCAGCCTGCAGCAGGTGTTTCGCGAACGGCTGCGCGAGCGCAACTCCTCCTATGACGAACGGCTGCAGGCGCTGCGCGCCAAGGCCGAGGGCGGCGCCGGCCACCGGGCGATCTTCGACGGCTTCGTCGCCGCCGCCAGCACCTCGCTCAACGACATTTCGCGCACGCTGGACGACGCGCATCTGGAAGAAGCGATTTCCCTGCTGGCCAAGGCACAGACCATCTATGTGCTGGCCAAGCGGCGCTCCTATCCGGTGGCGTCCTACATCGCCTATGCGCTTGGCAAGCTGAAGATCCGCAACCAGCTGATCGAATCAGCCGCCGGCCTCAACGCCGAGATGGTCAGCTTTGCGACGCCCGCGGATGCCGTCGTCGCCATTTCCTTCTCGCCCTATGCGCCGGCCACGATCGAGGAGGCGCGCACGATTTCCGAACAGGGCGTGCCGATCATTGCCATCACCGACAGCTCGTTTTCACCGCTTGCTCAGTTCGCCAGCGTCTGGTTCGAGGTTGCCGAGGCGGATTTTGCCGGCTTCCGCTCGCTATCGGCGACGATGGCGCTGGCCATGGCGCTGACCGTTGGCGTCGGCGAGAAGCGGCGCAACCCCGGCAAGGGGCGCAAGGCCTGAGTGGAAGGCAAAAGGCGATTTTAGATCGGGGAATGCTCATTCCATATTGACTATGGATTGGAATTATTATTTCATATTTTTCGGCGCCACGCTGCCGCTCGCGCGTGTACCCCAACATAACAGGCCCGACGGGAGGTTCCAATGAGCGAAGCCGTGGACGCGAAATACGCTGCGCTCGACGTCATCACCATCGGCCGGGCTTCCGTCGACCTCTATGGCCAGCAGATCGGCTCGCGGCTGGAGGACATCACCTCCTTCGCCAAGTCGGTGGGCGGCTGCCCGGCCAACATCTCGGTCGGCACGGCGCGGCTCGGCCTGCGTTCGGCGCTGCTGACGCGGGTCGGCGACGAGCAGATGGGCCGCTTCATCCGTGAACAATTGAAGCGCGAAGGCGTCAACACCGACGGGCTGAAGACCGACAAGGAGCGATTGACCGCGCTGGTGCTGCTTTCGGTCGAGAGCGAAGGCGTTTCGCCGATGATCTTCTACCGCTCCGACTGCGCCGACATGGCGCTGGCCGAGGAGGACATCGACGAGACGTTTATTTCCTCGGCTCGCGCGGTCGTCGTCACCGGCACGCATTTTTCCCGGCCCAACAGCGATGCCGCCCAGCGCAAGGCGATCCGCATCATGAAGGCCAAGGGCGGCAAGGTCGTGTTCGACATAGACTACCGGCCGAACCTCTGGGGCCTGGCCGGCCACGCCGAGGGTTTTGAGCGCTACGTCAAGTCCGACCGCGTCTCGGCGCAGTTGAAGACGGTGCTGCCCGATTGCGACCTCGTCGTGGGCACCGAGGAAGAGATCATGATCGCCTCGGGCGCCGACGACTGCCTGAGCGCCCTGAAGACGATCCGTTCGCTGTCCCCGGCCACCATCGTCTTGAAGCGCGGCGCCATGGGTTGCATCGTCTATGACGGGCCTATCAGCGACGATCTCGAGGACGGCGTGGTCGGCAAGGGTTTTCCGATCGAGATCTACAACGTGCTTGGCGCCGGCGATGCCTTCATGTCGGGCTTCCTGCGCGGCTGGCTGGGCGGCGAAAGCCTTGCCACGGCGGCGACCTGGGCCAATGCCTGCGGCGCCTTCGCCGTGTCGCGGCTGTTGTGCGCGCCGGAATATCCGACCTTCGAGGAATTGCAGTTCTTCCTCGAGCACGGCAGCAGGCATCTGGCCTTGCGCAAGGACGAGGCGATCAACCACATCCATTGGGCAACGACGCGCCGGCACGACATTCCCTCGCTGATGGCATTCGCCTGCGACCACCGGGTGCAGCTCGAGGACATGGCGGCCAAGACTGGCGCTGACGCGTCGCGCATCGAGGATTTCAAGGTGCTGACGGTGAAAGCGGCGGCCAAGGTCGCCGCCGGGCGCGACGGATACGGCATGTTGCTCGACGAGAGGCATGGCCGCGAGGCGATGTTCGAATTCGCCAGGCATTCCTTTGCCTGGCTCGGGCGGCCGGTGGAGCTGCCGGGCTCGCGGCCGCTGCGCTTCGAATTCTCGCAGGACATCGGTTCGCAGCTCACCGAATGGCCGGTCGACCACTGCATCAAATGCCTTTGCTTCTATCATCCCGACGATCCGCCGGGCTTGAAGGAGGAACAGCAGCAGAAATTGCGCGCACTGTTCGAGGCCGCGCGGAAAGTGGGCAGGGAGCTTCTCATCGAGATCATCGCCGGCAAGCACGGCAAGCTCGACGACACGACCATCCCGCGTGCGCTTGAGGAACTCTATGCGCTCGGCATCAAGCCGGATTGGTGGAAGCTCGAACCGCAGGCGTCTAGCGGCGCGTGGACGAAGATCGAGGCCGTGATCCTGAAAAACGATCCCTGGTGCCGCGGCGTCGTGCTGCTCGGCCTGGAAGCCCCGCAGGACGAGTTGGAGGCCGCCTTCGCAGCGACGGCCAAGGCGCCTATCGTCAAGGGTTTCGCGGTCGGCCGCACCATCTTCATCAATGCCGCCGAACAATGGCTTTCCGGGAAGATGTCGGACGACGAAGCGATTGCCGATATGGCATCGCGCTTCGAGCAACTGACCGAGGCATGGCTTGCCGCGCGCGGCCGTAAAGCAGCATAAGAAGGCACGGGCACAGGGACTGCG
This sequence comes from Mesorhizobium sp. B2-1-3, assembly GCF_006442495.1. NCBI lineage: Bacteria > Pseudomonadati > Pseudomonadota > Alphaproteobacteria > Hyphomicrobiales > Phyllobacteriaceae > Mesorhizobium > Mesorhizobium sp. B2-1-3. The sequence continues at coordinate 89,439 of NZ_VFWL01000001.1, forward strand.
GAGGAAACCAATGAGCAAGACAATCCGCCTGACGATGGCGCAGGCGCTGACCCGTTTCCTGAGCAAACAGATGACCGAGATCGACGGCGCAAAGGTACCGATCTTCGGCGGCGTCTGGGCCATCTTCGGCCACGGCAATGTTGCCGGCATCGGCGAGGCGCTCTACCAGGTGCGCGACAAACTGCCGACCTTCCGCGCCCACAATGAACAGGCGATGGCGCATGCGGCGATCGCCTATGGCAAGGCCAATTTCCGCCGCCGCTTCATGGCCGCCACCTCATCGATCGGGCCCGGCGCGCTCAACATGGTGACGGCGGCGGCACTTGCGCATGTAAACAGGTTGCCTGTCCTGTTTCTGCCGGGTGACGTCTTCGCCAACCGCGTTCCCGATCCGGTGCTTCAGCAGGCCGAGGATTTTTCGGACGGCACGGCGACGGTCAATGACTGTTTTCGTCCGGTGTCGCGCTATTTCGACCGCATCACGCGGCCGGAGCAGATCATCCCGGCGCTCAACCGCGCCATGGCCGTGCTGACCGACCCGGCCGAATGCGGGCCGGTGACCTTGTCGCTCTGCCAGGACGTGCAGGCCGAGGCCTATGACTATCCCGAGAGCTTCTTTGCCGAACGGGTCTGGCGCCAGCGCCGGCCGCGCCCGGACCGGGCTGAATTGGCGGCTGCGGTTGCAGCGCTGAAGAGCGCAAGCAAGCCGCTGGTGATCGCCGGCGGCGGCGTGCTCTATTCTCGGGCCTCGGACGAACTGGCGAAATTCGTTGAAGGCGCCGGCATTCCGGTCTGCGAAACGCAGGGCGGCAAATCCTCGCTGCCGGACGATCATCCGCTCAACATGGCGGCGATCGGCGTCACCGGCACGTCGGCCGCCAACCGGCTGGCGGAAGAGGCCGATGTCGTGCTCGCCATCGGCACGCGCCTGCAGGATTTCACCACCGGCTCCTGGGCGCTGTTCAAGAATTCGGGCAAGACCATCATCGGCTTGAATGTGCAGCCTTTCGATGCCGGCAAGCATCGGGCATCGCCGCTGGTCGCCGACGCGGCCGAAGGCTTGGCCGAACTCGGTGCCGCGCTGAAGGGTTGGAAGGCGCCATCCGCCTGGACCGACAATGCGGCAGCCGGCAAGAAGGAATGGCAGGCCGAAGCCGCCAAGGTGACGGCGTCGACCAATGCCGCCTACCCTTCCGACGCGCAGGTGATCGGCGCCGTGCAACGCGCCATGGGCTCCGGCGTGACGCTGCTCAACGCCGCCGGCGGGCTGCCGGGCGAATTGCACAAGCTTTGGCAGGCCGGCGCGCCCGGCTCCTACCACGCAGAATACGGCTTCTCGACCATGGGCTATGAGATTGCGGGCGGGCTCGGCACCAAGATGGCCAAGCCTGACGAAGAGGTCGTCGTCATGATCGGCGACGGCTCTTATCTGATGCTCAATTCCGAGATCGCCACCTCGGTGATGCTCGGCCTGAAGCTGACCATCGTGCTGCTCGACAACAGGGGTTTTGGCTGCATCAACCGGCTGCAGATGGCGACCGGCGGCGCCAACTTCAACAATCTCCTGAAGGACGCGCGCCACGAGGTGCTGCCCGACGTCGACTTTGCCGCGCACGCCGCGAGCATGGGGGCGATCGCCGAGAAGGTCTCGTCGATCGCAGGGCTGGAGACGGCGCTGGCTCAGGCGAAAGGCAACGACCGCACCACGGTGCTGGTCATCGACACCGATCCGCTGGTCTCCACCGATGCCGGCGGCCACTGGTGGGACGTGGCGGTGCCGGAAGTCTCCGAGCGCAGCCAAGTGAACGCGGCGCGCAAGGTCTATGACGAGAAGCGGCGGATGCAGAGCGTCGGCGATTGATCTCGGCGCTGCCCACCCCCTACCTCTCCTTGTGGGGAGGTCGGACCGAAGGTCCGGGTGGGGTCTGGCGCCGCACCCCCACCCCGCTGCTTCGCAGCGACCCTCCCCACAAGGGGGAGGGTGAACAAGAACCGGAGTGACGACTTGAAAGCCAAACTGGGCATGTCCCCCATCGCGTGGTGGAACGACGATCTTGCGGAACTCAGCGACGACGTGTCGTTGGAGGAGTGCCTACGCCAGTCGCGTTCGGCCGGCTTCACCGGCATGGAGATGGGACGGCGCTTTCCCAAGGACCCCAAGGTGATGCTGCCGATCCTGAAGGCGGCTGACGTCACACTGTGCGGCGGCTGGTTCTCGGGCACGCTGGTCGACGAGGAGATGAGCAAGAACAAGGATCGCATCCAGCCGATGATCGACCTGTTCAAGGCGGTCAACGCGCCTTGCATCGTCTATGGCGAGGTTGGCCGTTCGATCCAGGGCGACCGCTCGAAGCCGCTCGCCACCAAGCCGAAACTCTCGAGCGACGAGATGAAGGCCTATGCCAGGCGCCTGACCGAATTCGGCGAATGGTGCGCCGAGCAAGGCATGCCGCTTTCCTATCATCACCATATGGCGGCGGTGGTCGAGACCGAGGCGGAGCTCGACGCCTTCATGCGCCATTCCGGAGCGGGCATTCCGCTGCTGCTTGACGCTGGACATCTGGCCTTTGCCGGCGGCGATGTGCTGCGCGCCATCGACAATCACCACAAGCGCATCAGCCATGTGCATGTGAAGGATGTACGCATGGGCGTGATCGAGAAGCTCGACCGCACGAGGCAGTCCTTCCTCGATGCGGTGGCTCTCGGCGCCTTCACCGTGCCGGGCGACGGCTCGCTGGATTTCGGCGCCATCGTGCAGCGTTTCGCCGACCACGGCTATGAAGGCTGGTTCGTGGTCGAGGCCGAACAGGACCCGAAGAAGAACCCGCCGCTCAAGATGGCGCAGGTGGGCCACAAGGAGTTGATGCGGGTGATGACGGCGGCCGGCTACACGGTCGAGACCCAGGGCTTCCCCGATGTCTGATCGGGTTCTCGCCAGGCCGGGCTTGCTGTAGGTTGCCGCGATGAAAGATTCCGAGCACCCCTTCTTCCGGCCCCTATGGCGGCGTGTCGCCGTCGTCGCGGTCTGCGTCATCTGGTCGATCATCGAATTCGCGAGCGGCACGCCGTTCTGGGGCGTGATCGCGCTGGGCTTCGCCGGCTATGGCGTCTGGCAGTTTTTTTATCTCTACAAGCCGGCCGACGAGAACAAGGCGCCCGCCGAAGTCGAACCGAAGGAGTAACCGGATGTCGAAGCTGCTGGTCAAAGCCGACAAGGGCCATGGCCGTGTCGCGCATGTCACGCCGCAAAGCGCCGGATGGACCTATGTCGGGTTCGACCTGCACCGGCTGGAACCGGGCGAAACGGCTTCGGGAACAACGGACGATCGCGAAGTCTGCCTGGTGTTCGTCACCGGCAAGGGCACGGTCACGGCCGGCGGCAAGGATCTCGGCCTGCTTGGCCAGCGCATGTCGCCCTTCGAAGGCAAACCATGGTCGGTCTATGTGCCGCAGGGATCGGACTGGTCGGTGACGGCTGATAGCGGACTGGAACTGGCGGTCTGCTCGGCGCCGGGATTGAGCGGCGGCCTGCCGGTTCGCGTCATCGGGCCTGACGACCTCGGCCAGGAGGTGCGCGGCAAGGGCACCAATACGCGCTACGTCACCAACATCCTGCCCGAGGGCAAGCCGGCCGATTCGCTGCTGGTGGTCGAGGTCATCACGCCCGGCGGCCATACGTCGAGCTATCCGCCGCACAAGCACGACCAGGACAATCTCCCTAACGAATCCTATCTCGAGGAAACCTATTATCACCGCCTCAACCCGCCGCAGGGCTTTGCTTTCCAGCGGGTCTATACCGACGCCGACAAGGACGGCTCCCGCGCGCTGGACGAGGCGATGGCGATCGAGGACGGCGACGTCGTGCTGGTGCCCAAGGGCTATCACCCCTGCGCGGCTTGCCATGGCTACGACCTCTACTATCTCAACGTCATGGCCGGCCCGAAGCGGACGTGGAAATTCCACAATGCGCCCGAGCACGAATGGCTGATGAAGGCCTGACCGTTGCGCGTTCACGGCTGAACCTGTTGGTCCAGATCAGAAAAATCGTCGGCTAAGGACCGGCGGGGTCGATTTGCCTTCGAAAACCCTTCAAAGCTTCGTCAATCCGTCATGGAAATCACCTATGGCAACGGGCTGACGAGGATTTTCGATGCGCTACGCCATCTACTTCACCCCCCAACAGGACGAAAAATTGGCGCGGATCGCCGCCAACTGGCTGGGCCGTGACCCGTTCGGCGCCGCGACGCGACCGGTGGAGGCGGTGGGCGATTTGTCGGCGGCGGAAGTCGCCTTCCACACCGCATCGGCACGGCGCTATGGTTTTCACGCAACGCTGAAAGCCCCTTTCCGGTTAGCGGCCAACGAAACCGAAGCCTCGTTGCGCGCAGCGCTCGACGCCTTTGCCCAGGCGACGTCCGTTGTGATGATCCCGCGTCTCGTCGTCAGCCAGATCGACGGTTTCTTCGCACTGGTGCCGGAGGCGCCATTGCCTCCGCTCAATCGCTTCGCCGATGATGTGGTGCGCGATTTCGACCGCTTTCGCGCGCCGTTGACGGAGGCCGAGATCGAGCGGCGCAGCCCGGACTCGCTGAAGCCGGGCGAATTCCGCAATCTCTGCCAATGGGGCTATCCTTACGTCTTCGAGAGCTTCCGCTTTCACATGACGCTGTCCGGCAGGGCCGGGCCACAGGAAAGCCTTCGTCTTCGCCTGGCAATCGAGGGCCTGTTCGCCGAGGTGCTGCGCCAGCCGGTTCCGGTGGACGCGCTGACGTTGTTCATCGAGCCCGAACCCGGCGCCCCGTTCATGGTGCTTTCCCAGCACGCGCTCGGGCGCCGTCCGGCCAGAAAAACCGCCTGAAGCAACAAGCCGTAAAGGCGAGAAAAAACCAAGGACTGCCTGAAATGACCGCCGAGACCATTCTGAGCAACGCCCGCATCGTTCTTGCCGACGAGATCATCGAGGGCTCGCTCGTGATGCGTGACGGTCTGATCGCCGACATATCCTCCGGCGCCGTGCGAGCCGGCGAGGACATGGCTGGCGACTTCATCATTCCGGGGCTGGTCGAGCTTCACACCGATCATCTCGAAGGCCATTATGCGCCGCGGCCGAAGGTGCGGTGGAACCCGATCGCCGCCGTGCTCGCCCATGACGCGCAAGTGGCGACCGCCGGCATTACCACCGTGCTCGACGCCTTGCGTGTCGGCATGGACGAGGATGCCGATCTCAACGCCACCGATATCCGCAAGCTCGCCGACGCGATCGAGGACAGCGTGCGGATGGATCGATTGCGGGCCGACCATTTCATCCATCTGCGCTGCGAGGTCTCGGCGCCGGATTGCCTCAGGGCCTTCGCCAATTTCGAGACCGACGAACGGGTGAAGCTCGCCTCGCTGATGGACCATGCGCCGGGCCAGCGCCAGTTCGTCAACCTCGAAACCTATGCCTACTACTATCAACGCAAGCTGAAGCTGACCGATCGCGATTTCCAGAAATTCTGCGAGAAGCGGATGGGCGAATCGGCACGGAATTCGGCCCCGAACCGCGTCTTCATCGCCGCCGCCTGCCACGAGCGCGGCATCGTGCTTGCGAGCCATGACGATGCGACGACGGGCCATGTCGACGAAGCCATCGAGCAAGGCGTGCGCGTTGCCGAATTCCCAACCACCGAGGAAGCCGCCAGGGCTTCGAAGGATGCAGGGCTCGGCGTGCTGATGGGCGCGCCCAATGTCATGCGGGGCGCCTCGCATTCGGGCAACGTCTCGGCGCGCACGCTGGCCAGCGACGGCCTGCTCGACATATTGTCGTCCGACTACATCCCCTTCAGCCTGATCCAGTCCGCCTTCTTTCTCGGCGACGTCGTCGATAGCATTTCCCTGCCGCAGGCGGTGGCAATGGTGTCCAAGAACCCGGCCGAGGCCGTCGGTCTTTCCGATCGCGGCGTCATCGAAGAGGGCCGCCGGGCCGACCTGGTGCGCGTGCGCCTCGACGACCACGTTCCGGTGGTGCGCACGGTCTGGCGGCAGGGGCGGCGGGTCGCGTGATGGCTTCGGCATTGATCGAGCGTGAACTGTCGGCCGAGGCGTTTCCGATACGCGACGGCGTCTTCGTTGCCGTGGTGGGCCCGAGCGGCGCCGGCAAGGATACGATCATCGGCCATGCCAAGGCGCTTTTCGCCGACGAGCCGCGGCTGGAGTTCGTGCGCCGCGTCATCACCAGACCGAGCGACACGGCAAGCGAGGATCACGACACGCTGGCCGATGCCGCCTTCATCGAGGCCGAAGCCGACGGCGCCTTCGCCGTTTCCTGGGAAGCGCACGGCCTGCGCTACGGCCTGCCGGCCGAGGTCGATTGGGCAGTGGCCAACGGCCATGTCGCTGTCGCCAACGTATCGCGCGCGATCATTCCTGCCTTGCGGGAGCGCTATGCCAATCTGGCCGTCGTCGAGATCACCGCTTCGCCCGATGTGCTGGCCGGGCGGCTGGCGATGCGTGGCCGCGAGTCGCGCGGGGAGGTTCTGGCACGCCTGGCGCGCAGCGCCCCTGTGACGCTCTCCGGACCCGGCGTCACCTCGATCGACAATAGCGGTTCGCGCGAAGCGGCAGGCGAGCGCTTTGCCGAGGTGCTGCGCAAGGCGATGGCGTTCTCCGACATGTCGGGGCTGATCGACTAAAGGTGTTGATGGTCAGGTGGCGCTCGCCTGACCTGAACATCGAAACACCTTCCTTTTATGCCGCGTGCCGGTCGTGATCGGCACGACGCGTGCTGGCCGACGGCGTTGCCGAAGGTTGTGTCGGCGCGTCCAGAACCGCGACGTGATGACGGTACACCATTTCCCAGCCTTTCCAGCCGGTAAACAGCAGGATGCAGACAACGATCAATGAAAGCAGCACTCCCCATGGGCGAACTGCCGCTTCGGCGCCTTGGCTGTAGCGAAGATAGAAATTGATCAGCGCCAGAACGACGGCGGTCAAATTGCCGACCATGTGATACCAGGCGTCCGTCAGAGCGCGGATGCGCGGCTCGCTCAGGAAATCGATAAAGCCGGCAATCGCCGCCAGGAGAGCCATGACGATGGCTGCTCCAATCAGCCACATCGACGCGCGTGCCCAAAAGACGTCGGCAGTGCCCCAGAACATCAGATCGGTGAGAAACGCGCCGACAAGGAACGCGACAGGAAAGGGAATGAGCATCGGATGGATGGGATGACCTCCCACCTTGGCGGTGCTTAGCGGATTCGCAGCCATGACCATGCCTCCGAATAGAAAAGCTTTGAACAACGCCCAGATAAGGGTTTCGTTCCAATCCGGATGGAAGCTCGCAAGACCGTTTTCGCGATGCCGCCCCCCTTTTGCACTCAAGTCACTTGGGGCCGCACAGATACGGCCGACAACAGATCGAGCGGAATTGCGGGGCGGGCGAGATAGAGCGAAGTTATCTTTCGACGGCCACGGCGGACGGCGGCTTTTTGCCCCTGACTATTCCGCCGCTGCCCCGGCGATGCTCTTGCGGCTGGCGTCGACCATGCGCCGCCGCGCGCGGAACACGCCCCACTGCTGGTCGATCAGCACGCCGATGAGGATGACGCCGCCCATCACCGCGAAGTTGAGCGAGGACGGGATGCCGAGCAGATTGACGAGGTTCTGCAGCTCCTGCAGCAGCACGGTGCCGAGGATGACGCCGATCAGCGAGCCCTCGCCGCCGCGCAGCGAGAAGCCGCCGAGCACGGCCGCGGCAATGGCGTAAAGCTCGTAGAACTGGCCGTGGCTGGCCGGCGAGATGGATCGCGTGTACATGGCGAAATAGATCGCCGACAGCGCCGTCAGTACCCCGCAGATGACGTAGGCGGCCATGACGACACGCCCGGTGCGGATGCCGGAATATTTCGCCGCTTCCTCGTTCTTGCCGATGGCGTAGAGATAGCGGCCGAACACCGAGCGGTGCAGCACCACCCACATGACGATGGCGATGACCATCAGCGCGAAGAAGGAGTTCGGCACGCCCCAGGAGCGGCCGGCGGTCAAGAATTCGAGCTCCGGGAAATTCTGGCCGAAGGCGAAGCCGGCGGTGCCGTCGGCGGTGTAGAAGCGGGCGACGCCGCGATAGATCAAAAGGCCGCACAAGGTCACCACGAAGGGCTGCAATTTGAGCCGCGTGATCAGCCAGCCATGCGCCAGGCCGATGATGGCACCGAGCACCAGGATGAGCACGAAGGCCAGCGGCCATTCCATGCCGCGCACGGCGATGAAGTCGATGAAAAGCGTTCCCAGCAGCGCCACCAGCGAGCCGACCGACAATTCGATGCCGCCGGTGATGATGACGAAGGCCTGGCCGATCGACAGGATGCCGAACAGTCCGATCAGGTTCGAGGTGTTGGCGAGATTGATTGGCAGCAGGAAGCGCGGATTGATGATGGCGACGATGGCGCCGACCACCAGGATCAGGATCAGCAGGCCGAGATCTTTCTTGCTCATCATCTTCTCCCCAATGCCGGCCCGAGCGCTTCCGCGGCGCGGCGGCAGAATTATTTCGGCTGCTTGCCTACCGCCAGCAGCAGCACGTTTTCCTGGCTGAACTGGTCCTTGTCCAGAATGCCCGAGATCTGGCCCTCATGCATGACGGCGATGCGGTCGGACACGCCGATCACCTCCTCCATGTCGCTGGAGATCATCAGCACGGCGACGCCGGCGTCGGCCAGCGCACGCATCAGCCCGTAGATCTCCGCCTTGGCGCCGATGTCGATGCCGCGCGTCGGCTCATCGAGGATCATCACCTTGGGGTTCATCGCCAGCCATTTGGCCAGCACGACCTTCTGCTGGTTGCCGCCCGACAGCGTGCCGGTGCGCGTCTGCACCGAGGGCGCCTTGATGCCGAGATCTTTTTTCTGCTTCTCGGCGGTTGCCGTTTCGGCGCTGGTCGACACCAAGGAGCGCTTGGCATGCGCCGGCAGGTTGGGCAGCGAAATGTTCTGGGCGATCGAAAGGTCGAGCAGGATGCCGGTCAGCTTGCGGTCCTCCGGCACCAGGAAGATGCCGTGCGCGACGGCATCGGCCGCCGAGCTCAGGGAGAGCGGCTTGCCGGCGAGCTCGAGCGTGCCGCCGAGGCTGCTTTCGATGCCGAAGAACACCCGCGCCAGCTCGGTGCGGCCGGAACCGACAAGGCCGGCAAGGCCGAGGATTTCACCGCGCCTGACGTCGAGATCTACCGGGCGGCCAGGATAGGTCGGGGTGCGGATGGCCTTGGCCGACAGGGCGACGGCGCCGGGGGCGCGGGCCGCCTCGGAAGCCTTCTCGCGCTCCTTCAGCATGCGGCCGATCATCAGCTTGACCATCTGGTCGTGGTTGATGTCGCGCTTGGGCAAGGTGCCGGCCAGCATGCCGTCGCGCAGCACGATGACGCGGTCGGCGACACGCTCGACCTCGTGCAGGCGATGCGAAATGAAGATGACGCTGATGCCGTCCGCCTTCAGCGCCCTGATGACGTCGAGCAATTTGTCGGTCTCGGCGATCGGCAGGCTCGACGTCGGTTCGTCGAGGATGACCAGCCTTGCCTTGATCGACAGCGCCTTGGCGATCTCGACCATCTGCTGCTGCGCGAGCGACAGTTCGGCGACAGGCGTGTCGGCGGAGAAATTGGCGCCGACGCGCTTCAGGAGCGGCGCCACCATGGCGCGCAGCCTGGCGCGGTCGACGAGCCTGAGCGGCCCGGCGCGCAGCGGTTCGCGGCCGAAGAAGATGTTGGCAGCGACGTCGAGATTCTCGAACAGGTTGAGTTCCTGATGGACGAAGGCGATGCCGGAGCCCAGGCTGCCCTCGACGCTCAGGCCGTCATGGGCGGTGCCGTCGACGGTGACGGTGCCGCTGTCGGGCCGCGTCACCCCGCCGAGGATCTTCATCAAGGTGGATTTGCCGGCGCCGTTCTCGCCGACGAGGCCGATGACCTCGCCCGGCCTGACCTCCATCGAGAAGCCATCGAGCGCGACGACGCCCGGATAGGTCTTGCGCACGTTCTCGAGACTGAGGAACGGGGTGGTCGCGGCGATGGATGTGTCGGAATAATTCATCATGCCTGACAGCGTTGGCGGGCCGACCTCTTGGCAGACTGACTGGCCTCGAAGGGTTCGTCAATGCGAGAGCAGCCGGCTCAAGCGACGTTGAGCCGGCTGCTCTGCCTTCGGTCTTAGTTTCCAGCCATCGCCTTCAGATTGGCGGCGTAGGCGTCGACGTCATCCTTGCCGATGATCTTGGTCGGGATGATGATGAGGCCGTCGGCCGGGATGCCCGACTTGTCGCCCTTGAGATAGGATGCCATCAGCTTCATGCCCTGATAGGCCCACTCGAAGGGCTGCTGCACGACGGTGGCGGCAATGGTGCCTTCCTTGACGCCGCCCAGGGTGATCGGATCGTCATCGAAGCCGACGACGGTGATCGAGCCGAGCTTGCCGGCATCGCGCAGCGCTTCATAGATGCGCGGCGTGTTGTAGGAGTAGAAGCCGACCATGCAGGTGACGTCGGGGCTGGCGACGAGCGCGTCCTCGACGTTCTTCTTGGCGCGGGCCTGGTCGATGTCGTCGCCGCGCACGTCGACGAGCTCGATCTTGGTGCCGGCCAGGCCATCCTTCATGCCCTGGATGCGCTCCTTGGCATTGTCGGCGCCGAGCAGGCCGACGAAGCCGAGGCACTTGCCGCCGTCCGGCATCGCCTTCTTGGCGATTTCGGCCGCCTGCTTGCCGGCATCGACATTGGACGAGCCGATATAGGCGACGCGCTTGGTCTGCGGAGCGTCGCTGTCGGTGGTGAACAGCGCCGTTTCCGAGGCGATCTTGTTCAGCCCGTCGGTCGAGGTCTTGGGATCGACGGCCGAAACCATGATGCCCTTGACGCCGGCGGTGACCAGATCGTCCATCAGCCGCTGCTGGATGGCGACCGAGGACTGCTCGGGATATTTCAGCTCGAGATTGTAGTCGGGCAGTTCGCCCTGCGCCTTCTTGACGCCGGCTTCGGCCGCCTTCCAGAAGTCGGAAGCGCCGTTGACGACGAAGGCCAGCGTCGGCTTGTCGTCGGCGCGCGCGATCGTGCTCGCCGTCAGGCCAAGCAGCAGCGCCGCGGTGGCCACGGATGCATTGCGTATCAAGGATTTCATGTTCAACCTCCCGTTTTGGCCGGTCGTCGGACCGGCCGATCCTGCACTTGTCTGATTTGCCGTTCGCGGCTTGGACGCCCTCCTCCTCAAGGGTTCCCGGCACTGAAGATGGCGTCGTTCCAGCCACGGCGACGGACTTTAGAGACTCATCCCCCGTTCGTAAATAGTCCGATTTGTCTGACATATCACATGTCCGCGACAAGGCTTCGCGGGGGTACTATCCGCTTGCCATCGGGCCATTCGCATGCACCGCGCCCCAGGGAAAACGGACGCGACGGACCGACGTTACAGCGCATTTTCGTATTAGTAAACGGTATTAGTTGCGTTCGATGGCGACCACGCCGGCGGCGACGCCGTTGGGTTTGCCTGAAACGCAATGGCTTGGGGCAAACGGGGTAATCGGCTCATATGCTGTGATTTGAGCTGCCCGGAGCCGGCTAGCCAGTAGACCCGTCGTCCGCTAATAGATATAAGTTAGCCGATATTTCTATAAACCGGCGCGGCCTTGATGGTCGCCGGGCAGGCCGGACAGGCTGGGGAACACGAACAGCATGAGCGAGACCACCGATATCGCGACGGCAAGGCGCCGCAAGGCGCCGGTGAAGCCCAAGGGCCGGGTCACCATGACCGACATTGCGCGCGCCGCCGGCTGCTCGCAGGCGACTGTTTCCTTCGTGCTCAACAATTCGCCTGGCATAAAACTGTCGCGGCAGACGCGCGAGCGGGTGATCGAGGCGGCGCGCGCGCTGGGCTATAGTGCGCCGGCCTTTTCGGCGCTGAAGGCGCCGGCCACCGCCTTCGACGGGCTGGACGGGGTGATCGGCTTCGCCGTCGACCAGCTCGCCACCAGCCCGGAAGCCGTCGTCGCCATCGAGGGCGCGCGCCAGGCCTCGTGGAACGCCGGCAACGTGCTTCTGGTGGCGCAGACCATGGGCGACGCCGTGATGGAGCCGCGCGCGATAGAGGCGCTGACCAGGCGGGGCATTTCGGCGCTGATCTACATGACCATCTTCACCCGCGAGATCACGGCGCCCGACTTCCTCTACAGCCTCGACATCCCGGTGATCCTGCTCAACTGCTACACGTCGGATTACGCCTTCCCCGCCGTGGTGCCCTCCGAGATCGCCGGCGGCCAGAACTCCACCCGGCACCTGATCAGCCATGGCCACCGCCGCATCGCCACCATCACCGGCGAGCCCTGGATGCAGGCGGCGCAGGACCGCCTGAAAGGCTACCGCCGCGCGCTTGCCACCGCCGACATCCCTTTCGATCCCGAACTGGTGGTCGAGGGCGACTGGTCGGCAAGTGCCGGCTATGCCGCGACCGTCAAGCTCCTGGCGCTGAAGGACCGCCCGACCGCCATCTTCTGCCAGAACGACCGCACCGCGATCGGCTGCTACGAAGCGCTGAAGGAAGCCGGCCTGCACATCCCGCAGGACATCTCCGTGGTCGGCTACGACGACGAGGAAATCGCCAGGCATCTGTTCCCGCCGCTGACCACCTCGATCCTGCCGCATATGGCGATGGGCCAATGGGCGATCGAACAGCTCGAGGCGCCGGCCACGGTGGGACGGGGGCGCTATCCCATCACCAAGCTGGAATGTCCGCTGGTGGAGAGGGAGAGCGTGCGGGCCGTGGCAGGCTGACCGACCGGCCGACAAGGCAAGCATTTGGGTGATGAAAGCCGGCGCCGCGAGCGCCGGCCGGCCACGGACGTTCCCGCTGCCGGGGCAGCCAGGCGTGCCCTTTCAATTGGCACAGCAAGCGGTCTGGCCGCCGGCCCCGAGGCCGCGAAGGCGTGAAAAATGCCGGCCAGCGACGCCGCGAGAGCCCTATTGCGCCAATGTTCGAGGACATTTGTTCCAAGCGCGGCGTGTTGGTTGAACAGATTGGGTTGCAGGCATAGCCTTGCGTCGTCCACCGGGGCTCGCCTCGAGCTTGCGGGGGCAACAGGCGGCGGATCGCGGCGTGCCGCTGATCGAGGAGACTAACATGCAGCTCGAACAATCCCTTGCCGGCATGCGCCGGCGCGACCTTCTCAAAATGATCGGCATTACGGCGGGCAGCGCCGCAATGTACCAGGCCATGACCAGCATGGGGCTGGCGGCAGAGTCCGATTACAAGGGACCGATCAAGCTCGAAGGCGACCCGAAAGGCGCTTCGGTGCTCGTCCTGGGCGCCGGCCTTGCCGGCATGCTGGCGGCGCTGGAACTGCGCCAGGCCGGCTACAAGGTGAAGATCCTCGAATACAATGCCCGCGCCGGCGGCCGCAACTGGACGATACGCGGCGGCGACACCGTCACCGAACTCGGCGGCTACACGCAGAAATGCGAGTTCGACGAGGGGCTCTACCTCAATCCCGGCCCCTGGCGCATCCCTTACCATCACAACGGGCTGTTGGCCTATTGCCGGAGGCTCGGGGTGACGCTGGAGCCGTTCCAGCAGACCAATCACAACGCCCTGCTGCACTCGACGGAGGCCTTCGGCGGCAAGCCCAAGCGGGTGCGCGAGATCGAGACCGACTTCAAGGGCCACACTTCGGAGCTGCTGGCCAAGGTGGCCAAGAAGGGCCAGTTGGAAGGGCTCGTCTCCAAGGAGGACCAGGAGGTGCTGCTCGAGGCGCTGCAGTCCTGGGGCGCGCTGGACAAGGACTACAGCTACAAATCCAGCCTCGCGACCGCCGAATTCCGCGGCTACGAGAAGGAGCCGGGCGGCGGCATCGGCGCCGAGCCGGTGGCGGGTCAGATCATCGGCGCGTCCGACGTGCTGAATTCGCGCCTGTGGGGCAGCCTCGCCAACTTCTCGCTCTACGAATTCCAGACCACCATGTTCCAGCCGGTCGGCGGCATGGGCAGGATCGGCGAAGCCTTCGCCAAGCAGGTCGGCGACCTCATCACCTACAATGCCAAGGTCACCAAGATCGCCCAGAACGACAAGGGCGTGACGGTGACCTATGAGGACGCGAAAAACCCCGGAACCGCCCAGGAAGCCAGCGCCGACTGGTGCGTGTGCACCATTCCGCTCACCATCCTCAGCCAGATCGAAATCCAGGTCGGCGGCGCCATGCAGGCGGCGATCGGGGCGGTGCCCTATGCGTCCTCGGTCAAGGTCGGCCTGCAGATGAAGCGCCGTTTCTGGGAGGAGGACGAATCGATCTTCGGCGGCGTCAGCTACACCAACTTGCCCATTTCGCAGATCTCCTACCCCAGCACCGGCTTCAACGCCGGCGGCAAGGGCGTGCTGCTCGGCTGCTACACATGGAACGGACCGAACTCCTACGAATTCACCGCCATGACCCCGCAGGAGCGCGTGCAGAAGGCGGTGGAATACGGCGCGCAGCTCCACCCGCAATACAAGCAGGAATTCGAGACCGGCGTTTCCTGGGCATGGCACCGCTCGCCCTTCACGCTTGGCTGCGCGGGCGACTGGACCGAGGAGGCACGCAAGGAGCATTACGACAATCTGTGCCAGATCGACGGCCGCATCGTGCTGGCCGGCGAGCATGCCTCCTACATTCCCGCCTGGCAGGAGGGCGCGATCCTGTCCTCGCTCAACGCCATCACCCGCCTGCACCAGCGCGTCATGCAGGGATGAGGCCATGCCGATTCCTTCGTTCACCCCGTATCCCGCGAGGCATCCCATCATGAGCAGCTCCTTCAAAAGACCCAGCGGTCTCATCGCCGCCATGGCCGTCGCCATGGCGTTCACGGCCCCCGGCGCGTTCGCCGATTCGGCCGGCGTCACATTCAGCCAGGGCGATACTTTCACCGAAAAGGACGGCGCGGCGCTCTATGCCAATGTCTGCGCCGCCTGCCACCTGGACAAGGGGCAAGGCGCGGTCGGCGCCGGCCACTATCCGGCGCTGGCCAAGAACAAGAACCTGGAGACCGGCGGCTATCCCGTAAGCCTCGTCCTGCACGGGCAAAACGGCATGCCGCCGGTGGGGCAGATGATGAGCGACGACCAGGTCGCGGCCGTGGTCAACTATGTCAGGACGCATTTCGGCAACGACTACAAGGATGCCGTGACGGCGCAGGACGTGAAGGATGTCCGCTGAGTGGCGGATGTCGCCCGCACATGCGGCAACGCAAACCGCGCGGCGGGCATTCCGGCGCTCGCCGCCCTCTCGAATGGAAGGAAACGGGTCATGAAACCATCGATCGGGAAATCATGGATTGGGGCCGCCGTGCTGGCGGCGGGAATGCTGGCGGCCGGCGCGGCCGTGGCCGACGACGTCGTTCGCCACAAGATTCCGAATTCGGATTTTCCGATCCTGCGCGCCGTCGAGGTGCCGGCCGGCAAGACCACGGTCTATCTCAGCGGCGCCGTGCCGTCGGTCATCGACGAGAAGGCCGACAAGGCGACGGTCGCCGCCTATGGCGACACCGAGGCCCAGACCGGCTCGGTGCTGAAGTCGATCGACAAGACGCTGGCCGATCTCGGCCTGAAGATGGGCGACGTCGTCAAGATGCAGGTCTTCCTGGTCGGCGATCCCGCCAAGGGCGGCAAGATGGATTTCGCCGGTTTCATGAAAGGCTACACGAAGTTTTTCGGGACCAAGGACCAGCCGAACCTGCCGACGCGTTCGGTGGTGCAGGTCGCGGGCCTTGCCGGCCCCGGCTTCCTGGTCGAAATCGAAGTGACCGCCGTGCGGCCCTGAAGCCGGGGCGTTCGGCCAGCCCGTCGAGCCAGGATGCCGAACGGGCTGGCGAGGCGCGGATCTGGCGGGCCGCGAACCGGGGCGGCTGAAGCGGCCTCGCTCGCCCAGGCACCCACCGAAAGGCGGAGCCGGGCGATGTTGACCCGCCAGCGAGGGCTAAACCGCGCGGAGCCCACGCCCATGCACTAGCCATTCGTCGAAGGCAGGTCGCGCGACCGCGGACGGAAAACCGCCTCACGCTTTTCCCGGAATTAGCCTAGCCTCGCCTCTTCAGCGCAGGGAGAGCGAGATGACCTCAAGTTTCACCGTTCATGACGCCAGCGGATATGAGCAGCTCATGGGCCGCTGGAGCCGCAAGCTCGCGCCCAAATTCATCGACTTCGCCGGGCTTGCCCGCGGCGAAAAGATCCTCGACGTCGGCTGCGGCACCGGCAGCTTGACATTCGAGCTGGCCAAATCCGCCGACCTCGCGGCGATCGCGGCAATCGACTTTTCGCCCGTCTTCGTCGAGGCGGCGAAGCGGCGCAACACCGACCCGCGCATCGAAATCCAGCAAGCCGACGCCACCGCCTTGCCGTTCGCCGACGATGGTTTCGACCGCGCGCTGGCGCTGCTCGTGCTCCACTTCGTGCCGGAGGCCGGCAAGGCAGTGGGCGAGATGCGCCGCGTGGTGCGGCCGGGCGGCGTGGTGGCGGCCGTCGTGTGGGACCATCTCGGCGGCATGCCTGGCATGCGCATGATGATCGACACGGTGGCCGCGCTCAGCGAAGGCGGACGCCAGATGCGCAGCCGCTATTGCTTCCAGCCGATGATGCAGCCGGGCGAAATGAAGCGGACTTTTGTCGAGCAGGACCTGGCCGACGTGACCGAAACCGAGCTGATGATCCGCATGGACTACCGGGACTTCGACGACTATTGGGCGCCGATAGCGGCCGGCGAAGGCCCGCTCGGCAAATACATGATGACGCTCGATCCAGCCGAGCGGACGCGCAGCGAGGCCGCCGTCCGCGATGCCTATGAGGCCGGCCGGCCGGATGGCGCGCGGTCGTTTGCGAACGTTGCCTGGGCTTGCAGGGGCGTGGTGCGGTAAGGGCGCCGAAGAACCGCCCGTCCGCCATCTGCCGCCCAGGCCGGTCTCCATGAAGACGCACCGGCGCTATTGCGGCAGACCGGCGGCCTGCAGCGCCTCGCCGAGGCATTGCGCGACCGCCGGGGCGCAATGTACGGCGGCGAACTGCCGACCGTAGCGAAACGTCGGATGCAGCTCACGCACCCGCGCCGCCGCCGCCATCGCCTCGTCCAGCCGGCCGAGCTTGGCCAAGGCGGCGGCCAGTTGCACATAGGTGATGCTGTGGGCGGGATTGGCCTGCACCGACCTGTATGCGGCACGGCAGGCCTCGTCATAGCGGCCGCGCAGCAGATGGCTCATCGCCTGCGCGTCGAAGGCGGCGAAGGCCCAGGGGTCGAAGGGGCTGAGCCGCATCCCGCGCTCGCTCCACGCGATGGCCTGCTCCGCTTCGCCGCTCCAGCCGAGGATGACGCTGCCCAGAATGTAGGTCAGGGCGGATGACGGGCTGACGGCAAGCGCGGCTTCCAGGGCGGTGAAGGCGGCCTTGCGGTCATGTCCATCCATGCCGATCGAAAACCCCGCAAGGGTAAGCGCGGCCGCGTCGTCCTGTCCGTGCAGGATGGCCAGCCGGGCATGGCGTACCGAAGCCTCGCGATCGGCTTCCTGCAAGCCGGCGCGAAGGAACAGGCAATGATGGCACATGGCGGCATTGCCGTGGGCAAGCGCATAGGTCGGCTCGAGTTCGATGGCGCGTTCGAGCAGCACGAGCGCCTGCGCCACCCGTTCGGGCATGCCGGAATCCACGTCCGGCTGGGCGCGCAGCACGAGGTCGTAGGCATCGAGACTGTCAGGGCGCTTGCGCCTCACCCTCTCGATTTCGACGCGCCGCAGGCTGGGCGCGATCGCGCCGACGGCCGCCAGCGCGATCTCATCCTGGAGCGCGAAAATATCGGCGGAGGCGCGGTCGAAGCGCTCGGCCCATATGTGGGCGCCGGTCGAGGTGTCGATCATCTGGCCGGTCACGCGCACGCTGCCGCCGGCCCTGCGCACGCTGCCTTCGAGCACATAGTGGACGCCGAGCTCGCGGCCGACCTGCTTCACGTCCACCGCGCGCCCCTTATAGGTGAAGGAGGAGTTGCGCGCGATGACGAACAGCCAGTTGATGCGCGCCAGGCCGGTGATGATGTCGTCGACGATGCCGTCGGCGAAATAATCCTGTTCGGGATCACCGCTGAGGTTCGAGAACGGCAGAACCGCGATCGAAGGCTTTCCGGGCCATGTCAGCGTTGCCGCCTCGGGGCCCAGGCCACCGATCGCGACCTCGGGCCCGACATAGCGATAGCCGTGCCGCGGCAGCGTCTCGATCCAGCTTCCGCCGCCGGCCGCGCTCTCCAGCATGCGCCTGGCCGCCGCGATCTGCACCGTCAGATTGCTGTCCTCGATCGCTTGGCCCGGCCATGCGGCGTCGATCAGCGCCTGCTTGGGAACCGGCTTGCCCGTGCGTTCGACAAGCAGCGCCAGCAGCGCGACGGCCCGTTGGCCGAGCGGCGTCGGCTGGTCGCCGTGGAACAGGATCCCGGCTTCGCCGTCGATGCGAAAGGGGCCAAAGGCGAGGCTCGTTGCCATTCCCGAAGGAGATACCGTTTGCAATCTTTTCGCAATGATTTCGCAACGGCTTCACGACTGGCCGGCCGGGTAGAGGCATCCTGTGCCGGTGGCTGCGGGAAAAAGCAGCGAACCGATGGAGGATCAAATGAGCGCCGCCCCTGTCATCCGGATGCCCGACGAGAACAAGGGGGTCATGCTGCGTGGCCAGCCGATGGTGTTTCTCGTCACCGGCGAGGATACCAGGCACACGAGCATGTTCGACTGGACCATACCGGCCGGCTTCGCCACCGGCCTGCATGTTCATCGCGTGCAGGAAGAAACCTTCTATGTGCTTGACGGCGAATGTGTCTGGTACGTGGGCGGAAAGGTGATCCGGGCGACGCCGGGCACCTTCCTGTTCATTCCGCCCGGCGTGCAGCACAACATCACCAATGTCGGCGAAAAACCGGCCCGCGTGCTGATGACCGTCTCGCCGCCCGGGCACGAGCATTATTTCGAGGAACTTGCCAGGCTGGCCGCAAAAGGCTCCCCGGATCCGAAGGCGCTTGCCGAGCTGCGGGACCGCTACGACACCGACCAGATTTCTACCCTGACGACGAGTGCGGTGCAAGTACGGTTCAGCTGATTACTTGCCAATGGGTGCGTGATAGGCGAATGGCTGGCGATCGAAGCTGGCAAATAGGCAGTCCGTTCAGCGGAGGATCGGTGGATCGTCAGTGTTCGTGGTACGTGCGCTGAAGCCTTCTCGACGATGTGGTAAGCGCGTAGCGAGATGACGCCATCACTCGCGCGCTTCCTACGCGTGAACAGTGATTATTTGGTGTCTGCCACGACGACATGGTCGCTCATTGACCATCCGAGCCGCAGCATCGCGCCCTCGACAGCCTTCTGTCGGGTGGACAGATCGGCGGTATGCAAAGCCATCGTTTCATTGCCGGCCAGCCGCAGCACAATGCGTGCATGGGTGCCAAGGAACATCACATCTTCGACCTGTCCTTCCAGAACGAGATCGCTTTTCGTTCCGTCACCGGCAAGGCTTAGTTTTTCGGGGCGTATGATCACCACAACCGCTCCGTCCTCTCCCTTGTCCGGGAAAGCCGGTCCCGCGTCGAGCGTCACGCGACCGCCGGTCCGATAGCCTGTAAGCAAATTGGCATCGCCTATGAAGGTAGCCACGAAGCGATTGCAAGGCAGGGAGTAGATCTCGTCCGGCGAACCCTCCTGGACGATAATACCGGATTCCATGACAGCAATGCGGTTGGCCAGCGCCATGGCTTCGGTTTGATCATGTGTGACGAAGACGAAGGTCCCACCGATCTCGCGATGAATGCGGCGCAGTTCTTCCTGCATCGTCTGCCGCAATTTCAGGTCGAGCGCCGCCAGCGGCTCGTCAAGAAGCAGGATCTTCGGCCGCATGACGAGCGCTCGCGCCAAGGCGACACGCTGCTGCTGTCCGCCGGAAAGCGCCGTCACGTTGCGTTCCGCAAGTCCGCTGAGCCTTACCAGGCCGATTATCTCCCGGCAGCGGGCGTCGGCCTCCGCCTTGGCCACTCCCGCCACACGCAATCCATAGCCGACATTCTGGAGAACAGTCATATGCGGGAACAGGCCGTATCCCTGAAATACCATGTTTGTAGGACGACGTTCCGGGCCGGTATGGGTAATGTCCGTTCCGCCGATCTCGATCCTGCCTTCGGTGGGCTGTTCGAAACCGGCTATCATGCGCAGCAACGTCGTCTTGCCGCAGCCCGACGGGCCGAGAAGTGCAAAGAAATCTCCGGACCGGACATCGACATCGGTCGGCCCTACCGCCGTCATCGCCCCGAACCGCTTCGTCACGCCACGCAGGCTCAGCAATGGTGGTTCCTTTGCGATGGCGGAGGCTCCATTTTCGCCGGCCGAGGCCTGCGGGGTCATATCCATGCGGAATTCTCCATCACCGAGATGACGTCTTCGGGGCGCTCGACCACCCGCCCGAAATTCATGGCAAAGGATTTGAGCGTCGCCATGTGCATCTCTTCGTCGTGATCGGCGAGCGCATCCGAAACCAGAACGCAGTCGTAGCCCCGGTCGGCGGCATCCAGCGCGGTGAGCGCAACGCAAGCACTGGTGACCACGCCCGTTATGATGAGGCGCGAAATGCCATTATACCGGAAAATATCGTCCAGCCCGCTTCCGTTGAACGCTCCATTCGTCGTTTTCCTCACCACCGTCTCGCCAGCAAGCGGCATGAGTTCTTCCAGAATGGCGAAGTCCGGATTTCCCGACCACCACAGGTCATGGACGCCTGATCTCTCTTCTATTGCGCGGGTCCAGTCGCGGAACCGCTTTGGGCAATCGCGGAGATCTCGGTGCTCGGAACCGAGCGTCAGATGAAAGACCTGCATATGGTTGCGGCGAAAATAGTCGAGTATCCGGCTGATGGCGGGGATCGTCGTGCGCGTCAGTCGGTCCGCATAGTAGCGCATCGAGCCGGGGCTGATCCGCTCCATGGCAAGCGACAGGCCGCGATCCGGCGCGGCATCGTGATACTGCATGTCTATGACCAGCAGGCCTATTTGCGCACGGTCCGACAGGTCAACGGGAGGCACTAGGTCCGTGTATGCGCTTTGATTCAATTTGATACTCCTGTGAGCCACCGCTAGGTGAGCCTTGCATGGTCGAAGCGGATGTCGCTCAGCCGCGGTACTTGGAAAGTCGCAGGGCTACGACCGTGAAGCCGACGGTTACGATGAGAATGATGGAGGCAAGGGCGTTTATGCTCGGATTGAACGACGTCCTCAACATCCCCCAGGTCAAGGTAGGAAGCGTCAATCCGCCGCCTATGGTGAAATAGGTGATGATGAAATCGTCGAGCGAAAGCGCCATGGCAATGAGCGCGGCGCCGATCAAGCTCGAACGGATGATGGGCAGTGTTATGTTGAAGAAGGCGCGAACAGGGCCCGCGCCAAGATCTCGGGCGCTTTCAAGGAGTTGGATCGGGAATGCACGCATCCGTGCATGCATGATAAGGATGACGAAGGGTTGCGTGAAAACGAGCTGACTGAGTATCACCGTCACGAAGCCGAGCCGGATATCGAGGGCGGAGAATGTGGTGGCAAGAGCCAATGCCAACACCAGGGGCGGCAACATCAGGGGAAGGATCAGAAGCACCAGTCCGGTGTCGGCTGTTCGGCTCTTGAATTCCGCAATCGAAAACGCCGCCGCCGTGCCGATCACAAGCGATAGTCCGCCAACCCAGCCGGTGATCACGAGGCTGTTTGTGGCCGCTACATAGAAATCGGGCTTGGCAAACAGCGCTTTGTACCAGCCAAGCGTCGGCACGCCCAAGGGAAAGGTAGCATGAGCATTATTGCCGAAGGAGAGCAGCACCACAAGCACAAGCGGCGCAAGCATGAAGATCACCAATGCCGTCCCGAAGAGCAGCCAGCCTGGGGAAAAAGAGGTCTTCATCGCGTTGCCAGAATTCGACGCCCGCCTGCCGCAATCAACGCCAGCACGACAAAACAAAGAAAAAGAGTGAGGAAGGTCAGCGCCGATCCCGCCGGCGCGTTGAGCCTATTGATAAATTGACTCGCAACGAAGGTTCCGATCATCGATGTGTGCGGCCCGCCGACAAGACTGGGCGTTACATAGTCACCTATCGAAATCAGGAAGGCGGTGGCGAAGCCTGCAAACAACCCGGTAGCCGTTCGGGGCAAGATGATGTCCACCAGGCGGCGGAAGGGGCCCGCGCCCAGATCCCGCGCCGCCTCGATGTCGATGTCGGCGATGCCACGCAAGGCTCCGTAGATAGGCAACACGGCAAAGGGCAAAAGATAGTGGGTGAGCGTGATCACCACCGAGAACGGATTGTAGAGTAGCCAGGACAAGGGTTTGTCAACAACGCCTGTTGACATCAGCAATTGGTTGACGACCCCGCTTTCACCGAGCATCGTCTTCCAGGCATAGATCTTGACGAGGTAACCGCCGAACAACGTGATGAGCGCCACGAACAGCAACGCGTCGCCGAAGCGGCCTGCCTTGAAGCGGATGAGAAATGCATACGCATATGCGAGGAGCGTCGTAAGCACCGCGATGACGAGAGCAATAATCACCGTTTGGAGGGCCGGGCCCAAATAACTGGAGTACGCTTTGCTGTAATTCGCCAGCGTAAAGACCGGTTCGATCCTGTAGAGCCGAAACGTCCAGAAGCTGACCAGGGCGAAATAGCCGAGCGGCAGCACGAAAAGGGCCAGATATACGCTTGCCGCCGGCGCGATAAGCACTGCCCGTAAGGTTCTCTTCGCCGTCATGGCCTCTCGCGCCTCCCGCGCCTCATTCGGTCGGTCAGGCCTTGAGGATGCGCTCCCAAGCCTCTTGATATTCATCCCAGGTGGCATGGGTGCCGTCGTCGTCGAGATAGTACATCTCCTCGAAAGTTACCTTCTTGGTCAGGAAATCCTCGAGATTGTCGTAGGGATAGGATGCCCGGTTCCAATCGCTGACGAGGGGGATCGCCTCGCTGACCACCACAGGCAGGCCATTGGCATCGGCGCCGGCCTTCTGCCCTTCCGGCGAAAGCGCGTTGTTGATCAGGACATGTGCCGCTTCGATATTCGCGGAGCCGCGTCCGATCGCGTAGCCTTCGATGAAGCTTCCTGTTCCCTCGACAGGGAAGGTCCACTTGATGGGCGCCGCTTTGCCAACCCATGATGCGACCGGTTCGAAGCCCTGGAAGATGACGATCTCCTTACGCGCGGCAAGGTCGGTCAAGTCGCCATAGCTTGATGCGATGGTCCGCAGGTGATTCTTCTTCAATTCGACAAGGAGATCGACCGTCCGGGCCAATTGTTCGCGGGTCATGCGCAAAGCAGTCTTTATACCTGGATTGGCAACTCGTCCCCATACGGACCAGCATGCCGAAATGTCGTCTGGAATTGCGCATTTCCCCTTGAACTCGGGCTTCATCATGTCCTTCCACGACGCCGGCGCGCTCGTCACGACATCTGAATTATACATCAGCGGTGCCGAGCCCCACACGAACGGGGCCGCGTACCAAGTCCCCGCGACAGCCATGTTAGGCTCTGCCATGCGGCGTACGGGTTCCATGATCTTCGCGAAATTTGGTATCTTGGTCAGATCCAGCGCTTCGATAAGGCCCTGGTTCTGCAAGAACGGATCATTGATGAAGTATGGCGTAAGCAGGTCATAGGCACTCGATCCAAGACGCAGCTTCGTCACCATCTCGTCGGCGGACGACGCAAAGGACTTCTGGAGTGTGAGACCGTTCTTGGACGGAAAGCCTCCGCCCTCGAGGTAAGCCTCATAGCCCTGCCAACCGAGAAATGTGACATTTGCATCGGCATGTGCGGAGCGGGAGCCAAATCCCAACCCGAAAGCAGCACCGCCCGCGGCCGCGCCCGTGAGAAAACCACGGCGTGACATGGGAAGAAAGGTCCTGACCTTGATCAGCTCGCTCGCACCGACTTTCTGCATTTTTCTTCCCCATATTTTGGACAGTGGTCTTTTGGCCGCTGCTGGCGACCGGCGCTTTGCCGACAAAGCCAGCATCGGCAAGCACCACATGAATCGCAATGGGGAACGCTTTGCCATCCTTGCGCTCTTTGCTGCTATAACAGCATAAACTCGCGCAACTTTAGACGATTTATGGAGAACGACGATTGGCCAGCGAAGACCTGCCGGAAAACCTCAGGCTGCTGTGCAGCTACTCTAAATCGGTATCGGAGGTCTGTCGGAGGCTCGGCATCAACCGACACCAGTTCCAGAAATATCTCAACGGAACGGCGTTCCCGTCTTTGCGAACATTGCGCAGAATCGGCGATTACTTCGGTGTGGAAGAATCTGAAATCCTGCTCGACACCAAACAGTTCAGCGAGCTGGTCGCGGTCAAGCGGCCGATAATCGACAGCCCTTGGGAAACCCGCAAGCGCATATCGAACCTCCTGTTTCTGGGACCCAGCAACAATGAGAGGTTTCGCAATATAACCGGCTTCTACCACAACCATTTCTGCGCGGCCGAATATCCGGGACGGATTTTGCGCGGACTGGTCCACATCTACAACGACAATGGAGTCATCTTCAGCAAAAACATCGAGCGCAAGCTTCCCCAGCGCGACAGGACAATCCGCAAGTATGATGGACTCCTGGTCAATTCGGCCGACCGGATTATCATGTATGAGCGTGAGGCCTCCGTGGGAAAGATGGCCTGGATTACGATCTATTATCAAGGAGACCGTGACCAGCCTGACATTTTGTTGGGTCTCTCGGTCGGCATTACCGGAACCTTCACGCGAGAGCTGGCATGTTACCGTGTGCTGCTACAAAGGTTGCCGAGTTCTCTGAATTTGCGCACGGCTCTTCGGCAATGTGGTGTATTCGACTTTGGTGATCCCGTCATCGATGAGGACATCCAAGCCCGTGTCCGCAACAAAATGGATGATGAGGATTGGGCTTTTTCGATACAACCCTAAAAACTACCGCACATGGAAAAAACAGTTGCGCGCTATCCCGGCTTTAAAAGAAGCGCAATGTCCGCTTTCAGCGAGCAGCAAGGCTGTCCGCAACGGCCGAAATTGGGCGCATAGCGGTCGTTCATGATGCGTGGCGAAACGACCGTAACGGATCAGATATTCATGTTCGATGCCAACCAGACGAGGCCTGAGGGGTCGAGCAGGGTGTCATTCAACCACAGGGCAGCACGCCGGCCCTGAATCCAATGCGTAGTGGCGATTCGAACACGACCGGCTCAACGTTTGGTGGTGATGCCTCGGATGCGAAGGAGTGGCTTTGCGCTTCCGCAGACTAAAGCGTGTCGCGATTTAAGGGATTCAGGATTCCCTTGATTTGAGTTCGTGATTCATTGCAAGCCGCTACCGCTTGAGTTGCGTCGGCGTGTTGTTGCGTATGTTGATGAGGGGCATGGTCACCGGGAGGCTGCGCGCCATTTCCGCGTTTCACCTCGCTATGCGCGCTCACGGATTTGCCGTTGCAGATGGATGGCCAACACGGGGACTCAGAGTTACTACCTTCGCTCGACCGTATTGATAGTGATGGACACTATGAGGAAGGGAACCTTCAGGTCGTATGCCGGTTTGCCAACCGATGGAAAACCGACGACAAAGACGTTAACTTCAGACGTCTGATCCATGTAGTCAGAGGGAAAAGTTTTGAAGTCGGAGCGTCGCGCGTTTGAACCCTGCAGCTTTTAAGCTGTAAGTCATGCCCTTGCCGAGAGAAGATAGCGATGCTTTGCGGGGAGTTCGATATCTGGCGCAAGACCGGCTACAAGATCCTCTCGTGCGCTAGTCTCCGGTATAACCGGTACCCTGTGTGTCCGGAACGGACCCGATTTCCTTGGCGCACCCGACAGGATTCGAACCTGTGACCTCTGCCTTCGGAGGGCAGCGCTCTATCCAGCTGAGCTACGGGTGCTTCCCGGCGGGCCGGAAAACGAACCGGGTGAACCGGCAAGTCACGGCTTCTTAGCGGAAGCGGGCGCGGGCTTCAACGGGCAATTGGAGATTGGCGGTTTCCAAAGGTTCGCCTCGCGGGTGGTGCCCCGTCGCGTGCGGCGTTCCCCCTCTCCGTCTCGGCTTCGCCGAGCCACCTCTCCCCCGCCCTTGGCGGGGGCGAGAAACTTGAGCCCCTCACTGCCCCGTCTCACCCTCACCCGCCCGCCTCACCTCGCACCGCCCGCCTCCTCACTCCCCTTGCCGCCCTCTTCGCCTTCTTCGCTCCGGTCAGCTCATGCATCGCATCCAGTTGCATCTGCTGCATTTCGGCCAGGCGCGTCCATTGGCGCGAGATGAGGTAGTCAAGTTTTTCGTGCAAATGGCGCACTTCGAGCTCGGCCTTGAGGTTGACGCGGTAGTCGTTGAAGGAGCGCAGGCGGTCTTTCACCTCCTGGCGCTTCTGGCTCATCATGATGATGGGCGCCTGGATGGCGGCGATGCAGGAGAGCAGCAGGTTGAGCAGGATGAAGGGGTAGGGATCGAAGGCGCGGTTCAAGCCCTCGAACAGGTTGATGGCGATCCACACCAGGAGCACGCCGGCGAACGAGATCAGGAACCACCAGCTGCCGCCGAAGGCCGCCATGTTGTCGGAGACGCGGTCGGCGAACGAGCGGTGCTCCTCGAACTCCTCTTCCGAGTTTTCCGAAATCGTGTCCTGCCGGGCGATCGATTCCACCACCTGGCGGTCGAGCTCGGAGAATTCGCCGTGCTCCTGCTGGAGCAGCTCCTCCATGTAGCGCATGCGGTAGCGGCCGAGCTCCTCGCGGCTGATGCGGGCGCCATGCGGCAGGTCCGGATGGTCGGAGCGGATGCGGTCGGCCAGGCTCGGGCGCAAATCGTCGATGCGCACCAGGTCGCGCTTGCGGAATTTGCGGCCCGAGATCGCCGATGGTCTTTTCTTGGGCTTGGTCCGCGAGGCTCCGGGCAAGGCCGGCTCGGAGTCCGGCACTTCCGGCGTGTCGAAATGCTCGTCCGAAACCCCGTGCAGGTCATCCCCCGTGGTCGGCGCCTCGAAATATTCGCCGCCGCTGTCATTGTCCGCCTGCTGCTCGGACGCCTTGGGGAGGGTGCTCATGGTGCGGGCTCCTGCTGTGGTGGAAGACGATAGACCGACGGGGCGATGCTTAGCCAGCATCACGGCGACTTGGCATGCCTATGCCACGCCTTGCGGACGATTGCGTGACAGAAAGGGGGCAGCGGGCCGCCTTTCGGGGCTCGCCCGGTAGAGAGACATTCGAGGTTGGCGGCGGCTCTATGAAATCGTTATCAACCCCTGGGGAAACCTAACGGGGGCGAAGCTCCGTCGCGGAGCCTGGATCCATTCCGTGGCATTGGCGGCAGCGGAGCAGAATTGCGAACCGTTGCGGCGCTTG
Source organism: Mesorhizobium sp. B2-1-3 (assembly GCF_006442495.1). Lineage (NCBI taxonomy): Bacteria > Pseudomonadati > Pseudomonadota > Alphaproteobacteria > Hyphomicrobiales > Phyllobacteriaceae > Mesorhizobium > Mesorhizobium sp. B2-1-3. The sequence goes on from NZ_VFWL01000001.1 coordinate 116,803, forward strand.
CCGAGTCGCGGCATGGATCCTCGCGCCGCGTCGCTGCGCTCCTTGCTCCGACGAAGTGATTGGCCAGCGCCTGGGCGACGGCAACAAAAACCCGCCTTGCGGCGGGTGGCCGGCGCAAATCAGCACCATAGCGAGAATAGTAGCATAGTTGCCTTCAACCTGTCAAGAAAAAATTCCTATCGGGTCAAGTGGACGCCATCGCCCGCTTTCGAGCGACTGCGCCGCCCCTCACTGTCCTGCCGGACATCTCTCCCCGTAGAACGGGGAGAGAGGGGCTGTTATCGCCGGTTTCGCCAATCACCAACGCTGCAAAAAGGGTGCCGAGGTTGCGATCAGCTCCTTCTCCCCGTCACTATACGGGGAGAAGTGCCCGGCAGGGCGATGAGGGGCGGGACCGACTTCGATAGTTGAGCAAGCTGGTCCGAAGCGAGGCAGCCCCGCAGTTCGCCCGCTCACTGCTGTTCGGCGTACATCACCCTGGTCGGGGCGTCGGCAACCGCCGGCGACAGGTTGCGCTGGATCAGCGCCTCGACATGGTCGTTGCGCTGGCGGGCGCTGTCGGCGCCCATCACCACCACGATCAGCTGGCGGCCGTCGGCTTCGTAGGAGGTGACGATGTTGAAGCCGGAAGCCCTGATATAGCCGGTCTTGATGCCGTTCACGCCGCGCACGCGGCCGAGCATGTCGTTGTGGCCGCGCACCAGCCGGCCGCGAAACATGAAGTCGCTTTCGGAAAAATAGTGGAAATGCTGGGGGAAGCGCTGGTGCAGCGCCATGCCGAGCACCGCCATGTCGCGCGCGCTGGTGACCTGGCCGTCGTCGGGCAGGCCCGAGGCGTTGCGGAAAATGGTGCTGGTCATGCCAAGCTGGCGCGCCTTCGACGTCATCATGGCGGCGAACTCGTCCTCCGAGCCGCCGAGATATTCGCCCACCGCCACCGCCACGTCATTGGCCGACTTGACGACGATGGCGCGGATGGCGGAATCGACGTCGATCGTTTCCCCGCGCCGGAAGCGCATCTTGGTCGGCGGCTGCGAGGCGGCGTGGTCGGAGACCGGGATCTGCGTTTCCTTGGAGACGCGGCCGCTCTCCATCGCCTCGAACAGGAGGTAGAGCGTCATCATCTTGGTCAGCGAGGCCGGATAGCGCTGGGCCCTCGAATTGACCTCGAACAGCTGCTTTCCGCTTCTGATATCGACGACGATGGCCGCGTATTTCTGCGGCGGCGCCGGCACGGCGAGCACAGAGTCCGGCGGTGTCGTGGTCGAGCAGCCCGCAGCCATCAGCAACAGGCCAAGGGCGACGAAAAGTCTCTGGACGAGCGGAAGGCGACGCTGGTTGGACAAGGGCAAGTCTGTTCGGGTCAGGCTGTTGCTGAGATGCGGCGAAGCTAACGTAACCCGCCAGCTGCGTCCATTTGGTTAATGGCGGTAGCCCCAGCTTTGTCTGCTTTCGCAAGCTTGCGTTCCAAGGTGATGCAAAATGCCGGTCGCGGCGCTTGCGCAACCGGTGGCGAAGGGTTCTTGTTGCGCTTTCGGATTCGATGAGAGCGCTATGGATACGGTCACCCTCAATGCACGCGGCATTTCGGTTTCGCTGGACACCACGGTCGGCCATATCGCCGACATGGTAGTCGAGGATGGCGGGCGCCAATTGCGGCCGCTGCACCGCGCACCCTGGGTCGGCGCGCCACGCGATACGCTGCCGGCCGACTTGCCCGAGGGCACGGTGCGACTGTCCGGCGATTTCCTGTGCGCGCCGTTTTCGCGCAGCGACGTCGAGGAAGCGCCGCTGCATGGCTGGCCGGCCAACAGCGCCTGGGACGTCACCCAGAGCAGCGCCGTGGACGGCGGCTGGCGAGCCGTTTTCCGGCTGCGCCGCAAGGTCATGGGCGCGACCGTCGACAAGATCCTGACGCTGCGCGACGGCCATGCCTTTCTCTACCAGGAACATGTGTTTTCCGGCGGCCACGGCGCGATCTCGGTCGCCCATCATCCGATGACGGCAATGACGGATGGCGGCCGGCTGGCCTTTTCGCCAAAACGCTTCGCGGCCTCGCCCGCCGATCCGCTGGAGCCCGACCCCGTGCGCGGCCGCTTCCTGCTCGCCTATCCCGGGCGCAGCAGCGATCTCGGCCATTTTCCCGCCGCGGGCGGCGGCACGCTCGACCTGACGGATTACCGCATGGACGACCGGCGCGAGGATTTTGTCACGCTGGTCGAGGCCGACCATGGCGGGCCGGGCTGGACGGCCCTGGCGCGCCGGGCCGAGGACGATCTGGTTCTGGTGCTGAAGAACCCGGCGGAACTGCCGGTCACCATGCTGTGGTTCAGCAATGGCGGCCGCGACTACGCGCCCTGGAGCGGCCGGCATCTCGGCGTGCTCGGCATCGAGGACGGGCGCACGGCGATAGGCCACGCCGCCTCGATCGGCGACAACTGGCTGACGCGCGAAGGCGTGGCGACGGCGTTCGCGCTCGGCGAAGGCCCCAGCGTCTCCTTCCGCCATGTCATCGGCGCACTGCCGCTGGCGGGCGGCGAGCCGCCGCAGGAGGTCACCACGGCGGAGGGCCGCATGCGGCTGGCGGGCGGAGGCTCGGCGCGGGAGGTGCCGTTCGACAGCGGTTTCCTGCGCATCGGGCAGGCTGCGGCTGGTTGAGCGGATTGGCTTCGAACGTCGGCGTTTCGACACTTGACCACCGCACCTTACCCAAAATGCCGGTTTGAAATTTCCGCCGAGTGCCGCCAGAATAACGGTCGCGCCAACCATCAGGGGCAAGCGAGGCTGCCATGTCCGAAATCGCCCATCTCGCCGCCACCATCTTCAAGCGCGCCGGCAAGGCAAAGCGCTTCATCGTCGCCATTGCCGGACCGCCGGGGGCCGGCAAGTCGACATTGTCGGCGAGCCTGCACGATCTGCTGCCGGAAGGCGCCGTGGAGGTCGTACCGATGGACGGCTTCCACTATGACGACGTCGTTCTCAACCAGCGCGGGCTGCGCGCGCGAAAGGGCGCGCCGGATACGTTCGACTTCGGTGGCTTCGAGACGCTTCTGAAGCGGATCCGGGCGGGAGAGCCCGACATAGCCATCCCGGTGTTCGACCGCGGCATGGAACTGTCGCGCGCCGCGGCGGCGATCATCGGCGCGGAGACCAAATTCATCCTGGTCGAGGGCAATTATCTGCTGCTCGACGAGGAGCCGTGGTCGCGGCTGGCGCCGCTGTTCGATTTCTCGATCTTCGTCGAGGTGCCGCGCAACGAACTCGAGCGCCGGCTGATGGAGCGCTGGCACGAACATGGCCGCTCCGAGGAGGATGCGCGCGCCTGGATCGTCTCCAACGACATGCCCAACATCGAACGCGTGCTGGCGCGGCGCCGGGCGGCCGACCTGGTGATTGGTTAACCTGCTTAATTGTCGGTATTTTTCGACGGGAACCTTAAGGGGTTTCGCACCGTTATGGCGGGGAACCGATTGTCCTGCGTAAGGGGATTTTGCAATGGCAACCAAGGCAAGAAAACCCGCGACCGCCAAGACCAGGACGACGAAGACGACGCAGGCGAAAGCCGGCGCCGGTCCGGCGATCGCCGAACGTTCGAAGGACGCCAAGCCCAGCTTCGGTAAGGCCGCGCCTCGGAAGGTCGCGGCCGCGACCGCAAAGCCGGCCAGCGCGCGCAAGCCGGCGCCAGAGAAATCCGGCGCCGTCCGCACCGTGGCAAGCGTCGCGGCCGGCGCGGTGGTGGCGACGGCACGCGGCGCCGCTTCGCTGGCGGCTTCCGTGATGGGCAAGGGCGGCCCGAAAGCCAAGGCGAAATAGCCCAGCCGAGTCGGCCAAGGCTACGGTATCCCGCCAGGGCGGCGGGCCGCTTCAGCCCTTTGCCGGGATTGTCAGGCCCTTCTGCACCGCCGGCCGCGCCAGGCCGCGCTCCAGCCATGCCGCCACATGCGCGAAATCATCGAAGCCGACGAGGTCGCGCGCTTCATAAAAGCCGATCAGATTGCGCACCCAGCCGATGAGCGAGATGTCGGCGATGGTGTAGTCATTGTCCATGATCCATCGGCGGCCCTTCAGCCTGCCGTCGAGAACGCCGAGCAGGCGGCGCGACTCATCGCGGTAGCGCTCCAGCGGCCGCTTGTCGGCGATCTCGCGGCCGGCGAATTTGTGGAAAAAGCCGACCTGGCCGAAGATCGGGCCGACGGCCGCCATCTGGAAGAACACCCACTGGATCGTCTCGTAGCGCCGCGCCGCGTCCGCCGGGACGAGCAGGCCGGTCTTGTCGGCGAGGTAGAGCAGGATGGCGCCGGACTCGAACAGGCCGATCGGCTTGCCGTCGGGACCGTTCGGATCGATGATCGCCGGTATCTTGCCGTTGGGATTGAGCGACAGGAATTCCGGCGTCCAGCTTTCGTTTTTGCCGATGTCCACATAGTGCGGCTCGTAGGCCAGGCCGATCTCTTCCAGGGCGATCGATATCTTCACCCCGTTCGGGGTCGTCGCCGAATAGAGCTGGATCCGGTCCGGATGCCTGGCCGGCCAGCGGGCGGTGATTGGAAAGGCGGACAGGTCGGCCATCGAGAACTCCTGGGCGGGATTTCGCACCGAGCGGCGCGGTCTGGGTGGGGTCGGCAAAGAATTAGGCGTACGCCCCGGCACGATCAATGCGGCGTCAGGCGTTTGGCCGTGCACGCACAGTCAACAAATCGAATGATGCCGGCATCGGGAGCCGGCAGATTGACCTGCCGGGCAGAACACGATCGCCGGGATCAGATCGCCTTGAAGGCCAGCACCGCATTGGTGCCGCCAAAGGCGAAGCCGTTGCTGATGGCGGCGCGCACCTTGCGCTCGCGCGCGACGTTCGGCGTCACGTCGAGATCGCAATCGGGGTCGGCCTCGCGGAAATTCGCCGTGGGCGGCACCACGCCCTCTCGGATCGCCATCACGCAGGCGATCATCTCCAGCCCGCCCGAGGCGCCAAGGCAATGGGCATGCATCGACTTGGTCGAGGAGACGGAAAGCGAGCGCGCGTGCTCGCCGAAGACGCGCTTGATCGCGGCGGTCTCGATCTGGTCATTGGCCTTGGTGCCGGTGCCGTGCGCATTGAGGTAGTCGATGTCCTCGGGATTCAACCCGGCGTCCGCCAGGCAGAAACGCATCGCCGCTTCCGGCCCTTCTATGGTCGGCGCAACGATGTCGGAGGCATCGGCCGAGAGGCCGGCGCCGACGATTTCGGCGAGGATGTTTGCGCCGCGCGCCACCGCATGATCGTAGCTTTCCAGAACCGCCATGCCGGCGCCTTCGCCCAGCACCAGGCCCTGACGATCGGCCGAGAACGGCCGGCAGGTATCGGGCGACAGCACGCGCAGCGCCTCCCACCCCTTCAGCACGCCCCAGACCAGCGGTGCCTCGGTGCCGCCGGCGACCATGACGTCGGCACGGCCGAGCCTGATCTGGTCGACCGCCGATGCGATGGCGTGGTTGGCCGACGAGCAGGCCGAAGTGACGCCGAACACCGGTCCGCGCAGGCCGAGATGCATGCTGACCTGGCCGGCGGCGGCGCCCGGCATGACCTTCGGCACCGTGAAGATGCCGGCGCGATTCTTGCCTTCGATCAGGATGGCGCGGTAGTTCTCCTCGACCGTCTCGAAGCCGCAGACGCCGATGCCGATAACGGCACCCATGCGGTAGGTATTGTCCGCATGGGCGGCCAAGCCGGACTGCTGTAAGGCTTCGCGGGCGGCAATCACCGCCAACAGGCTGAAACGGTCCATCGACACCAGCTGCTTGCGCTCTATGCCATGGTCGGGCAGCGCCTTGATCTCGCAGCCGATCTTGACCTTCAAATCGTGCAGGAACGGGTTATCGATGGGGCCGATCGCCGAGCGGCCGGCGCGCATCTCGGTCCAGATCGCCGGCACGTCGGTGCCAAGCCCGCACAAACCGCCGATGCCGGTAATGACGACGCGCTTGTGCATCCGGTCAGGCTTTTTTCGCGATCAGCGCGCGAACGGCCTCGACCATGTCGCCAACATTCTTCAGGTTGCTCCAGGCATCGACCGTGTTCATCTCGATCTCGATGCCATACTGCTCCTCGAGATCGAAGATGATCTCGGTCAGTTCCAGCGAATGGATGCCGAGCGCCGTCAATTCGGTGCTGGTGGTGATCTCCTCGCCGCCCGGCTCGGCATGAGCCTTGATCTTTTCGATGATTTCGGTCGCCAGTTGGTCAGCCATTCGGTTTCTTCCCCACTTTGTCGTTTCCCGACGCCAACTGAACAGCGCCTTTTTGTCCTCGATATCAGGCCGCGACCGTCGCCTTGGACCCCCGCCAGGCGTCGCATGAGCGTACCAAGGTGGCTCCCTCTATAGAAACGGAAACGCCATCAAGCAACAAGCTATATATCGACAAAGCCGCCGCGGTGCTTAACCTGACGGCGTGGATACGATCGAACATACCCGATTTTCGGCCCCGCCGGCGCAGCGGGCGGCCGGACTGGCGCAGCTCGCCTGCGCCAGTCAAGACGGCCGCACACGGCTGCGCCGCCTCTATCAGGACGGTTCCGCCAAGATAAGGATGCCGGCCGTTTCCGGCGGCCCGCTGGAAGCCGTGCTGATCAACACCGCGGGCGGGCTGACCGGAGGCGACCGCCTCGGCTGGGAGATCGAGGTCGGCGCGCATGCCAGCGCCACGATAACGACGCAGGCCTGCGAGAAAATCTATCGCGCCGCTTCCGACCGGGCCGAAGTCAGCGTCCGGCTAACGGTCGGCGAAAACGGCCGCGTCGCCTGGCTGCCGCAGGAGACCATCGTTTTCGACCGATCGGCCTTTGCCCGCACGCTCGACCTTGATCTTGCCGCCGGCGCCGAGGCGCTGGTGCTGGAAGCCACCGTCTTCGGCCGGACGGCGATGGGCGAACGCGCGGTCCAGGGCGGCTTTCACGACCGCTGGCGCGTCCGCCGGGGCGGGGCTCTCATCCATGCCGAGGATTTCCGCATCGGGCCCGACATCGCCGCGACCCTGGCGCGCCCACCGATTGCCGGCGGCGCCGTCGCCATGGCGACGGTGCTATTGATCTCGCCGCGGGCGGAAGCGCTTCTCGATCCGGTTCGGGAGATCATCGGCGGCCAGGGCGGCGCCAGCACCTGGAGCGTGCAGGAATCTGGCAAGCTTCTTGCGAGGCTGTATGCCGGCGACGGCTACCGGCTGCGCCAGCATCTGGTTCCGCTCGTCGGCTTGCTCAACGGAAAGGCGGGACTGCCCAAAATATGGTCACTGTGATCGTGTCCGCATCATTTCAGGGAAACGCATGAACCTGACGCCAAGGGAAAAGGACAAGCTGCTGATAGCCATGGCGGCGGTCGTGGCGCGCAAGCGTCTGGAGCGCGGGGTCAGGCTCAATCATCCGGAGGCGATCGCGCTGATCACCGACTTCGTCGTCGAAGGCGCCCGCGACGGCCGTCCCGTCGCCGAGCTGATGGAAGCCGGCGCCCACGTCGTCAGCCGCGCCCAGGTGATGGAAGGCATCGCCGAGATGATCCATGACGTGCAGGTGGAGGCGACATTCCCCGACGGCACCAAGCTGGTGACCGTGCATGAGCCGATACGGTGAGGAGACAGATATGCTTGAGCTGCGCCCGAACTGCGAATGCTGCGACAAGGACCTGCCGCCGGAAGCGGCGGATGCGTTGATCTGCACCTTCGAATGCACCTTTTGCGCCGATTGCGTCGAAGACGTGCTCGGCGGCGTCTGCCCCAATTGCGGCGGCAATTTTTCGGCACGGCCGATCCGTCCGGCGGCAATGCTGAAGAAATATCCCGCTTCGACCAAGCGCGTCCTCAAAGCCGAGGCCTGTGGCCCGCGCGAGGCCGCGTGAACGCCAGACGACCCTGATAGGAAAGACGATCCTGATAGGAAAGACGCACCGATGATCTCAGCACAGATGAAACGCACAGCCCTCTCGGCGATTCTGCTCATGGCAGCCGCAATGCCCGCCTACGCCCATGTCGGGGCCGGCACGACCTCCTCCTTCGCGGCCGGCTTCATGCATCCGCTCTCCGGCCTCGACCACATGACGGTGATGGTCGCGGTCGGCCTGTGGGCGGCACAGAAAGGCGGCAAGGCCATGTGGGCATGGCCGGCGGCCTTTGTGGGCGTCATGCTGGCCGGTGGCGCGCTCGGCATGCTGCATGTGCCGCTGCCCTTCGTCGAGCCGGGCATATTGGCGTCGGTGGTGGCGCTCGGATTATTCGTGGCGCTGGCCGTCGATCTTCCTGTCACGGCCGGCGTCGCCATCATCGGCGCGTACGCGCTGTTTCATGGCCACGCCCATGGCACCGAAGTGCCGGAAAATGCCGCAGGGCTTGAATATATGGCCGGCTTTGCCGTCGCCACGACGCTGCTGCACGCCGTCGGCATCGCCGCCGGGCTTGGCCTCGGCAGGCGATTTCGCGTGCTCGTGCGGGCCGCGGGTGCCGCCTGCACGGCGATAGGGCTCGGCCTCGTCTTCGGCGCCGTGTGACGAACGATGATCCCAGGTGAAATCATTCCCGCCGACGGCGACATCGACCTGAACAAAGGCCTGCCGGCGGTTACGCTCAAAGTGGCCAACAGCGGCGACCGGCCGATCCAGGTCGGCAGCCACTATCATTTCTTCGAGACCAATGAGGGCTTGAAATTCGACCGCGAACAGGCGCGCGGCATGCGCCTCGACATCGCCGCCGGCACCGCCATGCGCTTCGAGCCCGGACAGGAGCGCGACGTTACGCTGGTGCCGCTGGGCGGCAAGCGCGAGGTCTATGGCTTTCAGCAGAAGGTGATGGGCAGGCTGTGAGGCCGAGGGCGTCTCATGCGCGGCGTGCAAAGAGGGCAAAGGGCTTTCGGGCGAGCACGAAAGCGAGTTGTGCCCTCGGCTCAATCGGACGGCTTGGCCGCCGCATAGATGACGATTTTTCCGGGGTCGTCGAATTCCACGGCGAGAACGTCCTGCGCAAGCACGCGTCGCGAGTCGATGGCATTGAACAGCAGCGCGTTGGCCTCGATCTCCTTGCGCAGCTCCGCAATGTCGTCCTGATGCTGCTTGACCTTGGTTTCGATCGCCGGCGGCGGACCGCCTTCGGTGCGCGCGGCATCGGTCAGGAACACGATATCGACCTTGTCGAGCTTGGATGTCTTGCGCACCGTGCCGATGTTTTCACGCGTCCGATCAATCGCCCTGGCAACTTTGCCGGCTTCGGCATCGCTCCTGGTTTCTTCCTGCTTGACGTCCGAGCCGATGATCCGGTTGACGGTCTCAGGGCTTTCGAGCCCTTGTGCGTGAAGGGAGGCTCCGGGGCTGCCCACCGCCAGGAATGCCATGGAGGCGAAGGCATAGAGCCGTCTCTTGCCGGGATTGATCGCCATCGCTCGCTCCTGGACGGGTTCATTTCGCGGCGCCGTTCAGCGCCGATGAAACGAAACGGCTCCTGCCCGGCCAAGGTTCCCTTCCAGATAGCGCGGGCGGACCGGACGACGGCCCGCCGCGCAGGCGCGCCGTCAGCTCGCCTTCTTGGTGATCAGGGTCAGGGCGCCGTTGGGCTCCATGCTGGCCGCGACCACCTGCGCCGAGGTCATTCCCTTGGCCTCGAGGGCGGATTTGACCTTGGGCGTGGCATCGATCGAGCTGCGCAGCTTCTGCAGGCCGGCATCGCCGCGCTGGGCGATCACCTGGTTGACCTGCGTCTGGGTGTCCTTCGGCAGTTCGGTGATGTCGACGATGTTGACGCTCTGGATCGTCGGCGCGGCCTGCTGCCCGCCGGGGGCGGGCGCGGCCGGCGCTGCCGGAGCGGGCTGCTGCGCGGGCTGCTGCTGGGCACTGGCGGCACCCGCCAGCATCAGGGTGGCGGCAGCGGCGAGAACTATCGTTTTGCGCATGGATTTTCCTTCCATCGATTTGGCAAACGGTCGTTTTGGGGTGACCCTCCAACCTCAACCGCCAAATGGGATCAGAAGGTGTCGACCAGCGGGTCATTGCGTGACCATTGGATGGCAGCAATGTGCAGCCCGGTTTCACCAGCACCGCAATTCGGGAGCAATCACTGATGGCCAGAATAACCCGCGCCGCCTATGCGCAGATGTACGGGCCGACGGTCGGCGACAGGGTGAGGCTTGCCGATACCGAACTCTTCGTCGAGGTCGAGAGGGATTTCACCATTCATGGCGAGGAGGTGAAATTCGGCGGCGGCAAGGTCATCCGCGACGGCATGGGCCAGAGCCAGGTTTCCCGCGCTGAAGGAGCGGTCGACACCGTCATCACCAATGCGCTGGTGATCGACGCCAGCGCCGGCATCTTCAAGGCCGATATCGGCCTCAGGGACGGCCGCATCGCGGCAATCGGCAAGGCCGGCAACCCGGACACACAGGATGGCGTCACCATCATCATCGGCCCCGGCACCGAGATCATCGCCGGCGAAGGCAAGATCCTTACCGCAGGCGGCTTCGACGCGCATATCCATTTCATCTGTCCGCAGCAGATCGAGGAAGCGCTGATGTCGGGCATCACCACGATGCTCGGCGGCGGCACCGGCCCGGCGCACGGCACGCTCGCCACCACCTGCACGCCCGGGCCATGGCACATGGCGCGCATGATCCAGTCCTTCGACGCCTTCCCGATGAATATCGGCCTGTCGGGCAAGGGCAACGCTTCCCTGCCCGCGGCACTGGAGGAGATGGTGCTGGGCGGCGCCTGCTCGCTGAAGCTCCACGAGGACTGGGGCACGACGCCGGCCGCGATCGACTGCTGCCTGTCGGTGGCCGACGACCATGACGTGCAGGTGATGATCCACACCGACACGCTCAACGAGAGCGGCTTCGTCGAGAACACGGTGGCGGCGATCAAGGGCCGCACCATCCACGCCTTCCACACCGAAGGCGCGGGCGGCGGGCATGCGCCCGACATCATCAAGGTCTGCGGCCTGCCCAACGTCATCCCGTCCTCGACCAACCCGACGCGGCCCTACACGGTCAACACGCTGGCCGAGCATCTCGACATGCTGATGGTCTGCCACCATCTGTCGCCGTCGATCCCGGAAGACATCGCCTTCGCCGAAAGCCGCATCCGCAAGGAGACCATCGCGGCGGAAGACATTCTGCACGACATCGGTGCCTTCTCGATCATCTCCTCGGACTCACAAGCGATGGGCCGCGTCGGCGAGGTGGCGATCCGGACCTGGCAGACCGCCGACAAGATGAAGCGCCAGCGCGGTTCGCTGCCGCAGGAGACCGGCAACAACGACAATTTCCGCGTCCGCCGCTATATCGCCAAATACACGATCAACCCGGCCATCGCGCACGGGCTGTCGAAGGAGATTGGTTCGATCGCTGTCGGCAAGCGCGCCGACCTGGTGCTGTGGAACCCGGCCTTCTTCGGCGTCAAGCCTGATATGGTACTGATCGGCGGCATGATCGCGGCCGCTCCCATGGGCGACCCCAACGCCTCGATCCCGACGCCGCAGCCGATGCACTATCGGCCGATGTTCGGCGCCTATGGCAAGGCGCGCACCAACTCGTCGGTAACCTTCGTCTCGAAGGCGGCACTAGAGTCCGGTCTGCACGGCCGGCTCGGCGTCGACAAGCAGTTCGCCGCGGTCGAAAACACGCGTGGCGGCATCGGCAAGCACTCCATGGTGCTCAACGACGCCACGCCGCATATCGAAGTCGATCCCGAGACTTACGAGGTTCGTGCCGACGGCGAACTCTTGACCTGCGAACCAGCGACGGTGCTGCCGATGGCGCAGCGATATTTTCTGTTTTGATAAGATCGCCGCGAGCCATTGCCCTCGTTAAATGCGGCGGTGAGTGGGTTGTGCCGACTGCCCGAATGGGCCCACTCGTTCTCCGCAGGCTTGGAAATTGTGCACTTTGGGAGCAATATCTCCTCAATGAACAAGATATTTCGCAAACAGCAATTGACGCCCTACGAGGCCGACTATGCTCAGTGGTGCGCCGAGCAGGGCGCGTTGCTGCGCGAAGGTCGTCTTTCCGACCTCGATCGTGAGAATGTTGCCGAGGAGATCGAGAGCTTGGGGCGGAGCGACAAAAGGGAAATTGCGAGCAGGCTTGGCACTTTGGTCCTTCACTTGCTAAAATGGGAGTTTCAGTCTGAGCAGCGCAAAACGGGCTGGTTGCTGACAATTCGGGAGCAACGGCTTCGGATTGAGGGCCTGCTTGATGAAAGTCCGAGCCTCAAAAAATATCCTGCGCAGGTGCTCGATCGAGAGTTCAAGATAGCAAGATTAAAGGCCTTGGACGAAACAGGCCTGAGAGATCGGGATTTCCCTGTCCATTGCCCCTATGGGATCAAGGAAATCTTGGACGATGATTATTTCCCAGGATCACCGTGGTCTTCAGACAACCTTATGCGCGAATAGACTGATAGTGGTGTGTTGACGGACGTTCCATCACCTGGCGAGCATTCGGCATGGCCACCGAAATAGCTTCGCCCCACGACATCTTCCCGCATATCCGCATCGTCCTGGGCATGGTGATCGGGCTCGGCGTCGCGCGCCTGTTGTCGGGGGTGGCGCGCATCGTCCAGCATCCCGGCCAGTACCGGCTCTATACGGTGCATCTGGCCTGGGTCGCTTCGGTGCTGTTGATGCTGGTGCATTTCTGGTGGTGGGAGTTCGGCCTCTACGCCATCGAAACATGGACCTTCGGCAAGTACCTGTTCATCATCTTCTACGCCATCACCCTGTTCCTGCTCTGCGCGCTGCTGTTTCCGGATTCGATGCTCGACTACACCAGCTATGAGGATTTCTTCTATTCGCGCCGCGCCTGGTTCTTCGGCCTGCTGGCCGCGACCTACGTGCTCGACGTGATCGACACGCTGCTGAAGGGGCCGGAGCATTTCGCCCGCTTCGGCAACGAATATCTGTTCCGCACGCCGGTCTTCGTCGCGCTGTGCATCGCCGCGATCCTGGTGCGCGACCGCCGGTTTCACATCGCCTTCGTCGCGGCGGCGCTGATTTACCAGGTATCGTTCATCCTGCGGCTGTTCGACACGATCGTATGACGGCCGCGGATGCTCTAGGCTGACCGGGAAAGGCAGGGTTCAATCATGTACAAGGCCGTCGGATCGCGTGGATCCCGGGTTAGCCGTGTTCTGTGGATGCTCGAAGAACTCGGGCAGGCCTATGAATTCGTCGAAATTCCCCTGCGCTCGCCCGAAGCCTATGCGCTCAATCCCTCGGGCAAGGTGCCGATCTTGATCGACGGCGAGCTGACGCTGACGGATTCGGCGGCGATCTGCGTCTATCTCGCCGATAAGCACGCGGATAAGGGCATGGGCGCCAGTCCCGGCCTCGCAGGCCGCGCCGAAATGGATTCCTGGATGCATTTCGCCCAGTCCGAGCTGGAAGCGCCATTATGGAACAAATTGCGCCACCGTTTCCTGCTGCCCAGAGAGGTCCGGGTCGATGTCGGCCCCGCGGTCGCCTACGATTTCGCCTCCGAGGTCAAGGCGCTGGACCGCCGGCTGGGCGACAAGCCTTTCGCGCTCGGCGACCGGTTCTCGGCTGTCGACGTGCTGCTCGGCGACATGGGCGGCTGGGCCAGAGCCGGCCGCTTTCCAATAGAATCCGAACGCGTCAACGCCTATTTCGACCGCGTGCTTTCACGCCCTGCCCGTGCCCGGGCGCAAGCCAATGGCGGAGCCATGAAATGAAGCTCAACCTCAACACCGACTTCACGAAGTTCCCGCGCGCCATCTCGGTGCTGACCTCCGGCAATGCCGGCACCACGGCGCCATCCGGCCGCGCGGTTCTTGCCCACGATGAGCGGCATCTGCGCCGCCGGGCGATCGAATTGTCCGATGGCAGCAAGGTACTGGTCGACCTGCCGGAGCCCGTCACCCTCAACGACGGCGACAGGCTGGTGCTGGAAGACGGCCGCCACGTCGAGATCATCGCGGCGCCGGAGGAGGTCTATGATATCCGCGCCCGCGACGCCGTGCATCTGGCCGAGCTTGCCTGGCATATCGGCAACCGCCATCTCGCGGCGGCGATAGAGGCGGAACGCATCCTCATCCTGCGCGATCATGTCATCAAGGCGATGCTGGAGGGGCTCGGGGCCACGGTGAGCGAGGTTTCCGAACCGTTCAAACCGGTGCGGGGCGCCTATTCCGGCGGCCATGACCACGGCCATGCGCACGCCCACAGCCACGCCGAAGCGCATTCGCACAGCCATTCGCATTCGCACGACCATCACGATCATCATGATCATCATGATCATCATGATCATCATGATCACCATGACTGACCAGCCATCCGGGGTCGCCCTGCTGCGATTGATGGCGTGGCTGTCGCCGGTCTTTCCGGTCGGCGGCTTTTCCTACAGCCATGGCCTCGAGCGCGCCGCGCATGATGGGCTGGTGACCGATGCGGCGAGCCTCGCCGCTTGGCTTGAAACGCTGGTCGAGATGGGCTCCGCCTGGAACGATGCCGTGCTGTTCGCGGAGAGCTGGCGCAACGCCCGCGACGGCGGCGATCCGGCCGAAGTCGCCACACTGGCGGAGGCGTTGGCCGGGTCGCGTGAGCGCCATGCCGAGACCATGCTGCAAGGTGCGGCTTTCCTCAAAGCGGCCGCCGCCTGGCCCACTCCCGTGCTGGAGCGCTTGCCCGCCGATTGTGCGTACTGCGTCGCCGTCGGCGCTGTTGCCGGCGGCAATGGTATCGCGCTTCAGGACGCGCTGTCCGCCTTCCTGCAGGCCTTCTTCTCCAATCTCGTCCAGGCCGCGATCCGGCTGGGCGTCATCGGACAAAGCGGCGCGACCAGTTTGCTCGCCGGCTTCGAGCAGCTGGCCCTTGCGACCGCCGCCCGCGCATCCCGCTCGACATTGGACGATCTCGGCGGTTGCGCCTTTGTCTCTGATATCGTGGCGATGCAGCACGAAACCCAGTATTCGCGATTGTTCCGCTCATGATCGTCCTTGCCTTCGTCCTCTCATTCGTCCTGCTGGTGATCACCGCGTTGCACGTTTATTGGGGCATTGGCGGGATATGGCCGGGCAAGGATGCGGCGTCCTGCGCGCATGCGGTCGTCGGCTTTCGCGGCGTCGACGAGATGCCGGCGCCGTTCGCCTGCTTTGCCGTCGCCGCCTGCCTGGCGCTGGCAACGCTCTGGCCGATGGCTCTGGAGGGTGTGTTTGCCTCGCCCTTTCCTGGGCAAGGCCTCGCCGCCACCGCGCTGCTGATCGGGCTGGTGTTTCTCGGACGCGGCATTGCCGGCTTCACGCCCCGGTGGCGCCGGCTGGCACCGGAACAGCCTTTCGCGCGGCTCGATAGGAGCCTTTATTCGCCGCTGTGCCTGCTGATCGGGCTCGGCTTTGCAGTTCTCGCCATCACGGAGTTCCCGACATGACGCAGCCCAACGGCCCCCTTCGCATCGGCATTGGCGGCCCCGTCGGTTCGGGCAAGACGACGCTCACCGAGAAACTGTGCAAGGCGCTGCGTGAGGAATTCTCCATCGCCGTCGTCACCAACGACATCTACACAAGGGAAGACGCCATGATGCTGGCGCGGCTGCAGGCGCTGCCGGAGGAGCGCATCGTCGGCGTCGAGACCGGCGGCTGCCCGCACACCGCCATCCGCGAGGACGCCTCGATCAATCTGCAGGCGATCGCGGAGCTCAACCGCAAATTCCCCGATCTCGACATCATCTTCATCGAATCCGGCGGCGACAACCTTGCCGCCACCTTCTCGCCGGATCTCGCCGACCTCACGCTCTATGTCATCTCCGTCTGCCAGGGCGAGGAGATCCCGCGGAAAGGCGGTCCGGCGATCACCCGTTCCGATTTCCTGATCATCAACAAGAGCGACCTGGCGCCCTATGTGAACGTCAATCTCGACGTGATGGAGAGCGACGCCGCCCGCATGCGCGGCAAACGGCCGTTTGGCTTCACCGACCTGTCGCGCGGCAAGGGGTTGCGGGAGGTGATCGATTTCATCGTCGAGCATGGCGGCTTGAAGGTCGGGGCCGCCGCAAGCACGGCGGCGTGAGCCGGCTGCACCAACCGAAACCGGTTGCGGGCACAAGCAGGGCACGGCATTGTTCCTAAAACCCGGAGGATTTTTCGATGAGCATCGCCCGCCTGCAAAAGGAACAGCTGACCAACCTGCCCTTCTACGAGGAGCGCGTCGATCTCGCCTGCGCTTTCCGCTGGACGGCGCGGCTCAACATGCATGAGGCGGTGGCCAACCATTTCTCGCTGGCGGTCAACGAAGACGGCACAAAATTCCTGATGAACCCCAATCAGGTGCACTTCTCGCGCATCAAGGCGAGCGATCTTTTGATGATCGACGCCAACGATCCCGAGACGCTGTCCGGCCCGAATGCGCCGGACCCGACGGCATGGGGCCTGCACGGCGCCATCCACCGCAATGTCCGCCATGCGCGCTGCGTCATGCATGTGCATTCCATCCACGCCACCGTGCTGGCCTCGCTCGCCGATTCGAGGCTGCCGCCGATCGACCAGAATTCGGCGATGTTCTTCAACCGCCATGTGGTCGACGCCCATTATGGCGGTCTGGCCTTCGAGGAAGAGGGCGAGCGCTGCTCGCAGCTCCTGACCGACCCCAAGGTCAAGGTAATGGTGATGGGCAATCACGGCGTGCTGGTCATCGGCGACACGGTGGCCGACGCCTTCAATCGCATGTTCTATTTCGAACGCGCCGCCGAGACCTACATCAAGGCGCTGTGGACAGGGCGGCCGCTTCGCACACTGTCCGACGCCATCGCCGAGAAGGCCGCAAGCGAGATGGACGACTATCCCGGCCAGGCCGAGCGGCATCTCAGCGAGCTGAAGGCGATTTTGGACGAGCAGGAGCCGGTTTATCGGAATTAAAGCCGGACTCTTCCTTCTCGCCGTTTACGCTACGCTATCCATCTTTTGTGACTGGCGTGAACGACCGGCCCGAGGCTTGATTGCCAGGTGGTTCCCCCAATCCGTCGCTGCTTCGCAGCGCCACCTTTCCCCCCTCCGGAGGGAAAGGAAGGGAGCGTTGCTAGACGAGCGTTGATGAAAAAAAGCTTGGCGCCCTTCCTCTCCCCCGTCGATCGGGGGAGAGGTGGCTCGGCGAAGCCGAGACGGAGTGGGGGTCGAGCAGCGCTTAGCTCAGAGCCCCAGTTCAGCCCGCAATTCCTCGGCGCTGTTGATGACCACCGCACCGGGCGGGCCGTCCATCGGTTTTTCCGGCCAGAAGATTGTCTTCATGCCTGCCGCCAGCCCCGCCATGGCGCCCGGCCAGCTGTCGTCGACCGCCACCGCGTTCGCGGGATCGACATCGGCCAGATAGGCGGCGCGCAGGAACGGCTCGGCTTGCGGCTTGCCTTCGCGCACGTCGTTGCGGCTGATGGTCTTCATGCTTGGATAGGTCAGGCCGACCATGTGCAGATTGGCGTCGACGATCATGCGGTCGGAATTCGAGACCACGGCTTGCTGCACGCCAAGCGCGCGCAATTCGTTGAATATCTCGATCGCACCGGGGCGCGGCTTCAATGTCGCGACAAGCGGCAGATAATGCTCGTATTTATGGACGATCCACTCGTCGAAGGGCAGATCCAGGCCGAACTCGTCGCGCATCATCAGGTAGACCGGCCAGGCAGCGACCCCGAGAACGCGCTCATGCAGGTCGGGCGGAGGCTGAAGGCCGACATTGCGCATCGCCGCCACCAGGGCTGCTTCGTGCAGCGGTTCGCTGTCGACCAGCGTGCCGTCCATGTCCCAGAAAACCGCTTTCGGTGTCATGCAACGCTCCTTTTGGCGTTCCCTTAAAGGGTTTACCCCGCGAGATAAACCATCCGGACGGCAGAACGTGCCACCTGTCGGAACGGAAATCCCCCTGTTGCCCGCCGTGGAATCCCCCGGGCCAACGATGATCCGGCCGATCCCACGCCCGCTGGCGCAAGCAATTGCCCTGGCGATTGACAATTGCGCAGCGCGTGGTTCCCTGCGAAAGTAGGAGCGGACCGCTTCCATGACCGGCGGTTTCGGGAGGCAGGACGTGAACAACCGGCAGGAAGGCGGCAGCAACAGGTTGGACGATGCCGCGCGCGCGGGCTGGCTTTATTACGTTGCCGGCAACACGCAGGACCAGATCGCCGCCACGCTCGGCATCTCGCGGCAGACCGCGCAGCGGCTGGTGTCGCTGGCAGTGTCGGAAGGCCTGATCAAGGTGCGCGTCGACCATCCGATCGCCAACTGCCTCGACCTCGCCGCCCGCCTGAAGTCGCGCTTCGCGCTCGACCTGGTCGAGGTGGTGCCGAGCGACCCGACCTCGTCGTCGACGACGATCGGCATCGCCGAGGCGGCGGCAGCGGAAATCGAGAGGCGGCTGAGATCGCCGGCGCCGATCGTGCTGGCGATCGGCACCGGCCGTACGCTGAAGGCGGCGATCGAGCAACTGCCGCCGATGGAGTGCCCACAGCACAAGGTGGTGTCCCTGACCGGCAATATCTCGCCCGACGGTTCGGCCGCTTTCTACAACGTCATCTTCACCATGGCCGACAGGGTGAAGGCGCGGTCGTTCCCGATGCCGTTACCGGTCATCGCCTCCTCGCCGCAAGAACGCGAGATGCTGCTCAGCCAGCCGATGATCCAGCCGACGCTGGCGCTGGCCGCGGAGGCCGACGTCACCTTCGTCGGCATCGGCGACCTCGGCCCGAAGGCGCCGCTCTATGAGGACGGCTTCATTTCCGACGCCGAGCTGAAGGCGCTACAGAAGGCCGGCGGCGTCGCCGAAATTGTCGGCTGGGTGTTCGATCGCGACGGCCGCATGATCGAGGGCATCACCAACGACCGGGTGTCGTCGGCGGCCCTGCCGTCACGCGAGAAGTCGCTGGTCATCGCGCTCGCCATGGGTGAACGCAAGCTGCCGGGCATCCTGGCGGCCGTGAACCGCCGGCTGGTCAACGGCCTCATCACCGACGAACGAACCGCCGCCGCCCTGCTGGCGAGCGGATGAGCCAAAAGCCTCGAGGCAACATCGATTTGCGATAAAATCCGGGCGGGCTATCCATGCCGTCCGAAGGGGTCGTTGCCGTCGAGGAAGCCAAGGTCCCGCCGCAAGTGCGGTGACAGGTCCCTGATGTCGAGATGCGCCTTTTTCCTGGTCGCGAACCAGCCGAATCCGTCCGCAAGCCATGAAATCCAGCGATGATCCGGAGCGGGAGTGCATTTTTGCTGCGCCATGGTCATGATCGTCAACCTTCGCTATCTTCAACCCGAGTGACGGGCTGAGGATGAATGTCGGTCTTGCCGGCCGCCTTTGCCAATCGAACGTCGATAAGGACCCATAAGGAGGCTTTATGCCGGATCTCAGCTCGCGACAGGTTGCGCAGCTTCCGCCGCTGCAGGCGATCCGGGTGTTCGAAGCGGTGGCTCGGCATCTGTCCTTCACCAAAGCGGCCGAGGAACTGGCGATGACGCAGGCAGCGGTCAGCTATCAGATCAAGGTGCTGGAGGAGCGGGTCGGCGCGCCGCTTTTCCTGCGCCGGCCGCGACAGATCGAGCTCACCGAAGCCGGACAGCGCCTGGCGCCGGCGGTCAGCGAGGCCTTCGCCATACTCGGCCAGGCCTATGCGGCGGCGCGCGGCGGGGCGGACGGTCTGCTGTGCGTCACCACGGTGCTGACCTTTGCCTCCAACTGGCTGGCGCATCATCTGGGTTCGTTCCAGATCGCGCATCCCGCCCTTGCCGTGCGGCTCGACACATCCAGCCGCCTGACCGATTTCGCCCGCGAGGATGTCGACCTTGCCATCCGCTCGGGCGGCGGCAAATGGCCGGGACTGGAGGCCTACAAGCTGCTCGACGCCGATTTCACGCCGATGCTCAGCCCCAAGCTCGCCGCGAGCATCGGCGGCGTCAAGGAACCGGCCGATCTGCTCAAGCTGCCGATCCTTGATCCCGGCGACATCTGGTGGACGCAATGGTTCGAGGCCGCGGGAGTGCAAAGCCATGACCTTGCCAAGCGCCCCGGCAGCAGCATGGGCGCGCAGGCCTATGAGGCCAATGCGGCCATCGCAGGCCATGGCGTGGCGATCCTGACCAGGGCGCTGTTCAAGGCGGAACTCGCCGACGGCCGCCTGATCCAGCCCTTCGACCTGGTCGGCGACGACGGCCACGCCTACTGGCTGGTCTATCCGGAGGCGCGCCGCAACGTGCCGAAGATCCGCGCTTTCCGCGACTGGATCCTGGCCGAGATCACCTGCTGACCGGCTAACTCCAGGATCAAAACCGCGCTCCATCCAGATCGCCGTTGTCGCCCGCTCCGCACCTGCGGGACGGCCATTTGCAACTCGCCATGTCGGCGTTCCTCCATCGAGTGTGCGCTGCACCATCGAATCTGGCTTGACATAATTCACTCTTAGTGAGTAATTGCTCACAGCCAAGGCAAATGCTCATCTTGGTCCATGGGAGGAATTTGATGAAACTTCGTACGCTCATCCTGGGCTTGTGCTCGGCCAGCGCGCTCGCGTTCGCGGCACATGCCGAATCCATCACCATCGCCACCGTCAACAATGGCGATATGGTCCGCATGCAGAAGCTGACCGACGACTTCACCAAGGCGAACCCCGACATCCAGCTCAACTGGGTGACGCTGGAAGAGAACGTGCTGCGCGAGCGCGTGACCACCGACATCGCCACCAAGGGCGGCCAGTATGACGTGATGACCATCGGCACCTACGAGGTCCCGATCTGGGCCAAGCAGAGCTGGCTGTTGCCGCTCGACAAGCTCGGCGACGACTACGACGCCAAGGACATCATCCCGGCGATCGCCGGCGGCCTCTCGGTCGACGGCAAGCTCTATGCCGCGCCCTTCTACGGCGAAAGCTCCTTCGTCATGTACCGCAAGGACCTGATGGAGAAGGCGGGGCTGAAGATGCCCGACGCGCCGACCTGGGACTTCATCAAGCAGGCCGCCGACAAGATGACCGACCGCGCCAATGGCGTGAACGGCGTGTGCCTGCGCGGCAAGGCCGGCTGGGGCGAGAACATGGCCTTCCTGACCGCCATGTCGAACTCCTTCGGCGCGCGCTGGTTCGACGAGAACTGGAAGCCGCAATTCGACCAGCCCGAATGGAAGAACACCTTGCAGTTCTATGTCGACCTGATGAAGGCCGACGGGCCGGAGGGCGCGTCCTCCAACGGCTTCAACGAGAATTTGGCGCTGTTCCAGCAGGGCAAGTGCGGCATGTGGATCGACGCCACCGTCGCCGCCTCCTTCGTCTCCGATCCCAAGGCCTCGCAGGTCGCCGACAAGGTCGGTTACGCGCTGGCGCCTGACAATGGGCTCGGCAAGCGCGGCAACTGGCTGTGGGCATGGTCGCTGGCCATTCCCGCCGGCACGCAGAAGGCCGATGCCGCCGAGAAGTTCGTGTCATGGGCAACCAGCAAGCATTATGCAGAACTGGTCGCCTCGAAGGAAGGCTGGGCCAACGTCCCTCCGGGAACGCGCTCCTCGCTCTACGCCAATCCAGAGTACCAGAAGGCGGCTCCGTTCGCCAAGATGACGCTGGACTCCATCAATGCTGCCGACCCGACGCATCCGACCGTCAAGCCGGTGCCCTATGTCGGCGTGCAGTTCGTCGCCATCCCCGAATTCCAGGGCCTCGGCACGACCGTCGGCCAGCTGTTCTCGGCAGCCCTTGCCGGCCAGTCGAGCGTCGACGACGCGCTGAAGCAGGCCCAGGACGCCGCAACCGCGGCGATGACCGAGGGCGGCTACATCCAGTAAGGCTCCTCCCGGTGCCTAAGGCCGGTCGCCGACCATGGCCGGCAACGGCCGCCCGAAACCCAGTTCGGGCGGCCACTTCCCGACAGCTCGAGAAAATTCCGTCCGATCCTTGAAGGGTGACCGTCATGGCTACTCAGCAGACCCGTTCGCTTGCCCGTTTCATGATGGCGCCATCCGTCGTCCTGCTGCTCGTCTGGATGGTCGTTCCGCTGGCGCTCACGCTCTGGTTCTCCTTCCAGCAGTACAATCCGCTCAATCCGATCCGCGACGGCTTCGTCGGCTTCTCCAATTACGCGCTGTTCTATTCCAACCCGGCCTTCCTGCAATCGATCCTGAACACGCTGCTGATCGTCGTCAGCGTGCTTGTGATCACCGTGGTCGGCGGCATCCTGCTGGCGCTTTTGATCGACCAGCCGATGTGGGGCCAGGGTATCGTGCGCATCCTCGTCATCTCGCCGTTCTTCGTCATGCCGCCGGTGGCGGCCCTGGTCTGGAAGAACATGATCATGCATCCGCAATACGGCGTCTTCGCCGACATAGCGCGGTTCTTCGGCCTCCAGCCCATAGACTGGTTCGGACAATATCCGCTGACCGCCATCATCATCATCGTCGCCTGGCAGTGGCTGCCTTTCGCGACGCTCATTCTTTTGACTTCGCTTCAGTCGCTGGACGGCGAGCAGAAGGAGGCCGCCGAGATGGACGGCGCCGGCTTCATCAGCCGCTTCATCTACCTGACGCTGCCGCACATGTCGCGGGCGATCACCGTCGTCATCCTGATCCAGACGATCTTCCTGCTTTCGGTCTATGCCGAGATCCTCGTCACCACCAATGGCGGCCCGGGATACGCCTCCACCAACCTGCCCTTCCTGGTCTACCAGAAGGCGCTGCTCGAATTCAAAATCGGCCAGGCCTCCGCCGGCGGCATCATCGCGGTCATTCTCGCCAACATCGTCGCCTTCTTCGCCATGCGCGCCGTCGGCAAGAACCTGGACAGATAAGGGAGGAAAAGATGGCACGCGCAGTCACAACCCGGCACAAGACGATCGCGACGGCGGCCGCCTGGATCGTCGCCCTGCTGATCTTCTTCCCGATCCTCTACACCATCATCACCTCGTTCAAGTCGGAACAGGAGGCGATCCAGGGCTTCAACCTGATCCCGTCCGGGACCTTCGAGAGCTATTCCGAGGTCCAGGCGCAGAACGGCTATTTCAAGTTCTTCCTGAACTCGGTGCTGCTCTCGGTCGGCTCGACCATCCTGGCCCTTCTGGTCGCCATTCCGGCGGCCTGGTCGATGGCGTTCTCGCCGACCAAGCGGACCAAGGACATTTTGATGTGGATGCTGTCCACCAAGATGATGCCGGCCGTGGCCGTACTGTTTCCGATCTACCTGATCTTCCGCGACACCGGCCTGCTCGACAGCCGCATCGGCCTGATGGTGATGCTGATGCTGATCAACCTGCCGATCGTGGTGTGGATGCTCTACACCTATTTCCGAGAAATCCCCGGCGAGATCCTGGAAGCGGCGCGCATGGACGGCGCCTCGCTGTGGAACGAGATCATCTATGTGCTCACACCCATGGCGGTGCCGGGCATCGCCTCGACCATGCTGCTCAACATCATCCTGGCCTGGAACGAAGCGTTCTGGACGATCCGGCTGACCACGACGGAAGCAGCACCCTTGACCGCCTTCATCAGCTCCTTCTCCAGCCCGCAAGGCCTGTTCTGGGCGAAGCTCTCGGCCGCCTCGACGCTGGCGATCGCGCCGATCCTGATCATGGGCTGGTTCAGCCAGAAGCAACTGGTGCGCGGCCTGACCTTCGGTGCGGTGAAGTAGGGGCGGCGCCGTGAAGTAGCAGCGTGCGCCAGGCGGCGGACGGAAATCCACCGGGAGGAAAGCATGGGAAATATCACGCTCAAGAACGTCTCGAAATCCTTCGGCTCGACGTCGATCATTCCGAACATCGATCTCGTCATCGAGGACGGCGAGTTCGTCGTCTTCGTCGGCCCGTCGGGCTGCGGCAAGTCCACGCTGCTGCGCCTGATCGCCGGCCTGGAGGACACCAGCGGCGGCACCATCAACATTGACGGCCGCGACGTCACCGGCGAGGCGCCGGCCAAGCGCAAGCTTGCCATGGTGTTCCAGTCCTATGCGCTTTACCCGCACATGACGGTGGCCAAGAACATCGCCTTCCCACTGAAGATGGCGGGCGAGAACCAGGCGACCATTGACAGGAAGGTGAAGGACGCCGCGCGCGTGCTCAACCTCACCAACTATCTGGAGCGCCGCCCCGGCCAGCTTTCCGGCGGCCAGCGCCAGCGCGTCGCCATCGGCCGCGCCATCGTGCGCCAGCCTTCGGCCTTCCTGTTCGATGAACCCTTGTCCAACCTCGACGCGGCACTGCGCGGCACGATGCGGCTGGAGATCAGCGAACTGCACCACCAGCTCAAGACGACGATGATCTACGTCACCCACGACCAGGTCGAGGCGATGACCATGGCCGACAAGATCGTCGTGCTGAATGCCGGAAATGTCGAGCAGGTCGGCTCGCCGATGGAGCTCTACAAGACGCCGAAAAACCTGTTCGTCGCCGGCTTCATCGGCTCGCCGAAAATGAATCTGATCGAAGGCGCCCCAGCGGCGAAGTACGGCTCCAAGACCATCGGCATCCGGCCCGAGCACATGGCGATCTCGACCACGGCGGGCGATTGGAAGGCAACAGTCGGCGTCGCCGAACACCTGGGATCCGACACCTTCCTGCATGTCCAGGCCGACGGTGTCGGCCCGCTGACGGTGCGCGCCGACGGCGAACTCAGCGTCCACCATGGCGACAGCATTTATCTCACCCCCGACAAGGCCAAGCTGCATCGCTTCGGCCCCGACGGCAAGGCATTGGCGCCGTGAGGCTGAAAGGCAAATCGGCGCTGATCACCGGGTCGGCGCGCGGCATCGGCAAGGCCTTCGCCGAAGCCTATGCCCGTGAGGGCGCTATCGTGGCGATTGCCGACATTGACCTCGAGGCTGCGCAAAAGACGGCCGCGGGGATCGGCGGCAAGGCCTACGCGGTGACGATCGACGTCACGGACCAGGCCTCCATCGATGCCGCGGTGCAGGCGGTGGAAACCAGGACCGGCGGCCTGGACATACTGATCAACAACGCCGCGATCTTCGACCTTGCGCCGATCGTCGAGATCTCGCGGGCGAGCTATGAAAAACTGTTCTCGGTCAATGTCGCCGGCACGCTGTTCATGCTGCAGGCGGCGGCGCGCTCGATGATCACGCGGGGAAAGGGCGGCAGGATCATCAACATGGCGAGCCAGGCCGGGCGGCGCGGCGAAGCGCTGGTCGCGGTCTACTGCGCCAGCAAGGCGGCGGTCATTTCACTGACCCAGTCGGCCGGGCTCGACCTGATCAAGCACGGCATCAACGTCAACGGCATCGCGCCTGGCGTCGTCGACAGCGACATGTGGGACCAGGTCGACGCGCTGTTCGCCAAATACGAAAACCGGCCCAAGGGCGAAAAGAAAAGACTGGTCGGCGAAGGCGTGCCTTACGGCCGCATGGGCAGACCGGAGGACCTCGCCGGCATGGCCGTGTTCCTGGCCAGCGACGAAGCCGAATACATCGTCGCCCAGACCTACAATGTCGATGGCGGCCAGTGGATGAGTTGAGGCGGGGGCGGCCTCTTCTCCCCGTGCCTCCGCGGGGAGAAGAGGCCAACATCAAGATGGCGGCCGCATCGCCTCGGAAGGCATGTGCCGCTCCCTACTCTCTCCCGGTGAAGGGGGACAAGGGTAACGAAGGCCGCAACCCGGCCAAAGGGTAAACAGATGACCGTGAAACTCTCTTCCGCCAATCTCGCCAACCTGCCGGCCAGGGTCGCAGGTCCGAAATACGACCGCGCAGCGCTGAAGGCCGGCATCGTGCATTTCGGCGTCGGCAACTTCCACCGCTCGCACCAGGCCGTCTATCTCGACGAGCTGTTCAATTCGGGCGTCGGCCACGACTGGGCGCTGGTCGGCGCCGGCGTGTTCGAGGGCGAGAAGATCGGCCGCGGCAAACTGGAAGAGCAGGACTGGCTGACGACGGTGGTCGAGCAGGACGAGGGTCATATGAGCGCCCGCGTCACCGGCGCCATGATCGACTTCCTGACGCCGGGCGATGCCGCCGCCATCATCGAACGGCTGGCCGATCCGGCGATCAAGATCGTGTCGCTGACCATCACCGAAGGCGGCTATTTCATCGACCCGGCCTCCGGCGTGTTCAACCCGACGCATCCCGATATCGTCGCCGATGCGCAGCCGGGCGCGACGCCGAAGACCGTGTTCGGCATCATCCTCGCCGGCCTGGTGCGGCGGCGCGGCGACGGCATCGTGCCGTTCACGGTGATGTCCTGCGACAACATTCCCCACAACGGCCATGTCACGTCGGATGGCGTCATCGGGCTGGCCCGCCTGATCGACGAGGATCTGGCGGCCTGGGTCGGCGGCAATGTCGCTTTCCCGAACGCGATGGTCGACCGCATCACGCCGGCCACGTCGGACCGCGAACGCGCGATCCTGGCCAAGGATTTCGGCGTCGAGGACAATTGGCCTGTCTTTTGCGAACCCTTCCGGCAATGGGTGCTGGAAGACCATTTCACCGACGGCCGGCCGCCGCTTGAAAAGGTCGGCGTGCAGTTCGTCAAAGACGTCGCGCCCTACGAGCTGATGAAGATCCGCATCCTCAATGGCGGCCATGCCACCATCGCCTATCCGGCCGGGCTGATGGACATCCATTTCGTGCATGAGGCGATGCAGGAGCCGCTGGTGCGCGGCTTTCTCGACAAGCTCGAGCATGACGAAATCATCCCGACTGTGCCGCCGGTGCCAGACACGGTCCTGGAGGATTATTACCAGCTCATCGAAAAGCGCTTTTCCAACCCCAAGATCGGCGACACGGTGCGCCGGCTCTGTCTCGACGGTTCCAATCGCCAGCCGAAATTCATCATCCCGACCATCGCCGACCGCTTGAAGGCGGGAAAGAGCGTCGCCGGCCTGGCACTTGAATCGGCGCTGTGGTGCCGCTACTGCTTCGGCACGACGGACAGCGGCGCGGTCATCGAGCCCAATGATCCGAACTGGGACCGCGTGCAGGCGACGGCAAAGGCGGCAAAGGACGCGCCCGCCGACTGGCTTGCGATGGAAGACATCTATGGCGATGTCGGGCGCGCCACCGCGTTCGTCGAGGCTTTCGCGCATGCATTGAACCTGCTGTGGACGGATGGCACGCGCGCCACGCTGACGCGCTACCTCGCCGGCAAGCTCTGAAACGGGACCATGGCGCCGGAACTGGTCATTTTCGACTGCGACGGCGTGCTGGTGGACAGCGAGGCGCTGTCGGTCTCGGCACTGCTCGGCATGATCGCGCTTGCCGGCGGCAGTATCGGCGAGGATACGGCCTACGAGCATTTCCTCGGCAAGAGCATGAAAACCGTGTGCGAGATCCTCGCCCGCGACTTCGGCCTGCCCATCACCGATCAGCACCTGACCACGATGCGTGTCGAATTGATGCGCAAATTCCGCGAGGAGCTGAAGCCAATCGCCGGCGTCAAGGAAGTGCTGCCGAGGCTCGGCTTGCCGTTCTGCGTCGCCTCCTCGGGCACGCTCGACCGCATCCGCTATACGCTCGACGTCACCGGCCTGCTCGGATTGATGGAGCCGCATCTGTTCAGTGCCGGCATGGTGGCCAGGGGCAAGCCGGCGCCCGACCTGTTCCTTCATGCCGCCGCCTCGATGCGGGCGCATCCGCGCAAATGCCTTGTGATCGAGGACAGCCCCGCCGGCGTCGCGGCGGCGCGGGCGGCTGATATGCGCGTGTTCGCCTTCACCGGCGGCGCGCATGCCGGCAACCCTGCCCTGAAAGCGCGGCTTGCGTCGAGTGAGCCGGACTTTATATTCGCTGACATGCTGCAATTGCCCGATCTGATTGCAGGCCTGGGAGCGAGAGACAGAGCATCTTGACGAAACAGTTCGTTTGCGCGGTCGATGTCGGCACCGGGAGCGCCCGCGCGGGCATTCTCGACACCAGTGGCACCTTGCTCGGCCGCGCCGAGCACCCGATCGCCATGCACCAGCCGAAGGCCGATCACGCCGAGCATGATTCGCGCGATATCTGGTCAGCCGTGTGCGCCGCGGTGCGTGCGGCCCGCGAAAAATCCGGTGTTGCCGCCGAGGACATTGCCGGCATTTCCTTCGATGCCACCTGCTCGCTGGTCGTGCGCGACAGGCAAGGCGGCCAGCTCAGCGTTTCGGTGACCGGAGAGGAGCGCTGGGACACCATCGTCTGGCTCGATCACCGCGCCATCGCCGAGGCCGACGAATGCACGGCGAGCGGCCATGAGGTGCTCAACTATATCGGCGGCGTCATGTCGCCGGAAATGGCGACGCCGAAGCTGATGTGGCTGAAGCGAAACCTGCCGAAGACCTGGAATGAAGCCGGCTATCTATTCGACCTCACCGACTTCCTGACCTGGCAGGCGACGGGGTCGCTGGCCCGCTCGCAGTGCACGCTGACCGCCAAATGGACCTATCTGGCGCACCGGGAACCCGCATGGCAGCGCGATTTCTTCGAACTCGTCGGCCTCGGCGACCTCTTCGAGCACGGCAATCTGCCCGAAAGAGCCAGTCCGGTCGGCGCTTACATCGGCTCTTTGAGCGCGCAAGCAGCGGCGGAGCTCGGCCTGACGGAGACATGCCGGGTCGGCGCCGGGGTGATCGATGCCTATGCCGGTGCGCTTGGCGTGCTCGGCGGGTTTGCCGGCGACGAGCGGAATATCGGCCGTCATTTGGCGCTGATCGCCGGCACATCCTCCTGCGTCATGGCGATGTCACCCGATCCGCAGCCCTTCGCCGGGGTCTGGGGGCCATACTACGGCGCCGCGCTGCCGAAGCTGTGGCTGTCGGAGGGCGGCCAGTCGGCCACCGGCGCCCTGCTCGACCACATCATCCGCTGGCACGGCGCCGGCGGCGAGCCGAACGCAGCCATGCATGCCAGGATTGCAAGCCGCGTCGCCGAGCTGCGCGCGGCGGAGGGCGATGCCCTTGCCGGCCGGCTGCATGTGCTGCCCGACTTTCACGGCAACCGCTCGCCGCTCGCCGACCCGCATGCGGTCGGCGTGGTCAGCGGCCTTACGCTGGATTCCTCCTTCGACAGCCTGTGCCGACTTTACTGGCGCACCGCCGTGGGCATCGCGCTCGGCGTGCGCCATGTGCTGGAAGCGCTGAACGAGAACGGCTATCTCATCGACACGCTGCATGTCACCGGCGGCCACACCAAAAATCCCCTCTTGATGGAACTCTATGCCGACGCCACCGGCTGCACGGTGGTCGAGCCGCTGGCGGACGAGGCGGTGTTGCTTGGCACAGGCATGGTGGCGGCGACGGCCGCCGGGCTTTTCCCCGACCTCAATGCGGCCTGTCTGGCCATGCAGCAGGGCGGCAGGACCCGCGCCGCCAACCCGGCCGCCGGCGCCCGCTTCGATCGCGACTACCGGATTTTCCTGGAGATGCACCGGCAACGCCAGGCGCTCGACGCGATCCAGTAGAACGCGCCTTACCGTGTCAACAAGGATAGGCCGGACTTGGCATCGAACAGGTGCATATCCGATTCGTCAAACGTATAGCGGACATCGCTGCGGATAGTTGGGCAGACGCGGCTGGGAACGAGTGCGCTGATCTCCTTGCCGCCAAGAGCGAATGTCACCAGTGCATCGTTGCCATGAAACTCGATGAGATCGGCCGTTCCCGCCAGGAAATTTCCGGCGCTGCCGGGGGTCGCGGGCTTGAGATCCGGAGGCCTGATGCCAAGCACCGCCTGCTCGCCATGTTGTAGCTTGAAGCGCGAGCCGTCGAGGGTGAAGACAGTTCCGCCATTGGTCAGCGTCCAGCCATTTTCTTTCCGGGCCACCGTCACACCGATGAAATTCATGTTCGGCGTGCCGATGAAGCCGGCAACGAACAGATTGCCCGGCCGCTCGTAGATTTCCGCCGGCGAGCCGACCTGCTCGATGACGCCGTCCTTGAGCAGCACGATGCGGTCGGCGAGCGTCATCGCTTCGAGCTGGTCATGGGTGACATAGACGGTGGTTGTCTTCAGCGACTGGTGCAGCCGCGCGATCTCGACGCGCATGTGGTTGCGCAGCTTGGCGTCGAGATTGGACAGCGGCTCGTCGAACAGGAAGACTTTCGGCGTCTTGATCATGGCGCGCGCGATCGCCACGCGCTGCTGCTGGCCGCCGGAAAGCTCGGCCGGCTTGCGGCCGAGATAGGGTTCCAGCCCGAGCGTCCTCGACACCGCTTCGACCCGCTTCTGGATCTCGGCCGCCGGCACTTTCTGGCGCCGCAGCCCGAAGGCGATGTTGTCGAAGATCGTCATGTGCGGGTAAAGGGCATAGTTCTGGAACACCATGGCGATGCCGCGGTCGCCCGGATCGAGATCGTTGACCACCTTGCCGCCGATCGAGACCTCGCCGCCGCTGATGTCCTCCAGCCCCGCCAACATGCGCAGCAAGGTCGACTTGCCACAGCCGGACGGGCCGAGGAACACGACGAACTCGTGCTCCTCGATCGAGAGATTGAGGTCGCGGATGACCGTCGTGGTGCCATAGGCCTTGTCGACATGGGAACAGGTGATCGCGGACATGGTCAGCCCTTTTCGCCGCTGAGCAGGATCTGCAGCTTGACGTCCTGCGGATGCGCTGCCGCCGCCCGCTCGAAAGCCTCGATGCTGTCGGAGAAGGGATAGGTGCCGGTGATCAGCGGCTTGAGATCGACCTTGCCGGAAGCGATGAGCTGCAAGGCGCGGTCGAAGATGTTGGCATAGCGGAACACGGTTTCGATGCGGACTTCCTTCGATATGGCCGCCGGCACGTTGAGCGCTACCGGCTCCACCGGCAGCCCGACGAGCACCACCGCGCCGCCAGGGCGCACGACGTCGAACAAATCAGCGAAGGCCTTGGGGCTGCCGCTGGCCTCGAAGACGATGTCCGCACCCCAGCCGTCGGTGGCCGCGCGCACCGCATCGACCAGCGGCTGCTCGCCCATGTTGACCGGAACGACGCCGGGATAGCGCCCGGCAATTTCGAGCTTGGGCGCGGAGAAGTCGGAAATCAGCACTTTCGAGCAACCACCGGCCAGGGCGGCCAGCGCGATCATGATGCCGATCGGGCCACAGCCGACGACAGCCGCCACGTCACCCGGAACGATGCGCGCGCGCGCCGCCGCCTGCATGCCGATGGCGAAAGGTTCGACCATCGCCCCTTCGGCGAAGGAGACGTTGTCGGGCAGCCTGTAGGTGAACGCCGCCGGATGCACGGCTTGCGGCGCCAGAATGCCGTGCACCGGCGGCGTCGCCCAGAAGGTGACGTCCGGGTCGACATTGTAGATGCCGAGTTTTGTCGCCCGCGACGACAGGTTCGGTACGCCCGGTTCCATGCAGACGCGATCGCCGACCTTCAGCGTCCGGACATTGGCGCCGATCTCGACGATCGTTCCGGACGCTTCGTGGCCGAGCACCATCGGCGCGCGCACGACATAACTGCCGATGGCGCCATGGGTGTAATAATGCACGTCGCTACCGCAGACGCCGACCGTGTGGATGGCGATCCTGACGTCGTCCGGCCCGACCTCGAGCGGCAACGCGATTTCGCGCAGCGACAGCTCGCCCTTTTTCTCAAGCACCAGTGCCCGCATCGTGTCGTCCTCGCTTCAAGTCTTTTTTTGCCGGAAAACGGAATTCAGGAAGCCGCTGAGCACGCCGAGAAACAACAGCGGCGGCAGCGACAAAAGCACGACCGAGGCGTTCAGGATTCCCCATGGCACGTTCATGCCTTGCTGGGAGAGTTCCGAGGCGACGATCGGCAAGGTCTTGGCGTTGGAGCTCGACAGCATCAGCGCGATCAGGAACTCGTTCCAGACCAGCACGAAACTGAAAGCCACCGCACCGATCAGCGAACGCGCCGCGACCGGCAGCGCAATCCTCCAGAACACCGAATAGGCGCCGTAGCCATCGACGAAGGCGGCTTCCTCGACCTCCTTCGGCACGGCCTGGAAGGCAGGAATGGCGAGCCACATGATCACCGAGATGGTGAGCAGGCAATAGGTGACGATCAGCGCGGCGAGCGTGTCGTAAAGCCCGAGCTGAAGCCAGATCACCATCAGCGGGATGGCGACCGCCACCGGCGGCAGGAAGCGAAGCGACAAAACGAAGAACTGGATGTCGCCGGCCCAGCGGTTCGGGTAGCGCGCCACCGCGTAAGCCGCCGGCAGGCCGAGCACCACGCCGATCAGCACCGCGCAACCGCAGGCGACGACCGAATTGTAGAGGCCGGTCATGACGCTGTCGCGGCCGACGATATAGCTGATGTTGGCCAGCGTCGGCGTGAACACCAGGCGCGGGACGCGGGTGATGATGTCGACATTGTTCTTCAGCGAATTGAGCGCCGTCCAGAGCAACGGAAACACGGCCATGAAACCGGCAAACGCCAGCACGGTCTTGCCGATCAGGCGGCCAGGTCTCATGCGATATGACCTCATGCCTGCACCCGCCTCCACAGCATGGTGAATGTGATGACCGTGGCGATCATCATCAGCACCGCCATCGCCGAGGCGTAAGAGACCTTGCCGGACTCGATGAAGCCTTGCGAGAAGGCGTACATGTCGAGCGTCTCGGTTGCCACGCCCGGACCGCCGCGGGTCATCACATAGATCAGATCGAAGGAGCGCAGCGATTCGATCATCTTGACGAACATCAGGCTGACCAGCGGCGCCTTCAGCATCGGCAAGGTCACATAGGCGTGGATCTGCCAGCGTTTGGCATGGTCGAGCCGGGCCGCCTCGATCGGCTGCGGCGGCAGCGTTTCCAGGAGCTTCAGCACGATGACGGCGAAGAACAGGCCCCATTGCCAGACATCGACCGAAGCGACGGCGAACAGCGCCGTCGACGGCTTGGACAGCGGATCGAAGATCAGCCCACCGGTCAGCAGCCGGTAGGGGTAAGTGGCGATGCCGTAGAGCGGATGATAGGCGAACTTCCAGACGAAGGCCGCCGAGACGCGCGGCAGCAGGACCGGGATGATGAACAGCAGACAGTAGATGTTGCGCAGGCGCGGCGACGCGACCTCGAACATCAGGACGCCCAAGCCGATGGCGACCGTCATTGTCGCGATGACCGTGACGAATTCCCATTTCACCGACACCCAGACGGCGTTGAGAAAGCGGCGGTCGATGAACAGGTCGGCGAAATTCGAGAACCAGACATAGGAATAGGCTGTCGAGCTGAGTTCACGGTTCTGCAGGGCGATGACGACCGCGTAGAGCGTCGGCACCATCGACAGCACCAGAAGGATGGCGAGTGTCGGCACGACGAAGGTGACCGGCAGGGATGAGCGGCGCGGCATCTGTCTACCTCTGCTGCGTCTCGAACGATTGAGCATGACTGACCTTTCGCGCGAAGGCTGGCTCAAACCGCAATGATGAACCAAGACCTGCGGCGCACAGGTTCCGGCGCTCCACCGAATGCCGTGGACCGCGCGCCGCAGGGGGAGGATGGCTTATTTCTTCACCAGCTCGTTGGCATAGGCCTCCAGTTCGTTGAGGCCGCCCTTGATGTCGGTGCGGGTGCCGGTGACCAGTTCCTCGAGGATGATACCCCAGCGGTCGCCGAGATCGGGCCAGCGCGGGTCCTGCCAGAAATTGACCGCCGTGACCTTGCCGGTTTCGGCCAGTGCCTGGCCGAGATCGGCGCCGTAAATATCGGCGAATTCCTTGCTGGCCAGGATGCTGGTGCGGTTCAGCTCGCCGAACTGGTGGGCGTCGAGCCGGCGCTTCTCGTTTTCCTTCGATGTTGCCCAGGCGATGAACAGGCCGGCGCATTTCTTCGACGCGTCGTCGGCATTGGCCTTCGTCGCGATGGCGAGGCCATGGCCGTAACCGCCGCCCGGCAGTGGCGACGGCGGCGGCAGGAAACCTATGTTGCCGACGACCTGCGAGGTCTTCGGGTCGACCGCCATGCCCGACAGCGGCGTCGATTCGACCAGGATCGCGACCTGGCCCGACAGGAAGGCGCCGGTCGATTCATCCCAGCTGCCGGTCTGCGTGCCGGGCGCCGAATCCTTGAACAGTTTCAGGTAGGTCTCGGTCGCCTTGACCGCGGCGTCGGAATTGAAGACCGGCTTGTCGCCGTCGAACCACTGGCCGCCATAGGCCTTGAAGAACGGCATCCAGCGCCAGACATTGGCGCCCGAACCGCGCGCGCCGCGCAGCGCGATGCCATACATGCCCTTGTCCGGATTGGTCAGCTTCGGCACGTCGGCGATCAGCTCGTCGAGCGTCTTCGGCGGCTGGATGCCGGCTGCCTCCAGCACGTCCTTGCGATAGACCATCAGGTCGCCGCCGCCGGTCAGCGGCGCGAACCAGACCTTGCCATCATAGGTGGCGACCTTCTGGCGGCCCGGATCGAAATCGGCATAGTCGTAGTCGGCCGGATAATAATCGCTCAGCGGCACGATCCATTTCGAGGACGCGAACAGCGCGACATTGGCTTCGTCGACATAGTAGACGTTGTAGTTGCCGACCGTGGACGCATCGGCGCGCGATTTTGCGCGGCGGTCGTTCTCGTTGAGGTAATCGATCTGGAAGCCGGCGCCGGCAAGCTTCTCGAACTCGGCCTTGGAGTCCTCCAGAAGCGTCAGGCCGTCACGTGGTTGCGCCAGCACCTTGACCGGCGCCGAGCAGACCGGCGCCTGCGCCAAAGCGATGGTGGAAACGGTAGCGGAAAGCATGAAAGCTGCACCAAGGCTGGCAGCGAGCCCAATTGGTTTCATTATTTTCTCCTCCAGGAACACGTCGCAGGAAGCGGACGTCCTCGGCTTGCGCGATCCTCACCATCGCCCGAGCGACTTGCCACCCATCGCCAAAATGCGGAGTTGCAGCGGCTCGCGCTAGAAGCCCCGTTGCAGAAGACCTGTACTTTTATGCATTGTGCGGCGCAAAAACCGGCATCCCGTTGCGGCCAATCTCACATGAGTATCGATCGGACTCGGGGGCGGTGGTTTTTAGGGCGTGCTTACGCGCGCATCGCCAGCCGCTGCCGCGACAGCTTGCGATAGGATGACGGCGTCATCTTGTGCTTGCGCATGAAGGCGCGGTTGAAATTGGAGATGTTCATGTAGCCGACCTGGAAACAGATGTCGGTGATCGGAATATCGGTATCGGCCAGCAGCTTGCAGGCCTGCCAGAGCCTCAGCTTGGCAAGGTGGTCACTGAAGGAATTGCCGGTGTTCTTCTGGAAGAAGCGCGAGAATGTGCTCTCGGTCATTCCCGCGAGCGCCGCCACATCAGGCAGCTTCAGATCCTCGGCGAAATGCTGGAACAGATAGGTCAGCGTGCGCTGGATGATGTCGAGCGAGGCGGCATCGAGAACCGGGGAGAAATCCGGCGAGGACAACAGCTCGTATTCGTCGGTCCTGGCGAGGAGATCGACGAGATTCAGGAACAGGCAGAACCTGGTTAGCCCGCTGGCCTCCCCCATCCGTTCCATCAGCTCGGCGCCTTCCAATGCCGTGCGGCCATGAAAAACCATACCGCGCAGCGACCGCTCCAGGAACGGCTCCAGTTCGCGCAGTTCGGGCAACAGGCCAGCCGAGCCGCGCAGCCTCTCGGCATCGAACTGGAGGACGATGTCGCGGCCTTCGATCAGCTCGCCCGGCTGCACCGCCGTCACCCAATCATGCGGCAGCCCGCCGCCGACGATGGTCAGATAACCCGGCCCGAACTCGCCGATGTGGTCGCCGACCAGCACCACACCGGAGGATTTTCGCAAGAGGTGGATTTCGTACTCCGGATGGAAATTCCAGACATTGCGCTCCCAGGGATAGTCGTCCAGCCGCCACAGGAAACTGTCGCTCGCCTCGGTGACGATATGTTCGAAGGCCGGCGCCGTGCGAAGCGTCGCAACCGGATTCCTTCTGCGCCTGAACTGCATCCTGCCTCCTGCAAATTTGGGTTCCGTGGCACCTCGCTCGTCCTTGCAATGCGTAGCAGCCTTGGGGCCATGTGTGAAATGGGCCGTCGGAGAGCGTCGGTCACGAGGCTTCAGCGTCATCGGCGATCCGACTGGATCAATCCGTTCCCGCCCCTCCTCCCTTGCCTTCATGTCGCGTTTCGTACAAAAGCTGACGTAAACGCCGCGAAACCGAAGGTCTCGCCGTTTGCAATGCGGCTTCCGGCTTTTTTGCCGATGCGCCGCGACCTTGAAAGAGCGGAACAATGTCTGCGATCGAAGCCGGCGCTCGCGCGCCGGAAAATCTTTGGCGTCAGGAAATCAGGGCGACGCTGGCGCTCGCCTGGCCGATGGTGCTGACCAATCTCGGCCAGACCGCCATGACGGCCACCGACGTCATGATGATGGGCAGGCTGGGGGCGGACACGCTGGCCAGCGGCGCGCTTGGCGCCAATCTCTATTTCATGCCGCTGATCTTCGGCCTCGGCCTGATGCTGGCGACCTCGCCGATGATGGCGACCGAGCTCGGCCGCCGCCGCCATTCGGTGCGCGACCTGCGCCGCACCGTGCGCCAGGGCCTGTGGCTGGCGATCCTCATCTGCATTCCGATCTGGATCTTTCTCTGGCACGGCGAGAACGTGCTGCTCGCCATGGGCCAGGAGCCCGCTCTGGCGCACAGCGCCGGCATCTATCTGCGCTGGCTGGAATGGGCGGTGCTGCCCTTCTACGGCTATATCGTGCTGCGTTCCTTCATCTCGGCGCTGGAGCGGCCGGGCTGGGCGCTGATCATCGTCTTCGTCGCCGTCGCCTGCAACGCGCTCTTCAACTGGGTGTTCATGTTCGGCAATCTCGGCGTCCCGGCCATGGGCATATCAGGCTCGGGCCTTGCCACCTCGCTGTCCTCAACGCTGATGTTCGTCGGCATGGCCGCCGTGGTGATGTGGGAGAAGAAATTCAGGCGCTATCATCTGTTCGGCCGCTTCTGGCGGTCCGACTGGCCGCGCTTCAAGGGCCTGCTGCGGCTCGGCCTGCCGATCGCCGGCATCCTGGCTTTCGAGGTGACGATCTTCAACGCCGCGGCGCTGCTGATGGGCCTGATCGACGCGGATTCGCTTGCCGCGCACGCCATCGCCATCCAGATCGCGTCGATCTCCTTCATGGTGCCGCTCGGCCTCAACCAGGCGGTGACGGTGCGCGTCGGGCTTGCGCATGGCGCCGGCAATCCGGAAGGCGTCTCGCGCGCCGGCTGGACCGCCTTCGTCATCGGCGTCTCGTTCATGGCCCTGATGGGCCTGGTAATGATCCTGTGGCCGCATCTCCTGATCAGCGCCTTCATCGACCTGGCCAATCCGGCCAATGCCAGGGTGATCACGCTTGCCGTATCGTTCCTGGTCTTCGCGGCCCTGTTCCAGGTCTTCGACGGCGCGCAAGCGGTTGCCGCCGGCATGCTGCGCGGCCTGCACGACACCAAGGTGCCGATGATCTATGCCGCCATCGGCTACTGGGGCGTCGGCCTGCCGCTGGGCGTGCTGCTCGCCTTCCCTTTCGGCTTCCATGGCGTCGGCATCTGGATCGGGCTGTCCAGCGGACTGGCGGTGGTGGCGGCGTTGCTTCTGGCGCGCTGGCTACGGCGGGATCGCCTCGCGCCGCCGCTGGTGTTCGAACACTGATGCAGAGGGCCGCCGGGTTGTCCGGTGGCCTTTCCGTCATTGTCGGCGTCAGCTGTTTTTGAGCGCCGGGCTGAACACCATCAGGCTCAGTATTTCGAACAGCACCTGGGCGCCGGCATGCGCGGTGTTGGTGGTCGCATCATATTGCGGCGCCACCTCGACCACGTCGCCGCCGACGATGTTGAGGCCTTTGAGGCCGCGCAGCAGTTCGAGCACTTCCCGCGTCGTCAGGCCGCCGACTTCCGGCGTGCCGGTGCCCGGGGCGAAGGCCGGATCGACGCTGTCGATGTCGAAGGAGACATAGGTCGGGCCGTCGCCCACGATCCTGCGCGCCTTCTCGATGATGGCGGGGATGCCGAGGCCGGTCACCTCCTCGGCATGGACCACGGTCATGCCGGACTCGTAGGTGAACTCCCACAGATATTCGGCCGAACCGCGGATACCGATCTGAATGGTGCGCGTCGGATCGAGCACGCCATCGAGCACCGCGTTGCGGAATGGGCCGCCGTGGTGGAACTTGGTCATGTCGAACAAGCCGCTTGTATCGCAATGGGCGTCGATGTGGATGAGGCCGACCGGGGCCTTCTTGCCGACGGCCTTCAGGATCGGATGGCTGATCGAATGGTCGCCGCCGACCGACAATGGAATGACGCCGGCATCGACGATCTGGTTGGTGCGGCGCTCGATGTCCTCATGGCAGGTCTCTAGCCGGTAGCGGCTCTGGAACGGCACGTCGCCGATGTCGGCGACCCTGAGCTCATGCGTCGGTGCGCATTCCAGCACGTGATTGTAGGGGCCGATGCGCTCGATGGCGCGCAGCGCCCGCGGCCCGAAGCGGGAGCCCGGCCGGTTGGTGACGCCGAGATCCATCGGCACGCCTGTTATCGCCACCTGCAAATCGCCGAAATCCGGGTTGTCGGCCGATATTTCGCGATAGGGCGCGGCGAGGAAGGTGGGGATACCGGAATAGGGCGCCAGCCGCGTGCCTGACTTGGAGAATATCTTGTCGGCGACCTTGCGGAACTTCGGGTCGAACATCTCGCCGCCATGGCTCTCGCCATATTTGCGGCGCAACGCGTCGAGCTTGCCGCTGTCATAACCCATGTCGGTTTTCTCCTGTCTGTCTCTCCGGAGTGTCCGGTAGCGCTTTGGAAAAATCAATTGCGTTCGGACGGGTTGGCTGCCGCAGGTCTTTCTTTTTGTCGGGCCAGCCTGAAACCGGGCAGCGCTTTTGCCAATTCGATGCTATGAGGCCTGTCGCGATCATGGGCGTCAGGCAGCGAAGGCGGTAACGAGACATGGCCAGGACCGATATTGCGCGGCGCGTCTACAACCATACCTGGAAGCTCGACCCGATCGTGCGCAGCCTGCTGGACACGGATTTCTACAAGCTTCTGATGCTGCAGATGATCTGGGGCATGTACCCCAAGGTCGACGCCACCTTTTCGCTGATCAACCGCACCACTTCGGTGCGGCTGGCCGAGGAGATCGACGAGGGCGAGTTGCGCGAACAGCTTGACCACGCCCGCACCTTGCGCTTCTCCAAGAAGGAGATGATCTGGCTGGGGGGCAACAATTTCTATGGCCGCAAGCAGATCTTCGAGCCGGAATTCCTGGCCTGGCTGGAAAATTTCCGGTTGCCCGAGTACGAGCTTTCCAGGCGCGGCGGGCAGTATGAGCTCTCCTTCAGCGGCCCGTGGATGTACACCACGCTGTGGGAGATTCCCGCGCTCGCCATCATCAACGAATTGCGCTCGCGCGCCGCCTTGCGGTCGTTCGGGCCTTTCACGCTCGACGTGCTCTACGCCCGCGCCAAGGCCAAGATGTGGGCCAAGACCGAACGGCTGAAGGCGCTGCCCGGCATCCGTATTTCCGACTTCGGAACGCGCCGGCGCCATTCCTTCCTGTGGCAGCGCTGGTGCGTGGAAGCGCTGAAGGAAGGCATCGGCGAGGCTTTCACCGGCACCTCCAACGTGCTTCTGGCCATGGACAACGACCTCGAGGCGCTGGGCACCAATGCGCATGAACTGCCGATGGTGTTCGGAGCGCTGGCCAATTCGGAAAAGGAATTGAAACAGGCGCCCTACAAGGTGCTGCAGGATTGGCAGCGCTACTATGGCGGCAATTTGCTGATCGTGCTGCCCGACGCCTTCGGGACGGCTTCCTTCCTGCGCGACGCGCCGGATTGGGTGGCCGACTGGACCGGCTTTCGCCCCGACAGCGCGCCGCCGATCGAGGGCGGCGAGAAGATCCTGTCCTGGTGGCGCGAGAAGGGCAAGGACCCCAGGCAGAAGTTGCTGATCTTCTCCGACGGGCTCGAGGTCGAGACCATCGAGGAGACCTACCGCCACTTCAAGGGCAAGGTGCGCATGTCCTTCGGCTGGGGCACGAACCTGACCAATGATTTCGAGGGCTGTGCGCCTACGGCGACCGACAGCCTCGACGCCATATCGCTGGTCTGCAAGGTCACCGAGGCCAACGGCCGGCCGGCCGTGAAGCTCTCGGATAATCCAGCCAAGGCGACGGGTGACCTCAAGGAGATCGAGCGGTATCTGCGCATCTTCGGTGAAAAGGACCGGGTGGAGCAGTTGGTCAAGGTGTGAGGGCACGACCGGTGCTTCCGGCATCGCCATACGAGACGGCAAAGTCGGATAGGCTGAGTTCCTTGGCGCCCCCCTCTGTCCTGCCGGACATCTCCCCCTCAAGGGGGGAGATCATGCTGTCATCTTCGTCTTCGCGAACCTCCGGCGTTGCAAGGGAAGCGCCGACAGAGAAACCGCCAATCTCCCCCCTTGAGGGGGAGATGTCCGGCAGGACAGAGGGGGGCGCCGTAGAGTGCCGTCGTCGGTCATTAGCATTTTTGCCTATCGCTCTATTGCTCCTCTCACCCACCCCAGCCTTCGCCCACGCCTCGGACCGCGGCCACGTCCTGCTCCTGCCGACCGGCTATTACCTGATCGGCGGCGCTTTCGCCGTGGCCGCAAGCTTCCTCGTGCTGGCGCTGCTGCCGACGCATCGGCTCGATCGTTTCTGGCGGCGGCGCCTGCCACTGTTCACACTGGGTGATGATGCCCGCACCGCTGCCAGCCTGATATCCTTTGCCGGCTTTGCATGTCTCATTGCCGCGGGTTTTCTCGGCAGCCGCGATCCGCTCTCCAACCCGCTGCCTCTGGTGATCTGGACACTGCTGTGGGCCGGCTTCACGCTGCTGCAAGGTTTCCTCGGCGACCTCTGGTCCTGGCTCAATCCCTGGTACGGGCCGGTGCGTCTCCTGTCTCGCCTGGTCGGCAGAGGCGATGAAGCGGCAAGGCGCCTTCCATCATGGCTCGGATACTGGCTGGCTGTTATCCTGTTCTTCGCTTTTGCCTGGTTCGAGCTCATCGATCCGGCGCCCGACGATCCGACACGGCTGGCCCGGGCCGCCGGCCTCTACTGGTTGTTCACCTTGCTGGCGATGCTGTCGTTCGGTTATGGGGCGTGGGCCCGCAGCGGCGAGTTCCTTACCGTCTTCTTCTCAATGGTGGCACGCTTCGCGCCGCTCGTGCGCGACGAGCGCGGCCGGCTTGCGCTATGCTGGCCGGGCGCCAAGCTGCTGACCGCCGCGCCTTTGCCGGCAAGCGGCGTGGCCTTCCTGCTGCTCGCCCTGTCCTCGGTTTCCTATGACGGCCTGTCGAAGACCTTCTTCTGGCTGGGCCTGTTCGGCATCAATCCGCTTGAATTCCCCGGCCGCACGGCGGTGATCGGCAGCGGCAGTTTTGGCCTCGTCCTGACATTCATGCTGCTTGCGGCGGTCTTCCTGCTTGCCGTGGTCGTCGGCCAGAAGCTCGCCGGCGACGGCCACAGGCTTGGCGAGGCGACGGGGCTGCTGGTCTGGTCGATCGTGCCGATCGCGCTCGCCTACCACATCGCGCATTACCTGACGGCGCTGCTGGTCGACGGCCAGTATGCGCTTGCGGCACTGTCCGATCCGTTTGCGCTCGGCTGGAACCTTTTCGGCACCGCCGACATGCAGATCGAAGCCGGCATCATCGCCGGCGCGGGCTCGGCATGGTGGCTGTGGAACATCCAGGCCGGTGCCATCATTCTCGGTCATCTGCTTGCCGTGCTCGTCGCCCACGGCTTCGCCGCACGCCTGCATCCGGTTCCCGCCCGCGCCGCGCTCAGCCAGTTTCCGCTCACCTTGCTGATGATCGCCTACACCGTCTTCGGCCTCTGGCTGCTCGCCACGCCGACCGTTGGCTAGACGCGGTGGAAATAAACCGGGATCCCCCTGGGGAAACGGCATTGCCGTGTCCGGACTTTGGTGATTTAGTTTGTACACATGCAATTTCGGCCGTCCGCAGGACGCGGTCTGCTACGTTCCAGCCATTGGTCAAAACTCAAAAACAGGGGAACTGCCGTGACTGACAAGAATGGGTTTTTCGATCTCTCCAAGGCCGGTCTCACCCGCCGCACCGCGCTGAAGGGTCTGGCCGCCGGCGCCGGCCTGGCGGTCGCGCCCGGTTTCGTCCGCTACTCCCAGGCGCAAAGCTCCGCCCCGATCAAGATTGGCTTCCAGTCGCACCGAACCGGCATCGGCGCCGCCTATGGCCGCTGGTACGAGAAGACCACGGCCGCGGCGGTCAAGGCGATCAACGCGGCCGGCGGCATCAATGGCCGGCCGGTCGAGGTCATCATCGAGGATGACGGCACCGATCCCGGCCGCGGTGCCGAGGTGGTCGGCAAGTTCGCCACCCAGCACAAGACCGACATCGTCTTCGGCACCTTGTTCTCGCATGTCGTCATCGGCTCGGCACCCGCCGCCGGCGAAGCCAAGATGCCCTATTTCGTCGTCAGCGAAGGCCACCATGTCGCCTCGACCAAGCTCAACCGCTATGTCTTCCAGCCCGGCATCACCGACGTAAAGAGCCAGATCCAGTCGATGGCGCCGTGGATCGCGGCCAATGCCGGCAAGAAGGTGACGCAGATCTTCCCCGATTTTGCTTTCGGCTACGACCACCGCGACTACCTCCCGCCGGCGTTGAAGGCGCAGGGCGCAGAGGTCATCGCGCAAATCGCCATTCCACCGACGGAGAGCTCCTTCACCAAATACTTCCCGCAGATCCCTGCCGAGACCGAGGTGATCTACCACGTCATGGTCGGCCCGGCGGTGCTCACCTTCGTCAAGGAGCTTGGCGAGTTCTACGGCTCCAACCGGCCGCAGCTGTTCGGCTTCATCGATTCGCTCGAAGCCGTCGACATCAACAGCCCCGGGCTCGAATTCCTGGACGGCAGTCATTTCTGGGAAGGCTCGCCGCGTTATGCCCAGGCGGACGATTCCGAGGCGCAGAAGACCTATCGCGCCGCCGTCGGCATCGACGACAATGGCGCGGCCGTCGGCGACCCCAAGGACGTCTCCACCGCCGCGCACATGTTCGGCTGCTGGGAGACGCTCTACGTCGTCAAGAAAGCGATGGAAGACGCCGGCTACAAGGGCCCGGAAGACCGCGCCAAGCTGGTCGAGGCGACCGAGGCGCTGACCGAATTCGCCGAAGGTCCGGAGCATCCGCAGGGGCCAAAAACCTTCAACGGCAAGATCCACCAGTGCTTCGGCATCCAGAACATCTCCAAGGTCGAAGGCGGCAAGCTCAAGGTGGTGCACAAGACCAAGATCGAGGACGGGCTTTACGAGGCCGAGGGGGATTATACGACGCAGGCGTTGTAGGCCGGCTCAACAGCAAGCGTGAGCGCCAAGCCACCCCCTCTGTCCTGCCGGACCCGGCCCTTCGCTGTCGCTCCGGGCGTTCGTCGTTCGGAAAGCCAAGCAATTGGCTTTCCGTCCGCTGCGCGGACCACTTCTCACCCCCCTCAAGGGGCGTGATTGCGCTATCGGTGAGTGCCTAACCCATGCATTTCGGACCCCACCTCCTCCTTGCCGCCCTCGAAGGGCTCGTCACATCCGCCGTGCTGGCGCTGACCGCGCTCGGCCTGTCGCTGGTGTTCGGCGTGATGCGCG
Source organism: Mesorhizobium sp. B2-1-3 (assembly GCF_006442495.1). Taxonomy (NCBI): domain Bacteria; kingdom Pseudomonadati; phylum Pseudomonadota; class Alphaproteobacteria; order Hyphomicrobiales; family Phyllobacteriaceae; genus Mesorhizobium; species Mesorhizobium sp. B2-1-3. The sequence continues at coordinate 160,269 of NZ_VFWL01000001.1, forward strand.
TGGTCAACGTCGCGCATGGCGAGTTCTTCATGCTGGGAGCCGTGCTCGCCTGGGCGATCACGACTGCGATCGGAGGCCATCCGGCGCTCGGGTTCCTGGCGGCACTTATCATCGCACCGCTGGTCGTCGGCGCCCTTGCACTGGTGGCCGAGCGGCTGGTGCTGCGCCGGCTGAACTACAATCCGGAAGCCACCATCGTCGCCACCATCGGCATGCTCTACATTATCCAGCAGCTGGCGCTGACCTTCTATGGTCCGGAAGCGCGCCCGGTAGAGCCGCCCTTCAGCTATCGCATCCTTCTGCCGTGGTTCGGCTATTCGGGCTACAAGCTGTCGATCATCGCGGCATCCGTCCTTCTGCTCGTCGTGACATGGCTGGTGCTGACGCGCACCAGGGTCGGCCTCGTCATGCGTGCCACGCAGTATGACAGCGAGACGGCACAGGCCTTCGGCATCCCTGTCGATCGTGTCTATGGCGGCGTCTTCGCGCTCGGCGCCATGCTCGCGGCCATTGCGGCGGTGCTGATCGTGCCGATCAGCCAGGCGCATTATCTGATGGGGCAGGACCCGCTGCTGCTTTCCTTCATCGTCGTCATCATCGGCGGCCTCGGTTCGCTGCGCGGAACCGTCATCGCCGCCGTGCTGATCGGCCTGTCCGACGGTATCATCTCGATGTTCTTCTCGCCGACGCTGGCCAAGATCATCGCCACGCTGCTGGTCGCCATGGTGCTGGTGTTCCGGCCGCAGGGCCTGTTCGGGACGACGACGCGATGAGCGAGACCTCGCCGGCAAAAGCCTATGGCTTGCATCTCGGCGTCATTGCGCTGCTTTTTGTCCTGAGCTTCGTGCTGCCGGATTATCATCACGGCCTCGTCGCTCGTATCATGGTGCTGGCGGTCTTCGCCATGGGCTACAACATGCTGTTCGGCTATGTCGGACTGCTCAGTCTCGGGCATGCCATGTTCTTTGCCGCCGGCCTCTACGGCGCCGGCCTTGCCGTCATCCAGCTTGGCTGGAGCGTGCCGGCGGCTTTGTTGAGCGGTATCGCCTGCGGCGCGGTGCTGGCACTGGTGATCGGGCTGCTGGCGCTGCGCACTACGGGTGTCGCCTTCATGATCGTCACCATGATGTTCGCGCAGGTCTTTTACCTCCTCATCCTCTATTTTGCCGCGTGGACCGGCGGCGACCAGGGCATGGTGGTGCCGCAGCCGGCACGCGTCCTGAATTTCGGCGCGACGTCGCTCGATCTCACCAATCCGACGGTGCGCTACATGAGCGCGCTGGCTCTGTTCTCGCTCGTGCTTCTGGTCACGCTGGCCGTCGTCCGCTCCCGATACGGCCGCGTGCTGGTCGCCATCCGCGAGAACGAGGAACGGACCAAAATGCTGGGGTACGACACCTTCTCCAACAAGCTCGCCGCCGTGGTCGTCTCCGGCGCCATCTGCGCGGCGTCGGGCGCTGCCTATGCGCTGCTGTTCGGCTATGTCGGCTCGAGCTTCGCCTCGGTACAGTACTCGATCCTGCCGCTGCTGTGGGTGCTGCTCGGCGGCGCCGCCACCACGCTCGGACCGCTGATCGGCACGCTGTTCATGTACTATGTCATCGACGTCACCAGCGGCTTCACCTCCGCCTACCTGTTGATCGTCGGCGTCGCGTTGATCCTGCTGGTGCTGTTCTTCCCGAAAGGCATTCTGGGCAGCATCCGGCAGCGCTGGCTCGGATGGCTGCCATGACGCCGCTTCTGACCACCAAAGGCCTGTCGCGCAATTTCGGCGGCCTGCGCGCCGTCGACAGCGTCGATTTCACCTTGGTGCCGGGCGAAATCCGCGCCGTCATCGGCCCCAACGGTGCCGGGAAGACCACGTTCGTCAGCCTGATCAGCGGCCGTATCCCGCCCTCGTCCGGATCGATCGTTTTCGACGGCTCCGACATCACCGGCCTGCCGGCCTATGTCAGGGTCCGCCAGGGCATCGCCTACACGTTCCAGATCACCAGCCTCTATGCCAACCTGTCCGTTTACGCCAACGTCGCGCTGCCCGTGCAACTGACGCTACGGCATGGCCATTCCAAGAGCGCGATACAGGCCGCTGTCATGTCGGCGCTCGCACGCACCGGGCTGGCCGACCGCGCCCATATGCCGGCCGGTCAATTGTCCTATGGCCACCAGCGCCTGCTGGAGGTGGCGATGGGCCTGGCGCTGAAGCCGCGCCTGCTGATTCTCGACGAGCCGACGCAGGGGCTCGCCGACAGCGAGATCGACAATTTCATCGCCCTGGTGCGCGAGATCGCCAGGGACGCCACCGTGCTCCTGATCGAGCACAACATGCCTGTCGTCATGCAGCTTGCCGACCGCATCACCGTTTTCAACGCCGGCAAGATCCTGGCAGAGGGCACGCCGGAGGCGATCCGCGAAAATGCGGCGGTGCAGGAAGCCTATCTGGGGACCGCCCCATGACCGAGACGAGCAAGACGCAAGCGTTGCGGATCGCGGGACTGGACTGCTTCTATGGCGAGATCCAGGTGCTCTATGGGCTCGACCTGGTGCTGAACAAGGGCGAGGTGCTGTGCCTGTTCGGCCGCAACGGCGCCGGCAAGACGACGACGCTGAAAGCCATCATGGGACTGGTCCGGGCGAGTGCCGGTTCGATCAGCCTCGCAGGCCAGGAATTGACCGGCCTGGCCGCCCACGAGGTGCCCAAAGCCGGCATTGCCTATGTGCCGCAAGGCAGGCGGCTGTTCGCCGAAATGACGGTGGCGGAGAACATCGAGATCGGGCTGATGGCGCGCGGCAAGGGGAAGGCCGTGCGCGAAAACGTGCTCAACCTGTTCCCGCTGCTGCGCCAGCGGCTCAGGCAGCGCTCGGGCACCTTGTCGGGCGGCGAGCAGCAGATGCTGGCCATGGCACGCGCGCTCTGCCTGGAACCGCAGGTGCTACTGCTCGACGAGCCGACCGAAGGGCTGATGCCGTCGATGATCGCAAAAATCCGCGAAACGGTGGCGAAGCTGCGCGAACTGGGCGTTTCCACCATCCTGGTGGAGCAGCGGGTCGACGCCGTGCTGTCGGTAGCCGACCGCGTCGCCTTCATCGAGAACGGCCGCAACCGCGAGACGGTCGATGTCGAGGCGTTGCGCGCCGACCCGTCGGCGGTCAGGCGCTATGTCGGCGTAGGCTGAGCACTATCTCCCCTAGTAGCCGTTCCGCGTCAACCGCTTGGCGCCATCGTGGGCTTATCCAAAGAACAAAAACCCGGCGATCAAAAACGTCGGGATCAGCACCGCGCCCGACCATGCCATGTAGCCGAAAAAACCCGGCATGTTCACGCCGCGGTGCCGGGCAATGGCGTAGACCATGAAGTTCGGCGCGTTGCCGATATAGGTGTTGGCGCCCATGAACACCGCACCCGCCGAGATCGCCGCCAAGGTCGAAGCGAGCTCCGTCATCAGATGCCGGGGAGCGCCGCCGGCCAGCTCGAAGAACACCAGGTAGGTCGGAGCGTTATCCAGGAAGGACGACAGCGCTCCGGTCAGCCAGAAATAGGCGAGATCGTTGGGCATGCCTTGCGTTGACGTGACGAGCGCGACCAGCGGCGCCAGCGCGCCTTCGTGGCCGGCCCTCAGGATGGCGACGACGGGCACGATGCAGACGAAGATGCCGGCGAACAGTTTCGCCACTTCCGCGATCGGCCCCCAGTTGAAACCGTTCGCCTGCCGATACTCCTTGCGCGAGACGGCCAGCGAAACGAAGGCAAGCGCCAGGATGACGACATCGCGCACAAGGTTCTGCAACTCGAGGTCCACCCCCTGAATGGAAAGACTGATGCCGGGCTTCCATGTGGCCGAAAGCAGGATCGCACCGATCACGCCGGCCAGCAGCGGCAGGTTGGGCAGGCCGCGGATGCGCACTTTCGTGTCCGGCGTCGGGTCCTTGATCTTTGGCGCGCCCATTTCGCGGCGATGCAGCGTGGTGTCGATCGCCAGGAAGACGGCGAGCACGACGACGCTGACGAACAGGGTCTCGCGCCAGAGGTTGGCGGTGGTCCAGAAGAAATCGACGCCGCGCAGGAAGCCGACGAACAGCGGCGGGTCGCCGAGCGGCGTCAGCGAACCGCCGATGTTGGACACCAGGAAGATGAAGAAGATGATGACATGGGCGTTGAACGGCCGGTTGTCATTGGCGCGGATGAGCGGCCGGATAAGGATCATCGAGGCGCCGGTAGTGCCGATGACGGAAGCGAGCAGGGCGCCGATGAGCAGCAGCCCGGCATTGACCAATGGCGTGCCGTGGATGTTGCCGGCCACGAGAATGCCGCCCGAAATGGTGAACAGCGCGAACAGTAGAATGATGAACGACATGTATTCGGTGAGCAGCGCATGCAGCACCGCTTCCGTTGCTACCGTCGTGCCGAAGGCCGATGCGAGCGGCACCACCACGAGAGCCGCCCAAAATGCAGCAATCTTGCCGTAATGATGCTCCCAGACATGGTTGAAAAGCAGCGGTCCCGTGGCGATCGACAGCAACAGCCCGGCAAAGGGCAGCGCCCACCACAGCGACATCGTCCGGCCTGGCAGGCCGTGCTCTTCCGCGGCGAAGGCCGTTCCCGGTAACAGCATCGCGACAGCCACCACGGCACCTGCCGTCAAAGCCGTCGCCCCTATCGACCCCTTCTCTTCTCCCACGATGAGGTCAGTCCGCCGCGTGGTCTTCGAGCGTCACGCCTGCTTGGCGCATCCTTGCCAACATCGTCTCGACCGAACCGTTGAGGTCGATCCCGCGGCAAGCATCGAGCCTGACAGTGGTCCTGAACCCCTGCTTGACCGCGTCGAGCGCCGAGAAGGCGACGCAGAAATCGGTCGCCAGGCCGACCAGGGTCAGAGTGTCGATGCCGCGCTCCCTGAGATAGCCGGCAAGGCCGGTCGGCGTCGTGTGGTCGTTCTCGAAGAAGGCCGAATAGCTGTCGATATCAGGCCGAAATCCCTTGCGGATGACGAGCTCGGCCTTGGTCCAGGCAAGACCCGAGTGAAAATCCGAGCCGAGGCTGCCCTGGATACAATGGTCCGGCCACAATGTCTGCTGGCCGTAGGGCATCTCGATGGTTTCAAAAGGCTGGGCGCCTGGATGGCTTGAGGCAAAGCTCGAATGGCCGGCTGGATGCCAGTCCTGCGTCAGCACGACATGATCGGTTCGCCGGATCAGGTCGTTGACCAGCGGCACGATCTCGTCGCCGCCGGTCACAGCCAACGCGCCGCCAGGGCAAAAGTCGTTCTGCAGGTCGATGACGACAAGCGCTTCTTCGGCCATGGGGTTCCTTCCTGTCGGTATCGGGCGCGGGCTCCCAGGGGGATCCCGGCGAAAGAAAGCCGCTGGCGCGACCGGAGGGAGAAACTTGACCAGATGGCGGGCCGCGTCAACCATTAGAGCGCCGGGCGCAACCCCGAACGCGCAAAGGGCGCCCCAGCACCTAGATTTTGCGGAGAACAAATGCGTGGCGGCGGCAGCCGTGCGGGTGCTGCGCAAACTCCGGCTTTGACAATTTCCGCCGACTTGATATCATTTGCATACGAATGAATTTAAGCCGGGCCCGGACGCCGGCAAGTTCCCTCGGAAAGGCCCTTTTTCTGGGAAGGCAAAGCGTGATCCGTTACGCGAAACCCACCACGGTCGACGAGGCGCTCGCCCTGCTTGGCGAAGCTTCGTGGCGCATCCTTGCCGGCGGCACCGACTTCTACCCGGCGCAAGGCAACAAGCCTTTCCGCGACAATGTGCTCGACATCAACGGGCTGGCCGCGCTGCGCGGCATTGCGGAAACGGAAACGCACTGGCAGATCGGGGCGCGCACCAGCTGGACCGATATCGTTCGCCATCCCTTGCCGCCGGCCTTCGATGCGCTGAAAGCGGCCGCGCGGGAGGTCGGGTCCGTTCAGATCCAGAATGTCGCCTCGATCGCCGGCAATCTCTGCAACGCTTCGCCGGCCGCGGATGGCGTGCCGGCGCTGCTGGTGCTCGACGCCGAGATAGAACTGCGCTCGGCGCAAGCGGTGCGCCACCTGCCGCTCCGGGAATTCATTCTCGGCAATCGCCGCACGGACCTGCGGCCCGGCGAGATGGTAACCGCCATCCGCGTGCCGAAAGCGGCCGGCGCGGGTATGTCGGCTTTCGTCAAGCTCGGCGCGCGGCGCTATCTCGTCATCTCGATCGCCATGGTGGGGGCACGCCTGGTCGTGCAGGACGGCATCGTCGAGCAAGCGGCGGTCGCCGTCGGTTCCTGCTCGGCTGTTGCAAAGCGGCTCGGCGGGGTCGAGGCGGCCCTGCGCGGACTGGCGGCGGATCATGGGCTGGCCACAGCGGTCCTCGCCGCGCCGATGGAAGAGCTGTCGCCGATCGGCGACGTGCGCGGCAGCGCCGAATACCGGCAGGACGCGGCGCGCGAAATCGTTGTCCGCGCCGTGCTGGCGGCGGCGGGGCCGGTGAATGGTGACAGGACGGCGGCGGCATGAACAAAGCACAGCCTGACATCAGCCAAGGTCGACCCGGCGGAGCCCTTTCCGACAGTGACGCAGGTCAGCCCGGCCTCGCACGCGCCGAGATTACCTTCGCGGTCAATGGCGCCGCCGTCTCGGTCAACGTGCCGCCGCTGCGCCGGCTGTCCTCGGTGCTGCGCGACGAATTGCTGCTGACCGGGACCAAGGTCGGCTGCGACGCCGGCGACTGCGGCGCCTGCACGGTGCTGGTCGATGGCGATCCGGTCTGCGCCTGCCTGATGCCGGCGGCGTCGGCCGCCGGAGCGTCGGTAACGACGGTCGAAGGGCTCGCCAATGGCCGGCTGTCGGCACTACAGGCCTCCTTCCTGGCGCATGGCGCGGCGCAGTGCGGCATCTGCACGCCGGGCCTGCTGGTGGCGGCGACGGCCCTGCTGGAGAAGAAAGCCAGGCCGAGCGAGATCGAAGTGCAGGACGCGCTTGGTGGTGTCCTCTGCCGTTGCACCGGGTACCGGAAGATCGTCGCTGCTGTGATGGATGCCTCCGCCCAGGTTGCAAGCCTGGATTTCCGTCTGCCTCGGTCCGGTCACGCCATTGGTTCCTCCCCGATCCGGCTCGATGGCGTGCCGAAGGTGACCGGCGGTGAGAAATTCGGCGGCGATTCGTTCCCGGCCGATGCGCTGGCGGTGCTGGTAATCCGCTCGCCGCACTACCATGCCAGCTTCGCCTTCGGCGACCTCGACGGCTGGGCAAAAGCTCGTCCCGGCATCGCCGGCGTCTTCACGGCGGCCGATATCCCGGGAAAGAACTGTTTCGGCGTCATCGGTCCGTTTGCCGACCAGCCGGCTCTCGCCGAAGGCTTGGCGCGGTTTCGCGGCGAGGCGGTGGCGCTTGTTGCCGGCGAGCGCGAGGCGATGCTCGATCTCGACCTGTCGGATTTCCCGATCCGCTGGACCGAATTGCCACACCTGTTGCAGCCTTGCGAGGCACAGGCCGAAGGAGCGGCGCTGATCCATGTGAACCGCCCGGCCAACCTTCTGACCAAGGGCTTCGTCGAACGCGGCGATCCCGAGACGGCGCTTGCCGATGCCGCTGTCACCGTGACCGGTGCGATCGAGACGTCCTATGTCGAGCATGCCTATATCGAGCCGGAAGCCGGCCATGCCTATATGGATGGCGACACGCTGGTCGTCGTCGCCTGCACGCAGGCGCCCTATATGGACCGCGACGACACGGCGAAGGTGCTGGGCCTGCCCGTCGACAAGGTACGCATCGTGCCGACCGCGACGGGCGGCGGTTTTGGTTCCAAACTCGACGTGTCCCTGCAACCGCTGATCGGCCTGGTGGCGATGAGGACCGGGCGGCCGGCGGCGCTTGCCTACACGCGCAATGAATCGATGATGTCGACCACCAAGCGCCACCCGGCGCAGATGCAAGCGACCATTGGCGCCGACGCCGAGGGCCATGTCACGGGCATGATTTTCTCAGGCGATTTCAACACCGGGGCGTACGCGAGCTGGGGACCGACCGTCGCCAACCGCGTGCCGGTGCATGCCTCGGGTCCCTATGCCACCCCGAACTACCGCGCGGAAGGCCGCGCCGTGCATACGCATGGGCCGATTTCCGGCGCTTTCCGGGGCTTCGGCGTGCCGCAGGCGACGATCATGCAGGAGACCTTGTACGACGAGCTGGCCGGCAAGCTCGGCATCGACCGGCTCGACTTCCGCTTGAGAAACTGCCTTCGTAACGGATCCGAAACAGTCACCGGACAGAGACTGGAATCGGGCGTCGGCATTGCCGAATGCCTCGATGCCCTGCGGCCGCATTGGGCGCGTGCAGTGGCTGACGCGGATGCCTTCAACAGTGCCAACGTGGATAAAAAGCGCGGCGTCGGCATCGCCTCCTGCTGGTATGGCTGCGGCAACACCTCGCTGCCCAATCCGTCGACCATCCAGGTCGGCATTGCGGCGTCAGGCGAGATCATCCTGCACCAGGGCGCCGTCGACATCGGCCAGGGCTCCAACACCGTCGTCACGCAGATCTGCGCCGACGCGCTCGGCCTGCCCCTGGAAAAGTTCCGGCTGAAAGGCGCCGACACCGCGATCACTCCCGATGCCGGCAAGACCTCGGCCTCGCGCCAGACCTTCGTCACCGGCAAGGCGGCCGAGAAGGCCGGCCGTGCCTTGCGTGATGAGATCCTGCGTTTTGCCAATGTCTCGCAAAAGGCGTCGCTTCAACTCGACGGGCCGACGATTATCATATGCGAGGGCGAAGCGATCCGCCGCGTCCATCTTGGCACACTCGAAGCGGATATCCACGGCTTCGTCTTCCGCGCCGAGGAGACTTACGACCCGCCGACCTTGCCGCTCGACGGCAAAGGCCAGGGCAAGCCCTATGCGGTCTATGGTTACGGCGCGCAGATCGCCGAGCTCGAGGTCGACCTCAAGCTCGGCACGGTCAAACTGGTCAAGATCACAGCCGCGCACGATGTCGGCAAGGCGATCAACCCTCTGCTGGCCGAGGGCCAGATCGAGGGCGGCATCGCGCAAGGCATCGGCATGGCGCTGATGGAAGAGTTTATTCCCGGCCGCACCGAGAATCTGCACGATTATCTCATTCCGACCATCGGCGACGTGCCGCCGATCGAGACGATATTGATCGAGGTGCCAGACCCGGAGGGGCCGTTCGGCGCCAAGGGCCTGGGCGAACATGTGCTGATCCCGACGGCGCCGGCGATCCTCAACGCCATCCGCCATGCGACCGGCATTACGATCACAAAAGTTCCGGCAACGCCGACGCGCATCCGCGCCGCCATCCGCGAGAAGGAGGCATGCCGATGAGCGAGCTTGCCGAACGCTTCGAAACCCATGATCCCGGCGAGAAGCTGGTGGCGGAGAAGATCCGCTGCGATGCCTGCCCTGTGATGTGCTACATATCAGATGGCCGCACCGGCGCTTGCGACCGCTACGGCAATGCCGGCGGCCGGATCGTGCGCATGGACCCGCTGACCATTCTCGATCATACCGCCGAGATCGGCGGCGCTGTCGTGCCCTTCGTCGCCGAGGGCGAGGCCTGGGACGGCGAACTGGTCAACACCGGCCGCCGCTTCGTCACGGCGATCGGGGCAGGAACCACCTATCCCGACTACAAGCCGGCGCCCTTCATCGTCAGCCAGCAGGTCGAGGGCGTCGATCTCGTCACCGTCGTCACGGAGGGCATCTTCTCCTATTGCGGCGTCAAGGTGAAGATCGACACCGACCGTCATATCGGACCCGAAACGGCTGTCGTGCGGTCGCAAGGCGAGGCGATCGGTCATGTCACGACGGGCGAATATGGCTCGCAGATGCTGTCGCTGGGCGGCGTGCATCATCTGACCGGCGGCTCCAAGGCCGAAGGCCGCGCCACCTGCGATGCGCTGCTCGGTCTGTGCAACCGCAAGCCGGTGGAGCTGACCATCGACGGCGGCGCCACCATAACGGTCGAAGCCGGCAAACCGCCTGTCATCGACGGCAAGCAGGAACACCGCATGCGGGTCGGCTGCGGGTCGGCGACCATCGGCATGTTCGCCACGCAATGGCGCGGCCTGGTCGACGAGGTGGTGGTGGTCGACGACCACATAACCGGCGTCGTCTCGGAGCATCAGGCCGGCAAGGTGCTGGGCTGGCAGGACACGGGGATAAAGATCATCGGCCGCCGCTCGACGCCTGGGCGCTATTTCAAGGTGTCCGAGCCCGGTCTCGGCTGGGGCGGCACCAGCATATCCGACCCGCTGTCGATCCTGGGCGAATGGAACGCCAAGAAGGGCGGGCGGCCCGGCCTGTCGCTGCTGATGGTTTCGACCACCGGCGAGCAGTTCGCCTATTACGAACTCGACGACCAGTTGAAGCCTGTCAAAAAGCCGTTCCCGGAACGGTTGCAAAAGTCGGTCAGGCTGATCGAGGACAATTGCGAACCGGCGCTGTGCACCGTGCTGTTCATCGGCGGCGCCGGCGGTTCGCTGCGCGCCGGCGTCACCGAGAATCCCGTCAACCTGACGCGTTCCGTACAGGGCCTGACTACCTATGTGACGGTCGGCGGCGCGCCGGTCTATGTCTGGCCGGGCGGCGGCATCACGCTGATGGTGGATGTGACGCGTGTGCCGGAAGGCGCCTTCGGCTATGTGCCGACGCCGGCGCTGGTGGCGCCGATCGAATTCACGCTGCTCCGCGACGACTATATCAGGCTCGGCGGCTACGAAGCCGAGATCCGCAGCGTCGAGGATGTCGTCGCCAAAGGCGGCGAGTACCTGAACGCGCGCCGGGGCGGCGGTGCGCCGGCCGGCAATCCATGGCCGCCGCTGGCGCAGTTGCGGCGCACGCCCGCGAACGGGGCCGCGTGACGATGAACGGCCCGCAAGCGCATTGGCTCGGGGATGGCAGGCGGCTACACCTCAATCACGGGCCGATCGACCTGATCGTCGAGGCCTTTGGGACACCAGGCGAATGCCGGCGAGTTTATGAGCAGGCCGTGGCGCGATTCCAGACCATCCTGCCGGAACTGGTGGAGGAATTGCCCGAGTTGCGCCGGCCGGCCACGTTGCGCCCGCGCGCCTTCGCCGGCTCGACGGCGCGGCGCATGGAAGCGGCAGTTACCCCATTGGCGGACGACTTCATCACGCCGATGGCAGCCGTCGCCGGTTCGGTAGCCGACGAAATACTTGCCGCACTGATTGCTGGGCGAAAACTCGATCGCGCCTATGTCAACAACGGTGGCGACAGCGCGCTTCATCTCGGTGCCGGCCAGTCGATCACTCTTGCCATTGCCGGCACCGGCCATGGCCTTGCCGACCGCATCGTCATCAGCGCCGAGGACGGCGTGCAAGGCGTTGCCACCAGTGGCTGGCGCGGGCGCTCGTTTTCCCTGGGCATCGCCGACGCCGTCACCGTGCTGGCGAGGACCGGCGCAGAGGCCGATGCCGCGGCGACCCTGATCGCCAATGCCGTCGACTTGGCCAACCATCCCGCTATTCGGCGTGTGCCCGCGCGTGATCTGGCGCCGGACAACGACCTTGGCGACAGGCTGGTGACGCAAGAGGTCGGGCCGCTTTCTGCCAAAGAGATTGCCACGGCGCTGGACAGCGGACTTGCCGTCGCCGAAGATTTCCGCCGCAGGGGACTGATCGCCGCGTCGGCGCTATTCCTCGCCGGCCAGACCCGCATCGAGGGCTCAATGGCGCTTGCCGCGCCCGACAAAAGTCCAGGGAAGGAAGTTGCCCATGCCTGAGTTTCCGATCCGCAAGATCGTGGTGCTGACCGAAGAGATCTTTCATGAGGGCGGGCCGGTGGCCAAGGTGCCGCGCCGCCGTGCCGCCGCCATGGCACTGGTGAAGAACCCGTTCGCCGGGCGCTATGTCGAGGAGTTGCAGAGCGCCATGGACGATCTGAAGCCGCTTGGCCTGCTGCTTGCCGACCGGCTGATCGCGGCATTGGGTGGCGACGTGAAGCAGATCGACGGCTATGGCAAAGGCGCCCTCGTCGGCATCTCGGGCGAACTCGAGCATGGCGCGCTTTGGCATGTGCCGGGCGGCTACGCCATGCGCGAGCGGCTCGGCGACGCCAAGGCGATCGTGCCGTCGGCCAAGAAGGTCGGCGCCTTCGGCTCGCGGCTGGATGTGCCTCTCGGCCACATCAACGCGGCCTATGTGCGCAGCCATTTCGATGCGATGGAAGTCGGCGTCAGCGACGGACCGCGTCCCGACGAGATCCTGTTCTGCCTCGCCATGACCTGCGGTCCGCGCGTGCACAATCGCATGGGCGGCCTGGCCGCCGACGACATCAAGGCATGGGACGGGCTGCGGTGAGCGGCGAGGACAATCTGCTGAAGCTGGTCGAGGTCGAGGAGGCGGACGATCAGGACTACCACCTGCAGGAGCAGGTCGGCTTCATCCTGCGCAAGGCGCATCAGCGCCACGTCTCGATCTTCGCTGCCCATATCGGCGACCTGACGCCACCGCAATTCGCGGCATTGGCCAAGCTGCGCGATGTCGGCGAGACTTCGCAGAACCAGCTCGGCACGCTGATCGCCATGGATGCGGCGACGGTGAAGGGCGTGATCGACCGGCTGAAGGCGCGCGGCCTTGTCGAGCTCTCCAAGCACGAGGGCGACAAGAGGCGGCTGTTGGTCAATTTGACCGCCGAAGGGCGCGAGGCGATCGAACGCCTGATCCCGCTGGCGCGCGAGATTACCGAGGAAACCTTGGCACCGCTCACGGCCAGGGAGATCGCCACCTTCATGAAGCTGCTGGCGAAATTGGCGTAGGCCGGCGACGAGGTCCTTTCCTCTCCCTCCGGAGGGGAACCACCTAGCAACCGCCGCCAACGGATATTGAAAGGGGACCAGGGCGCAAGAATCTTCCTGCACCGCGCCAAGGGTCGACTCCCACTCCGTCGAGCTTCGCTCGACACCTCTCCCCCGATCGACGGGGGAGAGGTGGGCGCCAAGCTGTCCTGGGACGAAGAACCTGGACCTTGGGCCGGCGCTTATCTCCGGCGAAATCTCAGAGGCCGTTGTCCTTCAGCACCTGGGCGGCGTTTTCCTTGGTGATCTTCTGCGTCGGCAAGGTGATGGTCTTTTCGACCTTCTCGCCATTGAGGAACTTGATCGCCTGCCGAAGGCCCTCGGCGCCCGGGGTGACATAGGTGAAGGTCGCCGTCAGCTCGCCCTTGTTCACCATCTGCACGCCTTCGTTGGGCAGGCCGTCGATGCCGATGAACTTGATGTCCTTCTCGCGGCCGACATCCTTGGCGGCAAGATAGGCGCCATAGGCCATCGGGTCGTTGTGGCCGTAGACGAGATCGATCTTCTCGTTGCTCTTCAGCGCGTTGGCCATCAGATTATAGGCCTGGTCCTGCTTCCAGTCGCCCGACTGCTGGTCGAGCAGGTACTTGATGCCCGGCTCCTTGTCGGTGAACTCATGGAAGCCGTCATGGCGGTCATGCGCCGGCTGGGTGCCCATGCCGCCCCAGATCTCGACGACATTGCCCGATGCCTTGCCCTTGCCGCCGAGCAGCTCGACGGCATATTCGCCGGCCGCGCGGCCGATCAGCTTGTTGTCGCCGCCGACGAACTGGGTGTAGTCCTTGGTGTCGACATTGCGGTCGAGCACGAAGACCGGGATCTTGGCGTCGATCGCCTGCTGCACGACCCCGGTCAGGCCGGCCGATTCCTTCGGCGACACCAAGAGCGCATCGACCTCCTGGCGGATCAGGTTCTCGACATCGGCAACCTGCTTCTCGGTCTTGTCCTCGCCGTCGGTGATGATCAGCTCGACCTCGGGGTGCTTGGCGGCCTCGGCCAGTATGTCCTTGTTGAACTGCGCGCGCCAAGGCTCGATGGTCGTCACCTGCGAGAAGCCGATCTTCCACTTCTTGTCCTGGGCCATGGCGTGGCCGGTGGAGAGCAGCGCGGTGGTGGTCAGCAATGCCGCGCCAAGGGCGGCAAGCTTCAGCGTGTCACGTCGTTTCATTTCTTGTTTCCTCCGAGATTGAGAGACCGGGTCTCTTGCGACGGCCGTTTTGCCGCGGCCGTTTCCTTGTGCGCCGCTCCGGGCAGGCGCAGATAGGCTAGGAGATCACCGGCATTGCGCTCCTGCACGAGCACTGTGCCGATGATGATCATCCCCTTCAGCACCAGCTGAAGGTTCGAATTGATGTTGTGGAGCTGCAATATGTTGGACAGCAGCCCGAAGATCAGCACGCCGCAGAATGTCCCCGTGAGGCTGCCGCGCCCACCCATCAGGCTGGTGCCGCCGATGACCACGGCGGCGATGGCGTCGAGCTCCAGGCCGGCGCCGGCATCGGGCTTGCCTTGCCGGTACTGCGCGACATAGAGCACCGCGGCAATGCCGGCGAGCAGGCCCGAAACGGCGTAGGTGACGATCTTGACCCGGCCGGCGGCGATGCCGGAAAGCCTGGCCGCCTCCTCATTGCCGCCGATGGCGTAGACATAGCGGCCGAACGGCGTGAAGCGCAGCACCGCGCCATAGATCAGGATGGCGCCGAGGAAGAACAGGCCGGGCATCGGAATGACGCCGAACACCATCGAGCGCAGCAGCTCGAAATCCTCGGTGGCGTTCGAGCCGGTATAGACCGGCAGCACAGCATTGTTCTGGCCGGCCGTCAGCCGGGCGATGCCCAACGCCGTCACCATCATCGCCAGGGTGACGATGAAGGGCTGCAGCCGCCCGGCAACGATGATGAAGCCGTTGAGCGCACCGAACAGCAGGCCCACGCATGGCGCGACCAGCAGCACGCCGAGGACGCCGAATTTGGGCTCGACCTGCGGCAGCAGGTACCACAGGGAAAGACAGCACAGGACCACGCCGACGATTGCCGGCGTGACCAGGCCGCGGGCGCGGTCCAGCCTTGCGTCGCGCGAGGCATCGGCGCCGGCGCGCGACTTTTCGATATTGAGGAAGATGAAGCGGGTGACGATGAAGCCGAGACAGAGCGCCACCACGGCGACGGTGGGCACGCCAAGCACCACTCCCGGCGTCACGCCCGGAACCGTCAGCAGCATGGCGCAGACCACCGAACAGATGGCCATCAGCGAACCGACGGAAAGATCGATGCCGCCGGTGATGATCACCGCCGTCATGCCGGTGGCGATCAGGCCGGTGGTCGACACCTGGCGCAGCACGTCGAGCAGATTGCCGTAGGACAGGAAGATGTTGTTGCCCTTGGAGCTGACCGGCGAGCCCAGCACGCCGATCAGGAAAATGGCGATCAGGCCCCAGTAGAGCTTGGTGCGGGACAGGAGTTTCAAGGCGGTCATGCGGCAGGTCTCGAAATCGTGCGGCGCGGCGCGGCGAGACGCATGATGGCCTCCTCGCTCGCCGCATCGCGGGAAAGGATGCCGGTCTGGCGGCCATCGGCCATCACCAGAATGCGGTCGGAGAGGTGCAGCAGTTCCGGCAATTCGGAGCTGATGACGGCAATGGCCAGCCCGTCGCGCGCAAGCTTGAAGATGAGATCGTAGATCTCGCGCTTGGCGCCGACGTCGATGCCGCGCGTCGGCTCGTCGAGAAGAAGCACGCGCGGCCGTGTCGCCAGCCATTTGCCAATGACGACCTTCTGCTGGTTGCCGCCCGACAGCGTGCCGGCTGGCTGGTCGATGTCCTCGCAGCGTATGCCGAGCGCCCGGACCGCGTGGCGCGCCAGCTCCTGTTCGCCGGCCAGCGAACGGATGCCGAAGCGCGCCAGCGATCCGACCAGCGGCAATGCGACGTTGTCTGTAATGGAGGCCTGGAGATGCAGGCCTTGCGTCTTGCGGTCCTCGGTCACCAGCGCAATGCCGAGGCGCCTGGCATCGCGCGGCGAGCGGATCTCGACCGGCGCGCCGTCGAGCCGGATCTCGCCGCCGGTGCGGCCATCGCTCGAGCCGAAGATCGCCTCCAGGATTTCGGTGCGCCCTGAACCCAGCAGCCCGCCAATGCCAAGGATCTCGCCTTCGGCGAGTTCGAAGCTGACTCCGTCGATCACGGTGCGCCAGCCATGGGCGTCGGGTTTCGTCAGCGACAGGTTCTCGACGGAAAGCACGATTTCGCCGCCGGAACGGCGCTCCTCTTCCGAGGAGGCCAGCAGGTCTCGCCCGACCATTGCCGAAATGATGGCGTTCTCGTCGAGCTCGCCCATCGGCCGCGTCAGCACGTGGCGTCCGTCGCGAAACACCGTGACCCTGCCCGCCAGGTGCATGACCTCGTCGATGCGGTGCGAGATGTAGACGATGGCGACGCCGCTGTCGGCAAGCTGGCGGATGATGCGGAACAGCCTCTGGCATTCGGCTGGAGAGAGCGCCGAAGTAGGCTCGTCCATGATCAGGATGCGCGCCGACATCGACAGCGCCTTGGCGATCTCGACCAGTTGCTGTTCGCCGACGCGCAAGGTGCCGACACGGGCTTCCGGGTCGAGCTCGATGCCCAGCCGCTGCAGAAGGGCGCTGGCGGCGCGGCTGCTCGCCTTGCGGTCGACGATCAGCCCGGCGATCAGCTTCTCGCGTCCGAGAAAGATGTTGTCGGCGACGCTGAGTTCGGGAACCAGATTGAGCTCCTGGTGGATGATGGCAATGCCGGCGGCCTCGGCGTCGCGCACGCCGGCAAAATTCGCGGCTACGCCGTCGACGCGAACCGTGCCGTCGTAGCCGGTGTAGACACCGGAAAGGATTTTCATCAGCGTCGACTTGCCGGCGCCGTTCTCGCCCATCAAGGCGTGGACTTCGCCGCGCCGCAACTCGAAACCGACGTCGACCAAGGCGGCAATGCCGCCGAAGCTCTTGGATACGTGCTCGGCGCTTAGGACGACATCCGAACGATCCGCCGCAACATCCCGACGCGCGATGGAATTTCCGTGCTCCATGACAAAGGCGGCCTCCCTTCCGTCGTCGTCTGACCCTCATGAACGCTATTCTAAACGTTTCGATCCTGTCAAGCTTCTATCTGGTGACGTGAGATTACCTCATTTCAATTCTTGCGAAAAACCGCGATATTCCGTAGGTATGATGCATAGAGAGGCGGCGAAACGTTTCGAGAATGGCAGGGCCAAGCAAGACAAGGCAGCGAAAATCGACGGCGCCGACCATGCTTCACGTGGCCGAAGCGGCGCGCGTGTCGGTCGCCACGGTTTCGGCGCTGATCAACGGCACGGCGACCGTCAGTCCGGAGCTCAGCCAGCGCATCGAGCAGGCGATCCGCGATATCGGCTACAAGCGCAATGCGATCGCCCGCAGCCTGAAAATGGGCACAACGCGCACCATTGGATTGACTGTCCCGCACATCACCAATCCATTCTTCACCGATGTCGTGTCAGTCATCCAGCAGGCCTTCGACCGCGCCGGCTATGCGGTCATGCTGTGCTGCACGGACGAGGACCTCAACACCCAGGACGACCAGATCAGGCTGCTGCTCGACCGTATGGTCGACGGGCTGATCGTGGCGCGCGTCGGCGATGGGACGATCCTCAAGCGCATCGTCGACGACGCCAACGTGCCGGTCGTCCTGCTTGACCGCATCTGCGACGGTGTCGACACGGATGCCGTGGTGCTCGACAACCAGCGCGCCGTGTTCGACGCCATCACCTACCTGATACATCTCGGGCACCGGCGCATCGGCTACATCACCGGAACGTCGGATATCTCACCGATGCATGATCGCATGGCCGGATATCGCGAAGCGCTTCAGGCAGCCGGCCTGCCGGTCGCCGAGGAGCTGGTACGTTCCGGCAATTTTCACGAGATCGACGGCTATAACGCGGCCATGCAGCTGTTGTCGCTGCACGACAGGCCGAGCGCGATCTTCTCCGCCAACAATCCGATGGTGATCGGCACCATGAAGGCGATCCGCGATATCGGCCTGTCCTGCCCGGAAGATGTTTCGATCGCCTGTTTCGACGATTTTCCGTGGTCGGACGTGTTTGTCCCGCAACTGACCACGGTGGCACAGCCGGTGCAGGCGATCGGCGAACAGGCGGCCAATTTGCTGCTCGACCGCCTTGCCGGAAATCGCGACGCGCCGCCGCGCAAGCTGGTGCTCAAGGGCCGGCTGATGATCCGCAATTCATGCCGACCGCTGGGAGCGGTTGCGCAGAGCGTGAGCGCGTAGAGCGGTTCAGTGGTTGAATCGCTATCGGCAAGCGCCGAGCTGGAAATCTCACGCCGCTTGCGACAGCGATTTGTGGGCGTCGGCCAAGATTTCGAAGGACCTCACCCGAGCCGCGTGATCGAATATCTGCGCGGTGACCATCAATTCGTCGGCGCCGGTGCGGCGAACGAAGGCGTCGATGCCTTGCCGCACCGTTTCCGGCGAGCCGACGACGGCGCAGGACAGCGCCTGGCCGAGCATGGACTTGGCCATCGGATCGAGATCGCGGTCATAATTCTCGACCGGTGGTGGCAATTTTCCGGGGCGGCCGGTGCGCAGATTGACGAAAGCCTGCTGCAGCGAGGTGAACAGCAGTCGTGCCTCAGTGTCGGTGGGCGCCGCAAAGACGTTGAGGCCGAGCATGACATAGGGCTTGTCGAGCTGTTCCGACGGCTGGAAGCGGGAGCGGTAGATGTCCAGCGCATGGTCTAGCTCGGCCGGTGCGAAATGCGAAGCGAAGGCGTAGGGCAGGCCGAGCATGGCGGCAAGCTGGGCGCCATACAGGCTGGAGCCGAGGATCCAGACCGGCACGGTCTGGCCTTCACCCGGCACGGCGCGCAGCCGCTGGCCCTCTTCCGCCGGCACGAAATAGCCCATCAGCTCGACGACGTCCTGCGGAAAATTGTCGGCACCGGCCTCGAGATTGCGGCGCAAGGCGCGCGCCGTGTTCATGTCCGTGCCGGGCGCCCTGCCGAGGCCGAGATCGATGCGGCCGGGGAACAAGGCGGCCAGCGTGCCGAACTGCTCGGCGATGACCAGCGGCGAGTGATTGGGCAACATGATGCCGCCGGCGCCGACGCGAATGGTCTTGGTGCCGCCCGCGACATGGGCAATGACGACCGAGGTGGCGGCACTTGCGATGCCCGGCATGCTATGATGCTCGGCCAGCCAATAGCGCTTGTAGCCCAGCCGCTCGGCATGACGGGCAAGATCGAGCGAATTGGCCAGCGACTGCGAGGCATCGCTGCCTTCGACGATCGGCGACAGGTCGAGGACGGAAAGGGCTGCCATGTCAGGTCTCCACGAGGTTTATCTCAAGCACCCTGCCTGGAAGGCCGTGCGGTCGGGAATGAGGATGCCAAGCCGCCCCTAGCGCATCGGCAAATCCGCTGGCCGCGGCCATGCGTTTCTGCTCGGCGGGGCTGCCGCGATAATGGACAGGAAATGCAATCCCGGATCTGTCGACGCCAAATGTTGGCGACGCGCCCAGCCGCGCATCGCGCAAGCCGGCATGGCCGATGCGAGCGAAACAGTCGTCGAGGTCGAAGGAAGCATCGCTCATGGGAAGGGCACCGGCCATTGGACCGGCCGGATATAGGCATTCGAGCCAGGCGCCGCAAACCAGACGCGCGGCTTTATGCCGGAGCCTTGCCTTCCTCGGTGGCCTCATCTTCCACCGCCGAGAGATGTTGTGCCGCCAGGAAGTTGCCGACATGGCTCAGACCATCGAAGTGATCGCAGAACACCTTGATGAGGACCAGCAGCGGCACCGCCATCAGCGCGCCGACAAAGCCCCATAGCCATGACCAGAAGGCAATGGCGATGAAGATCGCCACGGCGTTGATCTCGAGCCGCCGGCCGACAACCATCGGCGTTACGAATTGGCCTTCGACGATGTCGCACAAAAGCAGGAAGGCAGGCGCCAACAACGCATAGGAGATCGTGTCGAAGCTGATCAGCGCGATGATCGTGACCACGATGAGCGTGATCATGGCGCCGACATAGGGCAGGAAATTAAGCAGAGCGGCCGTGGCGCCCCAGACGAGCGGGTTGGGCATGCCGAGTGCCCACAGACCAACGCCAATGATCGTGCCGAGGCCGATATTGATGATGGTGACGGTGAGCAGATAGTGCGAGATTTCCCGTTCCACGTCGTAAACGACCCGCAGCGCCCGCTTCTTCTCGGTGAGGCTGGCGAAGGACTGGATGATCTTTTCATAGAACATCGTGCCTGAAGCAAGCAGGAACAGCGACAGCACGAAGATGATGGTCAGGCTTGTTCCCGCCGAAAGAATGTTCGAGGCCGCCGACGACAGGAAGCCAGACTGGGCTACCGCGACTTTCTGTATGCCCGGCTCCTGCGACGTCTCGGTGAGGCCTTCGATCTGATGTGTAACCTCCATCATCCTCTCGAGCGGAGGTCGCAAATGCGCCAGCCGCTCGGTCAGCCGCTGGCCGATCGACGAAGTGTTGTTGATGAGATCGATCACCGGGCCGCTCAGCAGGTAGCCGGCGCTGGCGAAGAGGCAGAGGGACAGAAGCACCAGAAGCGTCGCCGAAATCACCTCGGGTATGCCGCGCTTGCGCAGAAGCCTGACGATCGGCGTCAGCGTCAATGCCAGCAGAAAGGCCAGTATGACCGGCATGAAGAAGGCACGGGCGAAATAGAGCGCGTAGATGGCCATGAAGATGAAGATGCCGACGAGCAGCGAGCGTATCAGATGCGTGTCGGCGCGGGCGGCGATGCGCGCCTCTTCTGCTTCGGAAACGCCCGCGACCGAAGCGGTGGGGTCAGCTTTCATCACGGTCCCTCGGCGGCGCACCGCAATTGGCGCAACCGCTGAGAAAACGCCCCTGCCGGTCCAAGGTTCCGTGAGCCGGCGTTGACGGCGAGCCCACGAGGCCCGCCGTCGCGGTTATTGTTCCCACGCAATTTTTCGCGGAAGTGCAACACTACGCGGCAGGCGCCGGGGCCGGGACGGCGTCAGCCGTTTCCTTGCGCACGATCGGCGCCACCCTGGTGCCGTAGAGTTCAATCGCCTTCATGATCTTGGCATGCGGCATGATGCCGATCGCCATCTGCAGCAGGAAGCGGTCGTTGCCGAAGATCTTGTGCTGGGTGACGATCTTCTCGGCCACCTGCTCGGGATTGCCGACGAACAAGGCGCCGCTCGGGCCGCGTGACTGGTCGAAATGCGCCCGCGAGGTCGGACCCCAGCCGCGCTCGCGGCCGATGCGGTTCATCACCTCGGCCTGTGGGCCATAGAAATCGTCGGCGGCCTTCTCGGTCGTGTCTGCGATGAAGCCGTGGACGTTGATGCTGGTGGCAAGACCCTTCGGATCGGCGCCCGCGCGCCTGGCGGCCTCGCGGTAGAGGTCGAACAGCGGCGCGAACCGCGCCGGCTCGCCGCCGATGATGGCGAGCGCCAGCGGCAGGCCGAGCGCGCCCGCGCGGGCGGCGGACTGCGGCGTGCCGCCGATGGCGATCCAGATCGGCAGTTTTTCCTGCAAGGGGCGCGGGTAGACGCCGCGATCGTTGATCGGCGCGCGCAGATTGCCCGACCAGGTGATCTTCACCTGATCGCGGATGGCGAGCAGCAGGTCGAGCTTTTCGGCGAACAGCTCGTCATAATCCTCAAGATTGTAGCCGAACAGCGGAAAGGACTCGATGAACGAGCCGCGCCCGGCCATGATTTCGGCCCGGCCGCCGGAAAGAAGGTCGAGCGTGGCGAATTGCTGGAAGACGCGGACCGGATCGTCCGAGGACAGGACAGTGACGGCGCTGGTCAGTTTTATGCGTTTGGTGTGCTCGGCCGCCGCGGCCAGAGCCACGACAGGCGCGGACGCGGCATAGTCCGGCCGGTGATGCTCGCCGAGGCCGAAAACGTCAAGGCCGACCTGATCGGCCAGTTCGATCTCCTCGATCAGGTTGCGCAGCCGCTCGTGCGGGCCGATTGCGCCGGGGCCCGGCTGCGGGCTGACGTCGGCGAAAGTGTAGAGACCGAGTTCCATCTGGTGTCATCCTGGCGTTTGATTTTCGCGCTAGAGGTAGCGATCAGCCCGTATCACCACCAGAGGGTCTGACTGCGAACAGTGCGTGTCCGTTTCGGCCGCGAAGGCGTCTCCCGGCTGCAACAGCACGGAATTTCATGGCTGGCATACCGTTTTGGCGCTTGAACTCCCGGTTTTCGCGCGTATGTAAGCGTCGCGAATTGACTTCAGGGAAGTGGACTTGGCTATCTACAGGGAAAAAGACATTTTCGAGCGGCGCAACGCCGCGAACGAGGCAAAGAAGGCGCTTCTGGAGCGCTTCAAGTCAAAACCGGCGGCGGACGATCCCGCAGTGCTGGCGCGACAGGCCGAACGCAAGGCTATCCTTGCGGCGCGTGAGATACGCGAGGCCGAGAAGGCGAGGCTGAAGCAGGAAAGGCTGGCACGCGAGGCAATCGAGAAGGCCGAGCGCGAGGCCGCAGCCGAAGCCGCGCGGATCGCGGCCGAAGAGGCGGCGCAGGCGGAAGCCAGGATTCGGGAAGCCGAAGAGGCCGAGCGTATCGCGCGTCTGCTGGCCGACGAGGCCGAGCGCAAGGCGAAGCGCGACGCGCGCTATGCGGCGCGCAAGGCGCGCACCGGCAGGACACCGCCAGGCTTTACCGGCCGCTAGCCTCAGACCGCCGGAGCAATCTGCTTCGAGGATCAGGGTCGCTGCGAAGCGGCCCTGCATGCGTTTGTCCGCGCGCCAATTCATGCGATTGCCGACGCCGTTCGTGATACGACTTTCGCGAAATTGCTCTGTTTGCTTCGACGCAATTCCGGACGGAAAACCGCTTCGCACCTTTCCTGGATTGCTTTACGCCGCGAATTTCAGCCCCATAATGCCACAGACGATGAGTGCTATGCAGGCGAGCCTGATCACGGTCGCCGGCTCGCCGAGCAGCCAGATACCGAGCAGCGCCGTGCCGACCGTGCCGATGCCGGTCCACACCGCATAGGCGGTGCCGACGGGCAGCGCTTTCAGCGCCAGTCCAAGCAGCGAGAGACTGACGATCATCGAGGCGACCGTGAGCACGGTCGGGACGAGCCGGGTGAATCCGTCGGTGTATTTGAGGCCGATTGCCCAGCCGATCTCGAACAGGCCGGCGAAAAACAGAAAAATCCATGACATGGGGAACGCTCCATCCAAGCATCGCACCAATGTCCGTTTCAAGACGATGCAATGCGCGATCGACCGAGCACCGCGGCAGCCGATGCCCTATCAGACAGTGGGCGGGTCGTCCCGACCGGATTTCAGGAGATGTGGGGTCGTCCCCGCACCAGATATAGGGTGTCTTAACGCCCGATCAACAAACTGCCGGCGGTGTTCCGAACGCCGCCGGCGAACTCCATCCGAGGCACGCGACTATTTTTCCTTGAGCCTCGTTGCCTTGACCGGCGGCGCCTTGAGCGTGGGAGCAGCGGCCGGCTTCTTGGCGTCCTTCTTTGGCTTGCGGGCCTCCTTGCCTGCCTTCATCGCACCTTTTGCCATGATTCGTTCCTCCAGTTGCGGGAAGTGAAGTGAAACAAGAGAAATGCCTCTAGGCAAGGGCCGTTCGCGGTCACGGCCGCGAAAACCGGCAACCTGTTTCGGCGGCCTTATGAATCCGAACCGGCGCGCAGCGACTTGAACGGACGGGGTGTTGGTGCGTCGCGATGGCCGCGGAATTTCGGCGGGCCCGCAGCATGATCTCAAGGAAATCGGCTCCCACTTTTCCTGCAATTGCTCTAGACTTCGCGTGTCGGACAGGACGACAGGGAAGCAATGGCGGGGCATGGCGGCTCTCGAACGGTCATCTACGCGGCGCTCGCCGGCAATCTCGCGATCGCGCTGACCAAATTCGTCGCAGCCTTCTTCACCGGCAGTTCGGCGATGTTTTCGGAAGGCGTGCATTCGCTGGTCGATACCGGCAATGGCAGCCTGCTGCTTTATGGCATGCATCGCGCCGCACGCCCGGCCACCCGCGCGCATCCGCTCGGCCATGGCCGCGAGCTCTACTTCTGGAGCTTCATCGTGGCGCTTCTCGTCTTCGCGCTCGGCGCCGGCGTATCGTTCTACGAAGGCGTGACGCACATCATTGCGCCCGAACCGGCCGCCAATGTCAGGGTCAATTACATCGTGCTCGGCCTGTCGTTTCTGTTCGAGGGCAGCTCATGGCTGGTGGCGCTGAGGGAATTCCGCCGGCAGAAGGGCCAGCAGGGCTGGCTGCAGGCCGTGCAATCGAGCAAGGATCCAAGCGTCTACACAGTGCTGTTCGAGGACAGTGCCGCGCTTCTCGGCCTGATCGTCGCCTTTGCCGGCATATTGGCGGCGGAGATTTTCGAGATGCCGGAACTGGACGGCGCCGCCTCGATCGGCATTGCGCTGATCCTGGGTGCGACCGCGGCCTTCCTGGCGCGCGAGAGCAAGGGGCTGCTCATCGGCGAGCCTGCTTCGCCCGCGGTGCAGAAAGAAGTGCTGGCGATCGCGCAGCAGGATCCGGCGGTGCAGCGGGCGAACGGCGTCCTGACCGTCCACCTGGGGCCGGAAGAAATCGTTGCCGGCCTGAGCATCGAATTCGAGGACCATCTGTCCGCGCCGGAAATCGAAGCCTGCGTCGAGCGCCTCGAAGCGCGGCTAAGGAAGGAAATGCCCGAGATCACCCGGCTGTTCGTCAAGCCGCAGACGACAGGCACCTGGGAACAGCGGCGCAAGCTGATCGAATCGGCATCCGAGTAGAGTTTTGAGCAGGTCTCGAAACCACATTCCACTCCTCGGGATTATGTCTTGGACCAGCGTCGCGTCGTTGCCTTGCGACGCTGCGCCGCTAAAATCAGCCGATCGAGTTTTGGAGGACTGATTATGAAGATCGACGGCGGCTGTCATTGTGGTGCCATCACCTATGAGGCGGAGGTCGAACCGGAAAAGACCTCGATCTGCCATTGTACCGATTGCCAACAGTTGACCGGTACGGCCTTTCGCGTCACCGTTCCGGCGCCTGAAGATCACTACCGGATCACAAAGGGTACACCGAAGGTCTACATCAAGACCGTGGCAAGCGGCGCCAAGCGCGTCCAGGCCTTTTGCGCCGACTGCGGTTCGCACCTTTACGCCACGTCGGTCGGAGATGGCCCAAAGGTCTACGGCATTCGAGTGGGAACCGCGCGGCAACGCCAGGATTTGATTCCGACACTGCAAAAATGGCACCGCTCGGCGCTTCACTGGCTACCTGAATTTCACGGCATGACCACAGTGGAGGAGCAGTAGCGCCGTCCGGTGCGGCGCCTCATTCGTCGCCTTCGACGACCCTCAGCCTGAGCTGGCCGGTCTTTGAATCGGCAACGCGTGGGGAATCGACAACGCGCGGGCCGGGTTCCGGCTTCGCAGGGGCTGGTGACGCCATGTCAGGGTCGGCATCGCCTCCGGGCTGCGCCCCAAAGTCCAGAGCTTCGATCTTCTGGCCGCGTTTGGTCACCTTCGACGTCGAGACGAGGATGTCGTCTATATCCTTGGCCGACTGGGCAAAATGGCCCTGCAATTTGCGCACCCGCTCGTCGACGCGCGAAACATCCTCCATCAGCCGGATCACCTCGCCCTGGATCAGGTGTGCCTGCTCGCGCATACGGGCATCCTTCAGGATCGCCTGGATGACCTGGATCGACAGCATCAGGAGCGACGGCGAGACGATGACGACGCGGGCGCGGTGCGCCTTCTGCACCACCGCCTCGAAATTTTCGTGGATCTCGGCAAACACCGATTCCGACGGCACGAACATGAAGGCGGTATCCTGCGTCTCGCCCTGGATCAGATATTTATCCGCGATATCGCGGACATGCACCTCGATGTCGCGGCGGAAGGCCTGCGACGCGACCTTCTGCTGTTCGGCGCCTTCGGCGGCGCGGATGGCGTTCCAGGCTTCCAGCGGAAACTTGGCGTCGACGGCAAGCGCCGGCGCGCCGTTGGGCATCTTCACCAGGCAATCGGGACGGCTGCCGTTGGACAAGGTCGCCTGGAACTCGTAGGCGCCGTGCGGCAGACCGTCGGCGACGATCGCTTCCATGCGCGACTGGCCGAAGGCGCCGCGCGTCTGCTTGTTGGAGAGGATCGCCTGCAATTGCACGACCTGGCCGGCGAGCGACTGGATGTTGCCTTGCGCGGTGTCGATGACGGCCAGCCGCTCCTGCAATTTGGCCAGGCTCTCATGAGTGGATTTGGTTTGCTCGGTCATGGTCTGGCCGAGGCGGCCGGTCATGGCATCGAGGCGCTGGCCGATCGATTGCGTCAGTTCCGCCTGCCGCGCGCCGAAGACTTCCGCGATGGCGCCCATGCGGCCCTGCATCTCGGCTTGGCTTTGCAATATGCCGGCCATCCGCGCCTCGGCGTCGCGGGCATGGTCGGCGGCTTCGGCAGCGGCCACGGCGCGCGCCTTGGCCGAGCGCCACAGCGCGACGACAAGCGCAACGAACAGGCCAAGAAACACAAAGGCCCCGAACGCCAGCGCATGGCCGAGCGTGATCGTGGTCGCGCCAAGCCGGGCGACAGGTTCCGAAAGGATGGATGTCAGGTCGTTCATGCACACAGCATAGACGATTCGGCCGGCCAGCACAGATCAAAACGTGAACGATCCCCCGGCGTACCGGTTGACGCCCTTTATTCAAGGTCTTAGGTGAGACGCCATGCCGATCAAGCCGCTCATCATCCTTCCCGACCCCATCCTGCGCCAGGTTTCCAAGCCGGTGGAGCGCGTCGACGCGCCCTTGCGCAAACTGGCCGACGACATGCTGGCGACCATGTATGACGCGCCCGGCATCGGGCTGGCCGCGATCCAGATCGGCGAGCCGCTGCGCATGCTGGTGATCGACCTCGCCAAGGAGGACGAGACGCCGGCGCCGCATGTCTTCATCAATCCCGAAATCCTGGAAAGCGCCGACCAGCGCTCCGTCTACGAGGAAGGTTGCCTGTCGATTCCCGACTATTATGCCGAGGTCGAACGCCCGGCTTCCGTGCGGGTCAAGTATCTCGACCGCGATGGCAAGCTGCAGGAAATGGAGGCCGAGGGGCTGATGGCGACCTGCCTGCAGCATGAGATCGACCATCTCAACGGCGTGCTGTTCATCGACCACATTTCGAAGCTGAAGCGCGACATGGTGGTGAAGAAGTTCAAGAAGCTGGCCAAGGACAAGGCTCCGGGCAAGCTGGTGGGATAGGGGACAATGCCCCTTCGCGTCATTTTCATGGGGACGCCGGAGTTTTCGGTGCCGACATTGCGCGCAATTGCCGATGCCGGACATGAGGTCGCGGCCGTCTACACGCAGCCGCCGCGAGCCGCCGGCCGGCGCGGCCTTGAGCTGACGCCGTCGCCGGTACAGCGCGAGGCGGAACGGCTGGGCATCGAGACGCGCACGCCGACGTCGCTCAAGGGCGAGGCCGAACAGGCAGCTTTTCGCGCGCTGCAAGCCGATATCGGCGTGGTCGTGGCTTACGGCCTGCTGCTGCCCAGGGCGGTGCTTGAGGCGCCGCGACTGGGCTGCATCAACGGCCATGCCTCGCTGTTGCCGCGGTGGCGCGGTGCGGCGCCCATCCAACGGGCGATTATGGCGGGCGACAGCGAAACCGGCATGATGGTCATGCGCATGGAAGAAGGCCTCGACACCGGCCCGGTGGGGCTGGTTGAAAAATGCGTCATCGAACCCGATATGACCGCCGGCGATCTGCATGATCGATTGATGAGCGTCAGCGCCGCACTGATCGTGGAAGCGCTGGCGCGGCTGGAAAGGAATAGCCTGGCGTTCACCGCCCAAGCGGTTGAGGGGGTGACCTACGCCAAAAAGATCGATAAATCCGATACGCACGTGGATTGGACGCGACCCGCGGCCGAAGTCCACAATAACATTCGCGGCCTGTCGCCCTTCCCCGGCGCCTGGTGCGAGGTTGAAATTGGTGGCCGGGTGGAACGGCTGAAACTGCTTCGCTCGACGCTTGCGCAAGGCATGGGCGAACCGGGAGGAATTCTCGACGACCGCCTGACGGTCGCCTGCGGAGCGGGCGCGATCCGGCTGGTCGAAGTTCAACGGGCGGGCGGAAGGCCCGCCGCCGCGCAAGAATTCCTGCGCGGGACCAAGATCGAAAAAGGAATGAAATTGTCATGAGCATGATGTCGATACGCGCGGCGACGCCGCGGGATCGCGAGGCCATCCGCCTCGTCGAGGAACACGCTTTCGGCCAGCAGGCGGAGGCCGGGCTGGTTGACGCGCTGGTTTCCGGCGGCGACGCCGTTGTCGAACTGGTGGCGGAAGAAGACGGGCAAGTGGTTGGCCACATCCTGTTTTCGCGGCTTTTCGCCCGCACCGGCGGCAAGGATTTCCCGGCGGTGGCACTGGCGCCGCTGGCGGTGGAGCCCTCCTTTCACGGCACCGGCATTGGCGGCGCGCTGATCCGCGAGGCTCACATCCGCCTGCGCGACGCCGGCGAGATGCTGGCCGTGGTGCTGGGCGATCCCACCTACTACAGCCGTTTCGGCTACAGCCACGCGCGCGCCGAAGGATTCGAGAGCGAATACCAGGGCGAGGCGCTGCAGGCGCTGGCCTGGGGCGACGCTCCCGGAACCGGCCGGCTGGTCTACGCCTCGGCCTTCACCGCACTCGCCGCCTAGGCGAGTGCGTATAGCCGCCCGGCATGCCGCGTTTTCGCCTCGACATCGAATATGACGGCAGCCTGTTTGCCGGCTGGCAGCACCAGGCGGACCAGCCTTCGGTGCAGCAGGCGATCGAGCAGGCGATCGAAAAATTCTGCGGCCAACAGGTCCGCTTGCGCGCTGCCGGCCGTACCGATGCGGGCGTGCATGCGACGGCCCAGGTGGCGCATGTCGACCTGGCCAAGGCCTGGCCGGACGACAAGGTGCGCGATGCCGTCAACGCGCATCTGCAGGGCGCGGGCAATCGCATCGCGATCTTGAAAGCCACGACCGTCGTCGACGGCTTCGATGCCCGCTTCTCGGCTATCGGCCGTCACTACCTCTACCGCATCCTCAACCGGCGCGCGCCCTCGGCGCTGGAAAAGGGCAAGGTATGGTGGGTGCCGAAGCAGCTCGACGCCACTGCCATGCACGAAGCCGCCAAAGTGCTGCTTGGACGGCACGATTTCACCACCTTCCGTTCCACGCAATGCCAGGCCGAGAGCCCGGTGCGCACGCTCGACCGTCTTGACGTCAGCCGTTCGGGCGACATGATCGAAGTCAGAGCCTCGGCGCGTTCCTTCCTGCACAACCAGGTGCGCTCGATGGTCGGCTCGCTCAAGCGCGTCGGCGAAGGCGCATGGACGGCGGGCGATCTCAAGGCGGCGCTCGAGGCGCACAACCGCGCCGCCTGCGGCCAGGTGGCGCCGCCCGACGGGCTTTTTCTGATCGGCGTCGATTATCCCGGATAGAGTCCCGAAAGGCTCTGAGCTCCGGTGTCCGGACCCGTGATGCCAAGCAGCGCCTGCAGCCCGAACAGCACGATCAGCGAAGCGATGAACATGCCAACGAAGACAGCGGTCCCGATTGCGGCCCCCCTGCCGATGGTCGCGTTGGTCATGCGCCAGGTCAGCACCATCGACAGCGCGAACAACAGCAGCGACACAAGGCTGGAGATCTGGCTCGCCGACGTCAGGAAAAGCCTGATCAGCGCGGACGGCAGCATCAGCCAGGCGGTGATGGCCGAAGCCCAGTTCGAGGCCACCACATAGTGCACGAAGCGGCCGCCGATGCCGGCGCGCGGCGCGACCAGAGCCAGTGCGACCAGAGGCAGCACCCAGGAACCGATATCGACTGTCGCCAGCCGCAACAGCATGCTGAAGCGGCCCGCGAAGGCATCGGGATCGCCGATCTCGTTGGCGATGCCGACCCAGCCGACGATCAATGCCGGCGCCGCGACGACGATGGCGAAAAAGGAATTCCAGAAACCATCGGCAGACAGGTCGAGCAGACGCAGGCCATCGGCCCTGCCGAGCATCAGTCGCCAGGCGCCGGTCAGCGAAACTTGGGTCTCGTCCGCCGAAAGCATGCTGCTCAGTCCTGTCCGAACCAGTCTTCGATGAAGCGCTGATAGATTTGCGTCAGCGTCTCGAGATCGGCAAGGGCTACACGCTCGTCGACCATGTGCATGGTCTTGCCGACCAGGCCGAATTCGACCACCGGGCAATAGTCCTTGATGAAGCGGGCATCCGACGTGCCGCCGGAGGTGGACAACGCCGGCGCTCTGCCGACCACCGTCTTGACCGAGCCGCTCAACGTCTCGATCAGCCTGTCGTCGCGGGTCAGGAAGACATGGCTCGGCCGGTCGCGCCAGACGAGTTCGTAGTCGACCGGCATCTCCTTGCCGGGCCGGTATTTCTTGCGGCCCGCCGCCTGGTCGAGACGGTTGTGGATTTCGGCCTGTATGGTCTCGGCGGTCCAGCTGTCATTGAAGCGGATGTTGAAGGTGGCGGTTGCCTTTGCTGGAATGACGTTGGTGGCCGGGTTGCCTACGTCGATGGATGTCACCTCCAGATTGGTCGGCTGGAAATCCTTCGTGCCCTCATCGAAGACGGGATGCAGCAAAGCATCGATCAGGCTCATCAGCCCGCGTACCGGATTGTCGGCAAGCAAGGGGTAAGCGACATGGCCCTGGCGGCCATTGACGATGACGTCGCCCGACAGCGAGCCGCGCCGGCCGATTTTTATCATGTCGCCGAGCGCAGCCGGGTTGGTCGGCTCGCCGACGATCGATGCATCCCATTTCTCGCCCCTGGAAGCCGCCCATTCGAGCAGCTTCGTGGTACCGTTGATGGCCGGGCCTTCCTCGTCGCCGGTGATCAGCAGCGAGACCGAGCCCTTCGGGCCGCCATTCGCCTCGATATGGCGCGCTACCGCGGCGATGAAACAGGCGATGCCGCCCTTCATGTCGACCGCACCCCGGCCATACATCTCGCCATTGGCGATCTCGGCGCCGAAGGGCGGATGCGTCCAGGCGGCTTCGTCGCCGACCGGCACCACGTCGGTGTGTCCGGCGAACATCAGATGAGGGCCATTGCCGGAGCGCCTGGCATAAAGGTTCTCGATATCGGGCGTGCCGTCTTCCGAAAACACCGGGCGATCGACGAGGAAGCCGAGCGGTTCCAGCATCGTCTGCAACGCGGTCAGCGCACCGCCTTCGGCCGGCGTCACGGAGGCGCAACGGATGAGGGCGGCGAGGTTTGCGGCGGGATCGGTCGGCAGCGTCATGGCAAAAGCGATAGTCGAAAGCTGAAGGCCTGTCACGGCCAGACGTAGGGGCCAGTCCTATGACCGGCGATACCGCCGACATTATGGTTTTCATGTCGTATAGTCGTGGGCCCGGTGCGGAGCGACAGGATGGCAAACGGGGGCAAGAGAATCGTCATTGCCGGCGCCGGCGGCATCGGCTGCTATGCCGGCGGCTGTCTGGCGCTCGCCGGGCGCAAGGTCATCCTGCTGGCCCGGCCGCGCGTCGAGGCGGCTCTGCGGCAAGGCGGATTGCGGATCAGCGACCTTGAGGGCCGCGATCGAGGCCTCGAGCCGCAAGCGCTTGCCGTCACCACCGAACCAGCCGCTGCCTTGCCGCAGGCGGACGTGATCCTGGTCACCGTCAAGAGCGGCGCGACGCGGGAGATGGCTGCGCTCATCGCCGCCCACGCCCCGCCGGACGCCGTGGTGGTGAGCCTGCAGAACGGCATCGACAATGCCGACAGGCTGCGCGCCGGTGTCGGCGGGCGACCAGTGCTGGCCGGCATGGTGCCGTTCAATGTCGTGCAATCGGCCACGGCGAATTACCGCTGCGTGTCCACCGCGCCAGCGACGGCAAGGTCATGATCGAGGACAGCGATGCCGGTCTGATCAGCCTTCTCGGCGTCGAAGGGCTCCGGGTTGAAGCCCATGCCGACATGAAAGCCGTGCTGTGGGGCAAGCTTTTGATGAATTTGAACAATGCGCTGGTGGCGCTTTCGGGCCTGCCGCTGGCGAGCGAGCTTGCCGACCGGCGCTGGCGGCTGATCCTGGCAAGACAGATCGACGAGGCGCTCCAGGCCATGAAGGCGTCGGGCATCGAGCCGGCGCGGATCGCCGGCTTGCGGCCGGCGCTGTTGCCGATAGTGCTCCGCCTCCCCGATTGGCTGTTCAGGCTGCTGGCGAGGCGGATGCTGGCCATCGACCGGGAGGCGCGTTCCTCCATGTGGGACGATCTGCAGCGCGGCCGGCCGACGGAGATCGGCGATTTGCAAGGCGCCGTTCTTCGCCTGGCGCAAGAAGCGGGCACGCCGGCGCCGACGGTCCGACGGATCATCGCCCTGGTGCGTGAGGCGGAAGCGGCCGGCCGCGGATCGCCCGGTTTCAGCGCGGATCAGGTCGCCGCGCCTGAAGCGCGTCGCGTCTGAATGAATTCAGGCGACGCGCTTCAGGCCTTCCTTTTCATGCATACCGTCAGTAGCGCATCGCGATGATGGGCGCTCAGGGTTCGGCCGGTGCATTGGTGCGCTTGCCATAGCGGTTGGGTCCGGGCTGGCCCGGAAACAAGCAAAGCACGACGAAGGCGACGATCGAGACGACCGGCACGAACAGGATCAACGCCGCGATGCCGGGCTTGTCGAGGTCGTGCAGCCGCTTCACCGCCAGTGCGATGTTTGACCACAGCGAGGCGATGAAGGCGATGAAGAAGACGAACGACCACATGTTGCTCTCGGGCGAGCCTTCCGGCACCAGCGTGAAACGATAGAGCGGGAAGGCCTGGATGATGGCCACGAGCAGCCCACCAAGAAAATAGGCCGCGCGGCTGACGCGGCCCGATGTCTTGAAGAAAAGCCAAGTAAGGTTGGATCTGTCAGGCAAGCGGGTCCCGTCCATATTGATTGACACCCTGGGCGCCTTCGAGAACGCCGAGACCGATCAGCGTCCACCAGCCCGACTTGTCGCGGTCGTGCCAGCGTTTTCCATAGAGAGCAATCGCGAAATAGATCGACGCCAGCGCGACGAGCATGCCGATGATGCCGATCCTGCCGCCGCCTGCGGTCGTGAAGCGCGTGCCGAGAATCGCATCGAGAATGAAGGCAACAATACCGATGACGATGAATATATCGATGCCGGCCCAGAACTTGGCGTGATCGATGCGGCCGTCGAAGCTCGTCAGCAGACATCTCCAGTCCATGCCACCCTCCATGTTGAACCGGCGCGACCGATCGTCGCGCCGGCGGAAGGTGCGCCCGCTTTCCAAAAAGATCAATCGCGCAGCAATTCGTTGATCGAGGTCTTGGACCGGGTCCTGGCATCGACCCGCTTGACGATGACCGCGCAATAGAGGCTTGGACCCGGCTCATTGTTCGGAAACGGCTTGCCCGGCAGCGAACCGGCTACGACGACGGAATTCGGCGGCACTTCGCCGTAGAAAATCTCGCCGGTGGCGCGGTCGACGATCTTGGTCGACTGGCCAATGAAGACGCCCATGCCGAGCACCGAGCCCTCGCGCACGATGCAGCCTTCGACCACTTCCGAGCGCGCGCCGATGAAGCAATTGTCCTCGATGATGGTGGGACCGGCCTGCATCGGCTCCAGCACGCCGCCGATGCCGACGCCGCCCGACAGGTGCACATTCTTGCCGATCTGGGCGCAGGAGCCCACCGAAGCCCAGGTATCGACCATGGTGCCCGAATCGACATAGGCGCCGACATTGACGAAGGACGGCATCAGCACGGCGCCCGGCGCGACATAGGCCGAGCGGCGCACGATCGACGACGGCACGGCGCGGAAACCGGCCTTCTCGAAATCGACGGCGCTCCAGCCGTCGAACTTCGACGGCACCTTGTCCCACCACACGGCCTGGCCGGGACCGCCCTTGATGATCTCCATCGGGTTCAGCCGGAAGGACAAAAGGACGGCTTTCTTCAGCCATTGGTTGACATGCCACTGGCCATCGGCCTGGCGCTCGGCAACGCGGGCGGTGCCGCGGTCGAGCAGATCGAGCGCCGACTGGATGGCGTCGCGTGTCTCGCCTCTGGTCGCCGTCGAAATCGCGTCACGTTCCTCGAAGGCCTTGTCGATGGTCTTTTCGAGGCTCGCCAGATCCGGCTTCGACATGAATTCGCTCCATTACCAGGCTGTTAAGGGGCTGAGCCTTAACCTGTTTTGAAAATCGCGCGGACCCTATGTGAAGGCAGAGTAGGGGTCAATCGCGACTGCGCCATGGGACGGCGCAAGTGAATGAAATGGACGGACCTGACATCATGACACCCATGGAAAA
Organism: Mesorhizobium sp. B2-1-3; assembly: GCF_006442495.1. Lineage (NCBI taxonomy): Bacteria > Pseudomonadati > Pseudomonadota > Alphaproteobacteria > Hyphomicrobiales > Phyllobacteriaceae > Mesorhizobium > Mesorhizobium sp. B2-1-3. The sequence goes on from NZ_VFWL01000001.1 coordinate 194,409, forward strand.
GGCGGGCTGGACGCCGCTGCCGCATTCGGACGAGGATCTGGAGCGGGCCAGGAGCGTGCCGGACACGCCGCAGACGCGCGCCGAGACCTACCGCCTGGCGTGGAACGATCCCGACTTCATGACGCGGCGCGAACTGCGCGCGGTCAGGCTGCAGCTCGAACTCCTGAAGCCGGAGATGATCCTGGCCGAGCGCGGTATCCGCTCGACCGTGGTCCTGTTCGGGGGCGCGCGGCTGCCTGAACCCGGCGGCGAGGCCTGGGCGGCCAAAAACGAGACGCAGAAGAAGAACCTCGAGGAAAACAGCAAATATTACGAGGAGGCGCGCAAATTCGCCCGCCTCTGCTCGCAGCAATCGGCCAGTTCATACTACCGCGAATATGTCGTGGTGACCGGCGGCGGGCCCGGCGTGATGGAAGCGGGCAATCGCGGCGCCGACGATGTCGGCGCGCCCTCTATCGGCCTTAACATCGTTCTGCCGCACGAGCAGGCGCCCAATGCCTATGTGACGCCGGAACTCTGTTTCAACTTCCACTATTTCGCCATCCGCAAGATGCATTTCGTCATGCGCGCGAAGGCCGTCGCGGTGTTTCCCGGCGGCTTCGGCACGATGGACGAATTCTTCGAGACGCTGACGCTGATCCAGACCGGGCGCATGGAGCGCGTGCCGGTGATCCTGTTCGGCAAATCCTTCTGGAAACGGGCGATCGATCTCGACTTCCTCGCCGAGCAAGGCACGATCAGTCCCGGCGACCAGGACATCATCGATTTCGTCGACACCGCCGACGAGGCCTGGGGCATCGTCAGCCGGTTCTATAAGTTAGGGGAGTAAGGGAGTAGGGCAGTAAGGCAGTATATCTAGAATCAAGGGCTGAGAGCGCCCCTCATCTTCCTACTGCCCTACTGCCCTACTGCCCTACTGCCCTACTGCCCTACTGCCTTATCCCCACGACTATCTCCGTCAGAAACCCGGCCAAATCGTCGGTGACGAAGTCGACATCATCTTCCTGCGCCGGATCGCGCTCCCAGATTTCGGAGAATGTCGGCTCGAAATTGCGCGGCACCACCAGGACCGTCGTCATGCCCAGTGACTTCGGCACGGACAGGTTGCGCGCGAGATCCTCGAACATCACCGCATTATGGCCGGTGACGGCGTGAAGTTCGGCGAATTTCTCGTAGGTCTGGCGCGCAGGCTTGGGGTTGAGCCCGGCGGCGACGATATCGAAGATGTCGTCGAAATGATCAAGGATGCCAAGCTGGCGCGCAGTGCGCTCGGCATGCCTGCGGTCGCCGTTGGTGAAGATGAACTTGCGGCCGGGAAGCTGGCGAATGGCGGTGCCGAGGACGGGATCCGGCACCAGCCAGGAATAGTCGATGTCGTGGACCTTCTCGAGGAAATCGTCGGGGTCTATGCCATGGCGCGTCATCAGCCCGTTCAGTGTCGTGCCATATTCCCGATAAAGTTCCTTTTGCAGCTTGCGCGCGTCCTCGCGCGGCAGCGACAGCAGTTCCCCGACATAGGCGGTCATCTTGACGTCGATCTGCGAGAACAGATTCGAATGATGCGGATAGAGCGTGTTGTCCAGGTCGAACACCCAGTCGGTGACATGGGCGAAGCGAGCGGGGTCGGGGTGTGTAGCCATGCGCCCCTTATGGCACGAAACGGACGATCTTGAAGGGGCTTTATCCACAACTTCTACGCGCCGAAAGTGGCAGAACAGTCTCACCGTTCAAATTTTAGGCATCCTGGAAAGGTGGCCTTCAGGGCTTGCTGGCACAGAGGCGGTCCAGTGGGAGCCAGCGATGAGCAGTATAATTCTGAAGTCCGCCACCATTGCTTTCGTCTCCGTCGCGGTTTCGCTCCTTCTGACCCTGATCATCGTCCCCGCCATGGGATTCCCGGTCAACCGCATGATCTGGCTGACCTCGACATTGTGTCCGCTGGTTCTTGCATGGGCGGCCTGCGCAAGCACGTTCTGGCACAGCGACAGGCTGAAGTCGGCGCATCGCGACCTTGCCCGCACGCACGCCCAGCTTGCCGCAGCGCATCGCCGGCTGGCGGAAAAGGCCAGCCGCGACGACATGACGGGCATGCTCAACCGGGAAAGCTTCTTTGCCGTGCTCAACGGCTCCCGGCACAAGCCCGATCGCGGCGCCTTGCTGATCATCGATGCCGACCATTTCAAGATGATCAATGACAGCTTCGGCCATCTGACCGGCGACGACGCGCTGCTCCTGATCGCCAGCGCGATCAAGCGCGGGGTGCGCGACGGCGACGTCCTCGGCCGCATCGGCGGCGAGGAGTTCGGCGCATTGCTGGTCGGAGCCACGGAACGGGAAGCCAAGCGCGTCGCCGAGCACATCCGCCGCGAAGTCGAGCTGATCCGCTTCCGGCCCGTGGACGAGCGGACCATTCCGCTGACCGTCAGCATCGGCGGAACCCTCTGCGACGAAAGCGCCAGCGTGTCGGAGCTGATGCGGGCCGCCGACCGGCGCCTCTACCAGGCCAAACATCGGGGACGCAACCTGGTGATCCTCGACACCGACATCTCCGAGGCGGCCTGAACGGGCTGATCCAGCATATCGGCTTGTTAAGGAGTCTCTAACCCTGTTTGCACTCGGCTGCGCATTGTTCCGGCTTGCAACCAGTTTTGGCACGCTTCTGGCTTCGATGATGAAGCATGTGCCGTTCAGGGAACATGCCTGGATGTTCAGAGAACATGCCTGGATAGAGACCCCGTCGAGAGACCTGTCATGAGTTTCCTTATCAAGAAGATATCGCGCCGAATGATCATGCAGACGCTGATCGCGGTGCCTGCCCTGTCGCTGTTCCGCAAATTGCCCGATGCGGGTTCTTCCGAAGCCGCCCCCGATGAGATCGTCGAGGTCAATGGCTGGATCCTGAAGCGGAGCGACCTGGCATGATCTTCGACAGTTATGAGGCGTTTCGCGCCGCGAATTTCACGCCTAGGGTCTGCGTTCTCGGCTCCGGCCCGGCCGGCACCACGATCGCCAGAAAGCTCGGTGCCGCCGGCATACCGGTCGTGGTGCTGGAGGCCGGCGGCAGGGAGTTCAGCGACACCTCGCAGGATTTCTACCGCGGCACCACGGTCGGCGATTTCTATTTCGATCTCGATATCACCCGGCTGCGGTTCATGGGCGGCAGCTCGAACCACTGGGCCGGCTGGTGCCGCGTGCTCGACAAACAGGATTTCGAGCCGAAGGCGTGGGTGCCGGACACGGGCTGGCCGATCCGGCGCAGCGACATCGAACCGTATCTGGGCGAAGTGCGCGACATCCTGGAACTGCCGGATTTCCGGCCGGACGCGCCGATCTCGGACGACATCCGCTGGGTGCAGCTGATCAAGAGCGGTGCGGTGCGCTTCGCTGAAAAATACGCCGACGAGCTCGACAAGAGCAGGAACATCGCTGTCGTGCTCAACACTTGTGCCACCGAGCTTGCCGGCGACGGCAGACGCGTGACGGGCGCCAGGCTGTGGTCGCAGGGGCAGGATGCCGGCTTCTTCAGCGCCGATTATTTTATCGTCAGTACCGGGGGGCTGGAGAATTCGCGGCTGCTTTTATGGTCGAACCAGCGCTCCAATGGCGGCGTCGTGCCGAACGCGACGGCACTTGGCCGCTACTGGATGGAACACCCGACCTTCCAGGGCGGCAACGCCATCCTGGCCGACTATGGCGCATTCGAGGTCGATGCGGTGAACGAGGCCTTCTTCTCGCCGATGCCGGCCGCGATGGAGCGGCTGCGGATCATGAATTTCGGCATCAGGCTGATCGAGACGCCCTATCCCGGCGTCAAGGACCTGATCGCGGATCTCGCCTGTACGGCGCCCAACATGGCGGAGTGGCTATCGGGCAGGCTCAACCAGAACCTGCGCTGCGCGGCCCAGCTCTATGTCGCCTGGGAGCAGGCGCCGCTGGCCTCGAACCGGGTCGAGCTGTCGAAGACCGTGGTCGACCACGCCGGCGTGCCGCGCATCGAGCTGCACTGGAAGAAATCGGACCTGGAACGCCGCACGCTGCTCGAAGGGCTGAGGCTTTTCGGGACGACGCTAGCCCAGAAGAATCTGGGCCGGGTGCGTATAGCCGACTGGATTTCGAACGGCGGCGACTACCCGACGGACGAGGAGACGGCCGGCCACCACCACATGGGAGGCACGCGCATGGGCACCGATGTCGCCACGAGCGTCGTGGATGCCAATTGCAAGGTGCACGGCATGGACAATCTCTATGTCGGCGGCTCCTCGGTGTTCTGCACCTCGGGCCAATGCAACCCGACGACGACGATCACGGCGTTGGCCTGCCGGCTCGGCGAGCATCTCGGCAAGGTGGTCGCCGCCTGAGGGTTCCGCAGTCCCCACTAAATCATCTCATCCCGGCAAAGCCGCGTCACATAATGGCGCGGCCGCCGGAGCGGCTTAAAAGCCGTGGAGATGCGCACCGGCACGGCGGCGACGCAGCTTTCCTGGAATTGTCCTACGCCCGCCGCTCCGACCGGCCAAAACGCCGTTCGAGATAGGCCTGGCCGAACTCCAGCGTGATCGACAGGATCCAGTAGATCATCGAGGCGGTGATCAGCATCTCGATATGGCGGAACTCCGTCTGGCCCATGGTGCGGGCGAGATACATGATCTCCCAGACGCCGACGACCGACACGAGGGACGAGTCCTTCAGCATGGCGATGAACTGGTTGCCGGTCGGCGGGATGATGACGCGCATGGCCTGCGGCAGGATGACCAGCGCCATGGTCTGGCCGGGGCTCAGTCCAAGCGCAGTGGCGCCTTCGCTCTGTCCGCGCGGAATGCTTTCGATGCCGGCGCGGAAGATCTCGGTCATGTAGGCGCCATAACACAGCGACAACGCCAGAATGCCGGCCGGCACCGCGCCGATCACGTAACCGACCTGCGGCAGGCCGAGATAGATGATGTAGATCTGCATCAGCAAAGGAAGGCCGCGGAACAACGAGGTGTAGAAAGTGGCCAGCCCGTACACAATGCCGTTTCCGGTCAGTTTGGCGATCGCGCCGACAAGTGCGATGGCTGTCGCGATCAGGATCGAGATCGCCGAAATGTAGAGCGTGGTGGTGACGCCCTGGGTGATCAGGAAGCCGATCTTCCTGGCGATGAAGGCAAGCGACAGGTCGAAGGAATAGAAGAACAGCATCAGGAGCACGAACAGTTCGATCCAGACGCCGACGATCTGCTGCCGTCGGGGCAAAAGCAGCAGCAGCTTGCAATTCACCAGCACAACGAGCGCGATCAGCACCGCGGAAAGCGCGCGCGACAGGGCAGGGTTGGCCTGCAGCCAGCCGGATGCAACTGGAATCACCGAGCCGATCCAGCTTGACTTGATGCCCATCGCGTAAAGGCCGGCGGCCAACAGCGCCAGCACGAGCGCCGCCGCTGCGCGGCGGGTGATCCCCGGATAGAAGAGCATCAGCCTGCCGATCATGCCGTCACCTTGTCTTTCGTGGCGGCATGACGTTCTCGCCACCAGTCCTGCGCCTGCAATTTCCAGTAGGTGAGCTGCGCGGCCGCCAGGCCGGCGGCGCCGCCGGCCCAGCTCAATCCGAATGGCGCGAACTGCCGGTACCGGTCCGAAACGCCCAGAATGCCTTCCGCAACGACTTTTCCGGCGATGGCCGTGGTGTTGAGACCATGGCCGCCGAAAGCCGTGCAATACCAGACGCCCGGCTGCAATTCGCCGATCTGGGGCATCAGGTGACGGGCATAGGACATCAATCCGGACCAGGCCAGTTCGGTCTTGAGGTCCGCAAGCTGCGGATAGGTACCGATCATCTCGCGGCGCAACTCGCGCGCCAGCGCGTAGGCGGAAGCGGCGCGCGTGGTGATGCGCCCGCCCCACAAAAGGCGATTGCCGCCATCGACCAGCCGATAGTAGTCGCCGGCCCGCCGGTTGTCGCCGACCGCGTCCGTGGTCGCAACGGCTTGCGCGATCAGGCGCGGCGCCGGCTCGGAAACCATCACATAGGTCGCGATGGGCAGGAAGGCGCGGTGGAGCTGGGTGAATACCGGGCCGGTGTAGCCGCCGGTAGCCAGCACGACGCGAGTTGCCCGAAGCGTGCCCTCTCGCGTGCGCAGCATCTTTTGCGGCCCCGACAGATCACATTGCACGACTTCGGAGCTCTCATGGATGCTGCCGCCAAGCCGCTCGATCTCATCGGCCACGGAACGCAGATAATTAAGCGGATGGATGTGAAAGGCTTTCGGGTCGCGCAGGCCCTGATAGTAGCGAGCCGATTTAAGCACCGAACGGACGTCTTCTCTGCGCAGATATTGAAGCTCGTATCCGTGGTCGCGCGCCGTCTGGTCGGCATAGGCCTTGAGCGCGTCGCCATCGTCGTAGCGCAGGACGCTGACCAGCCCCTCGCGCGGCATGGCGGCCGATATGTCGAGAGCCTCGATGGTATGACGCACGAACTCGACGCCCTCGATCGACAGCCGGTGCAGTTGCCGCGCGGCCTCCTTGCCGACGCGTGCGGCAATGGTGTCGCCGCCGGTGGCGAAGCCAGGCGTGACGAAGCCGCCATTGCGGCCGGAGGCGCCGAAACCGACGACCTGGGCCTCCAGCACGGCGACGCGCAGCCCGGAACGCGACAGCTGCAGCGCCGTGGTCAGGCCGGCCAGTCCCCCGCCGACGACGGCCACGTCACAGTGCGCCTCGCCGCGGAGCGGGGGCCTGATCTTCCGGTCGATCATGGTGCGGGCGTAATAGGTGTCCGGATAGGCCATCGGCGACTTTCAACTGCATCCCGCTCAGAGTCAGGAAAAGCGCGTAGCGCTTTTCCCTGGAGAATTGCGCAAGAACAAAGGTTAGAGAGGGGTGGCGATTGTTTCAAACGCTGCACCGCTCCGGCATCTGACGCGTGATGCCCGCCGGTCGCCGAGCGGCGGCCGGCGGGCAATCCAACGTCATTTGGCGCTGTAGTCCTTGCCGTACCATTTCGTGGTCAGCGCGGCGAGCGTGCCGTCCTTCTTCAGCTCGGCGATGATGCCCGAAACCTTTGCGGTCCACTCGGGATCGTTCTTCTCGGCAATGACGACGAGCGGTTCCCGGAAGGCATATTCCCCTTCGAGGATCTTCACGGGATAGCCGTTCTTGATGGCGTTCTGCGCCGTCTGCTCCGGAGCGATCACGGCATTCAGGCGAACGCCGTCGCCAAGCCGCAGGTCATCGAAGGGAAGCATGGAATCGGCGAAGGTGCGGATCTCGCCGGGCTCCAGCTTGTATTCGACGGGAGGCAGGCCGGGCGCGTCGATCTCAAGCTTGCGGCGGATGAAATCCTCCGAGGTGGTGGCCGTCTCGACGCCGATCACCTTGCCGTTGAGATCGGCGACCGACTTCGCGGTGCTGTCCTTGTGCACGACGTAGACATAGGGACTGTAGTAATAGATGCCGACAAAATCGATCACCTTGGAACGGGCCTTGGTCGGCGTGACCGAGCCGACGCCGAGGTCGTAGCGCCCTTGCCAGCGGCCGCCGGTCAGGGTCGCCCAGTCGGGCGTCTCGAACGAGACCTCGACCCCCAGCCGTTTGCCGATCTCGCGCGAGACATCGATGTCGAAGCCGGCGAGCTCGTTGCTGTCATTGAGAAAGCTTTGCGGCGGCCAGGCGGCGTTGGTGGCGACGACCATCGCCTTCTTCGACGTGACGCGATCCAAAGTTTCTCCGGCCATGGCCGCCGTCGTGATCGCGAATGTCGCGACGGCAAGAATGGCGAAATCGAGCAGTTTCTTCAAAGTTATCCTCCCTTATGGATGCAGCTGAAATGACGGTACCTGCGTCGGGCACCAGTGGTTGTTTCGATCGGCCTCGTCCGCGACGTCTCCGCGGCGTACCGTGGCGTTCGGCTTGCGGATGCAAGTCCAACGCGGCTCGGTGTCGATTTGCGTCCATCGCAGCCGAAGCTGTTCCCCCTCATGGACTGGCGTTTGTGACAGTTGACACTCAGGTCGCGAAAAGCAGGGTTCCACCCGGCGAAATGCCGGATAATGGCAGCCATGCAGTCATTACGTGCCGTGAGGCGGCAAAATGCCGGATATTTGCGCCTTGCGCAGCCTGCACCGGCGGTTCCTGAGGATTGTCGCGGCGGTGGTTCAGCCGATAGGATCGCGCCGAGCGATTGGACGGGTTCCAGGGCGGATCGAAGGAGAGGATTGATTGTGGAATTGACCGAAAAAGATCGCCAGCTGCTCGCGCTGATGCAGAAGAACGCGCGTGAGCCGGTCGCATCACTGGCGCGTCAGCTCGGCGTATCCCGGACTGCCTTGCAGGAGCGCATACAAAAGCTCGAGGCGGGCGGGGTCATCGAAGGCTACGCGGTGCGGCTGACCAAGGAGGCGGCGCAGAATTCCGTCCACTGTTTCACCTTCGCCGCCCTGAACAACAAGAGCTACCCGGACGTCTCCAGGAAGATCAAGGCGATGCCTTCGATCCAGGCGGTCTATGCCATAGCCGGCGAGTGGGACCTGATCATCCATGTCGCGGCCGAGACGCTCGAGAAGCTGAACCGGGAAGTGAATGCGCTGAATGAAATCAGCGGCATCGTCAAAACCGCATCGCATGTGGTGATGGAGACGAAGTTCAATCGCAACATCTATGCCGCACTGTAGGAAGGGCGAGGTTTCGCTCGCCCCTGCCCATCCAAATCCGGCTACACAGTCGCCGGGTCGAGTGCGGGCTCGCCCATGCGGCGAGCGACGATCGCCGCGAAATCGGCGGTCTGGAATGTGTCGCGCAGCGCGTCGAAGGACGGCAGCACGAAATAGACGCGCTGGAACTTGTCGATTTCGTAGCCCGTGCGCATCACCGTTTCCAGGTCGAAAGGCGCATGGTGCGCATCCTTGCTTTCGACCGCGAACTGCAACTCCGTGAAGGATGACATCAGGCCGGCGCCGAAGGCCTTCAGCGGCTGACCACTCTCCTGCATGAGGCCGTATTCGGCCGTGTACCAGTAGAGCCGGCTGATCATTTCGTCGCCGCCCAGCGCGATGATGTCGCCGGCCTTCTGGCCATACATCTGCATGAAGTCGGCGAAGACCGGCTGCGACAGCACAGGCACATGTCCGAAGAAATCATGGAACATGTCGGGTTCGACGATGTAGTCGAGCTCCTGCTGCGTCCGCAGCCAGTTGGTGACGGGGAAACGGCGGCTGGCGAGATGGTCGAAGAAGGGCGCGGCCGGGATGAGCCCTGGCACGGCGACGATCTCCCAGCCAGTCAGCTTACGCAACTTGGCACTGACTTCGTCGAAGTCCGGGATGCGGTCGAGCAGGCCGAGCTTGTCGACGCCGTCGAGATAGGAATGGTGGGCGAGCTTGCGCGTCAGTTTCGTCTGGCGGTCGCACAGTGTGCGCCAGACCGCCTGTTCCTCGGCGCTGTAGTCATAGCCTTGCGCCACGGTGAAATCGGCACGGCAGACCGAGTAGTCGCCGCGCAACCCTTGAGCCGCGCAGTCGCGGGCATATTCGGCAACGCTCATTGTCGTCATGGTTTTCTCCTCGCCAATCTTGAATTCCGGATGTGCCCGAAGTTAACCGGACTTGCGGAGGCAAATCGGTTTCGGTGATGGCCGGAATGAGGATTTTTGGATAACATCCACTCGGAATATGCCATAGCGGAGTGAAAATGCCTCAATTCGACGATTTCGAGATCAAGATGCTCGATATCCTCCAGCGCGACGGACGCAAGCCGGTCTCCGAACTGGCGCAGGAGATCGGCCTGTCGACGACACCTTGCGCGCGGCGCTTCGAGGCGCTGCAGGAGGCCGGCATCATCAAGGGCTTTGCCGCCGTGCTCAGCCGCCGTGCCGTCGGCCTGACGGTCGAGGTGTTCATCCAGGTGCGGCTGGTCAGCCACAGCGACGGTTCGCCCGAGAGCTTCATCGCCGCGGTCCAGCGCATGGACGAGGTATCATCCTGCTGGACGATGACCGGCGACCACGACTTCCTGCTGCATGTCATGGTGCCGTCGGTCGACGAACTCAACGCCTTCGTCATGCACCGGCTGATGCGGCTCGACGGTGTGCGCGACGTCCACACGCAGCTCGTGCTGCAGAACATCAAGGGACCCGGCCACGTGCCGCTCGGACATCTGCGGCGGTGATGGCGCCGGCCAGCATGGGCGGATCACCCATGAAGCGGTCCCGCCATGAAGCTCGTTCTCCATGCGCTGGTATACGGAGATGGACGGCGGCTCTGGTCCGCGAGTCTGGGGATTTCTGACGCGCGATGGCCGGATGAAAGATGGCCGATTTCCGGAGCGCGCCACAGACGCGGAAGAGCAATCGGTGGTGTTCGAACGGACGGCATGGAAACCTGCCGTGCTCGCGGCCATGCATTCGCACCGCGCCTGACTTTTTCACGCTGGCCGTTATCAGGCTGCGCGCTACTTCCTGGAAGCAGAGGTGTCCGGCAGGAGGAAGAGATGCAGCTTGTCACCCATAAAAAGACGAAAGAGGGCCGGCTGATGCCTTGGGGAAAAGGCACCGTCGTCAGCGGCGCCAGGGGCTATGTCTTTCTCGCCGGCAATACGGGCACGGCCGAAAATTACGACCCGTCGACGGGCAAAGGTGGCGCTGTCGGGGACGCGGCGACGCAATGGCGCTCCATTTTGACGACCATCAAATCGGACCTGGAGGAGCTTGGCAGCTCGCTCGAGCATCTCGTCAAGATCACCCAATATGTCAAAGGACCGTTTCCGGACGGCGGCGTTCTGAGTTCCCCCAATTTCCGGCTAGACGTCATGGACGAATTCTTTGCCGCGCACTGCCCGAAACACTGCAGCTACAACAATCCGCCGCCCTCGGAGGTAATCGGGGTTGCCGCACTTGCGCATCCCGATCTCGTCATCGAGATCGTGGCGATCGCCGCTCTGCCGGACTAGCGCCGGGCGCGGCAGCCCACAAATATCAGGGCACGATCAGCGTGCCGGCGCCGTGCTCGGTGAACAGTTCAAGCAGCACCGAATGCGGCGTCTTGCCGTTGAGGATGACGACGCCTTCGACGCCGCGCTCGATCGCCTCGATGCAGGTCTCGACCTTCGGGATCATGCCGCCCGACACCGTGCCGTCCTTGATCAGCGCCTTGGCCTCGGCGACCGTCAGCTCGTCGATCAGCTTCTTGTCCTTGTCGAGCACGCCCGGCACATCGGTGAGGAACAGAAGACGCGAGGCCTTGCAGGCGCCGGCGATGGCGCCGGCGAAGGTATCGGCATTGATGTTGTAGGTGTGACCATCGCGGCCGGGCGCCACAGGTGCCAGCACCGGGATCATCTCGGAGCGCGCCAGAAGGTCGAGCAGCGTGCGGTCGACCTCGACCGGCTCGCCGACGAAGCCGAGATCGAGCACGCGCTCGATGTTGGAGTCCGGGTCGATCATGGTCTTGCGCGCCTTTTCGGCGAACACCATGTTGCCGTCCTTGCCGCACAGGCCGATCGCCCATTCGCCCTCGGCGTTGATGAGTGCGACGATCTCCTTGTTGATAGAGCCCGCCAGCACCATCTCGACGATCTCGACCGTCTTCTGGTCGGTGACGCGCAGGCCGCCCTCGAATTTGGATTCAATGCCCATCTTGTTGAGCATGGCGCCGATCTGCGGCCCGCCGCCATGGACGACGATCGGGTTGACGCCGGACTGTTTCAACAGCGCGATGTCGCGCGCGAAGGCTTTGCCGAGTTCGCTGTCGCCCATGGCGTGGCCGCCATATTTCACCACCACCGTCTTGTTCTCGTAGCGCTGCATGTAGGGCAGCGCCCGCGACAGCAGGGCGGCCTGCATTTCGGCGGTGGCGGCGATGTCCGTCATCGGCGTGGTTCCCTGGCTTTTGATTTCATGCCTGTCGTTGCCCCAAAACCGCTGCGCATTTTTGGCGACATGCATCAGGTAAAGACGGCGGCGTCTTAGCGGGAATTGACGCGGGCCGCAAACGGCTTTGCTGTCATATTCGGGCGGCTCACGACCTCGTCATCACTTAAGGCACCATAAGCGGCGCCCTGCGGCCAAGCCAACCGGAGATCTTCTCCATCTGCGCGGCCAGGGACAAAAGCGTCTCCTCGTCACCGGGGCGGCCCGCGGCCTGGACGCCGAGCGGCAGGCCGGCTTCGGTGACGTAAACAGGGAGCGCGATGGAAGGCTGGCCGCTGACATTCTGGATCGCCGGCCAGTGAGTGAACCACAGGCTCTTGTCCATCAACTGGCCGAACAGCGGTTCGATCCTGAGCAGCGCCGTGAGGCGAAGCTTGTCGAGCATATTCTCGATGAGCTCGTCGGCACCCTTCGGGTCCATCGCACCGCAAGCGAGCGGCGGGTGGGCGATAACAGGCATCAGCACGGCGTCGTAACGCGCCGTCTCCGCAATCAGTTGCCGCGAGGCGGCATGCAGCCGCTGCAAGCCGGCATAGGTCTCGCCGGCCGAGACCATTTCGCCCAGTCGGCCGAGCACCCGCGTCGCGCGCTCGATGTCGCCGGTGACGGTGCGGCCGACGCGCACCGCCTCGGCCCGCAACATGCCTGCGACAGCCGAGGCAACCGTTCTGCAGAAATCGGCGAAGAAATCGCGACCGATGGAGGGCAAATCGATTTCCTCGACGCTGTGGCCGCCCTCGTGGGCGAGCGCCACCGCGGTATCGAGCGCATTCAGCGTCTCGGCCGAAATCGGCAGGCCGAGCGGAGAGTTCCGGTACATTGCGAGCTTGAGCTTGCCGGGATCGCGCGCGGCAGCCGCGGCGAACGCACCCTTCGGCGGCGGCGCGGCATAGGGCGCGAGCGGGTCGGGGCCATGGGTGAGGTCAAGCAGCAGGGCGCAATCTCGCACCGAGCGGGTGACGGCATGGTCGACCACCATGCCGTACCAGCTTTCGCTCACCGATGGCGACAGCGGAACGCGGCCGCGCGAGGTCTTGAGGCCGACCAGCCCGGTGCAGGCAGAAGGCACGCGGATCGAGCCGCCGCCATCGGAGGCATGCGCCACCGGCACGGCGCCGGCGGCGACCAGTGCCGCAGCGCCGCCGGACGAGCCGCCGCTGGTGTGGCCGGTGTTCCAGGGATTGCGGGTGATGCCGAAGGCTTTTGATTCGGTCATCAGCCGCAGCCCGTGTTCGGGCGATGTCGAGGTGACGATGGGTATCAGTCCGGCGGCGAGATAGCGTTCGGTCAGCACCGAACTGACCTCGGGCATCCAGGCGGGGATGCGGCTGCCGCCATGCGACGGCACGCCCTTGATGGCGATGCCGAGATCCTTGACGGCGAAGGGCACGCCGGCCAGCGGTAGGGAATGATCGATGCCCTTCGCCCGGCTGCGCGCCGCATCGTAGAGTGTCTCGGCCGTGGCATTGATTTCAGGCCGGCTGGCCTCGGCGCGCGCGATCGCCGCGTCGACCAGTTCGACCGGCGAAACCTCGCCCTTGCGCACCAACGTGGCAAGGCCGGTGGCGTCTTCTTCCCACAGCACTCGTTCGACCGACATGCGCACTCCCCCGATCCAGGCAAGGTAACCAGCGGCCAATCCGTTGGCAATCGAGCGATGAACGAGTGCGGCGCGGTGCGGAAAGCTTTGGGTGCACGGAAATTTGCGCCGTTGCAAATACATCGCAATCCCCTAATTTGCCGACATGACGCCACAGGAGATCAGCAATCTGATTGTCCGGACTTCGATGAAGGACCGGGCTTCGTTCGATCTGCTGTACCGGCAGACCAGCGCGAAACTTTTCGGTGTCTGCCTTCGTGTATTGAAGGACCGGGGAGATGCCGAAGAGGCGCTTCAGGAAGTCTTCGTCAAGATATGGACGAAGGCGGACCGTTTCGCCGTCTCGGATCTAAGCCCGATTTCCTGGCTGGTGGCCATCGCGCGCAACCATGCGATCGATCGTATCAGGGCGCGGCGGGAACCTGCCGCCTACATCGATGCCGCGCTCGATGTGGCCGATCCGGCGCCGGGACCGGAGGCCATGACCGTGGCAGGTGGCGAGTCCGAGCGCATCCACCGTTGTCTCGAGGAATTGGAAAAGGGCCGGGCAGCGGCTGTCCGGGGCGCCTATCTGAACGGCGAGAGTTATGCCGAACTGGCGGAGCGCCACGGCGTGCCGCTGAACACGATGCGAACCTGGCTGCGACGCAGCCTGCTGAAGCTCAGAGAGTGTCTGGAAAGATGACGCTGGTAGACGACGACGGACCGGAACGTGGAGGCGACGACCTGTTCGCCGCCGAATACGTGCTTGGCGTCCTGACAGCGGAAGAACGCCAGATCGCGTCCCGCCGCATCGATGGCGACGCCGCATTCGCTCGGCTTGTCGATGCCTGGGAGGCCCATTTTTCGCCCTTGGCCGTCGCCTATCCCGGGACAGAACCTCCGATCAGGGTCAAGGAGGCGATCGATCGCCGGCTGTTCGCCTCGCAGCCTCGCGCCGGCCTATGGTCGAGCCTTGCCTTCTGGCGCGGCCTTGCCGCCGCCGCCATCGCGGCGCTGGCGATCTACATCGCCTTGCCTTTCATCAACCCGCCGCTCCAACAACCACAGCTTGTCGCCTCGCTGGCCGCCGAAGGCAGCGACGTCAGATACCTCGTCGTCTATGACGCGGCGCATCATGAAGTCGGCCTGTCGCACGTTTCCGGTGAGCGGGCCTCCGGCAAGGACTTCGAACTGTGGGTGATCGTGGGCAAGAACGCGCCGGTTTCGATGGGCGTCATCCCGGCCGGGAAGGCTGCGCATGTGGCGGTTTCGCCGGCCGTGCAGCAGAAACTTGCGCAGGGCGCCGTGCTGGCGGTCAGCCTCGAGCCTTCAGGCGGTTCGCCGACCGGCCAGCCGACGGGACCGGTGGTCGCGGCAGGCGACCTGAAGGGCATCTGATGGCTCCCCGCCCGGACCGTCGCCTTACAAAATAGTGAAGTCTATTTTTGCAAGGATAACCGCGGACCAAATTCCCGCGGTTGGATCAGCCTATCCACCGAAATCACTGGACCTCATTCGGAAGAAAAGAATTCTTTCATAGAAAGCGAAACTAAGTTTTTCATGGCCCGTATCTCCTCGCGTTCCCAATGATGGGGAAAACAACCCGAGGAGACTTACATCATGCGTAAATTCGCCACCCTTTTGCTCGCCGGTACGATCGGCCTCTCAGCGCTCGGCACCATCGCCTATGCCGCCAATCCGATGGTCGGGGGCGCACCCATGTACGCCAAGAAGAACATCATCGAGAACGCCGTCAATTCGAAGGACCACACGACGCTGGTCGCTGCCGTCAAGGCAGCGGGCCTGGTCGACACGCTGCAGGGCGCCGGGCCCTTCACCGTCTTCGCTCCCACCAACGAGGCCTTTGCAGCACTTCCGGCCGGCACGGTCGAAACGCTGCTCAAGCCCGAGAACAAGGACAAGCTGACCAAGGTCCTGACCTGCCATGTGATCGCGGCGAAAGCGATGGCCGCCGACGTCGCCAAGATGGCCAAGGCCGATGGCGGCGCGCATGTAGTCAAGACCGCCGGCGGCTGCGAGCTGACGCTCAAGGCCGATAAGGGCAAGGTCACCGTCACGGACGAGAACGGCAATGTCGCCCATGTGACGATTGCCGACGTCAGGCAGTCCAATGGCGTCATCCACGTCATCGACAAGGTTCTTTTGCCGAAGATGTAACATACGGCTCGCTGCCGGCGAACAGGCAGCAAGGCTCTCCTGCCGGTGCGCGACTTCGTACACGCGTTGCGCCGGCAGGCGTCCGCTCCGCACTGTGGCTCCATCCAGGAGGCTGGTGCGGGTAACGTTCGGCCCTCAACGGCTTTTGATTTTCAGCCGAGCGTTGAATGTGGCAAACAGATAGCAGGAGGATTGGCCATGAACCGTCGCGACTTTCTCTTGAGCGGCGCCGCCGCCATCGGCGTGGTCGCCGGCACGGCATCTCTGCTGCGCATGGGCGGATCGCAGGATGCACGTGCGGCGGAGACCTTCGAAGTCACCAAGACCGATGCCGAATGGCGCGCGATCCTGTCTCCCGCGGCCTTCGACGTGCTGCGCAAGGAAGGCACCGAATATCCCGGCACCAGCCCATTGCTCAACGAGCACCGCAAGGGCGTCTTCGCCTGCGCCGGCTGCGACCTGCCGGTTTACTCCTCCGAGACGAAGTTCGATTCCGGCACCGGCTGGCCGAGTTTCTGGCAGGAGATCGCCAACGCCGTCGGCAAGACGCAGGACCGGTCGCTCGGCATGACTCGCACCGAAGTCCACTGCCGCCGCTGCGGCGGCCATCTGGGCCATGTCTTCGACGACGGCCCGCCGCCGACCGGGCTGCGTCACTGCATCAACGGCGTGGCGCTGAGCTTCAAGCCCGCCACCGCCTGAGACCATGCGGCCGCGATATGAAAAAACTCCGGGCTTGCGACCCGGAGTTTTTTAGCGGTCAGTCATTTCGGGCGTGGACTGGAGGAGCTTCCCGAAACGGCTGCCCGTGTTTCCTTGCTTCCAGCGCGATTCAGGACGCAAATCGTTTCTCCGGTATTGCCCTGGTGTCAGTGCCCGCCGCCACCACCGCCGGCGGCCGCCGGTTTGCTGATCATCATGGTGAACAGGCCAAGCGTCGCGAACAGCACCGTCAGCATGTAGAACACGTCCATGAAGGACAGCAGCGCCGCCTGCTGCTGGACCATGCCCGACAATTTCGAGATCGCCGCGCTGGCCGCATCCAGGCCGGCGGTCTGCTCGAAATTGAGCGTCATGTTCTGAAGCTTCTGCTGCGCGGCCGCACTTCCCCACTGCACGTGCTCGGAGAGCCTTGCATAGTGGAAGGCGTTGCGGTCGATCAGCACCGTGTTGATCAGGGCGAGGCCGACGGCACCGCCGAGATTGCGGGTCAGGTTGAACAGGCCCGATGCATTCTTCAGCCGCTCGGGCGGCAGCGTGCCGAGCGCGATGTTGTTGATCGGCACCATGCACAGCATCATCGAACAGCCGCGCAGGATCTGCGGGATGAGCAGCTCGTAGAAATCCCAGTCGGCGGTCAGGTGCGTCATCCACCATGTTCCGGTGGCAAAGCCGAAGAAGCCGATCATCATCATCAGGCGCGGGTCCATCTTGTTCGACAGGATGCCCGAGACCGGCGCGGTGAAGAACATCGCCAGGCCGCTGACGAACAGCGCCTCGCCGATCATCATCGAATCGTAGCCGCGGATGCGCCCGAGGAACACGGGGTAGAGATAGGTGAGGCCGTAGAGGCCGATGCCGATCACGAAGGAGAACAGCGAGCCGAAGGCGAAGTTGATATTGCTGAACGCCTTGAGATCGACGATCGGCTCCTCGGCGGTGAACACCCGCCAGAAGAACAGCACCGCGCCGAAGGTCATGACGACGGCACAGATGAACACCGCCTGATCCTGCAGCCAATCATTGTTCGGGCCTTCCTCCAGCACATATTCCATGCAGCCGAGGAACGCCGCCATGCCGGCAAGGCCCCACCAGTCGAACTTCGAGAACAGCTTGAGGTTGGGCTTGTCGAAGTCGATCAGCGACCAGGCCGCCGTCGTCACCAGGATGCCAGGCACGACATTGACGAGGAACAGCCAGTGCCAGGACATTGCGTGGCTGATATAGCCGCCGACGGTCGGGCCGATGGTCGGCGCCAGGGTGGCCACCAGGCCGATCATCGGCGACACGACGGCACGGCGCGACGGCGGGAAGATGGTGAAGGCGGCCGCGAAGACGCTGGGGATCATGCCGCCGCCGATAAAGCCCTGGATGGCGCGATAGACGATCATCTGGTCGATGTTGGTAGCGGTCGCAGCGAGCGCGCTGGCGGCGGTAAAACCCGCCGCCGAAATTGTGAACAGAACGCGCGTCGACAGCATCCGGCTGAGAAAGCCGGACAGGGGGATCATGACCACCTCGGCAATCAGATAGGCCGTCTGCACCCAAGGGATCTCGTCGGAACTGGCGCTCAGGCCAGCCTGGATCTCGGCCAGCGAGGCCGAGACGATCTGGATGTCCAGGATGGCCATGAACATGCCGAACACCATCGCCAGGAAGGCTATGACGCGCCGCGTCGAGATGGTGTCAGGCACAGCCGGCCTCGCCGGCGGCGCTCCTGCGGTCAGGGTTGCGGTAGCCATGGCGTTGCTCCCCGGAGCGCGCTCAGTTGGTCGCGGCCGGCGCGGTGCGGCTGTCGACGGCGACAACGACGCTCAAGCCGGCGCGCAGCCTGCCGCTCTTCAGGGCATCGGCCGGCACGTCGATGCGGACCGGGACGCGCTGCACCACTTTGGTGAAGTTGCCGGTGGCGTTTTCCGGCGGCAGCAGCGAGAACACGGCACCCGAGGCCGGCGCCAGCGAGGAGACGGTGCCCTCGATGGGCTCGCCGTCGATGGCATCGACCGAAATCCTGACCTTTTCGCCGGGCACCAGCCGGGCAAGCTGGGTCTCCTTGAAGTTGGCGACGATGTAGAGCTTGTTCATCGGGACGATGACGGCGAGCTTCTGGCCGGGGCTCACGAGGTCGCCCTGCTCGACGGAACGGTTGCCGACGACGCCGTCATAGGGCGCCTTGAGCACAGTGAAGGAAAGGTCGCGCGCGGCCTTGTCGCGGTTGAGCTGCAAGGATGCCAGCGTGCTTGCCGATTCAGCGCGCTGCGCCTCCAGCACGCCGATATTGGCTTGTGCTGCGGCGATCTGCGCGTCGGCGCCGACGAGAGCGGCGTTGGCCTGGTCGAGCGCCGTCTGGGCGTCGTCGAGTTGCGCCTGCGTACCGACATGGGTCTTGAGCAGTTGCGCGGCGCGCTGCTGGGCGCGCGCGGCATTGGCCGCCGCGGCCTGGTCGGCGGTCTTGGCGGCCTGCGCCTGCTGCAAGGAGGCCTGCGCCGCCTTGGTCTGCGCATCGATGCGATCGAGCGTCCTGGCCAGCGTGGCGATCTGCGCCTCGGCCTGGGCGACCGCTATTTTGTAATCACCGTCATCGACCGTCAGCAGGGGATCGCCGGCCTTGACCTGCTGGTTCTCGCTGACCTTGACCTGATCGACATAGCCGGAGATCTTGGGCGAAATGAAAGCCATGTCGGCCTGGACATAGGCGTCGTCGGTCGAAATCATGAAACGGCCGGTGGTCCAGTAATCGTAGCCGTACCAGGCGCCGGCGCCGAGCAGTGCGACGCCGATGATCGGCAGCAGGAAAGAGCGCACGGAACGCTTCTTCTTCGCCGGAGTTTCCGCCAGAGGCGGCGCGGCGACTGGGTGGACGGGAACTTCCGGTGCTTCCGTCGCCGGGGCGACCTTGGCGTTGGGGAAAGGACGGACTTCGGCGGTGGACGGCGCGTTCGAGGACATGACATCTCTCTAAGTTATAATACTGAACCGTTCGGTTCGATCCGGCCGTTGACATAGCGCCTAAAGAGGACCATATCAAGAGGCAATCGAACCGCTTGGTTCGAATTATTTTCGAGGTGTGACTTTAATGGCCGACACAACGCCCGACGTCGAAAACGACAATTGCGGCGACCTGCTGGACGGCTTGCGCCGCGGCCGCCCGGCAGCCGGACAGGATCCGGTCAAGCGCAGCCAGATCATCGATGGCGCCCGCCGGGTCTTTATCGACAAGGGCTTCGAGGCGGCCTCGATGAACGACATCACGCGGGAAGCCGGCGTTTCGAAAGGCACCATCTATGTCTACTTCGCCAACAAGGAAGAGCTGTTCGAGGCGCTGATCGAGGAAGAGCGCGGCACGATCTTCAAGAACATGTATGACGTGCTCGACCGTGCCGACGACCTGCGCGAGACGCTGGTGAAATTCGGCAAGGTCCTGTCCATGAAGATCACCTCGGCCAAGGTCATCCAGGCCCAGCGCACGGTGATCGGCGCCTCCGACAGGATACCCGACATGGGCGCGCGGTTTTACGAACGCGGCCCCAAACGCGGCCACGACAAGGTCGTGACCTTCCTCAAGGCCGCCATCGACCGTGGCCTGCTCAAGATCGACGATGTCGACCTTGCCGCCTATCAGTTCACAGAACTCTGCCTGGCCGGTCTTTTCCGGCAGTGCATCTTCGCCTATCGCGCCAAGGCTCCGAACCAGGACGAAATCGACCATATCGTCAGGTCGGGCGTCGACATGTTCCTGAAGGCCTATGGCACCGAAATGCTTGCCGCGGAGGAAAGCCACAAGATGATCGCCCTGGAGGCGAAGGCTTAACCCGGCTTTTTGTGCCGCTAGCCGCCATTGGCCGCGAGCACGATCGCGGCGCGCAGCTCCTCCAGGCCCTCGGCCTTTTCCGATGACGTCGCCAGCACGAAAGGAAACGCCGCCGGTCGCTTCTTGATCTTGGCAAGCGTCTCCTCAATCAGCCGCGGCACGCCGGCGGCCTTGATCTTGTCGGTCTTGGTCAGCACGACCTGGTACGAAACCGCCGCCTTGTCGAGCAGCGACAGCACCTCGTCGTCCTTGGCTTTGATGCCGTGGCGGGCGTCGATCAGCACATAAACCCGCTTCAGCGTGACACGGCCCTTGAGATAGTCGAAGACCAGCTTCGTCCAATCGTCGACCTTTTCCTTGGGCGCGGTGGCATAGCCGTAGCCCGGCATGTCGACCAATGCCATTGGCGGCAGGTCGGCGCCCTCCCCCGAAAATCCGTCCGGCACGAAATAATTGAGTTCCTGCGTGCGCCCTGGCGTGTTGGAGGTGCGCGCCAGGCCCTTCTGGTTGACCAGAGCGTTGATCAGCGACGACTTGCCGACGTTGGAGCGGCCGGCAAAGGCGATTTCCGGCGGCCCTTCCGGCGGCAGGAACTTCATGGCGGGCACACCGCGGATGAAGATCCACCCGCGGGTAAACAGGTCCGTGCCGATCGTGGTGCTGTATTGAGCGTTCAAGCTGCTGTCTCCAGAAGAGAAATATCGGCGCCCCTGATGGCATCGAGGTTGCGGCTGATCTTGTCCACCGGCCAATCCCACCAAGCCACCGCCAGCAGCCGCCGGATCGTCCTGTCGTCGAAACGCATCTTGACGACCTTGGCCGCGTTGCCGGCGACGATGGCATAGGGCCGCACGTCGTGCGTGACCACGGACTTCGCCGCAACGATGGCGCCATGTCCGATTTGCACCCCCGGCAGGATCACTGCCTCCATGCCGATCCAGACATCGTTGCCGACCACCGTGTCGCCGCGCACCTCCTTCGACCATGTGACGGGGTCGAAACCCTTTTCCCAGCCATGGCCGAAAATGTTGAACGGATAGGTCGAAAAACCGGACATGGCGTGGTTGGCGCCGTTCATGATGAAGCGGGCACCTTCGGCGATGGCGCAGAACTTACCGATGATCAGCCTGTCGCCGATGAAGGAATAGTGGTGCAGCACGCATTTCTCGGCGAATTTATCCGGCCCTTCCGGATCGTCATAATAGGTGAAGTCGCCGATCTCGATGTTGGGCGCGCTCACCAGCGCCTTGAGGAAGCCGACGCGCGTGTGCATCGGGATCGGGTGCTTGATGTCGGGATTGGGTCCGGTCATGGCGGTTCGTCCGGGAATTGGCTGGCGGACGCGTCCCGCGTCGGCGCACACCTCGTCAAAGTAGCGTAATCCGCCGTATAGCACCAATCGCCCCGGGAGCGAGTCTTCGATGGTGGACAAGCGCATTTGCCGGATCGGACGGTGCCGCGCGTTTGCAGTTTCGCCCATCGCGGGCGGACGTGGACCGATGCCGGCGCACAAGAAAAAGCCCGGGCGACCGGGCTTTTAGCGAAGAATGAGGCTTTATTCCGCTGGCGACGGTTTCTTGCGGAACAGCGCCAGCAGATTGTCCCACAGTTCGATCTTGGCGCCTTGGCGCTTCATGATCACGCCTTGCTGGAGGATCGACAGCGTGTTGTTCCAGGCCCAGTAGATGACAAGCCCGGCCGGGAACCCAGCCATCATGAAGGTGAAGATGACGGGCATCCAGGTGAAGATGGCGGCCTGCGTCGGATCCGGCGGCGTCGGGTTCATGCGCATCTGCAGGAACATGGTGACGCCCATGATCAGCGGCCAGACGCCGATCATCAGCATGTGCGGAAGCGTGATCGGAACAAGGCCGAACAGGTTGAAGATCGACGTCGGATCGGGCGCGGCCAGATCCTGGATCCAGCCGAAGAACGGCGCATGGCGCATCTCGATGGTGATGTAGAGCACCTTGTAGAGCGAGAAGAAGACCGGGATCTGCAATGCCACCGGCCAGCAGCCGGCGAGCGGATTGATCTTCTCGGTCTTGTACAGCTCCATCATCGCCTGCTGCTGCTTCATCTTGTCGTCCGCGTATTTCTCGCGGATCTCGAGCATCTTGGGCTGCACCTTCTTCATGTTCGCCATCGACGCGTAGGACTTGTTGGCGAGCGGGAAGAAGATGGCCTTGACGATGACGGTGGTGGCGAGGATCGCCAGGCCGAAATTGCCGAGGAATTTGTAGAGCGTGTCGATGAGCCAGAACATCGGCTTGGTGATGAAGTGGAACCAACCCCAGTCGATCAGCAGGTCGAACCGCTTGATGTGGCGGTCTTCGGCATAGGCATTGATCTTGGCGACTTCCTTGGCGCCAGCAAAGACCTCGGTCTCGACGGTTGCCGACTGGCCGGCCTCGACATTGATCGGGTCGGTGAGGAAGTCGGACTGGTAGCGGTGGCGGCCGTCCACGAAATAGCCGAAGCGCGGCTGGAACGGCTGCTTCTCGCTCGGAACCACCGTCACCGCCCAGTATTTGTCGGTGATGCCAAGCCAGCCGTCCGTCGACTTGCCCGGCTTGACTTCCTTGTCCTTCTCGATGGACGCGTATTTGTGTTCCTGCAGGCCTTCCGCACCGGTGAAGCCGATCAGGCCTTCATGCAGCACGTAGGTGCTGGCGACTGCCGGCTTGTCGTAGCGCGTGACGCGGCCGTAATTCGACAGCGTAACCGGGGCCGAACCCGAATTGCGCACCTCGTCGGAAACGGTGAACATGTAGTCGCTGTCCACAGAGAAGGTGCGCTTGAAGGTCAGCCCCTTGTCACTGGTGTAAGTCAGCGTCACCGGCGTCGACGGGGTCAGCGTCGGATTGCCTTCGACGTTCCACACCGTATCCGCGCCCGGTACCGTACCCGTCTTGTCGTTGCCGACGAAGCCGATCTCGGCGAAGTAGCCGCTGGGCAACTCCGAAGGGTTGAGCAGTTCGATCTCGGGCGAATCCTTGTCGACGGTTTCGGTGTAGTGCTTGAGCTTGAGGTCGTCGAGACGGGCGCCGGTCAGGTTGATCGAGCCTTCGAGGCTCGGCGTGTCGATCTTGACGCGCTTCGAAGCCGCCAGCGCCTGGTCGCGGCTGGCCGCGGTGACGGTGTCGCCGCCGGGCGCGTTGGGGATGGCACCGGGAGCGGTGCCGGCCGGCGCCGGCGTTGCCGCGCCCGGATTGGCTGTCTCTGCCGCCTTCTTCTGCTCTTCCACGCGCTGCTGCTCGACGCGCGCCGCCTCGCGCTGCTGTTCGACGCGCGGGTTCATGTAGAAGACCTGCCACAGGGTCAGGATCAGCACCGACAGCGCGATGGTGATGAAGAAGTTTCGGTTGTTTTCCATCGAGAGCCCTTGGCCTATCGTGTTCCGCGAAGTCGGCGGGAGAGTTCGACCTTCAACTGGCCGAACGGGGCGCGGAGCGCATCATCGCGCCCGACGATGACATAATCATTGCCGGGCATCATGTCATCGGCCGCATGGGTGCGCACGGCCTCTTTCAGCCGCCGCCTGACGCGGTTGCGCACGACCGCGTTGCCGACCTTCTTGGTGACGGTGTAGCCGACGCGCGGCGCGCCGCCGTCGCCGCGGTCGAGGACCTCGACGAGGAAAAACCGCCCGCGACGTTTTTCACCACGGCGGACGGCCAGGAATTCCGCGCGTTTCAGAAGCCGCTTGGGATTTTGTCCCACTGGCTTGCCGGTTGCGGGCAACGATCTTGTCTCGCTCAGGCGCTGAGCCGCTTGCGGCCGCGGTTGCGGCGAGCTGCGACGACGCCGCGACCACCCTTGGTGGCCATGCGGGCACGGAAACCGTGCCGGCGTTTGCGGACGAGTTTGGACGGTTGGTAGGTACGCTTCATTTGTTTTAATACCGCGGGGTGCGGCCCTTCTTGATTCTGTCACTCTGTAACAGGAGCTTTGCCGGGCCGGCTTTGGCGCGATCGAAACCGCGCCGGGACGAATGGCCCGAGCGTGAGCGGGCTTATAGAAAGAAGGGTTTTGGAAGTCAATCCGGTGCCGGCCGGTGCCGGGCCGGTGTCGCCGGGCCCGGGATGCGCACTTTCGGCGGCAATTATATCTCTCCGACCAAGGGGGAAATTGGCAAAAAAGCCGCAATCGCCTAATCTGGGCTGATCAAGCGATTGTGAAGACAGGACCGCATGAGCGAAACCAGGCACGCCGAGGAAGGGACAGGACCAGCGCCAGCCGCCGTCCGCAGCGTACCCTTGTCGCGCGGCCTGTCGACAAAACTGCTGCTGTTGACCATCGTTTTCGTGCTTTTGGCCGAAGTGCTCATCTTCCTGCCCTGGATCGCCAGCTACCGGCTGGCCTGGCTCAAGGAGCGGCTGAGTACCGCCGCGGCCGTATCGATCGTGCTGGTGCAGGGCGAACCGACCTCGCTGTCGCGCACGGCGCAGAACGACGTGCTTATGGCGATCGGCGCCAAGGCGATCGCGGTGCGCGACGGCGGCGTGTCGCGGCTACTTGTGGTGGCCGACATGCCGCCGCAGGTCGACGAGCACATCGACCTCGCCAGCGTCGGCATGGTCAAGGGCATGACCGGCGCGCTCGACACGCTGTTTTTCGGCGGCAACCGGATGCTGCGCGTCTTCGGGCCGGTCGGCGACAGCGACAAGGAGTTCGAGCTGATCATGCCGGACTACAGCCTGCGCAAGGCGATGCTTATCTATTCGCGCAACGTCGCCTTCGTCTCGCTGCTGATCTCGCTGTTCACGGCCATGCTGGTCTATGCCGCGATCGACCTGATCATGATCGGACCGATCCGCAACATGACGCGCTCCATGCTGTCCTTCTCGCAGGCCCCCGACGACCCCAGCCGGATCATTCATCCCGCCGCCCGCGCCGATGAGATCGGGGTGGCCGAGCGCGAGCTGTCGCAGATGCAGGAGCGGCTGCAGAAGATGCTAACCGAGCAGAAGCACCTGGCCGACCTCGGCCTCGCCGTGTCGAAGATCAACCACGACATGCGCAACATCCTGGCCTCGGCGCAGCTAATTTCGGACCGCCTGCGCCAGGTCAAGGATCCGACCGTGCAGGCCTTCGCGCCGAAGCTCCTGCGTGCGCTCGACCGTGCGGTCTCCTACTCGGAAGGCGTGCTTCATTACGGCCGTACGCAGGAGCCGCCGCCTTCGCGCCGGCGCGTGCGGCTGCGCCAGCTGGTCGAGGACGTGCACGGCCTGCTCGACATCGAGGAAGGCATCGAGTTCATCAACGCGGTCGAAAAGGCGTTCGAGGTGGACGCCGATTCCGACCAGTTGTTCCGCGTGCTCACCAATCTGTGCCGCAACGCCGTGCAGGCGATGGCGGCGGACACGGAGAGCGCCGTGGTGCGCCGGCTGGCGGTTTCGGCCGAGCGCATGGGCAGCGTCAGCCGCATCGTCGTGACCGACACCGGTCCCGGCCTGCCGCCGAAGGCGCGCGAGAACCTGTTCGCGGCGTTCCGCGGCTCTGCGCGCAGCGGCGGCACCGGGCTTGGTCTGGCGATCGCGCATGAACTGATCCGCGCGCATGGCGGCACGGTGGAGCTGGTCGAATCGATCGGCGGGCGCACCACCTTCGCCGTCACCATTCCCGACCAGCCGGTGCGGCTCGACCAGGCCCGCAACGGGCTGCGCCGCCCGGCCTGACAGGCTTGGGCGCTGTTTCGCCCGCAAACCGGTCCGGCCCCCTTCGCCCTGAATGCCGCTTCGAACAACCCGATTTCCGGCCGGATCCAGCGGATGACGCATCGACGACAAAACTTTTGCCGGATCGGCTTGCTTTTCGCGAATTCAGTCGCTAGGGAACTGCACACATTCGCGGCCGGTCCTCGAGGATCGGATCGCGGGGTCATGGAAAGCATGACCTGATGCGCGCCCGTAGCTCAGCTGGATAGAGCACCAGACTACGAATCTGGGGGTCAGGAGTTCGAATCTCTTCGGGCGCGCCATTTTATCCTATTGAAATCAATAGACTTCCAGGCGTTTCCAGCGCGACGCCACTGGCTTGATTTTCGGAATTCAGCCGGTTTTGGCAAGACGGCGGCAGCCGGTGCCAAAATCGCACTATGGGCTAAAGTGCCCTACTTGGAACGGCACAGTCTCTGCCAAGCATTCGAAAATTTGCTGAGTTCCCTGGCGGTGCACGTGACAGACTCACATTCCGGGGCCGCGCTGGCGTAGTTCGGGATTGAAATCATTGTAGTTCTTCTTTCCGATCTTTCAGTGCGCGCCACCCGCCTCGATATGGCCCGGGTTGCGCAACAGCAGCGTGGCGAAGAACGCGACGACAAGGGCTGCTCCGAGCAGATAGAACGCGTCGCTGAAAGCCATGATGAAAGCCTGCTTGCGCACCATCTGTCCGATGGCGATGACGGCCTTGTGCATCGCGGCTGCGCGATCGCCGGCGCCATGCGCCAGGAAGTACCGGGTCAGATGCTCGATGCGCGCGCGAGTGCTCTCTTCGAACAGCGACACCGACCGCACCAGCACGTTGGAGTGGAACTGCTCGCGCTTGGTCAGAAAAGTCTGCAGCATGGCGATGCCGACGGCGCCGCCGAGATTCCGGATCATGTTGAACAATGCGGAGGCAGAGCCGGCGTTCTCCTGTTCGATGCCGGCCGTAGCGACCGCAGCCAGGGGTACCATGACCAGGGCCTGACCGACGGCACGGACGACATTCGGCCAAAAGAACTGCTCCGACGCGTAGGTCGCCGTCATTTCGATGTTCATGAAATTGCTCGCCGCGAACAGCGCAAAGCCGAAGGCGACGATAATGCGCATGTCGAAACGCTTCATCAACTGCGGCACCAGCGGGATCAGCACCAGTTGCGGCAGGCCTGTCCAGGCCAGCACCATGCCGATCTGCTGGGCGTTGTAGCCCTGGATGCGCGCGAGATAGACGGGCAGGATGAACACCGCCCCGTAGAGCGCAATTCCGAGCAGGAAGCTGGCCAGGATTGAGAAACCGAAATTCCAGCGGGCGAACAGTCTGAGGTTAAGCAAGGGCCTTTCGCTTCTCAACTCGATCCACAGGAAAAGCGAGAGGCTGACGAGGGCGATCAAGGACAGCCGCACGATGAACGGCGAGCCGAACCAATCGTCCTTGTTGCCCTCCTCGAGCACAGTCTGCAAGGTGCCGAGCCCGATCGCCATGGTGATGATCCCGGCCCAGTCGCCCTGGCGCAGCAGCGAAAGCTGCATCGGCGCCCTTTCGAGGGACATCCACAGCATGCCGACCATCAGCGCGCCGGGGACCAAGTTGACATAGAAGATGAACTGCCAGCCCCAGTTCTCGGTGAGATAGCCACCGATTGTCGGTCCGATGGCCGGTGCGAAGGTCGCCGACAGCGCGAACAGGGCGAATCCGATCGGCTGCTTCGCCTTGGGCAGGAGTGTTATGGTGATGGTGAAGGCGACCGGGATCAGCACGCCGCCGCAAAAGCCCTGCAAAGCACGCAGAACAATCATCTGCTGAAGGTTTTGCGCGAAGGCGCAGGCAACCGAGAAGGCGAGAAACAGGATTGCATTGGCCAGAAGATAGACGCGGATGGAAAAGACCCGCGACAGCCAGCCGGTGAGCGGAATGACGACGATCTCGGCCACCAGGTAGGCGGTCGATATCCAGCCGCCGTCATCGATGCCCGCGCCGATGGCGCCCTGAATGTCGGCTAGCGATGCGTTGACGATCTGGATGTTGAGGACCGCCATGAAGGCGCCGAGCGTCGAGCCAATGACGGCGATCCAGGTCTTGAGCGGGGCGGAAGAGGCATCGGTCGGCGCCAGGCTCGATGCTTTGGCTGCCATCGGCGCAGGCGTGGGGTTGGTGGTGAGGGTTGCGGGCACGGCTGAATTCCCTGTTTGACGAAGCGCGCGTGAGACACTGGCGTGGCTGCCACCATGCGAGGTCCCGGAGAACCTCGCGCAGCCGCTACGAGTTACCAGCCGGCGATGATCCGGCGGCCGCTGTCCGGTTCACCCCGTTCGGCCAGGATGGTTGCCTTCGTGTCGATCGTCGGTTCCGCCGACATGCCGGCGCGCAGCTTGCCGAGGAGCCTGCCGTCGTTGATCGCGATCTTCACCGGGATGCGCTGCACGATCTTGGTGAAATTGCCGGTGGCGTTATCCGGGGGCAGCAGCGCGAACTCGAGACCGCTGGCCGGCGACACACTGTCGACGCGGCCCTTGAGTGCCACGCCGGGAAAGCCGTCGACGGCGATCTCGACCGGCTGTCCGCTCTGCACATGGGTAAGCTGTGTCTCCTTGAAATTGGCCACGACATAGACCGCATTCAGCGGCACCACCGCCATGAGCAGCGTGCCGGCCTGCACATACTGGCCGACGCGAAGCGAACGGGCCCCGACGGTGCCGTCGACGGGTGCCGTGATCGTGGTGTAGGAGAGATTGAGTTCCGCCTGACGCAGGGCGGCCTGGCTGCTGTCGCGTTCGGCCTCCGCTTTGCCGCGCTCAGTCGTGAGCACGTCGATCGCTTTGCGGGCAGCAACCAGTGCGGCGCGATCCCGCCGCAGTTGGGCTTCGTTTTCGCCGAGGGACGCCGCAGCTTGCTGGGCGCGTTGGCTGGTGCCGTAGCCGCTTTTCAGCAAGGTTTTATAGCGATCACCCTCCTGCTGCGCGAATTTGAGCTTCGCCTCGGTTGCGGCGACGTTGGCCTTTTGCTGTTCGACCACCGAATGCTGCAGGCCGATCTGGGCGTCGAGGTTATGCAGCGTCGCTTCGGCTGCTTCGACATTGGCTTGCGCTTGGTCGAGCGCGGTCCTGAAGTCGCGGTCGTCGATGCGGGCCAGAACCTGGCCCGCCTTGACGGGAGTGTTGTCCTCGACCAGCACCTCGGCGATGTGGCCCGAGATCTTCGGCGCGACAGCCGTATAGTCGGCCTTGACATAGGCATCGTCGGTTGATTGCAGATACTGCCCGACCGTCCAATAGTCATAGCCGTAGAGCGCAGCCGCGGTCAGGCCGGCCACCAGACCCAACCCGATAACGGTGCGTTTGATCATCGTCTTGCGGGACCGCCGCGCGGGTTTTACCTCAACCGGGTATTCCAAGGTGGCGGGGTTGACGCTTACGGTCATCGTAATCTCCTCTCACGGTCGGGCCGAGTGGCCGATTGGTGCAAGGACGATGCAACGGCAATCTTGATGTGATAATCGAGGAAAGAACGGAAGGATCATCCATTAAGAGCGGATAATCGAAATGGACAGGCTCACGAGCTTGACGGTGTTTGGCCGCGTTGTGGAATGCGGCGGCTTTTCCGCGGCGGCCCGACGCCTCAACATGTCGACGACGATGGTCAGCAACCACGTCCAGGCGCTGGAGGAAAGGCTCGGCGTCCGGCTTCTCAATCGCACCACCCGCAAGGTGAGCCTGACCGAGATCGGCCAGGCTTACTATCAGCGTTCCTCGCAGATCCTCGCCGATCTGGAGGAGGCGGACCGCGTCGCGGGAGCACTTCAGGCGACGCCGCAAGGCACGCTTCGCCTTCATTCCAGCATGAGCGTCATCCGTTTTCTGGCGCCGATCGTTTCCGAATTCGTCAACCTTTATCCGGCTGTTTCGGTCGATCTCACCGTCGGCGAAAGAATGGTCGACATGGTGGAGGAGGGCTTCGACCTTGACGTGCGTTCGCTGCCGCTTCCCGATTCAAGCCTGATCGTCCGGCGGCTGACCTCATGGCGCAACATCGTCTGCGGTTCGCCCGGCTATTTCGAACGCCATGGAACACCGCGTCGGCCCGATGACCTCGCACGCCACAATTGCATGCGCCATGCGTCATATCCTTTCGGTAACGAATGGCGTTTCGAGGACCCCGACGGCGAGCCCGTTTCCGTCCGCGTCGATGGCAACTTATTGACCAACAGCCAGGAGACGCTCAGACGCCTTGCTCTCGACGGCCGCGGTCTGTTCATACCGCCGCCCTTCCTCGTGGCCGACGACCTGAGCGCCGGGCGCCTTGTCCGGGTGCTGGAGGAATATTCAGGAGTCGAGTTCGCGATCAACGCGTTCTATCCGCATCGTCACCATGTCTCGGCCAAGGTCAGGACTTTCATCGATCTGTTGGCCGAGCGCTTTGCCGAACACCGCAGATGGATGGAATTGAAGTACTGAACAGCAGTCCACCGTCCGCGCCGGAAAGTCGGCGGGCTGATGTCCCTTCTGATATTCTGGCCGGCCACATGCGGGCAAGGGCCGGAGCGATTGCCAGCACCGACATGGCAAAATCCTCGATCCGGGAGGGGTCAGCGCTGAGGCAGCGCACCCGCTCATGATCCTATTATCCGCTCTTGGCGGATGATCCTTCCCAATCTTCGATGATTATCATGAGTGGGCCCAAGATGCATCGTCTTGGCGAACAGGCAAGGACCTGTTCTTGAACCCAAGTCCAGAACTCAACCTTAGGAGATTTCCATGAAAAAGATCGCTCTTGCCACCGCCGCGTTCCTGGCCATCACTGGCGCCGCACTCGCCGAGAACCCGAATGTCGGCGGTTCCGACATCAATGCGATTGCCCGGGAACAGCTCGACAACACCCACACGTCCTCGATCGCGCATAGTGCAGCCTACGAACTGCTCAATGCGGGCTCCAATGCGGCCATCGCGCAGGATCAGGCGGTCGAGCGTCGCCGGGACCTTTTCGGCAACCGTTAGACACCGGCTCCGGCCGCCGAACCCCCAAAGCAGCGGGCTCATTCGCCGCCTTCGCCTCGGGGTTCGACCGGTCGCGAAAAAAAGGAGAAATGCGATGGACGCAGTCGTCAACGGCGCCGCCTTGGAGCGGGCCGAAACAAGGAGTGCACCGCAGCGGCGTGGAGTCGAGGCTCTACAGATTCTGATGGCGCGCGTCGCGGCGGTCTTGGTCTGGGTCGAAGCCGGTATGGAAAGGCGCCGGAGCCGCCGCATGCTGATGGAACTCACGGACTCGCAATTGCAAGACATCGGTCTTTCTCGCGCCGACGTTGCCGGCCGAGACTGGAAAACCGATCCTTTCCGCCCTGTTCCAGCCGATGGTCGCTAAATAACCATGACAGGCATCAAGCACCCACCGGGACAAACCGGAAAGCCTTACCTTCATCAACAGGAGAAAGAACATGCAGTTCATGGTCTTGACACGTCGGCGGACGGAAAGCTTCAACGACGCGGACTACACGCCCGAGAGACTGGAAGCCGAAGCCGAAGGCGTTCGCCGACTTTTCATGGCGAGCACCGTGCGACAAATCTGGAACCGCGGCGACATGGGCGGCGCTTGTCTTCTCATGGAGGCCGAAACGGAGGAAGAGGTTCGCTCGGTGCTCAATGCCCTTCCGCTGTTCAAAAGCGGCATGCAGGAAACGGCCTCCATTGTTCCGCTACGGCCATATAGAGGCTTTGGGCCGCGGCAATAGAAGATGTCACAAGGCATGCATGGTATATGGGACCTCGGCCAAGCGATCCCTGGCTCCGCAGAGCTTCATTCCCCGCGCGTGCCTGGGAAAAGAACCGTCAGTCTTTGCTCGGCCGCCGTCCAAGCCCGCAGGTGGTAGCTGCGCAGCACGAACACGCTTGCAGCGAAGGCGAGCATCCCGGCTGCCACACCGAGAGCCATTCCGGCGCCGGCTGCCGCTGTGGCGGCTATGCCCGTAAAGACACCTGCGATGGCGCTGCTGATCACGCTCACCATTCCGGCCGTGGTCATGAAATACTGCAACGGCGATGGGCTGAGCCCCTTGTCCACGAGCACCGCCGAGCGATCGTCATGCGTGGGATGAACGAGGTAGCTTTGCATGGCGGGCGCGACTTCGACGTAGTAGTGCCGGATCCGCGCCATTCCACGGGCGTGCACCATGTCCTCAATGGCGACCTGCACGGCGC
The DNA here is from genome assembly GCF_006442495.1 of Mesorhizobium sp. B2-1-3. Taxonomy (NCBI): domain Bacteria; kingdom Pseudomonadati; phylum Pseudomonadota; class Alphaproteobacteria; order Hyphomicrobiales; family Phyllobacteriaceae; genus Mesorhizobium; species Mesorhizobium sp. B2-1-3. The sequence continues at coordinate 226,496 of NZ_VFWL01000001.1, forward strand.
GGACGAAGGTGACCAGGCCGATGAAGAAAACGCAGGGCAGCAAGATCAGGCTGAACAGCACGAACGGCGTGCCCATTTTCGTGACCTGCGCCACGAATGACAGAGCGATCGCCGCGCTTGAGACCGACGTGAGGAACAGATTGGCGCGCTGATTCGCCTCCTGAATGGTGGCCGCGCGGGCGGTCTGCAGCACGAAGTGCTCGGTTGTCATGCACTGCAGGACTACCCGCGCGTCGTTGCCTTCTTCCGCCATCCCATCCGTCCTCCGGTCGGCTCGACCACAGCGCCGCCGAAATCGCTCAGGATCGGCAGGCCGCCTTCAGTCGCGCATATGCGGGCCTGGCGGCCTTCCGTAGCCGCCGATGGAGCCACGCCGGCCCGAGAGGCTGGGTCATTCCACGCGCTCGAACACATCCAGGCTGGTCCCGAAGGCGCGCCATGCCCCAACTCTGACCATCCTGGCAGGCGCCCCTTCCGCCGATGCGGTAAGGGTCTGCCCTGCAACGGTATGCCAAAGCATCTCGAGCTTACTTTCCCGCAGAATACCGGTGTAGCTCACGGCCGCAGGCCCGGCCTTGCCCTGTCCCGCAGCCGTGAAGCCGATTACGTCGCCGCAAGCAGCGCCATGGATCGGAAGTTCCTGACCAAAGAAACTGCTGTCTTCCAACGCCGTCCTGAACGTGCCGCGGATGGCGCCTTCCGCATCGTCCTCGATGATGACGGTCGAGCCGTATTGGTTTCGCCAAGTCCCGATCCAATCTGGCATGGAGCACTCCACGAGCGGTTCGGGATCAACGTGCAGGGCCCGCACGCGTTCCGAGGCTGCCTGCGCCGCTCGGCGTCGAGGCCAACCTCTGGGCAGCCGTCGCCGGGCCGAGTGCGGCGCTGATGCCGCAACAGCGCCAATTCCGGCGCCCGCGTCAGCTGACGTCGATGACGACCATCAGCCGCCGCCGCCCTTTTGCTCGACATTGTTGTTCGTCGTGTGGTGCGGAATGTGGCAGTGGATGAGCCATTTGCCGGGTCGCCGCGCCGTCCAGACGACATCATAGCGCTGGCCCGGACCGACATTGATGGTGTCGGCGAGGAAGCGGGCCGAAGGGGGAATGGTCTCGCCGTCGCGCGCGAAGACCTCGAATGGTCCGCCATGAATGTCGATCGCCGGACCACGATGGGATACGCAGTAGACCGACAATGTGGATCATACTTGAACGGATGCCACTTTCCGGCGCCGCGATTGCGAGACGGTGAGCCAAAGGGCTGAGACGAGGAAATAGAAGGCGCCGAAGCCAGCGTAGCCTGCGATGTTGGCGATCGAGGGCGGTGCGGACATCTGCGCTTGCGCGATGAAGAATGCGCCGGCGACAGCCGATTGGCCTCCGCTCAAGATCATGGCCCATTGGCCTCCGGCGGTTTTCCAGCGCCGAATTGCGGTTCCGAGCTGCAGCAGGCCGGAGAAGATTGCCCACGCGCCGAAAACGCCGAGAACCCAATTCATGTTCATCGCCAGCGCCATGATGACTGCAAGGGCGACCACCGAACTGACTGCAACGTTGAATGCTTGCGTAGGATTGACGGCAAGCCCGCCGTTGCGGGAAGCATCGACATAATTGGCGGCTGCATCCCAGGCAGGATAGGCAATAAGCAAGACAGCCGCGATGGACGCCGACTGCCGGCCGACCGTCAAAGCGGCCACGACCCAGACGACGGAAAAGGCCGCACGGGCGAGGTAATACAGCTTGAGCCACTTGTCCTGGTCATTTGAAGCAACTTCAACGCCATCGCGTCTCATTGGATATCCTTCGGGTATGGTTCAATGTTTTTCCGATGCACCTCGGCGACCACAGGTGGCCGAGGCGTTTGTCAAAGAGGGCTGTTTCACCCTCATAGCCTTCACTATCCGCCCGCCTTCCTCCGAGAGGCGGCGCCAGGTGCAGCCCACAGCCGTCGGCGAATGCGCCGCTCCCGGTGCATGGGAAATGCTCCGGCATTTCGGACGAGCGGTAGGCCTTCACTGTCGCGTTCGTCCGCGCCGAACCGCTCAGCGTATCTTTCGCCAGCGCCGCCGTGACGATCGACAGCCTGCGAACGAGCGGCGACCTGGCTCACATGGGCGGGACCACGCCATCTTTGCCAACGACGACCTGATGACCGATCGTTCCGCTTGCGGCCTTCTCGCCTGCTATGAAGACGACGGCACCCGGGATCAGATCATCCTGGGTTGCCGGAGCGAGGGTCACGACGGGGGTGCCGTCCGGGATCGCGATCTTCTTTTCCTTGCCTTGGTAGGAAACGGTCACGGTGCGCCCGTCGACGTCCTTGACGGTATCGGCGACTGTTGCGTTGGTCATGCTGCTGTCAGGCTTCAGATCCCACCCGTAGCTTCCCTCACCTGCGCCTTTCAGCGCGGGCGGGAAGATCAGGACTTCCAGAGCGCCGTCACCGCCCTTGTCCTTCGGCAGCGAGGCAATTCCGACGAAGTCGCCTGGCTTGATATCGGCCACCTTCGCAGCAGCGACGCCGGAGATCTTCCAGCCATCAGCCAGCGCCACGTCAACAGTCTCGCCTTCCCGCGTGTTGACCTTCAGCGTCGAAGCGCTGAAGGTCAACACGCTGCCCCTGATGTGGATCTGCTCGGCCTTCCGGCTTTGAGCCTGAGCGGGCGCCGTGACGGCTAAATTTGCCGGAATACCGACGACCAAGAGAGCCGAGAGGAGTTTGTGAAACATAGGGAATTCCTTTACCTACTAGTTGGTAGTTTACCGCGGCGCATTTATCGATGCTCTGGTCGGGGCGACCCGTCGCTTAGCCGCCCGGCACTGATATCATTCGGGCTTCAGCCTCCGCAGGGTCGGGCCGAGAATTGTAGCGAAGACGCTAGGCTGTCCGTATGCCCGAGCCGATAGCATGGCGCCATGAACAGTGGCCATGAGCGCCTCTGCCTCTATCCGCGCCGGGCCAGAGATTTTCAGGGAGCCTTGCTGTTCGCCGCGTTCGATGACCGACGTCAGCCACGCCGAGAGAAACTGAAAATATGCCCGTACCTCCGAGGTGACCTCGTTCGGAAGCGCTGGAAGTTCGCTTGCCAGCAGCGCACACACGCAGAACGGCATGCTTGCATCCTCGATGCATCTGGCCCAATAACCCGCGTAGGCCTGAACGAGTTCGAGCGGTTCAGGCACGCTGCGCTCGAGATCGGCCATGCCGGCTTCGGCGTTCTCGCGGTAACGCGACACAAGCGTACGCACCAGATCGACCTTGCTGGGGAAGTGGTGGTGGATGCTGGCCTTGCGTATGCCGACCACGGCCGCGATGTCTGCGTAGCTGAATCCATTATATCCGCCGGCGATGATCAGCTTTTGTGCAGAGGCCAAAATCTCGTCAGATGTCGTTGAAAAGTTGCTCATGCGATCTGTCTACCTTCTAGTAGGCAGACTGTCAAGCAGACGGATACCCCGCGCAATTAACGGGAGAGCGTCGCGCGGCAATCCCGAGCTTTTCCTGCAAAGCAGTCAACCAGCAGGCTGCCCGGCCGGCTGAGGATCAACGGCTATTTCGCAATTTTTCGATCACGGTCGAGCATTAATGTTTTCGGCAACACGGGACATTGCCCGGCCGCCCTCGTACCAGCCTTTGGAGCGGTTCACGATCCAGACCACGGTGAGCATGACCGGCACTTCGATCAGCACGCCGACGACGGTGGCGAGCGCCGCCCCCGACTGAAAGCCGAACAGGCTGATGGCGGCGGCGACCGCCAGTTCGAAGAAATTCGAAGCGCCGATCAGGGCCGAGGGGCCGGCGACGCAATGCTGTTCGCCCGAGACACGGTTGAGCAGGTAAGCGAGCCCTGAATTGAAATAGACCTGGATCAGGATCGGCACGGCCAGCAGCGCGATGATCAGCGGCTGCGCCAGGATCTGCACGCCCTGAAATCCGAACAGCAGCACAAGCGTGGCAAGCAGGGCTATGAGCGAGAGCGGCTGAAGCCGCTCGAGAAATCGCTTCAAGGCGGCTTCGCGGCCCGCGGCGAGCAGCCGCCGACGCAGGAGTTGGGCGCCGATGACCGGCACGACGATGTAGAGCGCGACGGAGAGGACGAGGGTATTCCAGGGTACGGTGATGGCCGAGAGGCCGAGCAGCAAGCCGACGATCGGCGCGAAGGCGAAGATCATGATGGTGTCGTTAAGTGCGACCTGGCTCAGCGTGAAATGCGGTTCGCCTTTCGTCAGGTTCGACCACACGAAGACCATCGCCGTGCAGGGCGCGGCCGCCAAGATGATAAGGCCGGCGATATAGCTGTCGATCTGGTCGGCCGGCAGATAAGGCCGAAAGAGATACCCTATGAACAGCCAGCCGAGCGCCGCCATCGAGAACGGCTTCACCGCCCAATTGACGAACAGTGTCACACCGATTCCGCGCCAATGCTCCTTCACATGGCCGAGCGCGGCGAAGTCGATCTTGACCAGCATCGGCACGATCATCAGCCAGATCAGTGCCGCGACCGGCAGGTTGACCTTGGCAATCTCGGCCTCGCCGACGGCGTGGAAGACGCCTGGCATGAGACGGCCGAGCGCGATGCCGGCGAGGATGCACAGCGCCACCCACACGGTCAGGTATTTCTCGACGAAACCAATGCCGCCGCCCGCGCTCAAAGCGTGATCGTTCATGAGACTTTCCTTGCTCAGCCGGCTTTCGGAAGGTTGAGTATCGCCTCGGCGATGATCGACCTTGCCGAATTGCCCGTGCAGAGGAAAAGAACGTTGTATGGCTCGCTCATGGCGGATGCCTCCTTCTAACACTTGCAGGTGACCGCCTGGATCACGGGCCGACAGAGTTCCGGCGCGCCATTGCAGCAGTCTTCCATGAGATAGGCGAGCAGATCGCGGAATCCGGTCATGTCGGCAACATAGCGGATTGTGCGACCATCGCGCTCGGCGCGGACGAGGCCGGCATGGTCAAGAACCTTGAGGTGCGCCGACATCGTGTTCTGCACGATGTCGAGGCGATAAGCGACCTCGCCGGCGGGGGTCCCCCCGGCGCCCGCCTGGACAAGCAGGCGAAAGACCTCGAGCCTTGTATCCTGGCCGAGTGCCGCCAAAGCGAGGAGAGCTGATTTTTTATCCACGTATCTATAAATCCAGAACTAAGGCTTCGTAGTGCCGACATATGACAGCCGGATGACAATAGGCAAGCGCGCTCATCGCGTTTGAAGCTGGGGCAGAAGTTCGGGAACCGCAAAGCGGGCGCCGACCAAATCTCGGATATTCATTGCCGCGATCATTCCTGAGACCGGCGACAAAAGATGCGTGACTTTCGAGACAGGCATTCGGTTCGCTCAACCCACTCGTTGCGGCGTCCGCCGCCAGCCGTTAAACAGAGACTGACACACGAGCGTGAGAAGCAGCCGTGAGCGAGCCGACGCAGCGAATGGTCGAGACCAACGGCATCCGCCTCAACGTCGCGGAGCAGGGCGATGGCCCTTTGGTGCTCTTGTGCCACGGCTTTCCCGAATCCTGGTATTCCTGGCGCCATCAATTGAGTGCGCTCGCGGCGGCGGGCTTTCACGCCGTCGCCCCCGACATGCGGGGCTATGGCAGGAGCGATCGGCCGGAGGCGGTCGAACAGTATACGCTCTTCCATCTGGTCGGCGACATGGTGGGCCTTCTCGACGCCCTCGAAGCGCCGACCGCCATCATCGCCGGCCACGACTGGGGCGCCGTCGTCGCCTGGCACGCGGCGCTGATGCGCCCGGACCGATTCCAAGCCGTCATCGGCCTCAGCGTGCCGTTCCGGCCGCGGGCCAAGGTGCGCCCAACCAGCGTGATGCCGCGAACGACGGACTCGCAATTCTACCAGCTCTATTTCCAGCAACCCGGCATTGCAGAAGCCGAGCTGGAGCGGGACCCCCGGACCACGGTGCGGGCCATGCTTTACGCCGCATCGGGGGATGCCTCGGGCACGAGCGCGGGTGGAATCGGCATGGTTCCACATGATGGAGGTTTCCTGCAAGCCGTCGAGGCACCGCCGGGCCTACCGCCCTGGCTCAGCCAAGGCGACCTCGATTTCTACGCCGGCGAGTTCCAGCGCACCGGTTTCGCGGGAGGTCTCAACTGGTACCGCAACATCGACCGGAACTGGGAGCTGATGGCGCCCTTTGCGGGCGCGCGGATCAAGGTCCCCGCCCTCTATATAGCAGGCGACCGCGATCTGGTTGTCGCCTTCCCCGGAATGGATCAGCTGCTGGCCAATCTCGGAAATTTCGTCCCGCAACTCCGCGACAAGTTGATGCTGCCCGGCTGCGGGCACTGGACCCAGCAGGAACGCCCGGACGAGGTCAACGCCGCGATGATCCATTTCCTCCGGAGCGTGCGGGAACAGCGCTGATCCGAGGACACGACCGGAGCGGAAATCATGGAGATGAGCGTAAAGAGATTTTTTGAACGCTATCAGCGGTTTTTCAAGGAGTCGCTTGGCGGCGGCATGGATATGGATGAGGCCGCGTCGCTCTACACGTCGGAGTTCATAGCCGCCTCGCCTGCCGGCGTCGTGACCGGAAAGAACGACGATCAACTCAAGCAAGTCATGGCTCAGGGCTATGCCCACTACCGGGCAATCGGAACGAAAGAGATGCGGACACGCGACATCGGCATCTCGCCGATCGACGAGCATCATTGCGTTGCCCATGTTGCGTGGACCGCGACCTATGCCCGCAAGGGTCAAGCGGACGTCGAGATAGATTTCGACGTTCACTACCTTGTCCGGAAACTCGGCGAGCCGAAGATATTCGGATGGGTGTCGGGCGATGAGCAGGCGCTGCTGAAGAAGCACGGCATCATCTGAGGTCCGCCGCTCCCATTCCCGGTTGTGCTCAGCCCCGTCCTCGGCTTCTGTGTGGTGGCCATCATTGGCTGTGTTTTCGAAGCGCGTCGACAATGACCTTGAAGGCCGGCGAGTTCTGGCGACTGCTTGGATAGTATAGGTAATAGCCGGCGAATTTCGGCGACCAATCGTCGAGCACGAGCTGCAGCCGGCCGGCGGCAACATGCGCCGTGACTAGATCCTCGGGCACATAGGCAAGCCCGTAGCCGGCAATGGCGGCGTCGACCATCGGCAGGGTCGAGTTGAACACGAGCTGGCCATCGACGCGGACGCGCAGAGCCTGGCCGGCCTTCTGGAATTCCCAGGCATAGAGGCCACCGGCGCTGGTCATGCGCAGGTTGATGCAATTGTGGCCGATCAGGTCCTGCGGCGCCTTCGGCACGCCACGTCCGGCGATGTAGGCCGGCGAGCCTACGGCAACAAGCCGCCAGTCCGGCCCGATGCGCACGGCGATCATGTCCTTCTCCACGCTTTCGCCAAGCCGCACGCCAGCATCGAAACCATCCTCGACAATGTTGCGCAATCCGTTGTCCCGGCTGAATTCGAGCTTGATGTCAGGATAGTCGGCAAGGACGGGCCGCAGTTTCGGCCAGACCAGCTGCTCGAGGGCATGATCGGAGACGGTGATGCGCACGGTCCCCGAGGGTTTGTCGCGATAGGCCGTCAGCGCCGCGATGTCGGTTTCGATATCGACGATGCGCGGCGCCAGGGATTGACGTAACCGCTCCCCCGCCTCGGTCGTCGAGACACTGCGCGTCGTTCGCGCCAGCAGCCGCAGGCCCAGGCGCGTTTCGAGCCGCTTGATGGTGTGGCTGAGGGTCGATTGGGTAATGCCGATCTTGGCGGCGGCCTTGGTGAAACTGCGCTCCTCGGCCACCATCAGGAACCACAGAAGATCGTTGAAGTTTTCGCGCATGGCCTTCTGCCCCGCTGAATACGGCCCGACGTTATTTATGGCCTGCATCGATAAGTTCAAGCGACTTTCAGCCGCTAATCATTCCAATAGTCCGGCGCTATCTCCTGTCGCGAACAGGCCGCCGATGCGTTTTCCGGCGGCCGGCTTTTTGTGCGTGGTGACGGCTGATGGAAACGACTTACGACGACAGGCTGGTGAAGCCTCGGGCAGCATGGGGTGCGGTGTTCTCGATGACGCTTTGCGTCGCCGTCCTCATCGCTTCCGAGTTCATGCCGGTCAGCTTGCTGACGCCGATCGCCGACGGGCTCGGCATCACCGAAGGCCGGGCGGGACAGGCGATCTCGGTCTCCGGCATCTTCGCGGTCCTCACCAGCCTGTTCATCGCCGGCCTGACGCGGCATATCGACCGCAAGCTGGTGCTGACGTCGTTCTCGCTGCTGCTCGCCGTGTCCGGCTTGGTGGTGACCTTTGCGCCCAACTATGCCGTGCTGATGATCGGCCGCGTCTTGCTCGGCATTGCCATCGGCGGTTTCTGGTCGATGTCCACCGCGATCGTGATGCGCCTCGTGCCGGAGGACTCCGTGTCCGAGGGCTTGGCGATGATCAACGCCGGCAACGCCATCGCGGCAACCATATCGGCGCCGCTCGGAAGCCTGCTCGGCGATTATGTCGGCTGGCGCGGCGCGTTCTTCCTCGTGGTGCCGCTGGCCCTCTTTGCCCTTGTCTGGCAAAGCTTCAGCCTGCCTGCGCTGCCGCCACGCGGCCGCAAGGCGTCGGGCAATGTCCTCCGGTTGCTGCTGCGCCGTCAGGTCGCGCTCGGCATGACCTCGATCCTGTTGCTCTTCATGGGCCAGTTCGCGCTCTTCACCTATCTCAGGCCTTTCCTGGAAACCGTGACCGGTGTCGGCGTTTCGGCGCTCTCGGCGATCCTGCTCGTGATGGGACTAGCAGGCGTCGCCGGCACCTGGACCATAGGCCGGCTGCTCAAGACGCGGCTCTACAGCATCGTCATCATCATTCCGCTGGCCATGGCGCTGTTGGCGGTCGCATTGATCGTGCTTGGATCGATGCCGGTGGCCGTCACCGCGTTGCTCGTCGGCTGGGGCTTTTTCGGAACCGCGGCGCCGGTCGGCTGGGGCACCTGGCTGAGCCGCGCGCTGCGCGACGATGCCGAAGCCGGCGGCGGCTTGCAGGTCGCCGTCATCCAGTTCGCCATCACGCTCGGGGTGGCGGGCGGCGGCCTGCTACTGGACACGCTCGGCTGGCGAAGCCCCTTCGCACTCGGCGCGGTGCTGCTTGTGGGATCCGCGCTGGCCGCGGCGGCAGCCGCCCATGATCATGGCAAGGACGCGCCATGACACGCAGCCACATGACGCGCCGCACCGCGGTTGCCGCCGCACTGGCAGCCGCGTTCGCGCCCTCCGCCGCGCCAGGCCAAGCCGGCGGAACGGACGGACAGGAGAGACCGTTGATGAGGATTGCTATTGAAGTGGACGCAATGCGCCTGACGGCCTCCCTGTTCGACAATCTGAGCGCGCAGGATTTCGCCGCGATGCTGCCGCTCGACCTGACACTGGAAGACTACGCATCCGTCGAGAAGATCGGCTACCTGCCGCGCAAATTGCGGATCGAGGGCAGCGGCCCGTTCGACAACGAGGCCATCGGCGACATCGCCTACTACGCGCCCTGGGGCAATCTCATCTTCTTTTATGGCCCCTACCGGTATTCGCGCGGCCTGATCCGGCTCGGCCGCGTCGACAGCGGTATCGCGCCGCTGCTGCGCGGCGGACGCTTCAACATACGCATAGAACGCCTGACATAGGCTCAAGGAGAAAACCATGCTCGGAACAGTTCTTTACGGTGCCGGCGACATCCGCTGCGAGGAAGTGGCGGAGCCCGAAATCCTTCATCCCACCGACGCCATCCTCAAGCTCTCGGCCACCTGCATCTGCGGCTCCGACCTGTGGCCCTATCGCGGGCTCCAGCCGCTGAACGAACCGATGCATATGGGCCACGAATATTGCGGCGTGGTGGTGGAAGTGGGCAGCGCGGTGAGAACGGTGAAGCCCGGCCAGTTCGTCGTCGGCTCGTTCTGCACCTCCGACAACACCTGCCCGCATTGCCGCTTCGGCTTCCCCTCGTCCTGCGAGCAGCGCGAGTTCATGAGCCGGGCGCAGGCGCCGATGCTGCGCGTGCCGCTTGCCGACGGCACGCTGGTCGCCACCCCCGGCATGCCCGAGGACGACCTGATCCCGGGCCTGCTGGCGGCATCGGATGTGCTTGGCACCGGCTGGTATGCCGCCGACGCCGCGCGCGTCGAGCCCGGCGCGACCGCGGTCGTCGTGGGTGACGGCGCGGTCGGGCTGATGGGCGTGCTCGCGGCCAAGCAGATGGGCGCTGAGCGCATCATCGCCATGAGCCGCCACAAGACGCGCCAGGATCTCGCGCTCGAATTCGGCGCCACCGATATCATTTCGGAGCGCGGCGATGACGGCGTGGCGCGGATCAAGGATCTGACCCGCGGCGTCGGCGCGGAATCCGTGCTGGAATGCGTCGGTACGCAGGAATCCATGATGCAGGCGATCAACTGCGCCCGCCCCGGCGGCTCGATCGGCTTCGTCGGCGTGCCGCATGGCGTCCAGCTCGACGGCCAGGGCCTCTTCTTCGCCCAGAAGAGCCTGCTCGGCGGCCCCGCGCCTGTGCGCCGTTTTCTTCCGCATCTGATGGATCTGGTGCTGGAGCGCAAGATCAATCCCGGCAGGGTCTTCGACCTGACCCTGCCACTGGCCGATGTCGCCGAGGGCTATCGCGCCATGGATGAGAGGCGGGCGATCAAGACGCTGCTTCGTCTGTAAGCGCCGCACTGCGTTCAGCCCACAAATGCAGGGGAGCAAACCTTAAGGAGACCAAAATGAAGAAAATCCTGACAGCAGCGGCGGGAATCATGCCCGTGCAAGCGCAGGGCATCGAAATCCGGACAAACGGCAGCACGCCGGCGATGATCGGAGCGGCAGAAAACTTTACCGGGCAAGCGGTCATCACTGCGCTGTTTCCCGCCACCGAGATAACGCGCGCAAGCACAGGGCTGGTGAATTTTGCTCCCGGAGCGCGCACCGTCTGGCACACCCATCCTGCCGGTCAGTTGCTGATCGTCACATCAGGCCAAGGCTGGATTCGCGAAGACGGCAAGGAGGCCCGCGTCATCAATCCAGGCGACGTCGTCTGGATTCCCGCCGGGGTGAAGCACTGGCATGGTGCGACCGCCACCAGCCCGATGGCCCATATCGCGTTGAGCTACATGCATGACGGCAAGAATGTCGACTGGCTGGAGCCTGTCTCCGACGAGCAATACCGCTGACCGTACGCAGGAACGAAAGGCATCATCATGAAACCTTCAACCATTCTCGCACTCGCTTTGTCGATGGGGGCTGCCGACGCTGCGGCGCAGACGGGGTCGCAGACCGGCAGCCTGCCTCCAGAGGATTTGCAGGCCGTCTCGCCCGCCCTTGCGCGCTATGCGACGGACAAGCTTGCCAATGACGTTTGGAAGCGCCCCGGCCTGTCGCGGCGCGATCGCAGCATCGTCACCATCGCGGCGGTGGTCACCCGCAACCAGGGCATACTCCTGCCGGAGCAGTTGAGCCTCGCCCTCGACAGTGGCGTGAAGCCGGCCGAGATCTCGGAGATGATCACGCATCTTGCCTTCTATGCCGGGTGGGGCAACGCGATGGCAGCCACGGCGATCGCCAAAGCGGTGTTCGAGGCACGCGGCATCGGGTCGGACCAGCTCCCCAAGGCTGTCGTCGATTTGCTGCCGCTCGACGAAAAGGCGGAGGCCGATCGTGCCGCACGGGTCGAGCAAGGCACGGGACCGGCGTCGCCGGGCCTGGTGCGCGACACGACGGAAGTGCTGTTTCGCGACCTGTGGCTGCGTCCCGATCTCGCGCCGCGCGACCGCAGCCTGGTGACGGTCAGCGCGCTGGTCGCCGCCGGTCAGGTGGAGCAGATTCCCTACCATCTCAACAGGGCCATGGATAATGGACTGACGCGCGCCGAGGCCTCGGAGGTGATCAGTCATCTCGCCTATTACGCGGGATGGCCAAACGCTTTCTCGGCAGCCCCGGTCGCACGCTCCGTATTCGAGAAGCGCTCCGCCGACTGACCGTTTTCGACCGTAACGACCCTGCCGTTCGAGCCGCGCGGCCTGACGCGGCCAAGTGGCGATGCGGCGAGCATCTGGAGAACTGCCCAGCGCAAATTCAGGGCGGTCTGGCGGATCGAGGCCGAAAGCCGACGCGGGCGGTATGACCTGACATTGCGCTCAGCCGACGCGCGATCCCGGCGCTTCCGGCCGGAGATAGACCGTCAGGCAGCAGCAACAGATCGCCAGTCCGGCGATCGGGTATTTCAGGGCGACGACCGCCGCCAAGCCGAAAAGGCACAGCGTCACCATCGAGCGGATGCGCATGACCTTGCGCACCTTGAGCGGAACGGTGTCGGCCGGCATCGGGTCGATGAGTTCCCGGATCAGGAGAATGTAGGTCAGGTTCACCAGGAAGAAGACGACCGCGTAGAACGCCACCGGCTGCGGGGCCAGCTCGCTGACCGCCATCCACGCGGTTGCCAGCGGCAGCAGCGACACCGAGAACAGGTGCGCGAAATTGTACCACATCAGGCTGGTCGTCGCCGCCGTGGCATGGCGCAGGAGATGATGGTGGTTCGCCCAGACGATGGCGATGAAGAGATAGCTCACGCCGTAGCTCAGCCATGTCGGCCACAAGGCCAGCAACGCAGTGAAGGTCGGCACCTCCGGTGGGCGCAGGTAAAGCACGAGCACGGTGATAAGGACGGCGAACACGCCATCCGAAAATGCGCTCAATCGCTCAAGCCCTGTCGAGGGAAGCACCTGGAGTGTCCTTGTCGAGGTTCGTCCGGCCTATGGTAGCATCGCCACCCGCAATATCCATGGCTGCCCAGTTGAGATCGCTAACGCGTTGCTTCGCGCCAAGTCCAACCCCGCTCACGACGCCTTGGCCAGAAAGCTCTGGTAATCCGATTTGGCCTGCAGCAGGCGCAGCACGTTCTCGCGCGAGCCGCGCACATGGGCGCGCGCCAGGGCGCCGGCGCGCTTGGCGTCGCCGGCGCAGATCGCCTCGACAATCTCGGCATGCTCGTCGCGGGCGATCTTCCATTCGTCGAGCCACAGCAGTTCCGTCCAGACATAGTGCTGGCACTTGTCGAGGATGCCGCACAGCATGCCGTGCAGCATGGCATTGCCGCTGATTTCGGCGATGACGCGGTGCAGGTCGATGCCGACTTCAAGCTCCTGGAATTTTTCCCTTGTGGTTCGATCCGCAATGGCGGCCAGCCTCTCGCATTCGGCCAGCATGACGCGCAGCCGCGCCTTGTCTTTCTCGGTGGCCGCAGCCGCCGCCAGTTCGGTGGCGTGGCCGTCGAGCAGTTCGCGGATGTCGAAGGCCTCGCGGAACATGTTTATGTCGAACTCGGTGACGGCGTAGCCCTGCCGCGGCCGGCCGGTGACCAACCCGTCGCGCTCGAGGCGGTTGAAGGCCTCGCGCACGGGCGTGCGGCTGACATTCAGCTTTGCCGCAATGTCGCTCTCGGTGACGCGCGCGCCCGGCGGGATCTGGCCGGTCACGATCATTGCCTTGAGCGCGGAATAGACCGAGTCGCGCAGCGTGTTTTTTGTTTCCTTGGCCAAGTTCCGTATCCAGTCTCCGGTCCGTGCCGGAAATCGATGTGTTTCGCGCGTAGCTGTATTCAAAATCGGCGCGTTTTGCCATTCCCCGGCCCCGGGTCGGTGGCCCCAAGGCCCCGCCGAGCGGTGTTGACTTCGCTGATCCCCGAGCTACACTCAAAATTGTATACAAAATCGCATGCGAAATCAAAAACAATGGGAACACCGGTTGGAGAACCGAAATGAACAGCACCAAAGGCATTAGCGTCGTTGCCATAGCGGGCCTCATGGCAACGGTCACGGCGCCCGCCGCGGCAGGCGACACCATTACCGTCGCCTCATGGGGCGGCACCTATCAGGAGGCGCAGGCCAAGGCCTTCTTCAAGCCGACCGCCGATGCGCTCGGCATCACCATCAAGGAAGACACCACCAACGGCCTCGATGACGTGCGCCTGCAGGTGACAGGCAACGCGGTGAAGTGGGACATCACCGAGCTCGGCGCCGACGAATGCGCGCGCGGCTCGAAGGAAGGGCTTTTCGAAAAGCTCGACTACAACCTCATCGACAAGAGCGGCATCAATCCCAAGCTCGTGCATGACGACTGGGTCGGCATCTCCTACACCTCCGTGGTACTCGTCTACCGGACCGACGTATTCGGTGACAAAGGCCCCAAGACCTGGGCCGACTTCTGGAATGTGGAGAAGTTTCCCGGACGGCGCGCACTGAGCAGCAGCCAGGCGACGGAGACGCTTAGCGTTGCAGCCCTCGCCGAAGGCATTCCGATCGACAAGGTCTATCCTGTCGACATCGACGGCGCGCTGAAATCGGTCGACAAGATCCGTGGCCATGTCGATGCCTGGTGGACTTCCGGCGCGCAGGCCATGCAACTGGTGAAGGACGGCGAGGTCGACATGGCAAGCATCTGGAACGGCCGCGCCGGCACCTTGAAGAAGGAAGGCGCGCCGGTCAGCTTCTCCTTCGACCAGGGCGTACTCACCGCCGACTGCATGGTCATTCCCAAGGGCGCCAAGAACAAGGAGGTCGCGATGAAGGCGCTGGCGATGTTCGTCAGTCCGCAATTGCAGGCCAATCTGCCGCTTTATGTCGACAACGGACCGGTCAACGAGAAGGCGTTCGAGACCGGGAAGATCCCGCCGGAGCGGATCAAGGACATCAACTCGTCGCCTGAGAACGTCAAGAAGCAGGTGCTGCAGGACGCCGAGTTCTGGCGCGACAACCTCGTCGAGGCGACGGAGAAGTTCAACAATCTGATCCAGCAATAGACCGGAAACCCTGACATTGCGGGGCCGCCTGGCCCTGCTTCTTGGAGTCCTGCCTAGGAGAAAACAATCTTGTCCATTGCGCCATCCGCGCTGCCGATCGGCATGCGCGCGATAGAGAAACGTTTTGGCTCCGTATCGGTGCTGCGCGACCTCAATCTCGACGTCGCGGCCGGCGAATTCCTGACGTTGCTCGGCCCTTCCGGCTCCGGAAAGACGACGCTGCTGATGATCCTGGCGGGATTCGTCAGGGCCAATGCCGGCTCAATCAAGGTCGGCGACGAGGAGATCATCACCACGCCGCCGCACAGGCGCAATATCGGCATGGTGTTCCAGAACTATGCCCTGTTCCCGCATATGAACGTCTTCCACAACATCGCCTTTCCGCTGAAGCAGCGCCGCGTTCCGGCCGCCGAGACGGTGGAACGCGTCGAGAAAGCGCTGGAGCTGGTGAAGTTGCAGGGCCTCGGCGAACGGCGCGTCGACCAGCTCTCCGGTGGCCAGCGCCAGCGCGTGGCGCTGGCGCGCGCCATCGTGTTCGAGCCGCGCATCGTGCTGATGGACGAGCCGCTGTCGGCGTTGGACAAGGGCCTGCGCGAGCACATGCAGATCGAACTGCGCGCCCTGCATCGGCGGCTTGGCATGACGACTGTCTATGTCACGCACGACCAGCGCGAGGCGATCACCATGTCGGATCGTATCGCCGTCATGAATGCCGGGCGCATCGAGCAGCTCGACAAGCCCGAAATTCTCTACGCCGCGCCGCGCACCCGGTTCGTCGCCGGCTTCATCGGGGAATCGAATTTCATTCCCGTCGAATGCCGCAGCGGTTCGGTCTGGTACGAGGACAGGCAAATCCACACCGCGGCGCCGGCGCCGGCATCGGGCCAGCAGCTGATGGTGGTGCGGCCGGAAAAGCTGCGGCTGCTGGCAAATGCAGAGCCGGCCAAGGGCGTCAACGTGCTCAGCGCGACGCTCAGTGACGTGATTTATCAGGGCGACAGCTTCGTCTGCTACGCCGTGCTGCGCGACGGCAGGCAGCTGACATTGCGCGACTATTGCCGCAGCGACGTGCTGGCCAGGTTGCCGGCCGCCGGGCAGCCGATCGCGCTTGGCCTTGATGCGCAGGATACGATCCTGGTGGCGGCGGACTGATGAGCGTGCAAACCGCCGCGATGGACGAGGCAATTGGCGCCATGACCCAGGACCTGAACGCGCATGCGTTGCGCGCCGATGCGTGGCGCGAGCAGTTTCGGCTGCTGGCGCTGCTGGCGCCAAGTCTGTTCCTCGTCTTTGCCATCATCATCGTGCCGATCGGCTGGCTGTTCTGGCTGTCGCTGTTCGACGAGGCCGGCGTCTTGAGCGCCGCCAACTATGCGCGCTTCTTCGAGCAAGCCTCCTACATCAAGACCTTCCTCACCACCTTCAAGGTCGCCTTCATCGTCACCGCCGCCTGCGTGCTGCTGGGCTATCCCTTGGCCTACATGCTGTCGCAACTGCCGCGCCGGGCGGCGTCGATCTGCCTGATCTTCGTCATCCTGCCGTTCTGGACATCGGTGCTGGTGCGCACCTATGCCTGGCTGGTGATCCTGCAGCGCAAGGGGCTGATCAACAGTTGGCTGATCGACCTCGGAGTCATCAGCCAGCCGCTGCCGCTGGCCAACAATTTTTCCGGCGTCGTCATCGGCATGACGCATATATTGCTGCCGTTCCTGGTGCTGCCGCTCTACGCCTCGATGAAGACCATCGACACCGACTGCCTGCGCGCCGGGATGAATCTGGGCGCCGGCCCCGTCGCCACCTTCCGGCAGATCTTCTTTCCGCTGTCGCTGCCCGGCCTCGCCTCGGGCGTGGTCATCGTCTTCGTGCTGTGCCTGGGCTTTTTCGTCACGCCGGCGCTGATGGGCGGCGGCAAGGTCGTCATGTGGGCGATGCGCATGGAACAGACCACCAGCCTCTATTCCAACTGGGGCGCCGGCGCGGCGCTCGGCGTCGTGCTGCTCGTGGTCACGCTGGCGCTGCTCGGCCTGTTCCAGTGGCTGCTCGGCGCGCGCGCCACAGGTGTGTGGAGTTCGCGATGAGCGGAGATGTCGGCCTGCCGATCTCGCACCGGCAACGTCTGTGGCTCTATGCGCTGGGCGGCCTCGTGCTGCTGTTCCTGATCGCGCCGTCGGTCATCATCGTCATCATGTCGTTTTCGGATTCGACGCTGCTGCAGTTTCCGCCGCAGCAATGGTCGCTGCGTTGGTACCAGACCTACTTCCAGTCGCTGGAGTGGCGCGACGCGACGGTGGTCTCGGTCAAGGTGGCCGTTATGACCGCGCTGGTGGCGACGCCGCTCGGCACGGCCGCCGCCTATGCCATCAACCGGGGCACCCTGCGCTTCAACGGCACCATCAACGCGCTGATGACCGCGTCGCTGATCGTGCCGGTGATCTTGATCGGCATCGGCACCTTCTTCCTCTATGCGCGCATCGGGCTCAACAACACGCTGACCGGCCTGGTCATCGCGCATACGGTGCAGGCGCTGCCGCTGGTGGTGCTGACGGTGCTGTCCGGCTTGCGCTCCTATGACATGAACCAAGAGCGCGTGGCGCGCAGCCTCGGCGCCGGACGCGTCGCCGCCTTCTGGCAGGTGACCATGCCGCAGATCCGCTTCTCGATCGTTTCGGGCGCGCTGTTTGCCTTCATCACCTCCTTCGACGAAGTGGTGGTTTCGCTGTTCATATCGGGCGGCGAGACGACGACCTTGACGCGCCGCATGTTCAACGCCCTGCGCGACCAGATAGACCCGACGATCGCTGCCATCTCGACCTGCCTGATCGTGCTGTCGGTCGTGCTCTTGTCGGTGGCGCAGATCTTCGGCAGACGGCATTGATTTCACCGGACCAATTGGCTTCAAGTGACCAGGAGATATTCGGACAGAATGCGTGATTTCCAGTTTCCCGGCCGCTCGCCGGTCCGTGCCACCGAAGCGATCGCCGCGACCTCGCATCCGCTTTCGACGCTTGCAGCCATTGACATGCTGCGCGCCGGCGGCAATGCCATGGACGCCGCTGTCTGCGCCGCCGCCGTGCAGGGCGTGGTCGAGCCGCAATCGACCGGCATAGGCGGCGACTGCTTTGTCCTCTATTGCCCCGCGGGGCAGGGACACGTGCTGGCTTTCAATGGCTCCGGCCGGGCGCCCGCCAAGGCGACCGTGGACTGGTATCGCGACAAAGGCTTCAGCGAACTTCCCAAACAGGGACCGCATGCCGTGACCGTGCCCGGCGCGATCGACGCCTGGTGCAGGCTGCTGGAAGACCATGGCAGCAAGGACCTTGCAGAGGTGTTGGCGCCGGCGATCAACTATGCCGAGAACGGCTATGTCGTGCATGACCGCGTCGCCTTCGACTGGGCCGAACCGGAGACCGACCTGTCGGCCGACGAGCACGCCGCGCGCATTTTCCTGCCGGGCGGCGAGGCGCCCAGGGCCGGCGACGTGCACCGGCAGCCGGAGCTTGCCGCCACCTTACGCATCATTGCCAGGCATGGCCGCGCCGGGTTCTATGAAGGCGCCGTCGCCGACGACATTGTGAGCCGGCTCAAGGCGTTGGGCGGACTGCATTCGCTTGAGGATTTCGCTTCGACCAAGGGCGATTATGTAGCGCCGGTCAGCGTCTCCTATGGCGGCCACGAGATCCACCAGATGCCGCCGAACAATCAGGGGCTGACGGCGCTCGTGATGCTGAATGTGCTGTCGGGGCTCAGGCTCGGCGAGCTCGACCCCGACGGCGCCGAGCGCCTGCACTTGGAGATCGAAGCGGGGCGGTTGGCCTACCGCGACCGCGACCGTTTCCTCGGCGACCAGGACCATGTGCCGGTGCCGGTAAAAGAGCTTCTGTCGGCCGCCTATGCCGAGCGGCTGCGCGCCGAGATCGACCGCCAGCGTGCCATGACGCACCTGCCGGATGTGCAGCTGCCCGGCAGCGACACGGTCTACATCTCCATCGTCGACCGCGACCGCAACGCGGTCTCCTTCATCAACTCGACCTATTATTCCTTCGGCAGCGGCGTCGTCGGCCCGAAGACCGGCGTGGTGCTGCAGAACCGCGGCTCGAGCTTCCGCCTCGACCCGGCGCATCCGAACGCCATCGCGCCCGGCAAGCGGCCGATGCACACGATCATGCCCGGCATGGCGACGCGAAACGGCCGCGTGGTGATGCCGTTCGGCGTCATGGGCGGCGGCTACCAGCCGTTCGGCCACGTCCATCTTTTGACCAACATGCTCGACTTCGGCATGGATCCGCAGCAGGCGCTCGATGCGCCGCGAGTGTTCTACAATGACGGCATGGTGGAGGCCGAGCGCGGTGTTCCCGCTGATGCGATCGAAGGCCTGCGCCGCCGCGGCCATGCCATCACCCAGCCGCACCACCCGCTCGGCGGCGGCCAGGCGGTGCTGATCGACTGGGAAAAGGGAACGCTGACCGGGGCGTCGGACCCACGCAAGGACGGAATGGCGCTTGGGTATTGATGGGATCGGGACAGCCGTCGCGGCCCGGATATGGCTGCAGTTGCCACAGGAAGCGTCGGCGCCGCCCCACATGAGCAGCATACCCTCACCCCGCCACCAGGTGACCGCCTCCGACATCGCTCAGCGCCAGCCTCTGCGGGCTCTCGCCCAGCCTCCGCGTCGCACTCGGAATCTCCTGGTCCAGCCTTGCGAACCGGCTCCTGCGCTTCGCCGGATCTGGCACCGGCACAGCTTCGATCAGCCGCCTGGTGTAAGGGTGGCGCGGGTTGGAGAAAACCTGGTCGCGCGTGCCCATCTCGACGATCTGGCCGAGATACATGACGGCGACGCGGTCGGAGATGTTTTCGACTACGGCCATATCATGGGAGATGAAGAGGTAGGCGACGCCGAATTCGCGCTGCAATTCCTTCAACAGGTCGAGCACGCGCGCCTGCACGGAAACGTCGAGGGCCGAAACGCTTTCGTCGGCGATGATCAGCTTCGGCCTGAGCGCCAGGGCACGGGCGATGCAGACGCGCTGGCGCTGGCCGCCGGAGAATTCGTGGGGATAGAGCTCCATCTGGCCGGCCGACAGGCCGACACGCTCGAATAATGCCGCCACCCGCTCCCTGCGCTCCTCCTTCGAAGCGACGCCATGGATGACCAGCGGCTCGGCGACGAGATCGCCGACGCGCATGCGCGGGTCGAGCGAAGCGTAGGGGTCCTGGAAGATCATCTGCACGTCGCGGCGCACCGCCTTGCGCTCGTCGCGGCCGAGGCCCGACAGGTTGCGTCCGCCGATGACGATGTCGCCGGTATAAGGCACCAGTCCGGCCAGCGCCTTGGCGGTGGTCGACTTGCCGCAGCCGGACTCGCCCACCAGCGCCAGCGTTTCGTTGGGCGCGATCGAAAAGCTGACGCCTTCGACGGCATGGACGCGCCGGTTGACCCGGCCGAAGAAGCCGCCACGCAGGTCGAACCGGACATGCAGATCGGTGACATCGGCGACGTTCGCCGGCGCAACCGGCTCGGCAATCTCTTTCGATTTCTGGCGGCCGGCGCCAGTGCCGATGCGCGGCACGGCGGCGAGCAGCTCGCGTGTGTACTCGGCTTGCGGCCTGGCGAAAATGTCCGATGTCTTGCCTTCCTCGACCATGCGGCCATGCCGCATGATGATGACGCGGTCGGCCATTTCGGCGACCACGCCCATGTCGTGGGTGATGAGGATGACGCTGGTGCCGTGCTGGCGCTGCAGGTCGCGCAGCAGTTCCAGAACCTCGCCCTGCACGGTGACGTCGAGCGCAGTCGTCGGCTCGTCGGCGATCAGCACGTCGGGTTCCAGCGCCAGCGCCATGGCGATCATCACCCGCTGGCGCATACCGCCGGACAGCTCATGCGGAAACTGTTTCAGCCGGCTTTCGGCTTCCGAAATGCGCACTGCCTTCAACGCCTCGCTGGCGCGGCTTCGGGCCTCGGCGGGCGAGAGGCTGGTATGCGCCTCGATGGATTCGGTGAGCTGGCGGCCGATCGACAGCACCGGGTTCAGCGAGGTCATCGGCTCCTGGAAGATCATGGCGATGCGGTCGCCGCGGATGCGGCGCATCCGGCGCTCGTCGAGCGCTGTGAGATCGGTGTCGCCCGCATCCCCGCCAAGAAGGCGGATCGTGCCCGAAGATATGCGCGCGGCGGGCCGCGGCAGTAGTTGCATGATCGCCAGCGCGGTCATCGATTTGCCGGAGCCGGATTCGCCGGCGATGCAGAGCGTCTCGCCGCGTGAAAGCGTCAGAGAGAGGTTGGAGACGACGTCGCGCTCGCCGTCCTCGCCACGCACGGAGACGGAGAGATTGGCGATGTCGAGAATGGTTTCGGTGGCTGATGTCATTGCAGACGCAAACCTGCAAGGGATTTATTCTGTGGCGCCCCCCACCCGGACCTTCGGTCCGACCTCCCCACAAGGGGGAGGTAGGGCGCCAGTTTTTTACTCTCCCCCTTGTGGGGAGGGTCGCTGCGAAGCAGCGGGGTGGGGGTGCAGCGCCGACCGAACATCATTCGAACACGCAGCGCGGGAAGTAGAACGACACCACCCAGTTCGGCATGTCGACGATCTCGCTGATCCTGAGATCGCCACAGACCGAGGCCAGCATATAGGCCTCGACCGGATCGATCTGGTAACGGCCGGCGAGCAGGTCGATCATCTGGGCGACCGCCTCTTTCGCGCCGGTCATCAGGTCCGGGCCGATGCCCGTGGTCACCTCGTAACCCTTGGTGTCGAGGTGGCGCGTCACCGGGCCGGGCGTGGTGAAGCGCGGCATCTTCAGCCTGGCGTCCTTGACAAGGTCGAGCTTGAGCACGACGTCCATCGGGCTTTCGATCGCCGTGCCGCAGACCTCGCCATCGCCCTGCGCGGCATGCGTGTCGCCGACCGAAAACAGCGCGCCGGCCACCTCCACCGGCAGATAGAGCGTTGTGCCGGCGGCGAGGTCGCGAATGTCCAGATTGCCGCCGACGCGGCGGGGCGGCACCACCGAGTGATGGCCCATCTCGCCCGGCGCGTTGCCGATGGTGCCGGCGAAGGGTTTCAGCGGCACGCGGCCGTTCTTGCCGAACAAGGCCGGCTCCAGCGAGGCGGCATCGTATTTCCAGATGTTGAGCGCCGGCTGCTTGAAGTCGTCGGCGAGCAGGCCGAAACCTGGAATGTTCGCCGTCCAGCCGAAGCCGGACGGTTTGAACATCTCGATCGTCACCTTCAGCGCGTCGCCCGGCTCGGCGCCCTCGACGAAGATCGGCCCGGTGACAGGGTTGATCCCGGCGAAGTCGAGCTTGGCGATGTCGGCGACGGTGCTGTCGGGCTTGAGCTGGCCACCGGAGGAATCGAGGCACTGAAACTCGATGGTCGAGCCGGGCGCCACGCGCTGCGCCGGGGCAAAGGAATTGTCCCAGCCGAAATGGTGATGGCGTCCGTGGATGGTGTAGTCGCAGTTATTGCACATCTTTTACGTACACATTGTCGTAGTTGATCGGGATATGGACCGGGTCGACATAGAGGTTGTCGGCGCCGCC
This sequence comes from Mesorhizobium sp. B2-1-3, assembly GCF_006442495.1. Lineage (NCBI taxonomy): Bacteria > Pseudomonadati > Pseudomonadota > Alphaproteobacteria > Hyphomicrobiales > Phyllobacteriaceae > Mesorhizobium > Mesorhizobium sp. B2-1-3. The sequence continues at coordinate 248,821 of NZ_VFWL01000001.1, forward strand.
CATGCGCGCGGACTTCATGGTGAAGCGCTGCTCGTTGAAGACCGGCGCCCAGGGCGCGTCCTCCATCACCTTGTCGTAGATGGCGCTCCACATCTTGTCGCGCTCGCCTGATTTGGCTGGGTCGACCACCGAGTCGGCCTCGGCCGCCTTGGCGTCGAGGTCCTTGTTGCAATACCACGACCAGTTCCAGCCGCCAGGCACCGCGCCGGCGCAGCCGAGGATCGGACCGTAGAAGTTCGATGGGTCCGGGAAGTCGGCGATCCAGGCCATGCCGCCGGACCAGATCATCGGCGCGCCGGCCTTGTCGCCGCCGGCGGCGATGACGTTTGCCTGGGCGAGCGACTGGATGCTGGCCTTGATGCCGATCGCCGCCAAATCCTGCTGGATCGCCTGCGCGATGCGCGGATTGGGATCGGTGTTCATGGCGAAAAGCTGCGTCTCGAAGCCGTCGGGATGGCCGGCTTCGGCCAGCAGCGCCTTGGCCTTGGCGACGTCATAGGGATAGCCCTTGTACGCCTTGTCGTAGCCCGGCATCGACGGCGGCAGCGGCTGGTTGGCCGGCACGGCGCGGTTGTTGATGATCTGCACGACGCGCGCCTTGTTGATCGCCATGTTGACCGCCTGGCGCACCTTCACATTGTCGAACGGCGCCATGGTGGTGTTCATGGTGACGTAGCCGGTGTGCAGCTGCCCGCCCTCGACGACGCGCGCCTTCTGCTCGGGATCGGCCATCACCTCCTGGAACTTGGCCGGCGGAATGCCATCGCCGGGCACGTCGATCTCGCCCTTCTGAAGGCGCAGCAGCGCCACGATCGGCTCCTGGCCGATTTCGAAGGTGATCTTGTCCAGATGCGGCAGTCCCTTATGCCAGTAGTCCGCGTTGCGCTCGAAGACGATGCGCTGGCCGAGCGTCCACTCGGCGAGCTTGAAGGCGCCGGTGCCGACCGGATGCTTGCCGAAATCGGCGCCGTATTTCTCGACCTCTTCCTTCGGCACGACATGCGAGAAGTTGATGGCCATGACATGCAGGAAGGTGGCGTCGGGCCGGGTCAGCTCGAACTTGACGGTATAGGGATCGACGACGGTGACGCCGGACAGGCTTTCGGCCTTGCCGGCGGCGACATCGTCATAGCCCTTGATCGAGCCGAAGAAGCCGGCGCCGGGGCTCTGCGTCTTCGGATTGGTGACGCGGTCGAGCGAGTATTTCACGTCGTCGGCGATCATCTCGCGGCCATTGTGGAATTTCACACCATGGCGCAGCTTGAAGGTGAAGGTCTTGCCGTCGGGCGAAATCTCGTAGCTTTCGGCGAGGTCGGGCTTGAGATTGGTGGTGCCCGGCTCGTAGTCCATCAGCCCGTCGAACAGGCTCTTGATCATCGACCAGTTCTGCCAGTCATAGCCGATCGCCGGATCGAGGGTCGCGACATCGTCCTTGTAGGTGATGGTGATGGCGCCGCCCTGCTTGGCGTTGGGATCGATAGTGTCCTCGGCGCGGGCGCTGGTCATGCCGAGCATCAGCGCCAGCGCCGATGCGGCCACGGTTGATGCGAGAAGCTTTTTCATTGTTATGTTCCCTTTCTCTGTTGGTTTTCTGGTTTCATCTGAGCTTGATGCGGGGATCGATGAACGGGGCGATGATGTCGGCCAAGAGATTGCCGAGCACGATGGCGAAGGCCGACACCAGCGTGACGCCCATGATGATCGGAATGTCGACGCGCTGGATCGCCTGCCAGGCGAGCTGGCCGATGCCTGGCCAGCCGAACACGCTTTCGACCACCACGATGCCGCCCATGAAGATGCCGATGTCGATGCCGATCATGGCGATGACCGGCAGGATGGCGTTGGGGAGCGCATGGCGGAACAGGATGGCGCGGCGGGCCAGGCCCTTGGCGCGGGCGGTGCGCACATAATCCTGGCGCAGCACGTCGATCATCGAGGAGCGCATCATGCGCGCGTACCAGCCGGCGCCGAGAATGCCCATGGTGAGCGAAGGCAGCACCAGATGGCGCCAGGTGCCGTAGCCGCCGATCGGGAACCAGCCGAGCCGCACGGCGAACACGTAGAGCAAAAGCAGGCCGACGACGAATTGCGGCGCCGAGACGCCGACGAAGGAGGCGACCATCAGCGTCTGGTCGGTGGCGGTGCCGCGCTTCACCGCCGCAATCAGGCCCATCGAGAGCCCGATCAGCAATTCGCACAGGATGGCGCCGACCATCAGGAGCAGGCTCGCCGGCAGCCGCGAGACGATCAGTTCGGTGACCTCGGAGCGTTGGATGTAGGAGCGGCCGAGATCGCCGCTGGCGAGCTTCGTGAGATAGTGCCAGTACTGGACGACGAAGGGCTGGTCGAGGCCGAGCTGCTGGCGGATGTTCTCGACCGTCTGCGGCGTGGCGCTGCGGCCGGCGATCTGGCGCACCGGGTCGGCAGGCAGCAAATAAAGCAGCGCGAAGGTGATAAGCGAGACGCCGAGCAGGATGAGCAGCGACTGGATCAGGCGGCGGCCGAGATAGGCGATCATGCCCGGCCCCTTTGCGTCGGATCGAGGATGTCGCGCAGCGCGTCGCCGATCAGGTTGAAGGCCAGCGCCAGCGCCAGGATCGCCGCACCCGGGAAGAACACCAGCCAGGGCGCCGCCTGGAAGTAGGTCTGGTTCTCGAAGATGATGTTGCCCCAGGAGGCCGTCGGCGGCTGCACGCCGATGCCGAGGAAGGAGAGCGTCGCTTCCAGCAGCACCGTGGTGGAGATGCCGAGCGTGCCCCAGACGATGATGGTGGGCAGAAGATGCGGCAGGATGTGGCGAAACAGGATGCGCGGCGCGCTCGCCCCGATGGTACGTTCGGCATCGATGAACTCGCGTTCGGCGAGCGAAGAGGTTTCGGTGTAGATGACGCGCGCGGTCTGCACCCAGTTGACCAGCGCGATGACCAGAGCGACGATCCAGAGACTTGGCTCGAACACTGCCGCCAGGCAAATGGCGAGCAGCAGCGCCGGAAACGCCATCATCAGATCGGTGAAGCGCATGAGAGCGCTGCCGATCCAGCCGCGGAAATAACCCGCCGTGACGCCGACTAGCGTGCCGATCAACAGCGCCACGCCATTGGCGGCGATGCCGATGATCAGCGAGGTGCGGGCGCCGTAGAGAATGCGGGTCAACAGGTCGCGGCCGAGCAGATCGGTGCCCAGCCAGAATTTTGCGTCAGGCGGCAAGGGCGAGCCTTCCAACGTCAGCCCGTCGAACATCTGCTCATTCGGGTCATAGCCGGTCAGCCATGGCGCGAGGATCGCGCCGGCAAGGACGATGGCGACGATGAACAGACCGAGCAGCGCCAGGCGGCGTTTGACCAGCCGGCGCCAGACGCCGGCGCGCGACTTGACCGGCATGCGTGCGGCCGCCGGGAGGTCAGGCGCGATAGGAGTGGTCATCGCCGCCTTCCTCACCCGTTACTTCCTCATTGGTCATTGCCACGATGCGGCGCGCCGCATCCTCGACACTGATCTGCCAGCTCATCGCCAGCGAGCGCAGCTGCGCGTAGGCGCGATCGTCGTCGGCGCCTTTCGACAGTGCCGCGACGGCGCGCACGATGGTCTGGCGCTCGGCGACACGCTGACGCAGCGAGGCGATCTCGCCGGCCAAATGTTTTCGCGCCTCGAAACTCTGCCTTGCGATCAGCAGCGCGCTGTAGACGCCGGCAGTGCCGACCGGCTTCAGGAGCTGCGCATCGGCCTTGTGCGAGAGAGCCCATTCGATGCGGCCGGGCGCCTCCGAACCGATCAGCGCCACCAGCGGCATCGGCGCCTCGCCGGCCTTCCACGGGAATTGCTCGTCGAAACCGAGATCGGCGTCGAAGAACACGAAATCGGCGGCCAGCGCTTCAGGCGGCAGTTCGGGCCAGCAGTCGACGGTGACCAGGCCGATGGCGGACAACTGCCTGGTGATGGCCTGCACGGTCGGGTGCGGGCGATGCAGGATGAATGCCCTGGCGCCGCCGAGATTCGGGATGCGCGATGGCCTGGTCACGACACCACCCTCAGGCGCGGCCGGCCGAATGTCGTGGCGGGGTCGTAGCGTGACAGGTACGGATCGGGCGCGACCTCGTGCTGCCGGCTGACGACCTCGAAGAAGCCGTCGGCGATCCGGCCGATGATTACCGGCAGCGTTGCGTGCTGGGAATGAGCGTCGATAGCAATCGGGCCGAGCCGGGTGGAGAAGCGCCGTTCGGCGAAGGCCTTGGAAAATTCCGCCGGACCGGCGTCGGGATCACGCGAGAGCACGTCGGCCATAACTTGCACGGAGGCATAGGCGGAGGCCTCGAAAGACGAGGCGAAGGCCGCCGGGCGAGGCGCGAAATACGGCCCGACCGACAAATGCCCCTTGCCGGTTTCGCCGATCGCCGGCAGCTCACCCTCGGTGAGGTTGCAGGAGATGATCGGGCACACCTCGGGGCTGAAGGCCGGGTCCTCAACGCCCAGGTCGCGGTAGGCCGCCAGGAAGGCGTAGGAGGAGGTGCCGATCAGGTTGTTGAGGACGAAGTTCGGCCGCGTCGCCCGGATCTCGGCGATCAGCCGTGACACGTCGGTCTCGCCGATACGAAGATAGCGCTCGCCCAAGACCTTGCCGCCGGCATCCGCGATCAGGTCGCGCGCAACGCGGTTCATCTCCCAGCCCCAGATGTAGTTCGAGCCGAGCAGGAAGCCGTTGGCGCCGAAGCGGGGCACGACATGGGCCATCAGCGGCACCAGATGCTGGTTTGGACAAGCGTGCATGTAGACGACGTGCTCGTTGGCCTCGAAGCCTTCATAGGGGCAGGCGTACCAGAGCATGCCGCCGGCTTTTTCCAGCACCGGAATGGTCTCCTTGCGGCTCCAGGAGGTGACGCAGCCGACCACGTGGCGGGCGCTGCTGGTCTTGAAGATGTCCTCGCACAGCGTCGCGTAGCGATCGGCATTGCTCTGTGGGTCACGCTCGACGGGCACCAGTTCGATACCCGAGCCGCGGTCGGCATTGGTGTCGGCGATGGCGCGCATGGCGCCCATCCGGCACGCATCGGAGACGAGCTGGTAGCTTCCCGAGCGGGAATAGAGGATGCCGATCTCGATACGCCGTTTCAAACAGATCCCCAAAATAACAATGCCCCGCAGCCACCGCCGGAGGGCGAGGCATACGAGGCATTCTTGCCGCCCGGCGATCAGGGCCGGTATTTTCAGCCTAAACTATTCCGTGCCACCACGCAGTCAAGCGGGAAAGTGGGTAGTGTCTCAGTTTGAAATTAGACGCCGCGCTTGTCGCGATCCTAGCCAAACTCCTATGGAAAAGCGGCGCGATTGAAAAGAACATGTGACCTTTTGGACCGGTCGGAATCAGGCCGCCTTGCGCCGTATGAGAGATGCTAGGACGGTACGCATTCCTGAGTATGCCGGGCCGCCGATTGTCACTTCCCAGTCAGTGCCGCGTTTACGGGGAAACTTAGCACTGCGTAGCGCTTCACGGAATGCTGTCGGCTCAACGCCTACGGTTTGAGCCATTTCTTCAGCGGTTGTGTATTTGGCTATCATGAAATCTCCTGTGCTTTCCTCTAGGCATATAGGGATTCAGAGCGGAATGCGCCAGCAGACCGGCCAGATCGCAACCGGGACACTACGGGAAAGTGCGTTCGTCAGCTCAACCGCGGCGCTGCGGCCCGTTTGGCGCGGCGGCTAGGCTGCCGTGCTCGCCGTTCAGAAAATTTTGAGAGAATATTCCGGGCTTCCGGGCGAACCGGGGAACGCGGTTCTTTGATAATATCCCTAGAGTTTCTGATGATCTGGACAAGGCTTGGCGTTCCGCCGGGCTTGTGACTTCGCAACCGCAGAGATCCATCATGTCCGATTTCAGGAACACCTTGTCGTCTTCCCTCTCGTCATATTTCAACCGCCGCGCGGGTCTTGGCTTGCTTTTCGCTTCGGCGGTCGCGGTCGCCGGGCTGATTGCGCCCAGCGCTTCGTTCGCCGAAGACAAGAAGGCGATCAAGGTCGGCATCATCAGCGGTGAGGACGAGGATGTCTGGCGGGTCGTCGTCGCCCAGGCGGCGCAAAAGGGCCTCAGCATCGAGACCGTGGTGTTCAACGATTACACCCAGCCCAACGAGGCGCTGGAGCGCGGCGAGATCGACGCCAATGCCTTCCAGCACCAGCCCTATCTCGACAACCAGATCAAGACACAGGGCTACCACATCGTGCGCGTCGGCTATACCGGCGTCTGGCCGATCGGCCTCTACTCCAAGAAATATACGAAGATCGCCGACCTGCCCGAGGGCGCGGTGATCGGCGTACCGAACGATCCCTCCAATGAAGGCCGGGCGCTGCGCGTGCTGCAGAACGAGGGCGTGATCAAACTGAAGGACGGCACCGGCATTCTCGCCACCACCGCCGACATCGCGGAAAACCCGAAGAAGGTCGAGATCAAGGAGCTTGACGCCGGCATTGTCGGCCGCTCCGTCGAGGATCTCGATGCCGCCGTGGTCAACACCGACTGGGCGCTGAAGAGCGGCCTGACACCGGAAAACCGTATCGCGCAGGAGCCTATCGCCGACAACCCCTACCGCAACTTCATCGCGGTCAAGGTTGGCAATGAGAACGAGCCCTGGGTGAAGACGCTGGTCGCCTCCTACCAGAACGAGGCGGTGAAAGCCGAGTTCGACAAGGTCTACAAGGGCACCGGCCTCAGCGCCTATTGAGGCTGTTAGTGCATTTGACATGAATGCGGTCCGCGCGGTGCGCGGGCCGCGATCGTATTCGGGATCCGCGCATGAACCAGCATTTCTCAGCAACCGCAGAAGCCATGGAGGGCACAGGCCCACCGCCGCAAGACGTGGTGCGGCTCGTCGACCTGAAGCGCCGCTTCGGCGCGACGGCGGCACTCGACGGCATTTCGCTGACGGCGCGCAAGGGGGAGATCCTCGGCATCATCGGACGCAGCGGCGCCGGCAAATCGACGCTGATCCGCTGCCTGAACGGACTGGAGCGGCCGGATTCCGGCGAGGTTTTCATCGAAGGCCGCGAGATCAGCCGGCTCGGCGAGCGCGACCTGCAGCCGCTGCGGCGGCGCATCGGCATGATCTTCCAGCATTTCAACCTTTTGTCGGCCAAGACCGTCGAGGACAATGTGGCGCTGCCGCTCAAGATCGAGGGCCGCCCGAAGGCGGAGCGGCTGCGCCGCGCCGCCGAACTGCTTGAACTGGTCGGCCTGTCGGAGAAGGCAAAGGCGTATCCGGCATCGCTGTCGGGTGGGCAGAAGCAGCGCGTCGGCATCGCCAGGGCGCTGGCCGCGCGGCCGGCGCTGCTGTTGTCGGATGAAGCCACCTCCGCGCTTGACCCGGAGACGACGCGGTCCATCCTCGCCTTGCTGAGGGACATCAACCGGCAGCTTGGCCTGACCATCCTTTTGATCACCCATGAGATGGAGGTGATCCGCTCGATCGGCGACCGCGTGGCGGTGATCGACGCCGGGCGCTTCGTCGAGCAAGGCCCGGTCTGGTCGGTGTTTGCCGAGCCGCGGTCGCCGATCACGAAAAGCCTGCTTGGCGCCATCCGGCCGCAACTGCCGGCCGAGCTCTTGGCCCGGCTGCTGCCCGCGACCGGCGCGGAGACGATCCTGCGCGTGGATGTGGCCGGGGAGGCCGCGCAAAGCCCGCTCTTGTCCGATCTCGCGACGCTCGTGCCTGGCACGTTCCGCCTCGTCCATGGCGGCATCGACCATATCCAGCAGCAGCCGGTGGGCACACTGTTCCTGTCTGTCCCCGGCAGCGATGCAAGCCATCTCGCGCGAGTGATCGCATTCCTGAAATCGCGCCAGGCGCGGGTGGAGGTGCTTGGCCATGTCGCCGATCCTGTTTGAGCTTCTGCTGCGGTCGATCTGGGAGACGGTGCTGATGACGGCCGCTTCCGGCCTCATCTCGCTGGTTTTCGGCCTGCCGCTTGGTCTCGCCTTGATCGCCACCGAACGCGGCGGCATCGCCGAAAGTCCTTGGGTCAATCGCGTGCTGGGGGCGGTCATCAACGGCTTCCGCTCGGTGCCGTTCATCATCCTGTTGGTGGCGCTGATCCCGGTGACGCGGCTGATCGTCGGTACCTCGATCGGCACCTGGGCGGCGATCGTGCCGCTGTCGATCGCCGCCACGCCCTACTACGCGCGCATCGCCGAAGTGTCGCTGCGCGAGGTCGACCATGGCCTGATCGAGGCGGCGCGCGCCATGGGCGGCAATCGCTGGACGATCATCCGCGAGGTGCTGGTGCCGGAAGCGCTGCCAGGCATCGTCGCGGGCTTCACCGTGACGCTGGTGACGCTGGTCGGCGCCTCCGCCATGGCCGGCGCGATCGGCGCCGGCGGCCTCGGAGACCTCGCCATCCGCTACGGCTACCAGCGGTTCGAGACGTCAGTGATGATCGCCGTGGTGATCGTGCTGATCATCCTGGTCTGCGGCATCCAGTGGGTGGGCGACCGGCTGGCGGCGAAGCTGGACCGGAGGGGGTGAGCGGCTGAGCTACGCGATGATGTCTTCGATAAGCGTTTGAAGCGGCGCCTCGGAACCACCGAAGCTGTCAATCATCGCCTGAATAACGCGATCTCGCTCCAGGATATCGGCGTTGAATGTGAAGCCCGCATGTTCAGCAAGCATCGCAAGGAAGGTGAGTTGGGTACGGCCGTTGCCTTCGCGAAAAGGATGAACGGCATTGACCTCCGCAACGATGTGGGCCACGTGCCTCGCAAAACCGAGGCTGTCTAGGTCTGCCAAGGAGTCGGGGTCGCCAAGTTCACGGAACACCCGAACCATCTCGCTGGCGATGTGCTCGGGATAGCAAAACCAGCTGCCACCCTTGCCGATCCGGATGGTGCGCGGCTGACCGGCCTAAGCATACACGTCTTGGAACAGGTGCCGATGCAGGTGGAGATAGTGACGGTAGTCGAGTTCGCCTGCCGGAAGGAGCTCGTCCGCGCGAGTCAGGAACAAGGCGAGCTCGACCTCATCGAGCTCTGTCTGCTCGCGGATATCAAGCAGATTTATAAGCACGGTCGTGCCGGGGTAGCAGAGTGGATCGAACTCGGCAGCGTAGACCAACGGCCTATTTCTTTTTGCGGATTTCTTCTTTGATCAGCGAGCGCCGCTCGTCACCGGACAACCCTTGCCGCACACCATGGTTGAGTATTTTCGCCATGCGGGACGACAACTTCATACCTTCGACAGCGCTGATTTTCTCGCCATGCGCTCTCGTCAGCACGAAATGACCCGTCTTGGCTGAGCGGCCGGTTCTTGAATTAAGATACTTCATTCACAAATCATATCATGGACCCGCAGGAGAGGCCAAAACGATTTCCGAGCAAGCCGGACCACGCCGCGGCCTTACTCCTCCGGGGCGAGCAAGGCGCCAGCGAGTTCATGCGGCGCCGAACAAATCCCTGGCCTGTTCGGCCGTATAATAACCAAGCCTGATGTCCTGAGCTACCAGTCCCGGATCGCGCTCACGCGGATTGCCGTAGCCGCCGCCGCCCGGCGTGCCGACGCGCACGCGGTCACCGGCCTTGAGCGCGATGTCCTGCTCCTTGGAGAGGTGCGGCGGCACATGTTCCTTCCCGTCGCGGATGACGGCCACCGTGTTGGGCTCGCCATCCCGGCCGCCGAGCGCGCCTTGCGGGCCGAAGCGGCCATGGTCCATGACAAAGGAGGCGCGGGCTTCTCCACGCAGGATCTCGACCTCGTAGGCAAGGCCAAAGCCGCCGCGATGTTTGCCGGCGCCGCCCGAGCCCTCGCGCAACGCATAGTGACGGTAAAGCACCGGAAAGGCCTGCTCCATGATCTCGACCGGCGGCGACTTGGAGATGCCGATGGTCGAGCAGCCATTGGTCAGCCCGTCATGGCCGGCATTGCCGCCATAGCCGCCGCCAGAGATCTGGTACATGACATAGTCGCGGCCGCGCGCCGGATCGTTGCCGCCGAGCGCGAAATTGCCGCTGGAGCCGGCGGGCGCCGCCGTTACCTTGTCGGGCAGCGCCTGCACCATGGCCGCAAACACCGCCTCGGCGATGCGCTGCGACACTTCCGCGGCGCAGCCCGAGACCGGGCGGGGATATCTGGCATCCAGGAAGGTACCCTCCGGCCGCTTGACCTCGAGCGGCTCGAAGGCGCCGGCGCTGATCGGCACATCGGGGAAGATGTGGCGCATGGCGAGATAGACCGAGGACAAGGTGGTCGCCAGCACGCTGTTCATCGGCCCGGCGCAGGGCTTTGACGAGCCGGCGAAATCGAAAATCAGGGTGTCGCTCTTCTTCTCGACGGCGAGCGCGATGGTCAGCGGCTCGTTGACCACGCCGTCGGAATCGACGAAGGCCTTCGAGCGGTAGGTCCCGTCGGGAATGGCCGCTATGTTGGCGCGCATCTGCTCGGCGGCGCGGCGGCGCAGTTCTGCGATCGCCTCGACAACAGTTTCGTCTCCGTAACGATCCAGAATTCCATTGAGCCGATCCTGGCCGATCAGCAGTGCGGCAGCCTGCGCCCTGATGTCGCCGATGCGCTGGTCGGCGACGCGGATGTTCGAACAGATGATGGCGTAGATCTCCGGGTCGAGTACGCCTTTCTTGAACAGTTTGACCGGCGGCAGCCGCAAGCCTTCCTGCTCGACCGCCGTCGCCGAAGCCGAGAAGCCGCCGGGCACCGAACCGCCAATGTCGGGCCAATGACCGGTGTTGGACAGCCAACAGAAAATCTTGCCGTCCCGGTAGACCGGCATGACGAAGCGCACGTCCATCAGATGCGTGCCGCCGAGATACGGGTCGTTGACGATGTAGATATCGCCCGGCTCCGGGGCCAGGCAGCGGCCGTCGGCGATCATCTCGATCACCGTCCTGGTCGAATATTGCATGACGCCGACGAATACCGGCAGGCCCTGGCTGCCTTGCGCGATCAGCGAGCCGTCGACGGCCGAATAGATGCCGTCGGAGCGATCATTGGCCTCGGCGATGACAGGTGAGAAGGCGGCGCGGGAAAAGGTCAGGTCCATCTCATCGCAGACCTGCTGCAGGGCTGCCTGGAGGACCGAGAGCGTGATGGCGTCGAGCTTTTGCATCTCAGGCCTCGCCGATGTCGATGATGATGTTGCCGTCGGCGTCCGAGCGGGCGCGGTCGCCGGGGTCGAGCACCGTGGTAGCGTCCATCTGTTCGAGGATCGCCGGCCCTTCGATGACCGCATCGAGCGGCAGTTCTTCGCGTGTGTATACGGGCGTGTCATGCCAGCGCCCGCTGTACCAGACCGGCCGGATCTCGCGCCGGGCCTCGTCGAGCGTCTTTGCCCGCCCGGCGGGGTCGATCAGCCGCGACAGATCGATCGCCGGCCTGACACCCGTCACCGAAGTGTTCAAGTTGACCAGATTGGCGCGGATTTCCGGCAGCTCGACCTTGAAGCGGGCGAAATAGGCCTTTTCGAACAGCGCCTGCAGCTCCTGCCTGGTCACCGACGAGGACGGCAGCGACACGTTGATGATGTGGGTCTGGCCGACGAACTGCATGTCGGCGGAATGGGTGACGCGGATGGTCTGCGGTTTCACCGCCTCCTTGGCGATCAGCTGCTCGCCTTCGTTTCGATGCCGTTCCAATACTTGGTGGAGGCGGCTTTCATCAAAAACGCCTACCGGCTGGTTGATGGTGTTGACGAAATCATGGCGCAGATCGGCGACGACGCAGCCGAGCGCATTGGTGATGCCGGGCCGTGCCGGCACCAGCACCCGGGGCAGTCCAAGTTCGCGCGCCAGAGCGGTGGCGTGCAGCGGGCCGGCGCCGCCGAAGGCGAACAGCGCGAAATCGCGCGGATCGTGGCCCCGCGACACCGACACCATGCGGATGGCGCCGGCCATCTTCATATTGCCGAGCCTGAGCACCGCGCCGGCTGCTTCGACGCCGGACAAGCCCGTCGCCTTGCCGATCCTGTCGGCGAAAATGCCGGTGACACGCTCTGATGTGACCGGATTGTCAACGGCAAGCAGCTTCTTCGACGCCAGCCGGCCGAGCACCAGATTGGCGTCGGTGATGGTCGGCTCCAGGCCGCCGCGGCCGTAGCAGATCGGGCCTGGATTGGCGCCGGCACTTTCCGGGCCGATCTGGATCAGGCCTGCCGCGTCGACGCGCGCGATCGAGCCGCCGCCGGCGCCGACCGTGTGCACCGCCACCATCGGCACATGGATGGGCATGGCGTATTCGATCTCGATCTCGTTCGAAACCGCCGGTTCGGCGTTGCGGATCAGCGCCACGTCGGTCGAGGTGCCGCCCATGTCGTAGGTGACGAGGTTTTCGAAGCCGGCGCGCTTGCCCGTGTAGGCGGCGGCGATGACGCCCGAGGCCGGGCCGGACATCACGGTCTTGGCCGATTCACGTGTGACGAAGCGGGCCGAGATCATACCGCCATTGCCGTTCATGATCAGGAAGTCGCGGGCGTAGCCTTTGTCGGCGAGTTCCTTGCGCAGCCGCTCGACATAGCGCTCGAGGATCGGCTGCACCGAAGCGTTGACCGAGGCGGTGACGCCGCGCTCGAATTCGCGCGCTTCCGACAGCAGCGCATGACCCGCGGTGATGTAGTCGTTCGGCCAGAGTTCGGCGGCGATCTCGGCGGCGCGCCGCTCGTGCGAAGGGTTAGCGTAGGAATGCAGGAAGTGGATGACCAGGGATTCGCAGCCGGCATCGATCAGCGCCTTCACCGCCTCGCGCATTTCGGCTTCGTCGAGTGGCATGCGTACCGCTCCCGACGCCTCGACGCGCTCGGACACTTCGAGCCGCAGGTTGCGCGGGATGACCGAAACAAAGGTGCCGGTCATGCCATAGGGCTGCGGCCGCGTGCGCCGGCCGAGCTCGATCACGTCGCGAAAGCCGCGCGTGGTGATCATGCCGGTCTTCGCCAGCCGGCGTTCGAGCACCGCGTTGGTGGTTGTCGTCGTGCCATGCACGATAAGATCGATGCCGTCGATCGGAAAGCCGGTGGTATCGAGCGCCGAAACGACGCCGAAGGCTTGGTTGTCGACGGTCGTGGGCGTCTTGGCGATATGTACCCGCCCGCCATCCTTGCCATCAATCAGAAGCAGATCGGTGAAGGTTCCGCCGACGTCGATGCCGGCGACGACACTGCCCAGGGAATCCGGCGGCTGCACCGAAAAATTCTCTTTCATTGTCGAAACCCGAAATGCTGGGACTACGGATATGTCACAGTTTGGAAAGGTGTTTTACGGCAGCATCTTGACGCAAATATCGTTTGTATACTAATAAATTCCGGACACAAGAGCTTACCGCTTTGGAGTGTGCGAGCAGCACGCCGGAACCTGAACGGTCCGGGCGCGCAGGAATAAGGTTTGGCGCCCGCGTTCGTGAGTTGGGCCAGAAGGTTGGATTTGATGAACACCACATCTGCGTTCAACACCGCCGGCGCCCGCCCGCTGCAATTTCCGATTCCAGCCAATGTCTACGCCGAAACCGTGGTCTCGGTGAAGCACTACACCGACCGGCTGTTCTCGTTCCGCATCACCCGTCCGCAGTCGCTGCGCTTCCGTTCCGGCGAATTCGTCATGATCGGCCTGCCCAATGCCGAGAAGCCGGTGTTCCGCGCCTATTCGGTGGCCAGCCCGGCCTGGGACGAAGAGCTGGAATTCTTTTCCATCAAGGTACCGGACGGCCCCCTGACCTCGGAGTTGCAGAAGATCCAGGTCGGCGACACCGTCATCATGCGCCAGAAGTCGACCGGCACGCTGGTGGTCGACGCGCTGACGCCGGCCAAGCGGCTGTTCATGATCTCCACCGGCACCGGCATCGCGCCCTTCGCCAGCCTGCTGCGTGACCCTGACACTTATGAAAAATTCGAGCAGCTGGTCCTGACCCACACCTGCCGTGACAATGCCGAGCTGACCTATGGCCAGGAACTGGTGGCGGCGCTCGAAAGCGACCCGCTGATCGGCGAACTGACCGGCGGCCGTGTCACGCTCTACAACTCCACGACCCGCGAGGAGTCGGCGCGCATGGGCCGTATCACCGCGCTCATCGGCTCCGGCAAATTCTACGCCGACCTCGGCATAGAGAAGCTCAATCCCGAGACCGACCGCATCATGATCTGCGGCTCGATGCATATGCTCAAGGACGTCAAGGAGATGGCCGAGAGCCTCGGTTTCCAGGAAGGCTCGCTCAGCCATCCCTCGACTTTTGTCGTCGAGCGCGCCTTCGTCGGCTGAGGCCTGCTCTTCTCCGGCGATCGAGCTTTTGACCTTCTGGTCAAAAATTAGCTGCTTTCGCGGCCTTTTTCAGCTATCCTCGCTTGAGGACTCGTGAAGCGCGGCTTCGCGGGCTATCTTCGTGCGTGTCGCCCAAAAGTGCCGAGCGGTTTGGGAAGACGATACACACCTAGACATAAGCGCAGTCGCTGAGTGAAAGGGCAGGAGATGAGCAGCACAATCCGCGAGGCCGAGGCCAAGGTGATGCCGCTGCCGGCGCGCGCCGCCGCCAACACCGCCCTCCCGCTGGATCATCGCATCGCGCGCAATCCCGGCATGAAGCTCGACCTCGGCTTTCTGGAGTCGGTGCGCAGCGTCAACCGCTCGGCGCTGGAACGGCGCGTCGCCAGCCTGACCAAGCGGCGCTCGATCAAGGCCGACAACCAGGCGGCCTGGCTGCTGCGGGCGATAGCCTGCATGGACCTGACGACGCTCAACTCGAACGACACGGAAGAGCGCGTGCGCCGGCTTTGCGCCAAAGCGATCAATCCGCTGCGCCGCGACATCGCTGAGGGCCTGGGCATTGCGGGCGAACCCATCCGCCCGGCCGCCGTCTGCGTGTATCATCCGTTCGTCGCCACCGCGGTCGACGCCGTGCGCGGCACCGGCATCCATGTCGCCGCCGTCTCCACCGCCTTCCCGCATGGTCTTGCGCCACTGTCGACCCGCCTCCAGGAGATCGAGGCCTCGGTGCGCGACGGCGCCGACGAGATCGACGTCGTCATCCCGCGCGGCCTGGTGTTCGGGGCCAAATGGCGCGAGCTCTACAACGAGATCGTCTCGATGCGCGCTGCCTGCGGCGATGCGCATCTGAAGGTCATTCTCGGCACCGGCGACCTCGCCACGCTGCGGAATGTGATGCTGGCCTCTATGGTGGCAATGATGGCGGGCGCCGATTTCATCAAGACCTCGACCGGCAAGGAAAGCGTCAACGCCACGCTGCCCGTCGGCCTTGCCATGGTGCGCGCCATCAGGGCCTATTTCGAGGAAACCGGCTATCTCATCGGCTTCAAGCCGGCCGGCGGCATTTCTACCGCCAAGGTGTCGCTCGACTGGCTGGTGCTGATGAAGGAAGAACTCGGCCGGCCGTGGCTGGAACCGGATCTGTTCCGCTTCGGCGCCTCGAGCCTGCTGACAGACATCGAGCGGCAACTCGAACATCACCTGACCGGGCACTATTCGGCCAATCACCGCCACGCGATGGCTTGAGTCAGGGCTCGAACGTGGAGCCCTACGGCGCCCCCCTCTGTCCTACCGGACATCTCCCCCACAAGGGGGGAGATCACGCGCTTCCTTGTTTTCGTCCATTTTCAACGTCGCAAGGGCAGCGACACGCTGAAACTGCCAATCTCCCCCCTTGTGGGGGAGATGTCCGGCAGGACAGAGGGGGGCGCGACAGAGCGCTTGCCGAGGCAATTATCTGGAGGGCCCCATGAACATTCTCGAACGCTATCACGCCATGGAATACGGTCCGGCGCCGGAAGCCCGCAACGAGGCCGACGCCTGGCTTGCCGCGCGCGATTTTTCCAAGGCATTGTTCATCGACGGCACCTGGAAGGCGGCTGGCGGCGGCAAGACCTTCGAGACCAGCGAGCCTTCTTCCGGCAAGCTGCTGGCCAAGGTCTCGGATGCCGGAGCCGCCGACATCGACGCCGCGGTCGCGGCGGCCACCAAGGCGCTGCCGAAATGGTCGGCCTCCTCGGGCTATACCAGGGCAAAAGTGCTCTATGCCATCGGCCGCGCCATGCAGCGCCACCAGCGCCTGTTCGCGGTGCTTGAGACAATCGACAATGGCAAACCGATCCGTGAGAGCCGCGACATCGATGTGCCATTGGCGATCCGCCACTTCATCCATCACGCCGGCTGGGCGCAGGCGCTGGACAAGGATTTCCCCGGCCACCAGGGCGTCGGCGTCGTCGGCCAGATCATCCCTTGGAACTTTCCGCTGCTGATGCTGGCCTGGAAGATCGCGCCGGCGCTGGCCGCCGGCTGCACGGTGGTGCTGAAGCCGGCCGAGTTCACGCCGCTGACAGCCATCCTGTTCACCGAAATCTGCGAACGCGCCGGCGTGCCGAAAGGCGTCGTCAACATCGTGCAGGGCGGCCCGGAAGCGGGTGCGGCCATCGTCAACCACCCCGGCATCCAGAAGATCGCCTTCACCGGGTCTTCGGAAGTCGGCAAGATCATACGCAAGGCTACCGCCGGCTCGGGCAAGAAGCTGTCGCTGGAGCTTGGCGGCAAGTCGGCCTTCATCGTGTTCGAGGATGCCGATCTCGACAGCGCCGTCGAAGGTCTGGTCGACGGCATCTGGTTCAACCAGGGACAGGTCTGCTGCGCCGGTTCGCGGCTGCTGGTGCAGGAGGGCATCGCCGACGCCTTCATCGCCAAGGTCAAGGTCAGGATGAGCCGGCTGCGCGTCGGCAGCCCACTGGACAAGAACACCGATATCGGCCCGCTGGTCGATCTGACGCAGCTCGATCGCGTCAAGGGCCTGGTCGCCGAGGGCGCAAAACAGGGGGCGGTCTGCTGGCAGCCGGATGCGGCGCTGCCCTCATCCGGCTATTACCATCTGCCGACCCTCGCTACCGGCGTTTCGCCGGCTAATATTCTCGCCCAGGAAGAAGTGTTCGGCCCCGTTCTGGCGACCATGACGTTCCGCAACACCGAGGAAGCGATCGAGCTCGCCAACAACACCCGCTATGGCCTTGCCGCTTCGGTGTGGAGCGAAAACGTCAATCTTGCCTTGCACGTCGCGCCGCAATTGAAAGCGGGTGTCGTCTGGGTCAACGGCACCAATATGTTCGACGCCGCCTGCGGCTTTGGCGGCTACCGCGAGAGCGGTTTCGGCCGCGAGGGCGGGCGCGAAGGCATGTTCGAATATCTCACGGCAAAGCTGCCGCTTGGCCCGGTCATCAAGCCGGCGGCAGCCTCGACACAACCGGTCGAGCAGGCCGATGGCACAGCAATCGACCGGACGGCAAAGCTGTTCATCGGCGGCAAACAGGTCCGGCCGGACGGCAACTACTCGCTGGCGGTTGTCACCGCCAAGGGCAAGCTTGCCGGCGAAGTCGGCTTGGGCAACCGCAAGGATATACGCGATGCCGTCTCCGCGGCGCGGGCCTGCAAGAGCTGGCCGGAGGCGACCGCCTACAACCGCTCACAGGTGCTCTACTATCTGGCGGAAAACCTCTCCGGCCGGGCGGAGGAATTCGCTTCACGCCTCGTCCAGCTCACGGGCGCGACCGCCAAGGCGGCACGCGAGGAGGTCGACCAGTCGATCGAGCGGTTGTTTCTCTATGCCGGACTTGCCGACAAGTTCGAGGGGCGCGTGCACCAGCCGCCGGCACGGGCGGTGACGCTGGCATTGCATGAGCCGGTTGGCGTCGTCGGCATCGTCGCGCCCGACAGTCAGCCGCTGCTCGGGTTCATCTCGCTGGTCGCGCCGGCGCTGGCAATGGGCAACACGGTGGTCGCGGTGCCTTCGGAGCGCCATCCGCTGCTCGCCACCGACTTGTATCAGGTCATCGAATATTCCGACGTGCCTGCCGGCGCCATCAACATCGTCACCGGCCGCACGGCCGAACTTGCCGGCGTGCTGGCCAAGCATGACGATGTCGATGGGCTCTGGCTGTTCGCCGATGCCGACACCTGCGCCAAGGCGGAGGTCGAGTCCGTCGGCAACCTCAAACGTATCTGGAGCGGCAATGGCCGTAGCCTCGACTGGGCCTCGGAAGAAGCCGCTGGCGATGCTTTGCTGCGCCGCGCCGTCGAGGTGAAGAACGTCTGGGTGCCCTACGGCGACTGACGTTCCATGCTGTCACAATGGAGATCGGGTTCGGGCTTGACGCTCGGGCTTATGTTCTTTAACGAGAAAAAACATCTTTATCTGTGAACTGACAGAGCAGGCCACATCATGGCCTGTGACTGGCACATGACGCCTTCGCAGGCCGCCGATAAAGGCAGTTAACCCAGGAGGAGAACAGCATGGCGGATCTGGCAGGCAAGGTCGTCGTCATCACGGCAGCGGCGCAAGGCATCGGCAAGGCAAGCGCGCTCGCCTTCGCCAAGGCAGGAGCTACCGTCCATGCCACCGACATCAACGAAACGCTGCTGGCGGAACTCGCCAAGACTGCCGGGATCAAGACACGCAAGGTCGACGTGCTCAATGACGAGGCGGTCAACACCGCCTTCGCCGGGATCGGCCGCGTCGACGTGCTGTTCAACTGCGCCGGTTTCGTCCACTCCGGCTCAATCCTGGAGATGAAGGACAGCGATCTCGATTTCGCTCTCAACCTCAACGTTCGCGCCATGATCCGCACCATCCGCGCCGTGCTGCCCGGCATGCTGGAGCGCGCAGACGGGTCGATCATCAACATGGCCTCGCTGGCGAGTTCGCAGAAGGGCGTGCCGAACCGTTTCGCCTATGGTGTCACCAAGGCTGCGGTGATCGGCCTGACCAAGGCAGTCGCGGCCGACTATGTCGGCAAGGGCATACGCTGCAACGCCATCTGCCCCGGTACGGTCGAGAGCCCGTCGCTGCAGGATCGCATGCACGCGCAGGGCGATTATGAAGCCGCGCGCGCCGCCTTCATCGCGCGCCAGCCGATGGGCCGGCTCGGCACGCCGGAGGAAATCGCCGATCTGGCCGTCTATCTGGCCGGCGCCACCTACACATCCGGGCAGGCCTACAATATCGATGGTGGCTGGTCGATCTGACCGGATCGAGGAGTCTGAAAATCCCGCTCACCGGCGATCACTATATGGTGTCCGCGCTTGCCCTGGATCAGGCCGGTGGTACGGTCCGCCGGCTTCCCCAACGGGAGCCATTCGTTTCGGTGAAGAGTTTGCAAAAGGCCGCGAGGCCGCAACCAGGAGAAGGGTTTAAATGAAACTGCTGCGCTATGGCGAGGTGGGGAGCGAACGTCCCGGCCTGCTCGATGCGGATGGGACGATCCGCGACCTCTCCGCCCATGTCGCCGACATTGCCGGCACCACGCTTCACCCGGCCTCACTGGAGATGCTGTCCAAGCTCGACGCAAAGTCGCTGCCGGCGGTTTCCGGCAAGCCGCGGCTCGGCGCCTGCGTTGCCGGCACCGGCAAGTTCATCTGCATCGGCCTCAACTATTCCGATCACGCCGCCGAGACCGGCGCCACCGTGCCGCCGGAGCCGATCATCTTCATGAAGGCCAGCTCGGCCATCGTCGGACCGGACGATGACGTGCTGATCCCGCGCGGCTCGGAAAAGACCGACTGGGAGGTCGAGCTCGGCGTGGTCATCGGCAAAACGGCAAAATATGTCAGCCAGGCCGATGCGCTCGATTATGTCGCCGGCTACTGCGTCGCGCACGATGTCTCCGAGCGCGCCTTCCAGGCCGAGCGCCAGGGCCAATGGACCAAGGGCAAGAGCTGCGACACGTTCGGCCCGACCGGCCCATGGCTGGTGACCAAGGACGAGGTCTCGGATCCGCAGAACCTGAAGATGTGGCTGACCGTCAACGGCAAGACCATGCAGAACGGCTCGACGAAGACCATGGTCTACGGCGTCGCCTACCTTGTGTCCTATCTCAGCCAGTTCATGTCGCTGCATCCCGGCGACATTATTTCGACAGGCACGCCGCCCGGCGTTGGATTGGGCATGAAGCCGCCGGTGTTCTTGAAGGCCGGCGACGTGGTGGAGCTGGGCATCGAAGGGTTGGGCCAGCAGAAGCAGACGTTCAGGGCTGACGCATAACTTTCACAAGTCGCGCCGCCCCTCATCTGGCTGCCGCCATCTTCTCCCCGTAAAACGGGGAGAAGGACGCTGTCGTTGCTGCTTTCGCCAATCGCCGGCGCTGGAGCTATCTTCCTTCTCCCCGTCACTATACGGGGAGAAGGTGCCGGCAGGCGAATGAGGGGCAGCGCCAACTATGTTGCGATACTACTTCAGCACCTTCCCATCCGCGCCAAACCGATAGGTCTTCGCCGGATCCGGCGTTGCATAAAGTGTCGCCCCCGGCTCGGCGTCATAAACACCGAAAATGCGCACGGTGATCAGCCCGGCCTTCTCGCAGTCGAGATAGAGATTGGTGTCGGCGCCGAGGTGCTCGGCATGCACGACCGTGCCTTTCCAGGCGCCGGATTTCGGGTCGACAGTCAGATGCTCCGGCCGCACGCCGATGCTCTTGGCGGTTTCCCCAAGCCTGGCGCCGTCGATGAAGTTCATCTTCGGCGAGCCGATGAAGCCCGCGACAAATTCGTTCGCCGGCGAATTGTAGAGTTCCATCGGTCCGCCGATCTGCTCGATTTTCCCGGCATTGAGCACCACGATCTTATCTGCCAGCGTCATCGCCTCGACCTGGTCGTGGGTGACGTAGATCATCGTCGCCTTGAGGCGGCGATGCAGCTGCGCGATTTCCAACCGCGTGTTGACGCGCAGTGCCGCGTCGAGATTGGACAACGGCTCGTCGAACAGGAACAGCTTTGGCTCGCGCACCAAGGCGCGGCCGATGGCGACGCGCTGGCGCTGGCCGCCGGAGAGTTCCGCGGGACGCCTTTCCAGATAGGGCTCAAGCGACAGCATGGACGAGGCGATGCCGATGCGGCGCTCGATCTCGGGCGCCGGCGTGCCGGCCTGCTTGAGGCCAAGGCCCATATTGTTCTTCACCGTCAGGTGCGGATAGAGCGCATAGGTCTGGAACACCATGGCGATGCCGCGCTTGGCCGGCGGCGTGGCCGAGACATCCGCGCCATCGATGACCACCCGGCCCGAGGTCGAATCCTCCAGCCCGGCGATCACCCTCAGCAAAGTCGACTTGCCGCAGCCCGAGGGGCCGACGAAGACGACGAATTCGCCATCCGTCACCTCGAGGTCGATGCCCTTCAGCACCTCGACCGGGCCGAAGGCCTTCTTCACATTCTCGATCTTCAGCGAGCCCACGGCAGTCCTCCAAATTGATGAGTGGGCGCCAGGGCGCCTCCCTCTGTCCTGCCGGACATCTCCCCCTCAAGGGGGGAGATTGGCAGCTTTGACGCTGAAACACTCTTTTTGACGTTTGTGATCGGCGAAGGCCATGCCGACAGCTGATCTCCCTCCTTGAGGGGGAGATGGCCGGCAGGCCAGAGGGGGGCGCCGTAGACCGCAACCCCTGCCGCTAGCTCCCTTTTCACAATCGCACCGCCTTCCCGCTGCGCACGCTCTCGTCGGCGGCAAGGCAGACGGCGAGCGATTTCACGGCGTCGTCCATATGGCGGGTGAGATCGATATCCTCGCGGATCGCCTTGAGGACAAAAGCCTGTTCGAGATCGCAGAGATCCTGGTGGCCGGGTTCGCCCTCCATCGACAGCATCTCGTCTGGCTTGGCGAACTTGCCGTCCGCGCCGGTTTTCGCACTGTGCAGGCGGATGGTCGACGTCTTGGTGTGAGTGTCGATGTCGTCGGACTTAACGCCTTCCTTCATGACGATCGACACGCAGCCCGTCGGCGAGATGACATCTTTGACAAAGAACGCGGTCTCCGAAATCATCGGTCCCCAGCCGGCCTCGTACCAGCCGACCGAGCCGTCATCGAACAGCACCTGGAGGTGGCCGTAATTGTACATCGTGGGCGCCACCTCCTCGGTCAGCCGCACGCCCATGCCGCGCACCTCGACCGGCCTGGCGTCGGTGATCTGCAGCATGACGTCGAGATAATGCACGCCGCAGTCGACGATCGGCGAGGTCGTGCGCATCAATTGCTTGTGCGTCTCCCAGGTATGGCCAGAGGACTGCTGGTTGAGGTTCATGCGGAAGACATAAGGGCCGCCGAGCTTGCGCGCCTCGGCGATCAGCCTGATCCAGGACGGGTGGTGGCGCAGTATGTAGCCGATCACCAGTTTCCTGCCATTGGCCTTGGCGGCCGCGACGACGCGCCTGGCGTCGGCCACCGTCGTCGCCAGGGGCTTTTCGACGAAGACATGGCAGCCGGCCTCGAACGCCCTCACCGCATAGTCGGCGTGGCTGTCGGAATAAGTGGCTATGCAGGCGACATCGGGCTTTTCGTCGCGCAGCGCATCGTCGAAGGAGCGCCTGATGCCGTAGCCCGACAGCCCATTCGGCAGCGGCACGTCGGAGCGGTTGATCAACGCGGCGATCTCGAAGCCCGGATTGGTGTGATAGGCGAGCGCATGGCTGCGGCCCATATTGCCGAGGCCGGCGGCGACGACGCGAAGGGGCGATTGCGAATTCACTTGACGGCTCCTGACGTGATGCCGCGGATCAGCTGCCGCGAGAAGATGACGTAGAGGATCAGCACCGGCATGATCGCCAGCGAGAGCGCGGCCAGGATGGCGTTCCAGTTGGTGACGAACTGGCCGAGGAAGAGCTGCGCGCCGAGCGTCACCGTCTTGGTCTCTTCCGACGGCGCCAGGATCAGCGGGAACCACAGATCGTTCCAGATCGGGATCATGGTGAAGACGGCGACTGTCGCCATCGATGGCCGCACCAGCGGCAGCACCAGCCGGAAGAAGATGGTGTATTCCGACAGGCCGTCGATGCGGCCGGCGTTCTTCAGGTCGTCGGACACCTGCTTCATGAATTCCGAAAGGATGAAGACAGCCAGCGGCAGGCCTTGCGCGGTGTAGACCAGGATCAGCGCCGTCAGCGTGTTGACCAGCCCGCTCGCCACCATCAATTGCAGGATGGCGACGGTGGCCAGCCGGATCGGGATCATGATGCCCAGCGCCAGATAGAGGCCCATCAGCGTATTGCCGCGAAAACGGTATTCCGACAGGGCGAATGCCGCCATGGCGCCGAACAGCAGCACGAAGAACAGCGAGGCGACCGTGACGACGAGGCTGTTCTGGAAGTAGTGGATGAAGTCGCCCTGGCCGATCACCGTGGTGTAGCCGATCAGGTCGAAGGTCTTTGGCGTCGGCGGCGTCAAAGGCGCGCCGAAAATGCCGGCGCGGGATTTGAACGAATTCATGATGACAAGGATCACCGGGAACAGCGCGATCGCCGTGTAGGTCAACAGGACCGCATGGGCGCCGATCGTGCGGGGCAGCGAACGGGTGGCGGTGCTCATTGGATGGTCTCCTGAGGAGCTACTTTGCCGAGGAACAGCACCCAGCCACCCCCCTCTGGCCTGCCGGCCATCTCCCCCGCAAGGGGGGAGATTGGCAGCTTTGGCGCCGACACATCTCCTGCATCGCTGGTGGCTGGCGAAGGCCGTGACAACAGCTGATCTCCCCCCTTGCGGGGGAGATGTCCGGCAGGACAGAGGGGGGTGCTCGAGCTCGACATATCGCCCCCTAAAACTGATATCGACGCAGGCGCGTCTGGATGAGGAAGAGGTAGACGCAGACACCGCCGAGGATGATCAGGAACATGATCGTGGCGATGGTCGCACCCATGTTGGGGTCGCCGACCTGCAGCTGGAAGCCGAAGAATGCGCGGTAGAGGAAGGTGCCGAGAATGTCGGTCGAATAATTCGGCCCGGCGAGCGCGCCCTGCGCGGTGTAGATCAGGTCGAAGGCGTTGAAATTGCCGACGAAGGTCAGGATCGAGATGATGCCGATCGAGGGCAGGATCAGCGGCAGCTTGATCTTCCAGAACTGCGACAGGCCGGTGATGCCATCGCATTCCGCCGCCTCTATGACCTCATTGGGGATCGACAGCAGCGCGGCGTAGATCAGCATCATGGGGATGCCGACGAACTGCCACACCGAGACCAGGCTAAGCGCGGTCAGCGCATACTGCTCCTTGCCGAGCCATGGCGTGAACAGGCTTTTAAGGCCGACCAGGTCCATCATGTGCGGTGCCACGCCCCATAGCGGCGACAGGATGAGCTTCCAGGCGAAGCCGACGATGACGAAGGACAGGATGGTCGGCACGAAGATCGCCGTGCGGTAGAAGGCCGAAAAGCGCAGCCTGGGGCTGGACAGAAGTGCGGCCAGCAGTACGCCGATCGGGTTCTGCACCAGCATGTGGATGATGAAGAACCAGACATTGTTGCGCAGCGCGTTCCAGAAATTCACCGACCAGTTTGGATCGCCGAACAGGGTGCGGAAGTTTGCCAGCCCGACGAAGACCTGGGATTGCTCGATGTTGCGGAACAGCGACAGCTGCAAAGTGCCGGCGAGCGGCAGGATCATGATCGCCGTATAGACGAGCACCGCCGGCGCCAGGAAGACGGCGATATGCCAGCGGATCGGTCTTTTCGGTCGTGCTTGTGCGGCCATGAGTTCGGTCCCCACCGATCAGGTCTGGGAAAATGCTTTCGACAACAGCGGTGCCCCTCATCCTTACCCTCTCCCGGTGAAGAACGGAGAGAGGAGGTCGCCAGCGTTGCGGCAACTCCCTTTCTCACCGTCACTGTACGGGGAGAAGGTGCCGGCAGGCGGATAAGGGGCGGCGCCGTCCTTCGCAGTCGATGCTATCGAAAAACGCTGGGCCGTCCACTTGGAACGGCCCAGCTCATTGCCCGAGCCTTACTTGGCGGGCTTGTACCAACTGTCGAGGCCGTCCTGCAGCTTCTTGGCAGCGGCTTCCGGCGTATCGGTGCCGTTGATGACATTGGCCGATTCGACCCAGGTCTCGTTCTCGAGGTTCGGCGTGCCGCGCGACAGGATCTGGTAGGTCGAGCGGATCGTCGACTTGCACTTGCCGCGCCAGGAGACGAATTCCTGCGCCAGCGGGTCCTCCATCTTCACCGGCGAGGAGTTCAGGCTGAAGAAGCCCGGCAGCGCGTTGGCGTAGATGGTGGCGAAATCCGGCGAGGCCACCCAGGACAGGAAGGTCTTGGCCGCATCCGCATGCTTGGAGCCCGCATTCAGGCCCATGCCGATATCGGTATGGTCGGAGATGTAGCAGGTATCGCCGGCCTTCTCGACCGGCGGCGGGAAGGCACCCATCTTGAACTGGGCCTGAGTGTTGAACAGGCCGATTTCCCACGAGCCGGCCGGGTAGATGGCGGCGCGGCCGAGCGTGAACAGGTTCTGGCTGTCCGGATAGGTCTGCGCCTCGAAGCCGTCGCCGAGATAGGGCTTCCACTTGGCCAGTTCCTCATAGGGCGCGACCCAGTCCTTGTCGGTCAGCTTCTGCTCGCCCTTGATGAGGGCCGCGCGGCCTTCCTCGCCCTTCCAGTAGTTGGGGCCGATGTTCTGGTAGCCCATGGTCGCGGCTTCCCAGAGATCCTTGGTGCCCATCGCCATCGGGATGTAAGTGCCGTCGGCCTTGATCTTGTCGAGCGCGGCGAAGAACTCGTCACGGGTCTCCGGCACCTTGATGCCGAGCTTGTCGAAGGCGTCCTTGTTGTAGATGAAGCCATGGATGACCGACGCCATCGGCACGCAGAAGGTCGCCTTGCCGTCGTCGGTCTGCCAGGCGGACTTGGCCACCGGCGAGAAGTTGTCCATGCCCGGCAGCGAGGAGAGGTCCGCGAGATTGCCCTTCTTGAACAGCTCGAGCGACTTGTCGAACGGGCGGCAGGTGATCAGGTCGCCCGCCGAACCGGCGGCGAGCTTGGCGCCGAGAGCCGCGTCATATTCGGTCGGCGCCGAGGGCGCGAACACCACCTTGATGCCGGGGTTCTTGGCTTCGAAAGCCGGGATCAGCTTGTCCTTCCAGATGGCAAGGTCGTCGCCGCGCCAGCTTTCGATGTTGAGCGTTACGTCCTCGGCGTAAGCCACCCCGGCGGAGCCGAGAATGCTGGTGCCCAGAAGCAGTGCCGTCAGTAGTTTCGTTGTCATGCTCAGTCTCCCTGTTGACCTTTTTCAGGTTCGGTTTTGATGAGAACAGAGGCGTTGCGCCCCTTGCTCCCCTCGCAAGCCTGTTTCACCCCGATGGACACCGGGATGAAACAGGCTCTATTTCTTTGTTCGAGCATGATCTTTTCCGAAAAGCGGTCTCCACTTTTCGGGATCATGCCCCAGCGCGGAAAGGGCCGGCCGCAGCTTCTGGCCGGCCTCTTCCAGTATCTTCTGCGCCGTGTCGGCGCTGTCGGCGCCGGCGGCAAGCAGAATGGCGGTCTTGACCGCACCGCCGCTCTTTTCGAGCAAACGGGCCGCGTCGTCGCGGCTGCCGCCGCTGATGGCCGCGACGATCCGCGCCGCGCGGTCGCGCAGCTTGCTGTTGTCGGCCATGAGATTGACCATGTAGCCGTCATGGACATGGCCGAGATGGATAGCGGCGAGCGTCGACAGCATGTTGAGGGCGATCTTCTGGGCCGTTCCGGCGCCCATGCGCGTCGAGCCGGCGATCACTTCCGGCGGCGTTTCGAGCAGGATGGCGGTTCCAGACAGACGCAGCAGAGCCGAGTCCCGGTTGTTGGCGATGCCGATGGTAGCCGCACCGCGACGGGCGGCTTCCTCGATCGCCCGCAGTGCATAGGGCGTCGTACCACTGGCCGAGATTGCGATCAGGCAGTCGCCCTTGCCAATGCCGGCGTTGGCGACCGCTGTCGCGGCCTCCTCGGTGTCGTCTTCGGGGCCGCCGGCCAGCGTTCTGAAGGCCTCATCGCCGCCGGCGATCAGGATGGCGATGCGGTCGCGCCGAATGCCGAAGGTGCCAGGCAGTTCCAGCGCATCGGCAAGCGCCATCAGGCCGGAGCTGCCGGCCGCCGCATAGGCGAGCTTGCCGCCGCCCTTCAGGCTTCCGGCGATGATCTCGGCCGCTTTGGCGATGAAGGGAATGGCGTTGCGCACGGTCTTCGCCGCCTCGACCTGCGCATCGGCCAGCGAAGCAAGGATGGCTTCGGGAGCCTGGATATCCAGCCCCTCGGCGTTCCTGTGCAGCGCTTCGGTGCGCGTTTCGGCCATCCCAATTCCTCCAATTCGGAAACAATACCAAAAAAATACCACTTGTCCACACGCATTAACTAATTCGCGGTCTCGAAATCGCTGGCGCAGGTAAATGACCAAGTTTTTCAATAAAATACGCTCTAATCTTTTTGCAGCGGAAATTAACCCTTGGCTATTGGTATTTTATTGGTATTATCGGCCTGGAGGAGAAATCACGTGAAATTCGTGCTTGGCATCGATGGCGGCGGCACCAGCTGCAGGGCGGCCCTGGCAATGGCGGACGGCACGGTGCTCGGCCGCGCCAAAAGCGGCGCCGCCAACATCCGCACCGACCTGACCGGCGCCCGGTCGAACATCGTCGAGGCGGCGCGGCAAGCCTTTGTCGCGGCTGGCCAGGATCCGGACCTGATCCCGCAAACACCGGCCATTCTCGGCCTCGCCGGCGCCAATGTCGGCACCTACCGGCAGCAGCTCGAGGCGATCCTGCCGTTCAGCACCAGCCGCGTCGAAACCGATGCCGAAATCGCGCTGGAAGGCGCGGTCGGTTCCGGCGACGGCGCCATGGCGATCCTCGGCACCGGCACCGCCTATATGGCGCGCAAGAACGGCAAGTCGCGTGCCATCGGCGGCTGGGGCTTCCAGGTCGGCGACCAGGGCAGCGGCGCCCGCATCGGCCGCGACCTGCTCGAACAGACCCTGCTTGCCCATGATGGCGTGCGCGCGCGCACGCCGCTGACCGACAGCATGATGGCCGTGTTCCGCGACAATCCGGAGGATGTGGTCGAGTTCACCACCAATGCCAAGCCCGGCGATTTCGGCGGCTTCGCCCCCAAAGTGTTCGAACACGCCGAAAAGGGCGACGCGGTCGCCAACTGGATCCTCGACAAGGCGGTCGCCGATGTCGAGGCCTCGCTCGGCGCTCTCGATCTCGCGGCAGACGCGCCGCTCTGCCTGCTCGGCGGGCTGGCGCCGCTCTACGCGCCGCGCTTGTCGGCACGCTACCGGGCGCTGCTTCGGGAGCCGCTCGACGATGCGCTCGGCGGCGCCGTGCAGATGGCGGTCCGCCTGTTCGCGCCGAGGGGAGCGGCTCGATGAGCGACGCCGCCGACCAGATCTTCGCCGCGCTGAAACAGTCCTCGCAAAGCGGTGCGCCGCTCTACCTGCAACTGCGCAAAAGCATTGAGGATGCCGTCAATCGCGGCCTGATCGGGCCCGGCGACGCGCTGCCTTCCGAGCGCGACATCGCCATCAAGGCCGATATTTCGCGCGTCACCGTGCGCAAGGCGGTACAGGACCTCGTCAAGGGCGGCATCCTGGTCCAGCGCCACGGCTCCGGCACGTTCGTGGCGCCGCGCATGGAGCGGGTCGAGCAGTCGCTGTCGCGGCTGACCTCCTTCACCGAGGACATGGCGCGGCGCGGCATGGTTGTGCGCTCGGCCTGGCTCGACCGCGGCCTCTACGCGCCCTCGCCCGACGAGATGATGGTGCTTGGCCTGTCGTCGAACGAATTGGTGGCGCGCGTGGCGCGCCTGCGCATAGCCAACGACACGCCGCTGGCGATCGAGCGCGCCTCGCTGTCGGCCAGCGTGCTGCCGGACCCCGCTGGAATTGGCTCCTCGCTCTACGCAGCCCTGGAATTGACCGGCAACAGGCCGGTGCGCGCGGTGCAGCGCATCTCGGCCGCCAATCTCGGCGACGGCGACGCGCGCCTGCTCGAAGTGCCGCCGGGCATTGCCGGCCTGCACATCGAGCGTATTTCCTATCTGGCGAGCGGCAAGGTGATCGAGTTCACCCGCTCCATCTACAGGGGCGACGCTTATGATTTCGTCGCCGAACTGCGGCTGACAGGGCCGAGCGAAGAGGGCCGACCATGACGACCGAGCCGAACAAATCGACGGAGCCGACCCATATGCGGCGCGAGATCGAGGAGATCCCGCAAGCCGTCGCCCGCCTGCTCGACGGTTCCGGTGCCGTACTTTCCGAAGCCGGCCGCGGCATTCGCGAGCGCGACCCGCATTTCGTCGTCACCGTGGCGCGCGGCTCGTCCGACCATGCCGCTACTTTCATGAAATACGCGGTCGAACTCACCGCCGGTCTTGCGGTGGCTTCGGTCGGCCCTTCCATCGCTTCGATCTATGGCCGCAAGCTCAGGCTCGGCGGCTCCGCGTGCCTGGCCATCTCGCAGTCGGGCAAGAGCCCCGACATCGTCGCCATGGCCGAAACCGCACGGGCAGGTGGCGCGCTGACCATCGCCGTCACCAACACCGCCGATTCACCGCTGGCGCGCGCCTCGGACCATGCGATCGACATCCTGGCCGGGCCCGAGCGCAGCGTCGCGGCGACCAAGACCTTCGTCAATTCCGCCGTCGCCGGCCTTGCTCTGATGGCGCATTCCACCGGCGACGAAGCGCTTCTCAAGGCGCTTGCCCGCTTGCCCGAGCATTTCGGCAAGGCGATCGCCTGTGACTGGATGAGCGTGCTCGTCGAAACGATCGAAAAGCAGAAGTCGCTGTTCATCCTCGGCCGCGGCCCATCCGCGGCGATGGCTAACGAAGCGGCGCTGAAATTCAAGGAAACCTGCGGCATGCATGCCGAGGCCTACAGTGCTGCCGAAGTCATGCATGGCCCGCTGGCGCTGATCGGCCCCGATTTTCCGGTGCTGGCCCTGGCCGCGCGCGACGCATCCGAACCGTCCGTGGCCGAAGCCGCCGACAGCCTGGCGGCCAAGGGGGCGCCGGTCTTCGTCACCTCGATGCTGGCGAACAAGGCCACACGCCTGCCGCATGTCGCCACCGGCCATCCACTGACCGATCCGCTGACGCTGATCGTGTCCTTCTACGTGTTCGTCGAGGCCCTTGCGCGCCACCGCGGCCTCGACCCGGATACGCCGCGCAACCTTCGCAAGGTGACGGAGACCGTATGAGCGACCGTTTCGCCCTGACTGGCGCCCGTATCTTCGACGGCGACGACTGGCATGACGGTCATGCCCTCGTCGTGCGCGACAGCCTGGTCGAGGCCATCCTGCCCACCGGCGCGCTTGCCGCGGATATGCGCCGCGTCGACACCGGCGGCGGCATGCTGACGCCGGGCTTCGTCGACATCCAGGTCAATGGCGGCGGCGGCGTCATGCTCAACGATCACCCCGATGTCGCCTCGATCGAGACCATCTGCCGGGCGCATGCGCCGTTCGGCACCACGGCGCTGCTGCCGACGCTGATCACCGATACGGCTGATATCACCGCCGCGGCGATTGCCGCCGGCGAGGCGTCGGCACTGCGGAAAGTGCCGGGGTTCCTCGGACTGCATCTGGAAGGTCCGCATCTGTCGATCGCCCGCAAGGGCGCGCATGACCCGGCGCTGATCCGGCCGATGACGGACAAGGACGAGGCGATGCTGATCGCGGCGCGAGGCAAGCTCCCGGTGCTGCTCACCACGATCGCACCCGAATCCGTCGAGGCGGCCCGCGTGACGGCCTTGGCCAAGGCCGGCATCATCGTCAGCCTCGGCCATTCCGACACCGGCTACGCCACGGCCAAAGCCTTCGCCGAGGCCGGCGCCAGCGTGGTCACGCATCTGTTCAATGCCATGAGCCAGATCGGCAACCGGGAGCCGGGACTGGCGGGCGCCGCCATCGACATCGGCGGCCTGTCCGCGGGACTGATCGCCGACGGCATCCATGTCGATCCCGCCACCATCGCAATAGCGCTGCGGGCCAAAGAGGGGCCGGGCAGGATCGTGCTGGTCACCGACGCCATGGCGACGATCGGCACCGACATGACCTCCTTCACGCTCAACGGCCGCACCATCTACCGCAAGGACGGCAGCCTGCGGCTTGCCGATGGAACGCTGGCCGGCGCGGATCTCGACATGATCTCGGCTGTGCGCTTCACTCACCGCAGCGTGGGCGTGGAGCTTTCCGAGGCCTTGCGCATGGCCTCTCTTTATCCGGCGCAGGCGATCGGCCAATCGCACCGGCTCGGCCGCTTCGCCAAGGGCACCGCCGCCGACATCGTTTCGCTTTCGAACGATCTCGACATCAAAAGCGTCTGGATCGGCGGCGACAGTGTTTTTTCGACCAGCGCCGGCGGGCAACGGTGAAAGCCGGCAATGGCTGACGTCGATTGCGTCGTCGGGCTCGCCATCGCCAGGGCGCTCGCCCTGTCGGGCCGCGAAGTGCTGGTGGTCGAAAAGGCCGCTTCGATCGGCACCGTCACCAGTTCGCGCAATTCGGAAGTCGTTCATGCCGGGCTCTATTACGCGCCCGGAAGCCTGAAGGCGCGTTTCTGCGTCGAAGGACGCGAACGGCTCTATGCCTATTGCCGCGAGCGCGGCATCGGCCATCGACGCACCGGCAAGCTGATCGTCGCCGTCGAACCGGGCCAGCTGCCTCGGCTCAATGCAATCCGGGCCAATGCGGAACAATGCGGCGTCGACGACCTCGATTTGCTGACCGCCGCGCAAGCAGAAAGCCTCGAACCGGCGCTGAGCTGCGCCGGGGCGCTGCTGTCGCCGTCGACGGGCATCGTCGACAGCCAGGGGCTGATGCTGTCGCTGCGCGGCGACGCGGAGGCGGCCGGTGCGTCGTTCGCCTTCCTGACCGCCGTCGCAGCGGCGACGGTCGAGGCCGACGGGATTCGTATCACCACGCGCGATGGCGACGGCGAGACGTTCGCGTTGAAAGCCGGCGCTTTCGTAAATGCCGCAGGGCTCGACGCGCAGGCGCTGGCCGGTAGCATCGAAGGGTTCCCGCCAGAGCTCGTGCCGCCGCTCTGGCTGGCGCGCGGCAACTACTTTTCGCTTTCGGGCCGCTCGCCATTCTCGCGGCTGATCTATCCAGTGCCGGTCAATGGCGGCCTGGGCGTGCA
Organism: Mesorhizobium sp. B2-1-3; assembly: GCF_006442495.1. Lineage (NCBI taxonomy): Bacteria > Pseudomonadati > Pseudomonadota > Alphaproteobacteria > Hyphomicrobiales > Phyllobacteriaceae > Mesorhizobium > Mesorhizobium sp. B2-1-3. The sequence continues at coordinate 280,713 of NZ_VFWL01000001.1, forward strand.
CCTGACACTCGACCTCGGCGGCAGCGCCCGCTTCGGCCCCGACGTCGAATGGATCGACCAGGCGGCCTATGCGGTCGATCCCGGCCGCGGCGCGGTCTTCTATGACGAGATCCGGCGCTATTGGCCGGATCTGAGGGACGGCGCCCTGCTGCCGGCCTATGCCGGGATCAGGCCGAAACTGTCGGGCCCGAACCAGCCGGCGGCCGACTTCATGGTGCAGGGGCCGGCCGACCACGGCGCGGGCCGGATCGTCAACCTGTTCGGCATAGAGAGCCCGGGCCTGACGGCAAGCCTGGCGCTGGCCGAGCATGTCGTCGGTCTCTTGTTCCCCCGATAGTGCCCAGGCGACCGCACGAAACTGTCGCGATGCTCCCCGTCCAAACAAGCGGGATGAGGTATCCTTGCCTGGATCGACTTAGCTGGCGGGACTGCTTATGGAAAAAAGGTCCTTGTAGGTATCGCGCAGCAGATTCTTCTGCACCTTGCCCATGGTATTGCGCGGCAATTCGTCGACGAAGACCACGCGCTTGGGATGCTTGTATTTCGCCACGCGCGCGGCAATGGCATTGAGTATCTCGGCAGCGGTGACGGTCGAAGCCGGCAAGCGAATCACGACGGCCGTCACGCCTTCGCCGAAATCGGGATGGGCAACGCCGATGACGGCACTTTCCAGGACGCCGTCAAGCGCGTCGATCTCGCTCTCGAGCTCCTTGGGATAGATGTTGTAGCCGCCCGAGATGATCAGGTCCTTGCCGCGGCCGACGATGTGGACATAACCGTCGGGGTCGATCATGCCGAGATCGCCTGTGATGAAGAAGCCGTCGTCGCGGAATTCCGCTTTGGTCTTTTCCGGCATGCGCCAGTAGCCGGAGAAGACATTCGGCCCCTTGACCTCGATCATGCCGACCTCGCTTTGGGCAAGCGGCCTGCCAGTGTCGGGGTCGGCGATGCGCAACGACACGCCGGGCAAGGGAAAGCCGACGGTGCCGGCGCGGCGCTCGCCATCATAGGGGTTCGAGGTGTTCATATTGGTCTCGGTCATGCCGTAGCGCTCGAGAATGGCGTGGCCTGTGCGCTCGCGCCAGGCCCTGTGCGTCTCGGCCAGCAGCGGCGCGGAGCCGGAAACGAACAGGCGGATGTTTCTTGCCGCCTCGCGGGTCAACCCGTCCTGCTGCAAGAGCCGGACATAGAAGGTCGGCACGCCCATCAGCGCCGTGGCGTCCGGCAAGAGCGAGACGATGCGCCCTGCGTCGAATTTCTGCTCGAACAGCATCGAGGCGCCGGCCATCAGGATGACGTTGGTGGCGACGAACAGCCCATGGGTGTGGAAGATGGGCAGTGCGTGGATCAGCACATCGTCCGATGTGAAGCGCCAATAGTCGACCAGCACGCGCGCATTCGAGGCGAGGTTCTCGTGGCTGAGCATGGCCCCTTTCGAGCGGCCGGTCGTTCCCGACGTGTAGAGGATCGCCGCAAGATCGTGGGGACCGCGCGCGACGTCGTGAAAGTCGGGCGATTGCCGCGACGCCTGGTCCGCCAGCGATCCTTGCCCCTTGCCGTCGAGGGTGATGGCAAGGGCTCCGCATTTTTGCGCCAGGGCTTCGATGTCGGCTGCCCGTGCCGGATCGCAGACGACCAGCCGGGGCTCGGCGTCGCCGAAGAAATAGGCGAGTTCGGCCAGCGTATAGGCGGTGTTGAGCGGCAGGAAGACGGCGCCGGCACGCAGGCAGGCGAGGTACAGCAGCATAGCTTCCGGGCTCTTCTCGACCTGCACCGCGACCCGGTCGCCGGGCTCGACGCCAAGTTGCAAAAGCGCGTGCGCCAGTTGCGCCGAGCGCGCCAGCATGTCGCCATAGGTCAGCACGCGGCCGTCATCCGTCCGCATCAACAGGCGTCCGGGCTTCGGCATCCGGGACCGGAAAATGTCGAACAGATGATTGCTCATGAGGTCTTCCTGCGTCTGGCGGCGAAAGGCATGCATCGGACGGAGCCGGGCCTGTCTTCCGGTTCGGCCGCTTTGCACGGCGCCAGACTGTTGGTGGTTCTTGCCGACCCGTCAAGCCCGCAAGGGCGGCTCCACGCGGCGGCCATGATCATGTCGCCGGGCGAAAGCGGAAGGCTTTGGCGGTAAAAGGCTGGGGCGGCAAAGGCTTGGGGCGCGATGCGGCGCTAACGTGGCGTGCGCTCGGCCCTGGCGCTGGCCGGCTCTGATGCTTCGACCTGCTTGAAGCGCTCCATGCACATCGCTGCCGTCAGGCGATAGTGATTGAGCAGGGCTTCGACCGCGGCGTCGGCATTACCGTCCAGCGCATTTTCCGCGATCAGGCGGTGCTCTGCAAAATCGTCGCGCTGGATGCCTTCGCCGTTACTGGCCATTCGGCGGTAGCGGTAGGCGTGATCGGAAAGCTGGTCGCAAAACCCCACCAGCCATCGCGACCGGCAGGCCGAGATCAGCGCACGGTGGAAAGTGCGGTGCAGTCTCTCCCAGTCCGGATTGAGCGAGGACAGATCCGTTGGCATGAGACGTGAGGTGCGCCCCAACCGATGCAACGCCAGAACCAGCTGTTCTTCCCATTCGGCGGTGCGGTGGGCGATGGATTCGCGAAGCGCCCGTTCCTCGAGCCAGCAACGGGTACGCGTCAATTCCTCGAGCTCTGCCGCGCTGACCGGCATGATGAAGAAGCCTCGCTGGTCATGCCGACCGAGAAGCCCTTCCGAGGCCAGGCGATTGAGAGCCTCACGAACCGGGGAAGCGCCGGCGCTATATTTGGAAACAACCCACTCAACCCGCAGCTTGCTCTCGGTTTCAAAGGCGCCCCGCAGAAGATCGGCACGGAGTTGATGATAGACAGTGCTGGCGAGCGTACTCTTCGAGCCTGTGCCGTCGTCATTCAGATTGGCAGCTGCGTATGTCAAAATCGGCTCCTTGTCCCCAAATCTGGTCCTGGGCAATTCGAGTCCGAGAAACAGTTCCCTTTCCGTACACGTACCCTACCGCGCGCGCCTCGACGCGCTCAAGCGGGAGATCGCGTCATTGTACTTTAGAACAAAGAAATATGCACGATCCTATATCTGGTCGAACGAAATCGTGTTCGGCTACAACCGGCGGAAATTTAACGTGTTTATATGCAGGATCACCTGTTCTTCCGTGCCTCCGCGCGAACCTCTTTTCCGTCGCGCGCAAAAGACACCGAACAGTGGGACCGAATCAGGCCTTTTATCCTGCCCATCGCTTTTGTCGCGGGGCCAGCCGCAGCGAAGCGCGCAGTGCAGGTCCCCAGGATTGACCACGTGGGGAGATCCTGGCCTCCATCGGTTCTTGTGCGGTGCTTTTAGCCGGCTGCCTTGTCGGCCGCCGTCCTGATCGCCTCTATATTTGCCCGGTACGCTTCCACGCTGCCGCCCTTGAAGATGGCGGCGCCGGCCACCAGCACATCGGCGCCGGCGGCGGTCACCAGCGGCGCGGTTTCGGGCGAGACGCCGCCGTCGATCTCGATGCGGATCGGCCGGCCGCCGATCAGCGCCTTGACCCGCCTCACCTTGTCGACGATTGCCGGAATGAAGGCCTGGCCCCCGAAACCCGGGTTGACGGTCATGATCAGGATCAGGTCGAGCCTGTCGAGCACGTATTCGATCGCACTTTCCGGCGTTGCCGGATTGAGCGAAACGCCGGCCTTCTTGCCGAGATTCCTGATCGTCTGCAACGAGCGGTCGAGATGCGGCCCGGCCTCGGCATGCACCGTCATGCCGTCGCAACCGGCCTCGGCGAAGGCGGCCAGATAGGGATCGGCCGGCGCAATCATCAAATGGCAGTCGAAGAAAGCCTTGGTGCGATCGCGGATCGCCTTGATCACCGGCGGGCCGAAGGTGATGTTGGGGACGAAATGGCCGTCCATCACATCGAGATGGATCCAGTCGGCGCCGGCTGCCGTAACGGCTTCGACCTCGTCGCCCAGCTTCGAAAAGTCCGAAGCCAGCACCGAAGGTGCGATCAAGGTTTTTTTCGTCATGATGACGGGGCCTTTCCGAGCGCCTTTTTCATCTGATCACTGCCTAAAGCGCAGCCGCTGACTTGTCGAGGGTGCGAGCTTGGCGGTTCCACAGCTGGGGTAGTGCGGCGTCCTCTTCGTGTTGCAGCTTCAGCCTGCCCGGCCACGAAGAACCCCGCCGGATTGCTCCGGCGGGGCTTCCGATGTGCCTTCAGGCGATGGTTACTGCTGCTGGAGATTCAGGATTCTGTTTGGAGCCGTATCCTGCTGCTGTTCGGACTGCGGCCTGCGCCGTGGCAGAACCTGCTGCAGCAGCATGCCCGGGTTGAGTTCCAGCGAGGGCTGCCCGCGCACCGGCCTGCAGTTTGGATAACGGCCGATCATGCCTTCCGGGCAACGCCGCCTGAAGATCGGCTGGCACTGGCCGTTGACCATTTGCGAGCCCGGCGCGCATTCGCTCTCTTGCCTGGACCGGCGGCATGCGCCGTCGATCACCCGGGTTCCACGCGGACAGACACACTCGCCGCGCTTGTTGTGGATCTGGCCGCGAATGTCGCACTGCTCCACATCGGGCTGCTTGCGCCGGCACACTCCATTGCGCAGCTCGGTCCCCCTCGGGCAGACGCAGTCGCCGTCCGCGCCGTGGACCTGGCCACGGATGGTGCACTGCTCGGGCTTCGGCCTGTCGCGTACGCAGGCGTTGGCATCCCGATCGAGATGCGTGCCCTTGGGGCAGGTGCAGCCATGGCCGTTCGATGTCGGCACCGATCCCGGTATCGCGCAGCCCGGCCTGGATGTCTTGACGCAGGCGCCATTCTCCAGCTCGGTCCCGCGCGGACAGACGCAGCGTCCATCCTCTGTGCGGACCTGGCCCTCGAGCAGCACGCAACGCTTTGGCTCCTTCGGCGGGATGATGACGCCGCCGGACGAGCACTGGCCGTTGCGATAGGTGGTGCCTTGCGGGCAGACGCACCGGCCGGCGTCGTTCATGACGAAGCCTGCCGAGCATTCCTTCTTCGTCTCATGGCTGATGGCGAAGGGATGGCAGGCATAGGCCTTGCCGCGATCGGCTTGGGTGTTGGCCTGGTCGCGGGAAAGCACATCGCCCCCGCCCTGCACCCGCGTATGGGGAGAAAGCACGCCGACGCAGTTCTGGCCGTTGACGCTGCCTTGCAGATTGGCCAGGCGGCTGTCGTCGGGGATGACCACGGTAACCTTGTGGACACGGCTTTCGCCGGCGCCAAGCGTCAGGTCGGCGATGCAGGATGCAGGCAAGGCCGCCGGTTCCGGCGAGCAGCCGAAGGGCGGCTCGATCGAGGTGATCGCGACGCCTTCCAGCCGGCCGAGGCCTTCGACGCCGATCGCATCGCCGATGCGGACCGGGCCGGAAAATTCCGCCGGGCCGTCGTTGGTGATGGTGATCTCGAACGAGCAGGGTTCTCCGGGCCGGCACTCGCGGTCGCCGGTCTTCTCGACGCGGATGGACGAGACCCCGCCGCCCTTGGCGCAGGCCCGGCCGACCGGATGGACGACGTCCTCGCCCTGCGCCGGGCCGTAGGAGCCTCGCGCGCAATTCTCGAACTCGCCGTTGACCGAAACCGTCACGTCGAAGTGCCTGCTGGTTCCGGGTGTCATGACGGCGCCTGGAATCTGGCACGCCAGCGTGTCGGCCGGAACCGGCCCGCATGCCCATTCCGCGCCGTCTGATGTGACGGTCTGGATCTGGACGGGCGCGCCGCCCGACACCAAAGTGGCGGCATCGTTGACCCGCACCGGACCGGTGGGGGCAGCCGTGCCGGCATTGCTGACGGTGATGCGGCAGGAGACGAAAGCGGCACCCGCCAGCGAACCGCCGCATGTCTTGGTGATACGCAGGACAGGCTGGCCGCCATTGGGACGAGGGATGCGTTGCTTGGCGCAGGCCCGGTTGTTGGTGAGGTCGGTTTCGCCGGGGATCGGTTTCACCTCGGCGCAATTCTCGACCGTGTCCGACCGGTAGCCGGCCGGCACCACCGCCTTGACGACGATCGCCGTCAAAGCTCCCGGCGGCAGCGAGATGCCGGCATTGTCGCAACGGAACTGGCCGGGGCCGTTCGGACCGCATGTCCAGGGTGGGCTCGGGCCAAAGGTCGAGGAGGCCGGCGCGCCCCCGGGATAGGTGTCGACCACGGTCAGCGGCCCGTTATAGGTCGAGGTGCCGTTGTTGATGATGTCGATGACGAAGCTGCACACGCCATCGGCGGTGCAGGCTTCCGCGCGGGCACGCTTTTTCAGGATCAGGTCGGCCTTCTTCTCGACCGGCGGCCGGCAGTCGCGATCGCGATCGCCACGCCGGCAGATCGGGATCGAGGCGCAGCCACGGTCGTTGGCCTGGCTGCCGAACAGCGGCTTGCCGCTGGCGGCATAGTTATAGGTGGCACAGTTGCGCAAGCTGCTGCCTTGCCAGCCGCCAGCCGGCTTGAAGCCGAACTCCAGGTCGATGAAAGCCCCCGGATTGAGTGTGGTCACCGGATGGGTGCACATCATCGGGGTGGCGCCGGGCACACAGGTCCAGGGCGGATTGGGTCCCGAATCGAGCGTCGAGCCCGCCGGCAGCGTCACCTCGTCGAGCACGATCTTGCCGTTGTAGGGCGCGTCGCCGACATTGGTGACCCGGATGCTGAAGTCGCAGCCGCCGCCCATCGTGCAGCGCGTGACATCGGCGCGTTTCTCGACCTTCAGGTCCGGTTCCCTGTCCTTGGGCGGACATCTCTGGTCGCGCGGGATGACGATGTCGATGGTCTGCGTGCAGCAGAGCCCCCAACCCTCTTTCGGCCCGGCATAGGTCTCGATGCCGGTGACGACGAGGTGGATGACGTCGCCGGGCGAGGCGCCGACGATCTTCCAGTTCAGCACACCGCCGCCGGCCGGCACCTTCTGTGTGTCGGGGACGATGGTGATGCCTGGCGTGGCGGTCGAAAGCTGCACCCACCTGCCGCCCATCTCGGGACCGACAGGCATATGGTAGATGAACGCGCCGCCGCCGGGCACGCAGTCGACCGTGCCGCGCTCCACCTTGAAGCATTCCTTGCCGGGAGGTGGCGGTGGCGGATTGCACTTGGTCAGGTCGACCCGGATCGAGGTTTTTTCGCCGGTGAGAAAATTGCCGTCGTCCGGCTTGCCCGGATCCTGTGAGGGAATAATGGTTCCCGTGCCGGTGCCGACGGTGACTTTGATCAGGCCCTGATTGTCGACCGTCGCCGGCGCGGGGAACGCCGCGTGGTCGATCCTGGCGGTGATGCGGAAAGTGATGGCGCGTTCGCCCAGTGCGCCCAAGCCGTCGAGGTCGGAAGCGGAAATCCGGAAATCCGCAACCGTTGCCGTGTCGTTGGGGCCGGCCGAATTGCTGATGACGGCGCCAGACAGAGGTCCGCCCGACGCATCGGTGCCGTCACCGGAGACCTGCATGTTGACGATCTGCAAGCCATGCGGGAGCTGGTCCTTGAAGTCGAGCCGGACCGTCTGCAGCGAAGCCGCAAACCCTGGGCTGGCGAAGCCTTGCGGTGCGCCGCGCAGGCCGAAGCTCAAAGTGTAGAAGACATAGTCGCAGCTTCGCTGGCCGCCGGTCTTGGTGAAGAACGGCACGGCTCGTCCGGGCTCTGGATTGATGATGCGCGGATTGTCGAGCTTGAATTCCTTATCCGGGCTGGCGGCCTGGACGGTCTTGGCCGGAGCCGTGTCTTCGGCAAGTGCCGGCAGCGCCGGCAGCATGGCGACCGCGATACCGGCCGCCACCAGCCAGCGCGCAGCGCGCCTGGCAAAAGACAGGCGCCTCGTGTTCATGACGGTTGATTTGTCGGCGACGCCCAGCGGGGAGAGTGCGAGATTGTTCATCGTCCCCTCCTCAGCGTTCGCAGCTGACGGCTGGCGTTCTGAGCGGCAAGGTCATCTTGCAGCAAGGGTAGTAGCCGCCCTTGTCCTTGTCGGACTTCCTGTAGAAGCAGAGCCCGACATCGACCGTGTCGCCCGGATGGTGGCCGGTGATGCCGATCGTGTAGGGCTTGCCCGGCGCATGTGACATGGGCGAGGTCACCCCGACGCCTGGCGTCCTGGATTGGGCTTTGATCGAATCGCCGCCGAAGCCAGCATGGTCATGAAGGTAGAGGTCCGCCTCGAGCCCGCGCGGTGTGCAGAAATACCTGACATCGTCGACATCGAGACAGGAGGGCAGGTTGCCGGGCGGCGGGAAGTCCGGCGGATAGAAGGGTGGCAGATAGCCGCCCGGGATTTCCTCATAATAGCCGGCGCGGCCCTCGCAGGGATGCCAGACGGCGACGTCGCCGACATGGCCTTCCACTTCCGGGTCCTCGAAATAGCCGTCGAAGTCGACGAACCAGGAGCCGAAAGGCGGCACATTGGCCGGCTTGACCAGTTCCCTGGGCGTGATCTGCACTCCGTGCACGGCGAGCGGCCCGCCAGCGGCGAGCCGCTCGGCAAGGGCCGGATTGTCGCGCAATTTGTCGCCAGTGTTGACCAGCGTCCGGGTGCAGACCGACGTGTCGAGATCGCCTTCGGCGTCGTAGCCATATTGCAGGTCCAGCCCGCCGGCCGACTGCCTGAAACCTTGCGGGAAGCCGACGGCATATTCCTGCGGCGCTTCCACCCAGACCGATTCCGTTGCCGGATCGTCCGGGTTTTCTCTGAAGTAGCGGATGACCTCGCCCTTGCCGGAATCGGCGAACTGGCTGTAGTCGTAGCGGTTCTCGACCGGGCCGCGCTGGGCCAGGTACATGAAGCCGCTATCGTCGAAGGCGATGTCGGTGACGGCATAGTCCTTGTCGGCCTTGACCGTCAGCTCCCAACGGGAATCGCCGGCGAAGCGGCCGTCGCGGGCAATGCCCACCGACCAGATCTCGGCCTTCTCGCCGACGGAATAATAGAGCCGGCCGCCATGATAGGCGACGGCCCAGACACGGCGCTGGTCCTGGGTGTAGCCCCAGGTCTCGGGGTCTTCCGTGTCGAAGGCCGCGCCCTGTATGTCCATGACGGCGCCATCGTCGCTGACCGGAGCCAGGCCATGCGCCGGGCGCCCGGCGACGCCATGGTCGAACGTGTCGACCAGCGCGCCATTGGCGTCGATGCGATGGATCAGACCGGTATCGAGGTCGGAGGCGAAGACTTGGCGGTGGATGGGGTCGAAGGTGAGATTGCCGATGCCGGGCCCGCTGTTGGTGTCGATGTCGGCGAATTTGGCGACCTGGCCGGTGATGCCGTCGACCTTCCAGATGGTGCCCGGCCGGCCGCCGTTCTCGGTGCCGAACTGGCCCTCCATGAAGGCAGCGCCTGCCATGCCGCGGTGCTGCCGCTCCGGACGGCCGTCATCGTCGGCGTCAGGCGTGACGATGCGGATGCCGTGCAGCGAGGTGGCGCCGGCATAGAGATTGGGAACGCCTGACGGGGCACCATCGCGCATGCCGTCATCATAAGTGAGGCCGAACACCTGGCCGATCTGGCCTGATGTCACCTCGAAAGGCGGCGGCGTGTAGACGAGCTGGCCGGAGGCCGGCCCGCCCAGGCTTGAAACGTCGAAAACGCGCAAGGTGGCGCGCGCCGTGTCGATGAAGGTCTCGTCAATCGGATCGACGCCGGGCGGCAGGCCCCCCTTTTCGGAATCTGAAGAGTCGAAATCGGGAATGACGGTGCCGGAAAATCCGGTGACCGCCATCGAGCCGGGATAGATGATCCGGGTTTCCTGCGCCCGCGCGGGGCCGCCAAGCCATAGGCCGGCGGTCAGCGCCAGGACAAGAAAGGCGCTGGCGGCCTTCGCCACGCCGCCCAAACGGCCGGCACGAGAGGGCGCGAACCGGCGGTGATCGCGAGACATGGAACTCCCCCCGAAGTCTAACGGAGAACCAACCGATCCTGCCGCGCAAACCAGCGCAAGGCGCGGCGTTCCAGCACGTTCGTCCCCGATCGAATTGTCTGCTTTCCTCATAATTACGATACGCCTGCTCCTGTGCAGGGTCAACGGAACAGCGGAAAGCCAAGCGCATCGACCCTGTCGCGAAGACGATGGTCGCGCCGAGCTCCTGTTGGTCGGGGAGGCCATGGCGTCCCTGGGGTGCTGGTCATGGTGGCTCCCTTTCCCGTGGCCGCATCATGCGGCGCCTGAGCGTCAGTCGCACGCGGAGGCGGAAAGGTTCACTGTGGGGCCCGGCTATTCTTTCAGACGCCGCGAAGCGGGCGGACGCGATGCCTCGGGCGCAGGCGTAATCGGGCCGTTTCGCCATCCGCTGTCGAGGATGGTGGAAGCCTTGCGCAGAATGCTTGCGCCCGATGCCGCCTGTTCTTATATACGCGCCAAGCCGTCCAGCGCCGCAACAGCGGTTGCCGAACGGGATTTCTTGTGAACAGGGGCTTTCGTCGGAACGCCTTACGGGTCCTGAGAGCCTGCTTAGCGGAGAGACTAGAAAAATGGCAAAAGTAATCGGTATCGATCTCGGCACCACCAACTCCTGCATCGCCATCATGGACGGCAAGGAGCCGAAGGTGATCGAGAATGCGGAAGGCGCGCGCACGACGCCTTCCATCGTCGCCATCTCGGGCGACGGCGAACGTCTCGTCGGCCAGCCGGCCAAGCGCCAGGCGGTCACCAATCCTGAAAACACCATCTTCGCGGTCAAGCGCCTGATCGGCCGCCGCTATGACGATCCGGTGACGGAAAAGGACAAGAAGCTTGTCCCCTACAAGATCGTCAAGGGCGACAATGGCGATGCCTGGGTCGAGGCCGGCGGCAAGAAGCAGTCGCCCAGCCAGATCTCGGCCATGATCCTGCAGAAGATGAAGGAAACGGCGGAAGCCTATCTCGGCGAGAAGGTCGAGAAGGCGGTCATCACCGTTCCCGCCTATTTCAATGACGCCCAGCGCCAGGCGACCAAGGACGCCGGCAAGATCGCCGGCCTCGAAGTGCTGCGCATCATCAACGAGCCGACCGCGGCTGCCCTCGCCTACGGCCTCGACAAGAAGGACGGCAAGACCATCGCCGTCTATGACCTTGGCGGCGGCACGTTCGACATTTCGGTGCTCGAGATCGGTGACGGCGTGTTCGAGGTGAAGTCGACCAATGGCGACACCTTCCTCGGCGGCGAGGATTTCGACATGCGCCTCGTCGAGTATCTGGCGGCCGAGTTCAAGAAGGAACAGGGCATCGACCTGAAGAACGACAAGCTTGCCTTGCAGCGCCTCAAGGAGGCTGCCGAGAAGGCCAAGATCGAGCTGTCGTCGACGACGCAGACCGAGATCAACCTGCCGTTCATCACCGCCGACGCCACCGGGCCCAAGCACCTGACGCTGAAGCTGACGCGCGCCAAGTTCGAAAGCCTGGTCGAAGACCTCGTCCAGCGCACCATCGATCCGTGCAAGGCGGCGCTCAAGGATGCCGGCCTGAAGGCGGGCGAGATCGACGAAGTGGTGCTGGTCGGCGGCATGACCCGCATGCCCAAGATCCAGGAAATCGTGAAGCAGTTCTTCGGCAAGGAGCCGCACAAGGGCGTCAACCCCGATGAGGTCGTTGCACTCGGCGCCGCCATTCAGGCCGGCGTGCTGCAGGGCGATGTCAAGGACGTGCTGCTGCTCGACGTGACCCCGCTGTCGCTCGGCATCGAGACCCTGGGCGGCGTGTTCACCCGGCTTATCGAGCGCAACACGACGATCCCGACGAAGAAGAGCCAGGTGTTCTCGACGGCTGAGGATTCGCAGTCGGCCGTGACCATCCGGGTCTTCCAGGGCGAGCGCGAAATGGCCGCCGACAACAAGGCGCTCGGCCAGTTCGACCTGGTCGGCATTCCGCCGGCCCCGCGCGGCGTGCCGCAGATCGAGGTCACCTTCGACATCGACGCCAACGGCATCGTCAACGTTTCGGCCAAGGACAAGGGCACCGGCAAGGAGCACCAAATCCGCATCCAGGCCTCGGGTGGCCTTTCGGACGCCGACATCGAGAAGATGGTGAAGGATGCCGAAGCCAATGCCGACGCCGACAAGAAGCGGCGCGCGCTGGTCGAGGCCCGCAACCAGGCCGAGGCGCTGGTGCATTCCTCGGAGAAGTCGCTGAAGGAATATGGCGACAAGGTCTCGGAAGCCGACCGCACGGCGATATCGGACGCGATCGCGGCGCTGAAGACCGCTACCGAGGGTGACGACGCAGCGGAAATCGAAGCCAAGAGCCAAGCGCTCGCGGAGGCTTCGATGAAGCTCGGCCAGGCCATGTACGAGGCCTCGCAGAAGGAAGCGGCGGAAGCCGATGCCAAGGCGGACGCCGCCAAGGACTCGGATGTGGTCGATGCCGATTTCGAGGAAATCGACGAGGACGACGACAAGAAGAAGTCGGCCTGAACCGGCTGACGGCAAGATAAAGCGGAAAGCCCGGCGCAAAGCCGGGCTTTTTTGCAACCCTGGCAGAAAAAGTGCGGAAAAAATCGTCGAAAAGCACGAACAGCTCCGCACCGGCCCTAGCATCCGGGCTGCGCCGATCCTAAATCGTGGCAACGTGCCGGCAAACGACGCAACACTGCATGAAGACGTTGAGCATCCGGACAGCGGGAAAAAATGAAAGCTGATTTCTACGAGACGCTGGGCGTGCACAAGGGTGCCGACGACAAGGAACTGAAGAGCGCTTTCCGCAAGCTCGCCATGCAGTTCCACCCCGACCGCAATCCGGGCGACCATGCCTGCGAGCACAAGTTCAAGGAAATCAACGAAGCCTACGAGACGCTGAAGGATCCGCAGAAGCGCGCGGCCTATGACCGTTTCGGTCACGCGGCCTTCGAGCAGGGCGGCATGAACGGCGGCGCACACGGCTTCGGCGCCGGCGGCTTCGCCGACATTTTCGAGGACATTTTCGGCGACATGATGGGTGGCCGCCAGCGCCGCTCTTCCGGCGGCCGCGAGCGCGGCGCCGACCTGCGCTACAACATGGAAATCTCACTGGAAGAGGCGTTTGCCGGCAAGACCGCGCAGATCCGCGTGCCGGCCTCGATCTCCTGTTCGGAATGCTCGGGAACCGGCGCCAAGCCCGGAACCCAGCCGGTCACGTGCTCGATGTGCAACGGCCACGGCAAGGTGCGCGCCACGCAAGGCTTCTTCTCCATCGAGCGCACCTGCCCGCAATGCCAGGGCCGCGGCCAGACGATCAAAGATCCGTGCCCGAAATGCGCCGGCCAGGGCCGCGTCACCGAGGAGCGGTCGCTGTCGGTCAACATCCCAGCCGGCATCGAGGACGGCACCCGCATCCGGCTTGCCAATGAGGGCGAAGCCGGCTTGCGCGGCGGGCCGTCGGGCGACCTCTACATCTTCCTCGCGGTCAAGCCGCACGAATTCTTCCAGCGCGACGGCGCCGACCTCTACTGCAAGGTGCCGATCTCGATGACGACTGCCGCCCTTGGCGGCTCGTTCGAGGTGACGACGCTGGACGGAACGCAGACCAAGGTGAAGGTGCCGGAGGGCACCCAGAACGGCCGCCAGTTCCGCCTCAAGGGCAAGGGCATGCCGGTGCTGCGCCAGCCCAATGTCGGCGACCTCTACATCCAGACGGCGGTCGAGACGCCGCAGAACCTGTCGCGCCGCCAACGCGAGCTGCTGGAGGAATTCGAACAGCTCTCCTCACAGGACAATTCCCCCCAGTCGAGCGGCTTTTTCGCCCGCATGAAGGACTTTTTCGAGTCGTTCGGCGAGCGTTGATCGACGGCCTGTGCGCGTGTGGCTTGCCTTGCCGGTGTCGGCGCTGCGCCTCACCTGCCGGGCGGCCAACACGCGCCGTGAAAACCGCAGTAGGCGCGCATTTTTAGACGCGACGAAAACTATCTTATCCACGACATAGGCATGACCCTGCCTTGCCTTGGGCGGCTTAGGTGTTAAGTAGCTCTCAGGGGAGCGCTGAGGAGAGCTAGCATGACACGTGGTCCGGGACTGCGGAAGGCGCTTGCCGAAAAGTTCGATGACGAGCTGAAGTTCTTCAAGGGCTGGATCGACAAGCCGAAGACGGTCGGCTCGATCGTGCCGACCAGTTCCATCACCGCCCGCAAGATGGCTTCGATCGTCGACCCGAAGTCCGGTCTGCCGGTGCTCGAGGTCGGGCCCGGCACCGGCGTCATCACCCGCGCCATCCTGGCCCAGGGCGTGAGGCCTGAAAACCTCTACGCGGTCGAATATTCCACCGACTTCGTGCGCCATCTGCGCCGGCTCTACCCCGGCGTCAACGTCATCGAGGGCGACGCCTTCAATCTCAACGCCACGCTTGGCGCCAAGAGCGGGATGATGTTCGATTCGGTGGTCTCGGGCGTGCCGCTGCTCAACTTCCCGGTCGCCCAGCGCATCGCCTATATCGAAAGCCTGCTTGACCGCATTCCGGCCGGCCGGCCGATCGTGCAGCTGACCTACGGCCCGATGTCGCCGATCCCGCCCGGCCGCGGCGACTATACGGTCAAGCATTTCGACTTCATCATCCGCAACATCCCGCCGACGCAGCTGTGGATCTACCGGCGCGAGGCGCATTAAGGATTGCGAAGCCGACCGCGAATGTCTTCGAAAGTCGTCATCCTGCGGCTTGTCCCGAGGATCTGCCGCATAGCGGTATCAGATGCGGTGGGCATTGGGACGAAAATGTCTGACTTGGATGCGTTGGCAGATCCTCGGGGCAAGCCCGGGGATGACGCTTTGCCTGATCTGCATTGATTTGAGCGGGCTCTGGCTGTACCTGTCCGGGAACAAGGTTGGCCAATGGCAGTGATCCCAAAAATCCTCGTCTTTGCCGGCTCGGTCCGGGCCGGGGCCTTCAGTGGCAGGACCGCCGACGTGGCGCAGAAGGAACTTGCGGTACAAGGCGCCGAGGTCACTCGCATCTCGCTCGGCGACTACCCCTTGCCGATCATGGATGAGGATCTGGAGAAGGAAAAAGGCGTCCCCGAAAACGCCCTGAAACTTGCCCGGATGATCATTGCCCATGACGGGCTGCTGATCGCCACGCCCGAATATAACGGCTCCATTCCGCCGCTGCTCAAGAACACGATCGACTGGGTGAGCCGGGTGCGCAAGGATGGCGGCCGTGCGGTGAGGCCGTTTGCCGGCAAGGTCGCCGGCCTCAGTTCGTCTTCCAGCGGACACTTCGCCGGGATACGCTGCATCAACCATCTGCGCGCCGTGCTGGTGCGTTGCCAGATGGAGGTGGTGACGCCGGAATGCTCGGTGCCGGAAGGCGGCAACGCCTTCGACGAGGACGGGCGTTTCAAGGACGAACGACTGCACCGAACCATGGAGCACCTATGCCGCACGCTGATCGAAACCTCGCGCATGCTGTCGACCCGGGTCGAGCCGTGATCGCCAACGCCATGCAGACCGACACAATGCGCGAAAGGCTGATCGTCGGCCTCGACGTGCCGAGCTTGAAGGAGGCCGAGAAGGCGGTACGCGAACTCGACGGCGTCGTCTCCTTCTACAAGATCGGCTATCAGCTCGCCTTCGCCGGCGGGCTCGATTTCGCCAGGGAGCTCGCCAGCGCGGGCAAGAAGATCTTTCTCGACATGAAGCTGCTCGACATCGACAACACTGTGGCCAAGGGGGTCGAGAACATCGTCAAGATGGGCATGACCATGCTGACGCTGCATGCCTACCCGAAGACCATGCGGGCGGCGGTCGAGGCGGCGAGAGGCAGCGAGCTTTGCCTGCTTGCCGTCACCGTGCTGACCTCGATGGACGAACAGGACGTGATCGACGCGGGCTACGAATACGACCCGCACACGCTGGTGCTGCGGCGCGCGGAACAGGCGCTGCATGCCGGCATGGGCGGCATCGTCTGCTCGGCCGCGGAAACAGAGGCGGTGCGCCGCATCGTCGGGCCCGACATGGCGGTGGTAACGCCAGGCATACGCCCCGCCGGCAGCGACCATGGCGACCAGAAGCGCGTGATGACGCCGGCGGATGCCATCCGCAGCGGCTCCAGCCATCTGGTCGTCGGGCGCCCGATCGTCGCCGCGGCGGACAGACGCGCGGCGGCTGAAGCCATCCTCGACGAAATGCGCTCGGCATAATTTCCAACGAACGGCTTCGGAGAAGAAGGATGCCCAAGGGATACTGGATCGCCCGCGTCGATGTGCGCGACGCGGAAGGCTACAAGGATTATGTCGCCGCCGCCAAGCCGGCCTTCGAGCGCTTCGGCGCGAAATTCCTGGCGCGCGGCGGCGAGCATGAGAAGGCAGAAGGGGCCGGCCGCGCGCGCAACGTCGTCATCGAGTTCGAGACGCTTGCCGCCGCGCATGACTGCTACCATTCACCTGAATACCAGCGCGCCGCCGCCATTCGCCAGAAGGTCGCCGACGGCGAGATCGTGCTGGTCGAGGGCGTCTGAGGCTATCCCGGCCGGCATCAGTGCCGGCCGCGGCCTTTGCACGAGTCCTGAGGTTCACATCCCGCAGCCTGGCCCAGCAGGCGGCGCCCCGCCCGGTTGTCTTTGAGCGACAACCGGCACAGTCGTTCGACAACGGCCACGACATGGCTGACGCATAATCCCTTTAGCAATCGCGTCCGAACAGCCCTTACACGGGGGTAATTTTGATGCCGGCCGATCGCGGGTTGACATGCAGGTATTTACCTGCATATTATGGCTTCACATCAGAGTGAACCCGATGGACGCGGACAAGGTTTTCAAGGCGCTGGGCGACCCGACACGCAGAAGGCTGCTTGATCTTCTGTGCGAGAAGAACGGGCAGACGCTGGGCCAGCTTTGCGAACATCTCGATATGGCCAGGCAATCCGCCACCCAACACATCGACCTGCTGGAGGCGGCCAATCTGGTGAGCACGGTCAAACGCGGCCGCGAGAAGCTGCATTTCATCAATCCCGTGCCGCTGCACGAGGTCTACGAGCGCTGGGTGCGCAAATTCGAACGCCAGCGGCTCAGCCTGCTGCATGACCTGAAACAGGAACTCGAAGGAGAAGACAAATGACCGCAGAGACGACCAGCTTTGTCTACGTGACCTACATCCGCTCGACGCCGCAAAAAGTGTTCGAGGCCATAACCAGGCCCGACATCGCACGGCGTTACTGGGGCCATGAGAACGTCTCGGACTGGAAGGCGGGATCGAAATGGGAACATATCCGCGCCAATGACGAGCGCACCGTCGAACTGGTCGGCAAGGTCGTCGAGATCTCGCCGCCGACCCGTCTCGTGATGACCTGGGCAAACGCTTCGCAGGCCGACGATCCGTCGAAACACAGCCGGGTGACGTTCGCCATCGAGGAATACGACACGATGGTGCGGCTGACCGTCAGCCATGACGAACTCGAAGCCGGCAGCGGCATGGCGAAGGGTGTCAGCCAGGGATGGCCGGCGGTGCTGTCCAGCATGAAATCCTTCCTGGAGACCGGCAGCGGCATCGATATTTTCGCCAAGCCGAAATCGGCCTGACCAGCAAATCCGACTGCAGGAAAACGACAATGACCAAACGCTACACCGGCGGATGCGCATGCGGTGCGATCCGCTATGAAACGAGCAGCGAACCCATCTTTCAAAACCACTGCCAATGCCACGAGTGCCAGAAGCGAAGCGGCACGGGCCACAGCTCCTATCTGACTTTCCCCCGGCGAGCCGATGTGACGATCACGGGCGAAGCGAGCACCTGGCGGGTGGCGGGCGACAGCGGCAACGAAAAGATCCACGCCTTCTGCCCGACCTGTGGAACGCCGGTCTACCTGACGCAGGTCGCAAGGCCGGACCTGATAGCGGTTCACGCGACCAGCCTTGACGATCCCGGCCAGTTCAATCCGCAGGTGGTCACATATGCCATCCGCGGCCATGCCTGGGACAGGATAGATCCTTCCTTGCAGGCATTCGAGCGAATGCCTTTGGGATAGCGTACGGCAGGCAATCTTGCCGCGCTTTAACGGGTCATTCGGTTCGCCGCGGTTTCGGCCATGGCGTCGGCAAGCTCCAAGCCCCATTGAGACCGGCAATAGGCGCGGAAATCGAAGCAAGGCAGGCCGGGGCAGACCTCGAATTCTATGAGGTGAACGGTGTCGTCGGGCTCGATCCTGAAATCGATGGAAAACACGTCGCGCAGGCCGAGCCCGCTCATCAGCCGTTCGGCGATGGCGCGGACTTTTGCATCGGCGAGCGGCTGGCTTTCGGCGACCGGAAGCAGAAGCGGCTCGGCGTATTTGCCCGCCGCCTTCGCCGCCTCGCCGGTCTCGCCGTAAAGCGCCAGGCTGTCTTCCATGGTCTGGAAATCGCCGCCGGACTCGACGAAAGCGACGCCGAGCGCTTCGACGCCGGTGTCCGGCCTCAGGCCCAGGAAACTGGCGCGCGCATTGCGGCCGCCGACATAGGGCTGGACGACGACGTCGTCGCGATAGGCGGTGAAAACACGCCGGCTAAGCTCCAGCGCGTGGCCGAGATCGCCGCAGCGCGAATCCGGCCAGATGCCGATCTTGGCGCCGAGCCGGTTCGGCTTGACGAACCAGCCGGCGGCGGAAACCGGCGGCTCGACCAGCCATTGTCCGTTGCGCGCCAGGCCGGCCCGCGGCACAGGCAAGCCGAGCGCGCCGAGCACGGCGCCGGAGCGGAACTTGTCCTGGCAGAGCGCGAACAGCGAATCCTCGGCGCCGATCGCCTTCAGGCCGTTCAGCCTGGCAAGTGCAGGCGCCGCGCCGCCCCGGAAATAGGCGATGCCGTCGGTCAGCGTCCAGACCAGCGTGGCGGCCGGGTCGGCCTTGGCGAGCATATCGGCGGCATCGTCCAGCTCCACCGCCGCGAAGCCGAGATCGCGCCGATTGAAGGCAGAAGCGAGGGCGTCGAATTCATGCGCGAGATCGGTCGATTGCGCCAGGTAAGAAACGATTTCGGCGGCACGCTCCGGCGCGTGGCCATCGGCGAGGAGCCGCTCGAGGCAGGCCTTTTCCGGCTCGTGGACGAGGATCAGCCTGGGGCTGGACATGACATGATTCCCAATGGTGCAATTCCACACCATCGCATGGCGAAGACGCCAGGCTTTCGCGAAACCGACGCGGGCCGGACGCCTGCGTGACAGCCGGCCGAATGATCCCGTCAGACCCGGTGCATCGGGGTACCGAGACTCGCGTCAGGCCGAGCCGAAAAGGCCGGCATCAGGTGCCCTAGGCGATCAGCACGCGGGGCTCGAACCGGCCATTGACCTCGATGTCGAGGAGGAAGGTCATGCCGGCCTGCGGGTCGAGCTGACGCTGCTTGTCGTCCTTGCCGTGCCAGGCCGATGTAACCGCCAGCCGGCTGGCGTTCTTGCCGACAAAGGCCGGGCAGGAAGGCTGCGTCACCGGCATGGCGATCGTGCGCACCAGCTTGCCGTCCGGGGCGTAGCCCTTGACCACCTTGCCGCCCCAGACGGCATTCCACAGGATGCCGTCGCGGTCGAGCACGGAGCCGTCGACGAAGCCCTTGGCCGACCGGTGATCAACGAACACTTTCGGCTCGCCCGCCGGCAGGCCGGTCGCCGGATCACAAGCGACGCGCATCAACAGGCCGGTCGAGGTGTCGGTGTAATAAGCGAGCGCCCCGTCCGCGGAAAAACAGATCGAGTTCGACACGGTGATTTCGGAGAACAGCTTGCGCAATTCGCCCTTGAAGAACCAGTAGATCGCGCCGGCGCGCTTCTCCTCGCTTTTGCCCATCGTGCCGGTCCACAGGGCGCCGCAGGGATGAACGCGGGAATCGTTGGAACGGGTGACCGGATTATCGGCCTCGACAAGTGTGTGCAGCGTCATCCTGCCGGTGGCGACGTCGCGGACAAAAAGCCCGGTTTCGGTGGCGATCAGCTGGCGCTTGTCGTCGATGATGGCGAGAGCGCTGGCCATCCGGCCAAGCTCGTGCACCTGGGTCGCGCCGCCGGACAGGCGCTTTTCCAGGAGATGGCCCTTGACGATGTCGAACCAGTAGAGCGTGTCGGTGGCGGGGTCGTAACTCGGCCCCTCGCCGAGCTGGCAGACATGGTCGGAAAAAACCGAAACGATCGCTTCGCTCATCCTGCGTCTCCGCCGAACACCGCGTCCCAGGCCGTCACCGCCGCCTGGGCCCGCGCGGCCACGTCTTCGACGCTCATGCCCGGCTTGAACAGGCTGGAACCAAGCCCGAAAACCGTGACGCCGGCCGCCTTGTAGCCGGCAAAGTCCTTCTCTGAGACGCCGCCGACCGCGCCGACCAATGTCGAAGCCGGCAGCACCGCGCGGATGGCGGAAATACCGGATGCGCCGAGCACGCTTGCCGGGAAGAATTTCAGCGCCGAGGCGCCGAGCCGGATCGCCAGGAAGGCCTCCGTGGGCGTGAACACGCCGGGCATGGTGACCATGCCGTATTGCATGGCGCGTTCCATCACCTCGGCATCGATATTGGGACTGACCAGCAGCCGGCCGCCGGCTTCGTGCAAGCCATCGACATCGGCCGGCGTCAGCACCGTGCCGGCGCCGACCAGCGCGGCCGGCGGCAGCGCCTTGAGGATGGCGGCGATGGACGCGAACGGATCGGGTGAATTGAGCGGCACCTCGATCGCCTCGATGCCGGCATCGAAGACCGCCTGGCCGATCGCCACCGCCTCGGCAGGCTTGAGGCCGCGCAGGATGGCGACCAGCCCGCGCTTGAGCTTCGGGAACGCAGCGGTCTGGTTCATCGGGCAACTCCGGTTCTGGCGATCATGCCGTTTTCGCGCGCCGCCTCGACCAGGCCGGCACGCACCGCCTCATCCGCGTCGACGGTCCGCACGCCAAGCCCGGCAAGGCCGAGCGCCTGCCGATAAAGCGCCGCAAGCGCGCCGGAGGCAATCAGCACCACCGATGTGGCGCCCGCGGCCTGGCGGCGCCTCGCCGAGGCGATCTCGCCGCCGATCAGCAGGCCCGACAGGCAGGCCGCGGCATCGTCGGCCTTCATGTCCTGGAGCAGACCGGCGGCGCGGATCGAGAACAGTTTTGCGGTGACGTCGCCACCTTCGGTCAACGCCGCACCACACCAGCGGCGGAAGAAAGGGTTCTGCGGGTCGACCGGCTTGGGATGCTCGCCGAGCGAATGGCGCAGGATCGAATGCGCGGCCAGCACCGAGAACAGCTCGCCGGTCGGCCATGTGCCGAAGCCGGCAACGGCGCCGTCCTCAACCAGAACCCATTTCGAATGGGTGCCCGGCATGCAGACGATTTCACGCCCCTTTGCCGGCAAACCGGCGCCGGCAAGCTGTGTCTCCTCGCCGCGCATGACGTCTGGCGCATCGGCCAGGCGTTGGGCAAGGCCGGGCACGATACGAATGTCGCGGCTCTCCCCCGGGATGCGGGCCGCGCCGGCCAGGATGGCGCCGATCGGCGCCGGCACGGTGACATAGGGCGCTTCGAGCCAGCCCTGGCGCGAGCCTGCCATGCCGCAGATGATGACGGGCAGCGTTTCCGGCGCGCCCATGGCGGCGAGATGACCCTCGAGAACCCGGGAAAAGCCCTTCTCGCGCGCGGTGATCAGTCCGTCGTCGCCGCGACGCTCGGCAAGCACCTTGCCGCCGCCGTCGATCAGCCAGGCACGAAGCCGGGTCGTGCCCCAATCGAGCGCCGCGACCGCCGGCACATTGCCGACAAATCGGGGGCCGGCAAACCCGGGGCTCACAGGAAACCTCCGTCGACGATCAGCATTTGCGCGGTCAGCATGCGCGAGGCGTCCGAGGCCAGGAACAGCACGGTGCCGACCAAATCGTCCGGCCGCATGACGTCCTTGATGCACTGCTTGGCGACATGAGAGGCAAGCGCCTGCTCCGTCACCCAGCGTTCCTGCTGCCGTTCCGTGATGACCCAGCCGGGCGCGACGGCGTTGACGCGGATACGGTCGGGCCCGAGCTTGCCGGCCAAACCCTTGGTGAGGCCGAGTATGCCCGCCTTGGCGGCGGTGTAGGCCGGCATGTCGGGGTGGTTGATCAGGTAGGAGGTCGAGGTGAAATTGATGATCGAGCCGCCGCCGGCCCGCTTCATGCCCGGCGCCACCGCCTGCGCGGTGAAGAAATGCGGTCTGAGGTTGATCGCCTGGTTGTTGTCCCAAAACTCCACCGTCACGTCTTCGACGGCGTGGCGTTCGTCCCAGGCGGCATTGTTGACCAGCACGGTGACGTCGCCATGCGCTTCGGCCGCCTTCGCGGCAGACGCCCGGAGCGCTTCGATGTCGCGCAGATCGGACTTGAGGTAGAGCGGCCGGCGGCCGAGCTCTTTCTCGATGCGGTCGGCAAGCGCGGTGCTGGGCTTGTCGGCGATGTCGATGAAGGCGACCTTGGCGCCCTGGCGCATGAAACCCTCGGTCAATGCCGCGCCAATGCCGGAGCCGCCGCCGGTGATCAGCACCGAAGCGCCTTCGAGGTCGGCAAAACGTGCCGATGGCATCATGGTTTTCGTCTCCCGGGTTGACCGGCGCGCATCCTAGCCAGACCGGTCCGGCGGGCAAGGGCGAAAAGACGGATTTTCCGGCTTATGTCTGACAAAAAGCCTGAAGGTCGCGCGCAGGCACGGCACGGCCTCGATCGAACGGGCCAATCGCCCGTTCAGACCGCCTTGGCGCGCAGGGCGCCGCGGAAGGAATCGCGGAGATAGCCGAGCGTGGCGTCGGCATCGGCCGGCTTGCCGAACAGATAGCCCTGCCCACCGGCGCAGCCGAACTGGACGAGCCGGTCGGCCTGCGCCTCTTCCTCGATGCCTTCGGCGACGACATCCATGCCGAGCCCTTCGCACATTGCGAGAATGGCGCGGATGATGTGCTCCGACGGGCGGTCATCGAGAATGGAGGAGACGAAGGCGCGGTCGATCTTGAGCTTGTCGAAATGGAATTCGCGTAGCCGCCCGAGCGAGGACTGGCCGGTGCCGAAATCGTCAAGCGAGACGCGGATGCCGACGCGGCGCAGGTCCTCGACGATCTGCGCGGCCGAGGCCGGATCGTTCATCAGGCCGGTCTCGGTAATCTCGATCTCCAGCCGGCGCGGATCGAAGCCGGTGCGATCGAGGATCGCCAATATGTGCAGGCCGGTGTTCTGGTCGACGAGCTGCGAGGGCGACAGGTTGAAGGACAGGAACAGGTCCTTCGGCCAACTCCTCGCCGCCTCGGTCGCCTTGCGCAGCACTAGCTGCGACAGCGGGCCGATGATGCCGCGCTCCTCGGCGATCGGAATGAAGACGGTCGGCGGCACCGAGCCGAGATCGCGGTCGGTCCAGCGCGCCAGCGTCTCGAAGCCGATGGTGCGGCGCGTGGTGAGGTCGACGATCGGCTGGAAATGCGGCTCCACCTCGCCGGCCGAGACGGCGCGGCGCAGCGCCTGCTCGATGCGGGTGACGCGCTTGGCCGCCTCTTCCATTTCGCGGGTATAGACGACGACCCGGCCGCGGCCGGATCGCTTGGCATGGTAAAGCGCCGTTTCGGCCTTGTTGATGAGGATCTCGGTGGTCTCGTCGCCGGAATAGAACAGCGAACAGCCGACGGAGGCCGACAGCCTCGCCGTGCGTTCGCCGACATCATACGGGGCCGACAGGATTTCGATCAGCATGCGCGACTTTTCGGCGGCCGCCTCCTCGCTGAACACCAGCGGATAGAGGAAGGCGAATTCGTCGGCGCCGATGCGGCAGACGGTGGAATGGCCGTCCATCGAGGCGCGCAGGCGCATCGCCACCTGGATCAGGATGTCGTCGCCGGCCTTGTGGCCGAACAGATCGTTGATCGGCTTGAATCCATCAAGGTCGAGAATGCCGACGGTGAAGGGCGCGGGATCGTCGGCACGGTCGCTGATCAGGCGATCGACCTTGTCGAAGAAGCGGCGATGGTTGCCAAGCCCGGTCAACGGATCGGTGAATGCCAGATCCGTGCTCTCCCTGTTTGCCTGACCGGTGCCAAACGAAGTTTGCATCGGTGTCCCTGTTTCTCGAAGTCGGAATTTATTTCCGAGACTGGCAGCAAACCCTTTAGGAAACGTATCGGGAAAATCGATTTTTCGCCGCTAGAGCGCGTTGCCCTCCGCAAAGCCGCCCGGGCTCAAGGGCGCCGTCGCTCAGGCGGATTCTCAACCGGCGGTGCGAACGCGATAGAGCTCCAGCGGCGCGCCCTGGGTCTCCGCCACCGGTTCCAGCCAATCCGGCACGCTGCCATGCATCAGCCCGGCCAGAAAGCCGTCAGGCGCCTTGGTTGCGAGAAGCCTGGTTTCGGGATTGCCGCGGCAGAGCGCGACAATCCCGACGCGATGGTTTGCCACGACGGCTTTCGCGTCAGTGGCCGAGCCCAGCAAGGCATCGAATACGAGCAGGTTTCCGGCGACGTTGCGGTGGTAGGGCCCAGCGAGCGCGCGATGACCGGTAAAGGCCAGGATCGGCGAGCCGAGATTGGAGATGGCCAGCACCGTGGTGTCAGGCATGCGGGCGAGCACGGCGAACGAGGCCTTGCTGTTGCAAGGTGCATCGATGCCGGCATTGGTGACGGCCGCACCGGTCTGGAAGGCGCTCGATGCCGCCTCGGCAGCGCTGGACCAAACCGCATTGACCGAGATCAGCCAGGCCGCGGCCATACGGAGCACGGAGCCGCCGGACGGGCTGTTTTCGGCGCGCTGCCGCCATTCGGCGATCCAGGCGCAAAGCGGGATCACCGCGAAGGCGATGGAGAAGGTCGAGCCGCGGACCTCCCAGGCACTGACCAGGAAAGCCATCACCAGCAGCGCGCCGACGAGACTGTCTTGCCGCCGCCAGCCGCCCTTGCCGAGGCGCAGCGCCATCAGGACGATCGCTACCAGCGGCGTCGCGAAGCGCGCCACCGCTCTGGCCGGATCGGCCGCGACGAGCTGGAATATCGACTGCGCTTCGTCGATATGACCGAGCCACATCTGCTGGAGGCGCGGGTCGAGGCCGGCATAGGGGGCAGCCAGGCATTGCGGGAACAGAAACATCACGACAAGGACAAGCACGAACGCCAGCAGGCCGAGCGAGGCCAGGCGACGGCCGTACGTCGCATTGGCGGCGCCCCATGAGGCGATGACCGCAAGGCCGGCGCCGGCAAGCGCGGCAACCACGAACTGCACGGTCGAGAAGGTGTCGCACTGGGTCTGCCCCCATGCCGACGCCGGTATGGTGGTGATGAAAACAAGGGCCGAGACGGCGGTGACGCCCAAGCCAAAATCCCTGGCGATCAGCCTTTCGCCGCCACCGCTGACGAGGAACAGCAGGGCGACGATGGCGCCCAGGGTTCCAGCATAGGGGGCGCTTTCCATGCCGATCGCCAATGCCAGCGTGGCGCACGCGCCGGCAAACAGGGCGGCTGTCCGGTGGCGAGGTGCTTCAAGCAGCAAAGCCAAGCCGGCCAAGGTCAGCATCAGCTGGACATTGTGGTGATCGAGCGCGCCGGGCGAGAAGATTCCGAGATAATACAAGGCCGCTCCGCCGACCACCGCGGCGGGCAGGACCGCGTGCTCGCCGGCGAAAGCGCGCGCGGCGCGCATGATGGAGAACAGCGCGAGCCAGAATTGCAGGAGAGGCCAAAGCACCTGCACGACCTGCTCGCCCAAAGCGGCACTGCCCGTCAGGGCCGACAGGGCAAGCATGCCGAGCGCCAGCGGGGCGTCGAGCAGCCGCGACCAGTGCATGACGAAGCCACCCTCCAGCCCCATCCTGTACTGGTGCAGGTCGAACCAGCCCTGGCCGGCCAGGAGGTCGCGAACCTCCACCAGTTGCAGCAGGCTGTCATTGTCGCCGGCCGGGTTGGCCAGTTGCGGGAATCCGGCATAGAGATCGAGCGCCAGCAGCAGCAAGGCGGCAAGCAACGCAAACGCTATGTCGGACTTCCAGGTGGAAGCGCCGTTGCTGGCTGTGCTCATCCCATCGCCCCTGGCAGGAATGCCGGGCTTTTTCGGCCAATCGACACTCGTAAAGTCGGCCTTAAACCTAGCCTTAACGGCTTCAATAAATAGTAAAACCGCCTGAACGCGCCTGACTTTCGGCGCGAACCGCGCGTGGCGGCGAGGCACCCGGAGAGGAAAATGCCGCAAGAGCTTCGCTACGAACCCGCCATCGCCGTGCTGCTGCCTTGCTACAACGAGGAATTGACGATCGCCGAGGTGGTGCGGCGCTTCCGCGAGACGCTGCCTTTGGCGACGGTCTATGTCTACGACAACAATTCGCGCGACCTGACCGCGCTCAGGGCCCGCGCCGCCGGCGCCATCGTGGTGCGCGAACCGCGCCAGGGCAAGGGCAATGTGGTGCGGCGCATGTTCGCCGACATCGACGCCGACATTTACCTGATGGCCGACGGCGACGGCACCTATGCGCCGGAAGA
Organism: Mesorhizobium sp. B2-1-3; assembly: GCF_006442495.1. NCBI lineage: Bacteria > Pseudomonadati > Pseudomonadota > Alphaproteobacteria > Hyphomicrobiales > Phyllobacteriaceae > Mesorhizobium > Mesorhizobium sp. B2-1-3. The sequence goes on from NZ_VFWL01000001.1 coordinate 307,011, forward strand.
CGCGCCGCAATTGATCAACACGCTTCTGACCGAGCGCTCCGACATGGCGGTGGGCACCCGGCGCGGCGTCACCGACGATGCCGGCAGGACCGGCCATGCCTTCGGCAACCGCGTCTTCAACAGCCTCTATAAAGGGCTGTTCGGCAGCGATTTCACCGACATCTTCTCGGGCTACCGCGTCTTCACCCGGCGCTTCGTCAAGAGCTTCCCGGCCGTCTCCGGCGGCTTCGAGATCGAGACCGAAATGTCGGTGCATGCCTCGCAGCTCAAATTGCCCGTCAGCGAGATCGCGCTCGATTACGGCAAGCGGCCGGACGGCTCGTCGTCGAAGCTTTCGACGTTTCGCGACGGCGCCAGGATCCTTTGGATGTTCGCCATGCTGATGAAGGAAACGCAACCGCTGCGTTTCTTCGGCGCCTTCGCCCTGGTCTTCCTGGCGTCGAGCCTGTTCCTGATGGCGCCGGTGCTGGTCGAATTCGCCGAGACCGGGCTGGTGCCGCGCATGCCGACATGGGTGCTGTCGGTCGGCCTGCTCTTGCTCTCGATGCTGGCTGGTGTGACTGGGGTGATCCTCGATTCGGTGTCGCGCGGCCGCGCCGAACAGAAGCGCATCTTCTACCTGTCGATGCCTTCGGGCCGCATAGAGCGGCGCGAGCGCGCCAGCGAGCCGACTGCCGCGAAGGCCGGCCCAGGCAAGACGCCTCGCGCCGCATGAAGCGGTGAGCCGTCTTATCCGCTTCCTCTTTGCCGGCGGCATCGGCTTCGTCGCCGACGCGGCCGCCCTCTGGCTGCTGCTTGCCGTCACGCCGCTCGGCCCTTTCAGCGCCCGCATGCTGTCCATCGGCTTTGCACTCTGCGTCACCTGGCAGATAAACCGGCATCTGACCTTCTCGCCGTCGAGCCGCGGCTTGGTGCGGGAAGGTGCCCGCTATGGCAGCATCGGCATAGCCACCAGCATCGCCAACTATCTGGTCTACTGCGCCATCCTTGTCGTCCTGCCGACAACCCCGCCATTGGCCGCCCTTGCTTTCGCTTCGCTGGCCGCCATGGCGCTGTCCTTTCTCGGCTATTCCAGGCTGGTCTTCGACCGCTAGAGGCGTGGCCCGATTGGCAGAAGGCGCCGGGACCCTTATATCGCTCTCTCATCGACCGTGCTGGGGACCTGCCATGAAGCTGAAAATCGCCGTCCAGATGGACCACATCTCCACCGTGTCGATCGCCGGAGACACTTCGTTCGCGCTGTCGCTGGAGGCGCAGCGGCGCGGCCATCAGCTCTACCACTACACGCCCGACCGGCTGTCGCTGCGCGACGGCAAGGTGTTCGCCCGCATCGAGGAGATGCAGGTACGCGACGAGAAGGGCAGCCACTATTCGCTGGGGGAGAAGGTGCGAACCGACCTGTCGGAGATGGACGTGATCCTGCTGAGACAGGATCCGCCCTTCGACATGAACTACATCACCACCACGCACATACTGGTGCGCATCCACCCCAGGACGCTGGTGGTCAACGACCCGGCCTGGGTGCGCAACAGCCCGGAAAAGATCTTCGTCACCGAGTTTTCCGACCTGATGCCGGAAACGCTGATCACCAAGGATCCCCAGGAGGTCGCCGCCTTCCGCAAGGAATTCGGCGACATCATCGTCAAGCCGCTCTACGGCAATGGCGGCGCGGGCATCTTCCACCTGCTGGAGGCCGACCGCAACCTCGCCTCGCTGCTCGAAATGTTCGGCCAGTTGTTCCGTGAGCCCTACATCGTGCAGCGCTACCTGAAGGACGTGCGCAAGGGCGACAAGCGCATCATCCTGATCGACGGCGAACCGGTCGGAGCCATCAACCGGGTGCCGGCCGAGCACGATTCCCGCTCCAACATGCATGTCGGCGGCCGCGCCGAGAAGACCGAGCTGACCGAGCGCGAGCGCGAGATCTGCGCCCGCATCGGGCCGGCACTGAGGGAACGCGGCTTCATCCTCGTCGGCATCGACGTCATCGGCGACTACATGACCGAGATCAACGTGACCTCGCCGACCGGCGTGCGCGAAGTCAAACGCTTCGGCGGCGCCGACATCGCCAGCCTGTTCTGGGACGCGGTGGAGGCCAAGCGGAAATAGCCGTTTTCATTTTGTATTAACCATGTTCCGTTTTTGCAACCGGAGACAATCGCGCCGCAACTTAAGCGATTGCGTGTTCCTGTAATGTTCTTGATTTAGCCGAGGAACTGTGATTGTCTCCGGCCCAGGCCCTTCGCGGCCTGATTGCAAAAGGCTTGGGGCAAGCCCAGATCCGGGGGCAAGACATGGTGGCGCGGGTTCGCACGGTTGCTTTCCAGGGCATCGAGGCCGTGCCGGTCGACGTGCAGGTGATGATCGCGCCCGGCAAGGTCAACATGCACATCGTTGGCCTGGCCGACAAAGCGGTGGCCGAAAGCCGCGAACGGGTGCAGGCGGCACTGCATGCTTCCGGCCTGTCGATGCCGTCCAAGAAGGTCACTGTCAACCTAGCGCCCGCCGACCTGCCCAAGGAGGGCAGCCACTACGATTTGCCGATCGCGCTCGGCCTGATGGCGGCGCTTGGCGCCATTCCGGGCGACATGCTGGCCGGCTATGTCGTGCTTGGCGAACTATCGCTCGACGGCACTATCGCCGCCGTCGCCGGCGCCTTGCCGGCCGCGATTGGGGCCAATTCTGAAGGCAAGGGCCTGATCTGCCCCTTCGCCTGCGGCCCGGAAGCCGCCTGGGCCGGCAAGGACTTTGACATACTCGCGCCGCGCAGCCTGATTGCCATCGCCAATCATTTCCGCGGCACGCAGGTGCTGTCCCGGCCGGAGGCCGGCATCCATGCCGCGGCGCGCGACCTGCCCGATCTTGCCGATATCAAGGGCCAGGAAACCGCCAAACGAGCGCTGGAGGTGGCGGCGGCCGGTGGGCACAACCTGCTGATGGTCGGCCCGCCCGGATCGGGAAAATCGATGCTGGCGCAGCGGCTGCCGTCGATCCTACCGCCGCTGGCGCCGAAGGAACTGCTCGAAGTGTCGATGATCGCCTCCGTCGCCGGCGAGCTCGGCGAAGGCAAGCTGACCGACCGGCGGCCGTTCCGCGCGCCGCACCATTCGGCCTCGATGGCGGCGATGGTCGGCGGCGGCATCCGGGCGCGGCCGGGCGAAGTGTCGCTTGCGCACCACGGCGTGCTGTTCCTCGACGAATTTCCCGAATTCACGCCGCAGACGCTCGATGCGCTCCGCCAGCCGCTCGAGACCGGTGACTGCATGATCGCGCGCGCCAACCACCGCGTCACCTATCCGGCGCGCATCCAGCTTGTGGCGGCGATGAACCCGTGCCGCTGCGGCATGGCCGGCGAGCCCGGCTATCGCTGCCTGCGCGGCGAACGCTGCCGCACCGACTACCAGGCGCGCATCTCGGGACCGCTGCTCGACCGCATCGACCTCAGGATCGAGGTGCCGGCGGTCTCGGCCAGCGACCTGATCCGGCCCGACCGGGCGGAGAAGAGCGCCGACGTGGCGCTGCGCGTGGCGCGTGCCCGCACCCTCCAGCGCGAGCGCTTCGAACGGCTCGGCGTCACCAGCGCCACCACAAACGCGCATTGCGCGCCGGCGGTCATCGAGGAGATCGCCATGCCCGACGCATCGGGCCTGTCGCTGCTCAAGGACGCCAGCGAAAAGCTCGGCTTCTCGGCGCGGGCCTATCACCGCGTGCTGAAGGTGGCGAGAACACTGGCCGATCTCGACGCCAGCGAGACCGTCGGCCGCATTCACTTGGCCGAAGCGATCTCCTACCGGATGAGTTCGGAGCGGGTGGCACAGGCGGCGTAGCGCGCTCTCGCTCGAGAGGAGGGGAACGGAACGCCGGCGGCTCCAAATCTCCGGTTCAGGCCGCTCCCTTCGCCTTCAGTTCCAATCTCCGCGCGTGCAGCACCGGCTCGGTGTAGCCGTTGGGCTGGATGCGGCCCTTGAAGACGAGGTCGCAGGCGGCCTGGAAGGCGACGGAGCCGTCGAAATCGGCGGCCATCGGCTGGTAAAGCGGGTCGCCTTGGTTCTGCTGGTCGACGATATCAGCCATGCGCCTCATCGTTTCCATCACCTGGTCGGCCGTGCAGACGCCATGGTGCAGCCAGTTGGCGATGTGCTGCGAGGAGATGCGCAGCGTGGCGCGGTCCTCCATCAGGCCGACATCGTTGATATCTGGCACTTTCGAGCAGCCGACGCCCTGGTCGATCCAGCGCACGACATAGCCCAGAATGCCTTGCGCATTGTTGTCGAGTTCCGCCTGGATGTCGGCCGGAGACCAGTTGGGCCGCACCGCGACCGGCACCGACAGGATGTCGTCGAGCTTGGCCTTCGGCCGGCTCTTCAGCGCCGCCTGGACGGCGTGGACATCGACCTTGTGATAGTGGGTGGCGTGCAGCGTCGCCGCGGTCGGCGAAGGCACCCAGGCGGTGTTGGCGCCGGCCCTGGGGTGGGCGATCTTCTCGGTGAGCATCGCCGCCATCAAATCGGGCATCGCCCACATGCCCTTGCCGATCTGGGCATGGCCGGCAAGCCCGCATTCCAGCCCGGTGTCGACATTCCAGGCCTCGTAGGCGGAAATCCAGGCGGCCTGCTTCATGTCGCCCTTGCGGATCATCGGGCCGGCTTCCATCGAGGTGTGGATCTCGTCGCCGGTGCGGTCGAGGAAGCCGGTGTTGATGAACACGACGCGCTCTTTGGCGGCGCGGATCGCCTCCTTGAGGTTGACGGTGGTGCGCCGCTCCTCGTCCATGATGCCCATCTTGATGGTATTCTGGTCCATACCGAGCAGGGCCTCGACGCGATCGAAGATCTCGACGGCGAAGGCGACTTCCTCGGGCCCATGCATCTTGGGTTTCACGACATACATCGAGCCCGCGCGGGAATTGGCGCGGCGGCCGTTCGGCCCGACATCGTGCAGCGCGATCAGCGCGGTCATCGCCGTGTCCATGATGCCTTCCGGCACCTCGTTGCCGTCGCGGTCCGTTATCGCCGGATTGGTCATGAGGTGGCCGACATTCCTGACCAGCATCAGCGAGCGGCCGGGCAGCGTCACCGTGCCACCATTGGGCGAGGTATAGGACCGATCGGGGTTGAGCTTGCGGACAAAGGTCCGGCCGCCCTTGGTGATCTCTTCGGCCAGGTCGCCCTTCATCAGGCCGAGCCAGTTGCGGTACACGACGACCTTGTCCTGCGCATCCACCGCCGCGACCGAATCCTCGCAGTCCTGGATGGTGGTCAGCGCCGATTCCAGGATGATGTCGGCGATGCCGGCCGGATCGGTGCGGCCGATCTGGTTGTCGCGGTCGATCAATATCTCGATATGCAGGCCGTTGCTGACCAGCAGCACGGCTTGCGGGTTGGCGGCATCGCCGCGATAGGCGACGAACTGCCTGACATCGGCAAGGGTGGTCGAGCCGGCGCCGGCGCTGAGCCGCAGCGCGCCATTGGCCAGCGAAAGGCCGTTGACGCCGGCCCATTTGCCCGATGTGAGCGGCACCGACTGGTCGAGAAAGTCCTTGGCCCAGGCGACGACTTTCGCACCACGCGCGGGGTTGAAGCCGTTGCCCTTCCCGGCGCCGTCTGTCTCGGGAATCGCGTCGGTGCCGTAAAGCGCATCATAGAGCGAGCCCCAGCGCGCATTGGCGGCGTTGAGCGCATAGCGCGCATTCATCACCGGCACCACAAGCTGCGGCCCGGCGACGACGGCGATCTCGGGATCGACCTTTTCGGTCGTCACCGAGAAGACCGGGCCTTCGGGGACGAGATAGCCGATCTCCTTCAGGAAGGTTTTGTAGGCTTCCATGTCGACCGGCGCGCCATTGGCGCGATACCAGTCATCGAGCTTTTCCTGGATAGCGTCGCGCTTTGCCAGCAGTGCCCGGTTCTTCGGCGCGAGGTCGTGGACGATGGCCGAAAAGCCGTTCCAGAATTTGTCCGGGTCGATGCCGGTGCCCGGAGCGGCCTCGTTGACAACGAAGTCATGAAGTTCGCGGGCGATCCGCAATCCGGCGATTTCGACGCGATCGGTCATCAGGCTACTCCAGATGAAAGGCTTTCGCGGGCCTTTGGCATGTTGGGAGTGCAGGGTCAATTCAGCTTAGGGTGAAGGCAAGGCAGGTAGGCGCGGTTTTTAGGCTTGGTGCCGGCGGCGACGCTGCCAATCTCCCCCCAAGTGGGGGAGATGCCCGGCAGGGCAGAGGGGGGCGCGAAGGAATGCCGACCTCGGCAAGTTTCGGTATTTCGTGCAGTCGGTCGACGTCGAGTATGAGCGGGCGCTGCTCCGAGACGCTGGCGGGACAGCGCCCCCCTCTGGCCTGCCGGCCATCTCCCCCACAAGGGGGGAGATTACACCCTCCATCACACCGCGATCCGTGGCCTGCCCGAAGCCACCGCCACCACATGCGCCTCGATGAACATACGCTGGGCTTCGACGGTGGAGACGCGGAATTCGGTCGCGACGTCGATCTCGGCGCTGTCGGTGCCGGCATCCCTGGCGCGCTCCGCGACGATGGCGCGCACATCGGCCTCGGCGGCCGCGATCGCCGCCGCCTCGTCGAGGAAATCGCGCACGGTTTCGCCCGAGGCAAGACGGAACAGACCTTCCTTGGGCTGGCTGACGCGCGCCTCCGCCGATACCCGGACCTGGCCGACAACGGCGCCGAGCGCGTTGGCGACATCGGTGTCATCAGGCACCACGCAGTCATTGCCGACCAATGGCGGGAGTCCGGCATAGTGCAGCGGCGCCGAGGCGCCGAGGCCGATCACCGGCCGGTCGAGGGCGACGCTCAGGCGCGCAATGCCGGGATGCGCGTCGACGGCGCGCTGCACCAGCGCATGCGCAACGGTGGCCGCGCCGTCGAGCCCGTCCTCGGCGAAGGCGGTTTGAAGGATATATTCGGCCGACCAGCGCGTCAGCGCCGCCAGCACGCGCTCCGAAATCGCCTCGGGAGAGGCCGCGATCGCCTGGCCGCGGCCGTCGCGCTTGCGGGCAAACAGCTCTGCGCCGAGGCGGGCGGCCGCGGCATCCCAGTTCGCCTGCTTGCCAAGCACATGCGCCGCATCCGACGGCGTGAAACCTGAAATGTGCACCAGCCCGCGCGACACCAGGCGGTTCAGGGTAGCGCTCTGGGCATTCGAGGTCAAAAGCCTGTCGAGGGGCAAGGGCATTGCGCCGATCGCTTCATAGAGCCTTGCTTCCGGAGCCGTCAGCCCGGCGGCAAGACGGTCGGGCACGCCGGTGCGCACCGCGAAACGGCCGTCCATGCGGCCGGTGTTCGGCGCGCGCAGCTGGCGCTCGAGTTCCGCCAGAACGGCCTCGCGATGCACCATGCCGGCCAGCGCCAGTGGCACCAGCCGGCGCGGTCCAAGCAGGAGCCTGGGGTTGAGAGCGCCGTCTTCCAACGCTACTTCGGAATCGCCGCCGAGGCCGAAGGTGCGCATGGCGACGGCCTCGACCATGGTGCGGAAGCCGCCGACGGTGGCGCCTTCCGGATCGAGCCGCGGCCGTCCCTTGTCGAGCACCGCAACGTCGGTGGTGGTGCCGCCGATGTCGGAAACCACCGCGTTTTCCAATCCGGTCATGTGGTGCGCGCCGACCAGGCTGGCGGCCGGGCCGGAGAGAATGGTCTCGATCGGCCGCTGGCGGGCGAACGCCGCCGACACCAGCGCACCGTCGCCGCGCACCACCATCAGGGGCGCGGCGATGCCGCGCGCCTCGAGAAAGCCTTCGGTCGCCGCCACCAGCCGGTCGATCATCGAGATCAGCCGGGCGTTGAGCAGCGTCGTCAGCGCCCGGCGCGGGCCGCCGAGCTTGGCCGACAATTCATGGCTCGCGGTGACCGGCAGGCCGGTTTTCTCCCGGATCAGCTCGCGGGCGGCGATCTCGTGCGCCGGGTTGCGGGTGGCGAAATAGGCGCAGACGGCAAAGCCCGAGACCGAGCCGCCGAGTCCGGGCAGCGCCGCCTCGAGCCCGGACAGGTCGAGCTTGGCGGTATTGCCGTGCACATCATGACCGCCAGGGCAGAACACGACCGGATCGGTGCCCAATGCCGCCTTCAGCCCATCGCGGGCAAGGTCCGCCTCGGAAAAGCCGATCATCACCAGCGCGACGCGGCCGCCCTGGCCCTCGACCAGCGCGTTGGTGGCAAGCGTCGTCGACATGGAGACAAGCTTGATGGCGGCCGGATCGGTGACCGCTTTTTCCAGAACCGCGTCGACGGCGCCGGAAATGCCGACGGCGAGATCGTGCCTGGTGGTCAGAGCCTTGGCCTTGGCCAGCACCTTTCCCTTGTTCGGCCCGCTCTGCGGGCCTTCGGTTTCGGACCACAGCACGGCATCGGTATAGGTGCCGCCGGTGTCGATGCCGAGGAAAAGAGGTTTTGGCTTGGTCTTGGTGGTCATTTTTTAGCAGGTCCGGACGAGCAGATTTCTCTGACCCAGCCCTTAGCCGATACGGACGGGCTGATAAAGCAGCGAGCGCTGGGCCACGGGAAGAGTTCGATCTCCCCCCTCGTGGGGGAGATGGCCGGCAGGCCAGAGGGGGGCGCTGTCCCGCCTACCTTCTGCGGTTACGGCCCCTCCAGCGGATTGGTCGACGACGCATCTGCAAGCCCGACCGTATTCACAATGCGCTGGCAGACGTTGTCGATGTTGCGGACGACATCGTCATTCCAGAAGCGCAGGACGTTTGCGCGATACGTTGGAGACAATAGGGTATGAGGCATTGTGATGCTCGGTGCCCGGTGGCTATTGCGGTTCGCGCTCTACGGCGCCCCCCTCTGTCCTGCCGGACATCTCCCCCACGAGGGGGGAGATTGGCAGCTTCAATGGCAGGGTCAACCTACCCCACGAACCCAACCTTTTTATGCGACCCATCGCAATACGGCTTGTTCGCCGAATGGCCGCAGCGGCACAGGAAGGCGCGTTGCGTTCGGTCGACCGTGTGGCCGGTGCCGGTGACGATTTCCATATTGCCTTCGAGCTTGAGCGGCCCGTCTTTCGTCGGCGTAACCTTGAGTGGCCCGTCGCGCGCGTCCAGCGCCGGCGTGTCCTTCAGCGCCGGCTCGCCGGTGGCGGCAAAACCTGATTTGTTGTGGCTGCCGTCGCAGAACGGCTTGTTCTGCGACGCGCCGCAGCGGCAGAGCGTGGCGCGGTGTAACGTCTCGCCGTCGAGCATAATCTCGGCGTGGACGGCCAGCGGGCCGTTTTCCCTGATGCGCACGGTGTTGACCACCGGCGGCCTTTCCTGCGGCCCGCCATCCTTCCTGACATAGGTAATGGCGCCTGACGGGCAGCTTTCGGCAATGGCGACGATCTTCTCGACGGTGGCCGCGTCGGGATGGATCCACTCTCCCGGCGCGTTCGGCACGAAGACATGCGGATCGCCCAGCACGCAATTGCGCGAATGGATGCAGCGCCGGCCGGCAAAGCCGACGTCTATCTTCTCGCCCTCGACCGGACCTGCCATCGCCTTGCTCCTGTTGCCTGACGCACGCCGCCTGGATGCGGCGTGCTTTGGGTGCTGTTCTTGCAGGCTATGCCCCAGGCAGGAAAAGCGTCAAGCTGGCAAGCCGGTCAGGGAACCAGTTCGATCTCCTCGGTCTCGCCGCCGCTGCAGGTATAGCAGCAATCGTCGCATTTTTCCTTGTCGCCGGGGCCGACGCCCCAATAGGTGCCTTCGTCGCCGTCGACCCAGGCGCCGTAGCAGATCGATTCGCCCTCGTCGCAAGAGACCGGCAGTTGCCTGGTCTCGCCGTCATCGAGGTAGAAATCCTTGCCGTTGCCCGGCCACGCATAGTCGCGGTCCTGGCTGTAGAGCTCGAGGCGCATGGCATTGGGATGGCTGTTCTTGATGGCGAAGGTGACGTCGCCGGCATGGGCCGACGGTACCAGCAGCATGGCAAGAGACAGCGCGGCCAGCGAGCGGCGCGCATGGGCGTAGAACATGATATCCCCCAAAAAATAAACGGCCCACCCGGCCGCCTTGCGGGCATTGCACGGGGCGAGCGATCGCTAAAGGGGTCGACCGCGACAATCCCGGACTAATTTTGGGGAGATTGGCGCTACTCGACCAGGTCGACGGTCTCGGTCGAATGGTCCACGCAGATGAAACAGCAATCGTCGCAGGGCCGGTCGTTGTCCGGGCCGACGCCGGCCGAGATGGCGTCATTGCCGTTGACCCACGCGCCGTAGCAGATGCGTTCGCCCTCATTGCACGAAATCGGCACCGATTTGCGTGAGCCGGGATCGATCAGGAACACCTTGTCGTCGCCCGGCCAGACCGTTTCGCGGTCGCGGCTGAACAGTTCGACCGCAACGGCCTGCCCGCGCTGGTTCTTGACGAAGAAAGCCATGTCGGCAGCCCCAGCCGAGGTGGTGAAAACCAATGCCGCGAGTGTGGCCGCGCGAAAGAGCGTCACGATTGGACCTTTCGAATCATGCCGGCAGACTCGCATGGCCGCCGCGAACTAGGAAGCCGCCTCCGCCGCGATCTGGCGTCCCAGCCGCAGCGTTTCCCGCACCAGCAGGTGAAGATCGTCGCGCCGGGTCCGGTGGTTGGTGATCGCCACGCGCAGGCAATGCTGGCCTTGCACCGTCGTGTCCGACAGTGCCGCAATGCCTTGTTCCTGCAAACGCAGCATGATCTCCGTGTTGAACCGCTTAAGCTCCTCGCCGGACGCCCCGGCAAGCCGATGCCGGAAGCAGACGATGTTGATCGTGGTCGGCGCCATCAGCACCAGCGACGGCTCGTCCTCGATCAATCCGGCGAGATAGGCCGCTTGCGCGATGTTCTGGTCGATCAGGCGGCCGAATTTGTCGACGCCATGCTCCTTCAGCGCCATCCATACTTTGAGCGCGCGAAAGCCGCGCGACGTCTGCAAACCATAGTCGTGCAGCCATTCGCCGGAGGCGAGACCACGCGGCGTCGATTCCAGATATTCGGGCGTCACGGCGAAGGTACGGCGATGCGCGAGGGCGTCCCTGACCAGGGCGCAGCCGGCCTCGAACGGCGCGTGCAGCCATTTGTGCGGATCGAGCGCGATCGAATCGGCCCATTCGATGCCGGCGACGCGATGGGCGTTCTGCGGAGCGATGGCGACCAGGGCGCCGATGCAGCCATCGACATGGAACCAGAGGTCTTCATCATGCGCCAGCTTGGCAAGCGCCCGCAGGTCGTCGATCGCTCCGGTGTTTACCGTGCCGGCATTGCCGATGACGCAGGCCGGTTTGAAGCCCGCCTGACGATCCTCGGCAATTGCCGCCCGCAAGGCGGCGATGTCGATGCGCAGCCCGGAATCGGTCGGTATTCGCCGCAAGGCCCGGTTGCCGAGGCCGAGCGCCTCCATGGCTTTGCGGTGACAGGAATGGAGTTGGTCCGAGCCGTAATAGCGCAGGGGCTTCTCGATGGCGGCAACGCCGTGCTCGCGCACGTCGATGCCGGCCTTGACGTTGCGCGCCACCGTCAGCCCGATCATGTTGGCCATCGAACCGCCGCTGACCAGCGTGCCGCTGGCCGAGACGGGAAACCCCAGCATTTGCTTGCACCAGTTGACGACCTGGCAGTCCATCAGCCCGGCGGCATGGTTACCGCCGCCGAGGTTGGAACCCTGGATCGCCGCCAGGAAATCGCCGAGCGCGCCGGTGAAGTTGCTCGAGCCCATGTACCAGGCCCAGAAGCGAGGATGGATGTTGCCCATCGGGTATGACATCACGGTGCGGGAGACCTCGCCATAGACGGCGGCCAGCCGCGCCGGCGTTCGCGGCAGGGGCGCGGCGAAGACCTCCCTCACGTCAGCCGGCACCTCCCGCCAGACCGGACGGTCGCGCACGGCGCGCAGATAGTCGACGGCATCGTCGATGACCCGGTGCGACAGGGCCTGCACATCGGCCCAGTCCAGGGGGTCAAGCGTCTCCTCGGCCACAATGCCAAGGGTTTCCTGCGCGACGTCCATGACAGCCTCCCGTCAAGCCGCCGGGAACTGGCAGCCGGGCGTCGAGCGCGACAGCGCCATCTCGTCGGCGTCCATCTCGGCATCGATGCCGTCGAACAGCGGCGTCGTCATGTAGCGTTCGCCGGTGTCGGGCAGCATGCACAGGATCACCGATCCGGCCGGCGCCTTCTCGGCGACCTGCCGCGCCACGGCGAAGGTGGCGCCGCCGGAAATGCCGGTGAAGATGCCTTCCTTCTGCGCCAACGCCTTGGCCCATTTGATGCCCTCGGGCCCGGCGATCGGCATCACCTCGTCATAGAGACCGGCATCGACCGCTTCCTGCAGCACGTTGGGGATGAAATCAGGCGTCCAGCCCTGGATCGGATGCGGCTCGAAGGCCGGGTGGCTGGCGGCGGGCGCCCCGTCGACACCGCGCTGCTGCGCCTTGCCGCTGCCGATGAGCTGGGCGTTGGCCGGCTCGGACAGGATGATACGGACATCCGGCCGCTCACGGCGCAGCACGCGCGCCACGCCGACCACGGTGCCGCCAGTGCCGTAGCCGGTGACGAAGCAATCGAGCCGCGAGCCGGCGAAATCATTGATGATCTCGCGCGCCGTCGTCGCCTCGTGGATGGCGGCGTTGGCCCTGGTTTCGAACTGTCGCGCCAGGAACCAGCCATTGGCCTCGGCCAGCTCCACGGCCTTCTTGTACATGCCGAACCCCTTTTCGGCGCGCGGCGTCAGCACCACCTTGGCACCCAGCATGCGCATCAGCTTGCGGCGCTCGACGGAAAAGCTGTCGGCCATGGTGACGACCAGCGGATAGGCTTTCTGCGCGCAGACCATGGCGAGCCCGATGCCGGTGTTGCCGCTGGTCGCCTCGACGATGGTCTGGCCCGGCTTCAACGCGCCGCTGCGCTCGCCCTCCTCGATGATGTTGAGCGCCAGCCGGTCCTTCACCGAGGCAGCCGGGTTGAAGAACTCGGCCTTGACGTAGATCGTCGCGTGGGCCGGGCCAAGATTGTTGATGCGGATGACCGGCGTGTCGCCGACCGTGTCCAAAATGCTGTCGAACAGGCGGCCGCGGCCGGCCGTGGTTCTGATTCTTGCTTGCTGCAACATATCTGTCTCCTCGTCTGTGTTGGTACCTTGCGGTCACGGGCCGGTTACAAACCGGCGGCTTGGGCGGCGAGGTTTCGAGACCTTGCCGCGCTAGGGTCGCTCGACGTGCCGGCAATGCGGCTGCCCGCATCCCGGCGCGCAACTCGCAACCGGGTGCGTTCATGCCGTGTTCGGTGATAAAACGAGGGCCGACCGGCCAACGTGGGAGGAAGCGTGGGAGCAAGCGTGGAAATGCACGTGGAATCCGCTCGACCGAGCCTGGATCGCGGCAAGCCCGCTCTTGCCGTGCGCCTGCTCGGGCCGTTTGCGGTCGTGCGCGATGGCGTGCGGGCCGAATTGCCGGCATCGCGCAAGCTGCGCGCGCTGCTTGCCTATCTGGCGCTGGCCCCGCATCCGGTGGGACGCGCTCGGCTGTGCGAGCTCTTGTGGGATGTTCCGAACGACCCCAGGGGCGAGTTGCGTTGGTGCCTCAGCAAGCTTCGCGCCGTCCTCGACGAGCCGGGGCACCGTCGGGTCGAGACACAGGACGACACGGTCGCATTGCGCCTCGACGGCTGTTTCGTCGACGCGCTAGAGGTTAGCGCCGCCGCCGCGCAAGGGATCGCCTCGCTCGACGCCGAGCGCCTTCGATCGCTGTCGGAGCTGTTCGCCGGCGACTTTCTCGACGGTCTGGAGCTCGACCGCAGTCCGTTTTTCGAGAGTTGGCTGATCGCGCAGCGCCGCCGCTTCCAGTCGTCTCACGCCGCCGTGCTGGAGCACCTTGTCGCGGCGGTTCCGCCCGGTTCGGAGGCGGCAGCAGCCGGTCTTGACCGGTGGGTGGAGCTGGCGCCGTTCGACGGCCGCGCGCATCTGGCGCTGCTCACGCATCTGGCCGGGCGCGGCGCCATCGGCGCGGCCGAGCAGCACCTGACGGCGACGGCGCAATTGTTCCAATCGGAAGGGCTCGACTTCGGACCGGTGCGCGCGGCCTGGCAGGCGCTGCGCGACAAGCCAGCGGAAGATCGGCCAGCGGAAGATCGGCCGTCGATAGATCGGCCGGCGGTAGATCGGCTTTCGGCGCAGCCCGCCGGCATCGCGGCATCGCCGCCGTCGCCCGCTCCGGCGGGCGTGGAGCCCAGCCACGCCTCGCTGGCGGTGATGCCGTTCGTCGAGACTGCCGGCCCTTGCGGCACGCGCGGCGGGATCGCCGACGGCCTGACCCATGACATCATCACGCGTCTGGCCAAGCTCAGGGATTTCTTCGTCATCGCGCGCGGCTCGGTCTTCGCGCTCGCCGAGAAAAACATCGCGCCGCAGGAAGCGGGGCGGCAGCTGAATGTGGACTATGTCGCCACCGGCACGGTGGGCACCGTGGCCGGCCGCGTCATCATCGCCGTCGAGCTCATCGAGGTTCGCACGGCCAGGATCGTCTGGGCCGAGAGCTTCGAGCGCCGGGCCGACGATCTCTTCGGCGTGCTCGACGATATCGGCAACGCGATCGTCTCGTCTATCTCGGCCGAGATCGAGACGGTCGAGCGCAACCGCGCCATGCTGAAGGCGCCCAACTCGCTCAACGCCTGGGAGGCCTATCACCGCGGCCTCTGGCACATGTATCGCTTCACCCAGCCGGAAAACGAGTTGGCGCAGCATTTCTTCAGCGTGGCGACGGCGCTCGACCCGACCTTCGCCCGCGCCCATGCCGGCCTGTCCTTCACCCATTGGCAAAGCGCTTTCCAGCGCTGGGGCGACCGCGACCACGAAAGCGCGCTAGCCTACGAGACAGCGGGGCACAGTCTCCTGGTTGACGAACAGAACCCTGCCGCGCACTGGGCGATGGGCCGGGCGCTGTGGCTGCGCGGCGAACAGGACGGATCGCTCTTCGAATTGGAACGGGCAGTGGAGCTCAGCCCCAATTTCGCGCTCGGCCACTATGCGCTGTCCTTCGTCCACTCGCAGTCAGGCGATCCGCAGGCGGCGATCGGCTCTTCCGACCATTCGCGCCATCTCAGCCCTTTCGACCCGCTGCTGTTCGGCATGCTGGGCGCGCGCGCCATGTCGCATGTGCGGCTCGGCCAGTTCGAGGAAGCGGCAGAATGGGCGCTGAAGGCGGCGGCGCGGCCCAATGCCCATGCCATCATCCTGGCGATCGCAGCACACTGCCTGGCGCTGGCCGGGCGGCTCGACGAGGCACGCAATTTCGCCGCCGCCCTTCGCAAGGCGCTGCCGGACTACCGCGCCGACGATTTCATCGGCACGTTCCGTTTCGAGGCGGACGCGGAGGCATTGTTCCGGCAAGGCGCAAAGCGGATCGGATTGAACTGAACCAGCGCAATTCCCGCCGATTAACGATTTCGGAAGGGGTTGTTTAACCGTTCGTCGCTATGTCAGCGCCCGGGAGGGGCATGACAGAGAGTGTATGATGAGCGACAGCCCTGACAAGCGCAATGAATGGCGCGCCATTCTTTACGTGCAAGCCCGCGTGGCGGTCCTGTTCGTCCCGGTCGTCGCCAGCCTGCTGATCATCGCCGCACTTGCCGGCAACGACCGCAAATCCGTTCCCGCCGTCGACCGGACGGTGACAGGGTCCGTGCGATAAGGGCACGGTCATCGACAGCGCACGTTTCCCGCCGGGCGTGCGCATGATGTCGGGCAAATCCCTGCGGCTTTCTGTCGGCGGGAATGACCAGGCGATCGGTCGCACAGGCAACAAAAAAGCCCGGACGAGCCGGGCTTTTTCTGCGAGTCTCTGAACCGTCGAACGGTTCAGAGACGGGAATTTGGTGCCCAGAAGAGGACTCGAACCTCCACTCCTTGCGGAACACGGACCTGAACCGTGCGCGTCTACCAATTCCGCCATCTGGGCTGGTGCGGGCTCAATAAGCGGGCGAGCGGTGTGTGTCAACGCGGTTTTTTTTTCGAGGGCTGCCGCGCGCCGGCTCAGTTTCGGGCGTTGGCGCCGCCCCTCACCTGCCTGCCGGCATCCTCTCCCCGTATAGTGACGGGGAGAGGGGCGCTTTCATCAACGGTTTCGCCAATCACCAGCGTTGCGGCCAGCCCTTTCTCCCCGTCACTATACGGGGAGAAATGTCCGGCAGGACAATGAGGGGCGGCGCCGACTTTGACAATTTGGTGACCGGGACGCTTGCCGGTCAGCCCTCCAGCACTTCCTTCGACGCCACGGTGGAATCGGCGTTGAGCGTGTAGATGACCGGCACGCCGGTGCCGAGCTCCAGCTTGACGATCTCCTCGCCCGACTTGCCGTCCAGCGCCATGATCAGCGCACGCAGCGAATTTCCGTGGGCGGCGACCAGGACCGTGCCGCCGCGCAGCACATGCGGCTGGAGGTCGTGCAGGTAATAAGGCCAGACGCGGGCGCCGGTGTCCTTCAGGCTTTCGCCACCGGGGGGCGGCACGTCGTAGGAGCGGCGCCAGACATGCACCTGCTCCTCGCCCCATTTCTTGCGCGCGTCGTCCTTGTTGAGGCCGGAGAGGTCGCCATAGTCGCGCTCGTTCAGCGCCTGGTCGCGGACGGTTTCCAGGTCGCTCTGGCCGACGGCGTCAAGAATGTGCTGGCAGGTTTTTTGCGCCCGGACCAGCGCCGAGGTGAAGGCGATGTCGAACTTCAGGCCGCGTGCCTTGAGCTTCTGCCCGGCTGCCTTGGCCTCGGCGTGGCCCTGTTCGGTCAGGTCGACGTCACGCCAGCCGGTGAACAGGTTCTTCAAATTCCATTCGCTCTGGCCATGGCGCACGAGCACGAGGGTTCTCGACATTTTTGCTCCTCTGGGATCTGAGCAATTCCAGCAGAAGTGGGAAGCGGTTTTCTGTCCGGAATTGCATGTGGATGAAGATGGTCCGGGGTCGTTTCAGGCAAGCCCGAGCACGTCCCGCATCGAGTAAAGGCCGGGCTTCCTGCCATGCGCCCACAGGGCTGCCTTGACGGCGCCGCGGGCGAAGATGGTGCGGTCCTCGGCATGGTGGGCCAGCGTGATACGTTCGCCGGTGCCGGCCAGGATCACGCTGTGGTCGCCGACCACCGAGCCGCCGCGCAGGGTTGCGAAGCCTATCGAGCCCGGCTTGCGCACGCCGGTGTGGCCGTCGCGGACGCGCACATCGTTGCCGGCAAGCGGCACGCCACGCCCCGCGGCGGCGGCTTCGCCCAGCAGCAGAGCGGTGCCGGACGGCGCGTCGACCTTGTGCCTGTGATGCATTTCGAGGATCTCGATGTCGAAATCCCCGGCGTCGAGGGCGCGCGCGGCCTGTTCGACCAGCACCGCCAGGAGATTGACGCCGAGGCTCATATTGCCCGACTTGACGATCGTCGCATGGCGCGCCGCGGCGGCGATCCTGGCATTGTCGTCGACCGAGCAGCCGGTCGTGCCGATGACATGGACGATGCGCGCCTGCGCCGCATAGCCGGCGAATTCGACGGTCGCAGCCGGGGCGGTGAAATCGAGCACGCCGTCCGCCCCGGCGAAGGCCGGCAGCGGATCGTCCGATATCGGCACATTGATGATGCCGATGCCGGCAAGCTCGCCCGCATCCTTGCCGAGATAGGGCGATCCTTGCCGCTCGATCGCGCCGGCGACGCGTGCGCCCGGCATTGTGTGGATGGCGCGGATCAGCGTCTGGCCCATGCGGCCGGCGGCGCCCACCACCACCAGGCCCATATCGCCCGCGGGTCTGTCGGCTGTCGGCGTTTCACTCATCTCGCGCTCCCGGCGATGCCCTGCGTCTCGATAGGTTGCGTCGGCCCTGGCGCCGGAGTTTGGATCGGCGCGCCGTCATCGACAAGCCCCAGGCCCTTCCTGCCCTGCACCCGGTGGAAGCGGGAATAGACGCTGTGCGGGTCGGCCATCAGCGAGGCATGGGTGCCCTGTTCGACCAGATGGCCCTGTTCCAGCACGATGATGTGGTCGGCATTGACCACCGTCGACAGCCGGTGGGCGATGACGATGGTGGTGCGCCCCTCCATGACGTGGGTCAGCGCTTCCTGGACCTTGGCTTCCGCCTCATTGTCAAGCGCCGAGGTCGCCTCGTCGAGCAGCAGGATCGGCGCCTGGCGGACGATGGCGCGGGCGATCGACACACGCTGGCGCTGGCCGCCCGACAGCGACGCGCCGTTTTCGCCGACGGGCGTGTCGTAGCCCAGCGGCTGCTGGCGGATGAAGCCGTCGGCCTGGGCCAGTCGCGCGGCCTGCTCGATCTCGGCATCTGTGGCGGAGAGCCGGCCATAGCGGATGTTATCGCGGATGGTGCCTTCGAACAGATAGGGCTGCTGCGAAACATAGGCGATGGAGCTGCGCAGCGATTGCTTGGTGATCTTGGAAATGTCCTGGCCGTCGATCTCGATCGTGCCCGACTCGACGTCGTAGAAACGCTGCAGCAGCGCCACCAGCGTCGTCTTGCCGGCGCCGGAGGCGCCGACGATGGCCGTCATCTTGCCGGCGGCGGCGACGAAACTGAGGTCCTGCAGGACCGGTGCCTCCTCGACATAGCGGAAGCTCACATTGTTGAACCGCACTTCGCCCGTGGTGAAATTGGCCTCGGCGGCTCCCGGCGCATCGCCCTGCTGCGGCTCGAGATCGAGGATTTCGTAGATCATGCGCGCATTGACCAAAGCGCGCTCCATGCCGACCTGCATGCGCGCCAGCCGCCTTGCCGGGTCGTAGGCCAGCATCAGCGCGGTGATGAAGGAGAAGACGGCGCCCGGCGGCTGCCCGAGGACGAGCGCACGATAGCCGGAATAGGCGATGACGCCGGTGACGGCGAGACCGGCCAGCATGTCGGAAATCGGCGACAGCCGTTCCGAAACCCGGGCGATCTTGTTGCCGCGGTGCTCGGCGCTGTTGGCGAGCTGGCTGATGCGTCGCGATAGCTCGTCCTCCATGGTGAAGGCCTTGACGATGGCGATGCCTTGCGTGGCTTCCTGCATGGCGCCGATCAGCCGGGAGTTGATCTGCACCGATTCGCGGGTGATGCGGCGCACCCGGCGCATCAGGTAGACAACGGTGTAGATGAGCGGCGGCCCGATCACCAGCGAGCTGAGCGACAGGACCGGATCCTGGTAGATCATGACGCCGAGCAGCCCGAACAGCGTCACCCCGTCGCGCGCGATCGACGTCAGCGTCATCGACAGCAGGTCGCGAATGCCGTTGACGTTCTCGTTGACCTGCGCCGCCAGCCGGCCCGATCTCGTGTCGTTGAAGAAACCGACGCCGAGCTTCATCAGGTGATCGAAGATGCGGCGCTGGTAGCGCGCAACCAGATTGTTGCCGACGGTCGCCAGCGTCACCGCCTGGCCGTAGCCGGCGAAACCGCGCACGAGAAAGGCGCCCATGACGCCGGCGCAAATCCACACGATCAGATCGCCGCGCCGCTCATAGAAGATCTGGTTGACGACCGGGCTCATGATCCAGGCGGTGAAAGCGGTCGTGGCGGACACCGCCAGCAGGCAGGCCCCGGCAAAGATGTAGGACCACAAATAGTCGCGGCCGTTCTCGGCGATGATACGGCGCAGCACCGCCCAGACCTCGCCAGGGGTGGCTTTCTGCTTATGTGGAGCTTGGAGTGTCAAATCGGGAGCGCTTCGTGGTTTCCGCTTGGTGGGACGGGCTGCACACGGCATCCCTTCTGGCGCCCCTCTTAGCGCCAAGCGGCCGGCTTGCCTATGCCTGCGGCTGATTAACTTCGTCGCGGGGACCGGACGGACGCCTGGTCCGTCATGCGACCCAGCCTAGGCCTGCCAGCGGCGGCCCGCGGTCTGCACGCCGAACAGCGAAGGGTTCCTGGCGTAGGCGGCGAGGCCCAGAAGGGCCGCCAGCGGATGGGTGATGACATAGACGGGCATGGTGCGCATCAATTCGCTGTGCGGGGCCTTGTCCTCGAAGGCGGCGCGGAAATTGCCCTGTTTCAGCGCCGGCACGATCTTCTGCGCGATGCCGCCGGTGAGAAACACACCGCCGCGGCTCATGAACACCAAGGCGAGATCGCCGGCGGTGCGCCCAAGGCAGGTGACGAATATCTCCAGCGCTTCCTGCGCAACCGGATCGGCCCTGGCAAGTGCCGCTGCGGTTATCTCGGCCGGCGTGGTGAAGGGCGACGGCTTGCCGTCCGCCTTGGCCACCGCCCGGTAGACGTTGACCAGACCGCGTCCGCACAGGATCTGCTCGCCCGAAATGCGGCCCTCGATCTTCTCGATATGCGGGAAAACCTCGAAATCCCTGCTAGAACGCGGGCCGATGTCCATATGGCCGCCCTCGCCGGGCACCGGGATCCAGTGGCGCAGCGCGTGCACCAGCCCGGCGACGCCGAGCCCGGTTCCGGGACCGAGCACCACGCGGCCGGCATTGGGCTCCGGCGCGCCGCCGCCGATCTTTTCCATGTGCTCTTCGCCGAGCGCCACGACGGCCAGCGCCTGCGCCTCGAAATCGTTGAGCACGACGATGTCGCTGAGGCCGAGGCTGGCGAACATCTGCCGGGGCTTGACGATCCACGGGCAATTGGTGAGCTCGATCTCGTCGCCATCGACCGGGCCGGCCACCGCCAGCACCGCCGAATTGGGGCGGACCGAGGAGCGGTCGAGCACCGCCGCTTGGATCGCCTCGTCGATTGTGTTGTAGCTGGCGGTCTGGACGATCGCCGGCTCGCCGGCTTCCGAATTGGCGTCGAGCACGACCGAGAAGCGCGCATTGGTGCCGCCGATGTCGCCGATCAGGATCGGGAACCGCAGCGCCGTGTCGTCGTCGCCTGTGTTTGGCATGCTTTCTCGTCCGTCCCCGGCGCCCGACGGCTCATTGCCGTTCTCCCGTTGACTAGCGCATGAGTTTGAAAAGGGAAACGGTTTTCGAAACCGATGGTGCGCACGACCGATTTATGAAGTCGAACGGCCGCGACTAGGCTGCCGCCTTGTGCTCCTCGCGGGCAGCGGACCAGACCTCGCGGGCCGCATCGGCGTTCATGGCGGCAATTCCCAGGCCGACAATCAGGTCGGGCCACGCGGAATGCCAGATCACCGCGGTGAGAAGGCCCGCGGCGATTATGGCGACGTTGGCAAAGGCGTCGTTCCGCGCGGAGAGGAACGCGGCCTTTGTCAGGCTGCCGCCGTGATGGCGGAAGCGCGCCAGCATGAACGCGCAAGACAGATTCACGGCCAAAGCCCCGGCGCCCGCAAGAGACAGCGGCAGCGGCGACGGCGCGACCGGCAGGTTGAACTTGGCCCAAGCCGTCCAGAGCGTTGCCAACGCGGGCACCAGAAGAATCGCCGCCAGAGCCATGCCGACCCTTGCGCGACTGCGGGCGCCCCAGCCCAGGGCAACGAGAATAAGCAAATTGAGCGAGGCATCTTCCAGGAAATCGACGCTGTCCGCGAACAGCGACACGGAGCCGATCGCAGATGCCACGGCGAACTCGACGATGAAGTAGCCCAGGTTCAGAAGGGCCACCCACCGGACGACGCGGCGAAGGCCTATATCCTGCGTTTGCAATGCCGGCCCTCCTGCTCGCGGGGAACGAATGAACGGCGGCGAAGCGCCGGGGCGTCAACTGACGCGGTCAGTTTCCCGGCCGTGGCCGCGGCACCGGCACGCCGATCTCGGGCGTCGCGGTGAAGGCGTTCACCATGCCTGGCAGGCCGGCCGTGCCGCTGGCCGCGGTGGCGGGCAGCGACGGCGCTTCGGGTTCGGGCGCGGCGACCGCGACCGGTACGGCGCCGCCATGATAGGTGGCGGCCTCGACCGAGGCCGGCCCGGGCGCGTCGAGCACGGCGCGGCATTCTCTCGGCAGGTTCGCCATGGTCATCAGGTCGCGCGCCTTGGGCGCATCCGGGTTCTTGTTGGGCCGCCACGGTTCCTGCGTGAACCACCAGGCCAGCGGCTTGCCGCAGCCGTCGTCGGCCGGGGTCGCTTCCTGCGCCTTGCAGTTGGGCGAGCCCGGCTGACAGCCGATGCGCATGTGGAAATGATAGTCGTGGCCCCAGAACGGCCTGATCTTGCGCAGCCAGGAGCGGTCGCCCCTGACGGTGTCGCAGAGCTTCTTCTTGATGCCGGGATTGACCAGGATGCGCTCGACCTCGGGATAGCTCGCCGCGCGCTTCAAAAGCCGCGTATGCGCCGACGTCCACAGCGCGTCCTTCACCAGATGCGTCTTTTCGTCGACCATCAAGGTCGCGCTCATCGTCTCGCGCCGCGCCATCGACAACGGCCGGCTGGGCATCGGCGTCAGCCAGATGTCGGCATCGAGCCCGATCTGGTGCGAGGCATGGCCCGTCAGCATCGGGCCGCCGCGCGGCTGCGCGATGTCGCCGATCAAAAGGCCCGGCCAGCCGTCGGCGACGGCATCGCGCGACAGTTTCTCGACCAGCGCGATCATCGCCGGATGGCCCCAGCGGCGATTGCGCGACGGCCGCATCACCTGCCAGGTCGGGCCGTCCATGGGGATGGCGACGCCGCCGGCAAAGCAGCCCTTGGAGTAGAAGCCGAAGGATTGCGGGGCGGTCGCAGTCGGCAATCTCTCGGCGCCGAACAGGTCCTTTGCCCGTTCCTCGGCCATTGCCGGCCGCGCGGCGAGACTTGTGAGGGCGAGCAGGCCAAAAGCCGCCGCCAGCTGTAAACGCTTGCCGAGCCGCATCGCTGTCTCCATGAACCCCCGCCGCAAACCCAAGCCCGAATCATAGCACGCAATGGACGTTGCTTCGATCGCCGGAGCGGTTCCGTTTTTCACAAACCGGTCAACCGCCCTGTTTTCTTTTCCGAGGCATTCCGACCGAAACCGTGGCACGTGTTTCCCGGCATGCGTCAGCGTTTCATCGGGCTGCGCGGCGCGCCGTCGCGCCAGTCGCCGCTTGCCCATATGTGGTCGAAGGCGGCGCGGTAGTCCGGGAAGCGGAACCGGTAGCCCGCCGCCTTGAGCGCCGCGTTGGCGACGCGCTTGTTCTCGCCATAGAAGGACCGCGCCATGGGCGAAAGTTGGGCGGCCTCGAAGGGAATTTCGGGCGGCGGTGTGACGCCCATCAGCGCGGCGGCATAGGCCACGACGTCCTGCGGCGGCGACGGCTCATCGTCGGTGACGTTGAAGATGCCGCCCGTATTATCCCCGATGAGATGCCACAGCGCGCCGGCTATATCGTCACAATGGATGCGGTTGAACACCTGGCCGGGCTTGACCAGCCGCCGCGCGGTGCCGTTTTCCAGATTGACCAAGGCGTTGCGGCCCGGGCCGTAGATGCCGGAGAGCCGCAGCACCGCCACCGGCCGGCCAGTCTCGCGGCCAAGCCGCAGCCAGTCCTGCTCGGCCGCCACGCGCATCGCCGAGCGTTTCGACACCGGCCGGCATTGCGCCGTCTCGTCGACCCAGGCGCCGCCATGGTCGCCATACACGCCGACGGTGGAGAGATAGCCGATCCATTCGAGCGCAGGCATCCGCACGATCGCCTCGCGGGCGGCATTCAGCACGGGATCGCCGGCCTCCTCGGGCGCGATCGAGATCACCAGATGGGTTGTTGTCGCCAGCGCATCGCTGATTTCGCCGGTCAGCGCGCCATCGAACAGCAGCGGCGCGATGCCGGCCTGGCGGAGCGCCTCGAATTTCTCCGCGGAGCGCGTCGTGCCGCGGACCGTCGTGGCGGAATCCCGGTTGGCGCGCGCAAAAGCCTGACCCGAATAGCCGGCGCCGAAGATGAATATCCGCTTTTCACTCATGCAGGCGCCCTGGCTGGAATCGGCCGCGCCCATTCCTCGCGCACGGCCGCGTCGCTCTCGGTTTCCAGGCCGGTCGCGGCGCGTTCGGCATATTCGGCCTCGGGCACCAGCCGCGCCAGCGCCCATATTGCCGCGCCCCGCACCAGCGGCGAGGCGTCGGCTAGCAAGGCGCGCACGGCGCCGGCAAGCGCGGCATCGCGGGAATTGCCGGCGGCGATCAGCACGTTGCGGACAAAGCGGTCGCGGCCGATGCGCTTGATCGGCGAACCGGAAAAGAACGCGCGAAAGGCCGCGTCGTCCAGCCGCAGAAGATCGGCCAGCGCCGGCTCGCGTAGGTCCTCGCGCGCGGCGAGCTTGGCCTCGGACGCCACCTTGGCGAACTTGTTCCATGGGCAGGCGGCGAGACAGTCGTCGCAGCCATAGATGCGGTTGCCGATCGCCTCGCGGAATTCATGCGGGATCGGCTCCTTGTTCTCGATGGTGAGATAGGAGATGCAGCGCCGCGCATCGAGCCGGTAGGGCGCCGGGAAGGCGTGGGTCGGGCAGGCGTCGAGGCAGGCGCGGCAGGAGCCGCAATGGTCCTCCTCCGGCAGGTCTGGAACCAGTTCGGCCGTCGTGAAGATGGTGCCGAGGAACAGCCAGGAACCATGCTGCCGGCTGACCAGATTGGTGTGCTTGCCTTGCCAGCCGAGCCCGGCGGCCTCGGCCAGCGGCTTTTCCATGACGGGCGCCGTATCGACGAAGACTTTGACGTCGCCTCCCGCCCGCGCGACGATCTTGCCGGCGATTTCCTTCAGCCGGCCCTTCATCACGTCATGATAGTCGCGGTTTTGCGCGTAGACCGAGATCGCGCCCCGGTCGCGCCTGGCCAACAGGTCGCGCGGATCGTGGTCCGGCCCGTAATTCATCGCCAGCACGACGATCGAACGCACCTGCGGCCACAGGCTTGACGGCTCGCTGCGGCGTTGCAGCGTCTCGGCGATCCAGCCCATGGAGCCGTGGAACCCGTCCGCGACGAAGGCAGCGAGCCGGGCCGGCGCCAGCGGGATCGCATCGGGGGTGGTGACGGCGACCGCCTCGAAACCGGCGTGCCGCGCCTGCGCGTCGATCAGCGCGCGCAGTTTTGCGGCGTCAGAAGTCGAGGTCCGCATAATGCGACACCGGCGACAGGCCGCGCACCCGGTCGGTCAACAGCGGCCGGAACGAAGGCCGCGACTTGACCCGCGTGTACCATTCGCGCGCGGCAGTGTGCTCGCGCCAGTCGATCTCGCCGAGATAGTCGAGTACCGAAAGGGTGGCGGCGGCGGCGAGATCGGCATAGGTGACCCTCGAGCCGGCCAGCCAGTGGCGGGTGCCGGCCAGCCAGTTGGTGTATTTCATGTGCTGGCGGATGTTGGCCCGCGCCGCGCGGATGGCGGCCGAATCGGGCGAGCCGCCGCCGGCGGTTTCCGGCATGACCGGCTTCAGCACGCGCTCGCGCACCAGATGCCGGGTGACTTCGCTCTCGGCCTTGTGGAGATACCAGTCGGTCAGCCGGCGGATCTCGGCGCGCTGCATCGGGTCCTCGGCGAACAGGCGCTTGTCGCGCTTCAGGACGCCGCGCGTCTCGTCGAGATATTCCGAGATGACCGTGGCGCCGACGATCGGCACATCGCCCTCGGCCAAAAGGATCGGCAGCGTGCCGGCCGGGTTCAGCGCCAAGAACTCCTTGCGCCGCGTCCACGGCTTCTCCTCGATCAGCGCCAGCTCCTCGCCATACTCGCCGAAAGCGAGGCGCACGAACCGGCAGGAGGCGAACATGGGATGATGGAAAAGCGTCAGCATGGTTCCGCGATGATAAAGCGCACTGGTGGTTTGGATTTGAAGTTCCTGTCCCCTCAACGGCATCCGCGTTCAGGAACTTCAAATTCAAACCACACCAGAACTTGAAGTTGGCAGTGTGGCTCAGAATCCGGAATTCGCGCATCGCGCTCCTCCCGGGTATGGCGAATTCCGGATTGCCACACTGGCGAATCGCCGGGCGCACCGGTAAGTCTTGGCCGCCCGGTAAGCGGGCCGTCAGGGTGTTGCGACCTATAGGGGGAGTTCGGCGCCATGACAAGCAAGCCCTGTCAGCCCATCCAGCGAATGCCGAGGTAGCCAATGGAAAGCCAGACAATCGTCGAAGCCCTGCTGCTCGGTCTGCTGGAGGGATTGACCGAGTTCATTCCGGTGTCCTCGACCGGCCATATCCTGCTCGCCGGCCATTTTCTCGGCTTCCACTCGACCGGCAAGGCCTTCGAGATCCTGATCCAGCTCGGCGCCATCCTGGCCATTCTGAGCGTCTATTTCCGGCGCTTGTGGCAGATGCTGCTCGACCTGCCGCATGACCGGCTGACGCGGCATTTCGTCATCGGCATCCTTATCGCCTTCCTGCCGGCGGCCATCATCGGCGCGCTGGCGCATGATTTCATCAAGACCATCCTGTTCGAATCGCCGCGGCTGATCTGCATCATGCTGATCATCGGCGGCGTGGTGTTGCTCGCCGTCGACCGCATGAAGCTCAAGCCTATGTACCGCGACGTCGAACGCTTCCCGACCCGGCTTTACCTGCAGATCGGTCTGTTCCAGTGCCTGTCGTTGATCCCCGGCACCTCGCGCTCGGGCTCGACCATCGTCGGCGCGCTGCTGCTTGGCGTCGACAAGCGGGCGGCGGCGGAATTTTCCTTCTTCCTCGCCATCCCCACCATGGTCGGCGCCTTCGCCTTCGACCTGTTCAAGAACCGCAACGTGCTGACGTCGGCCGACCTGCCGATCATCGCCGTCGGCTTCGTCGCCGCCTTCGTCACCGCGCTGCTGGTGGTACGCCTGCTGCTCGATTACGTCTCGCGCAAGGGCTATGCGCTGTTCGGCTGGTGGCGGCTGGTGGTCGGCATCGTCGGGCTGGCCGCGCTGATGATCTGGGGGTGACCTCGTCATCCACGGGCGAAGCAAGGAGCGCAGCGACGCCGCGCAGGCCCGTGGATGACGAAGGTGAAGGCCTTCGCGCGCCCCCTTCATGCGAACCTCCTGCGGAGCAGCGCACAAGTCCTGCGGATTCCAGAACACTCCGCTGCGTAAGCTCGCCCTATCATCCCTCAGGCAATGGCGTCCGGCGAGCCGCATTCGCCCCCGCGCACGCGGTCGGCCGGGCGCCCAACAAGAGGGAACGACGATGAAATTCATGCTGACCGACAGGAAACTGCACCCGCGGGCCAAACCCGTCGCCGAGGATTTCAGGAGCGGCGGCATCAACCGGCGCGAATATCTGGCGCTGATGGCCGGGCTCGGCGTCAGCGCCGCCGGCGCTTTTGCCCTGGGCGGGCTGGCGCCCACGCCCGCCCGCGCGGCGGAGCCCAAGAAGGGCGGCGTGCTGCGCGTTGCCATGAACGTCAAGGGTTTCAAGGACCCGCGCACCTTCGACGGCGTCGAAATGTCCAATGTCGCGCGCCACTGCAACGAATATCTGGTGCGCTGGAACACCGATTTTTCTTTCGAGCCCTGGCTGCTCGAAAAATGGGAGATGAGCGACGACGCCAAGACGCTCACGCTGCATGTGCGCAAGGGCATCACCTGGTCGAACGGCGACGCCTTCAACGCCGACGATGTCGTCCACAACCTCACCCGCTGGTGCGAAGCCGGTGTTGCCGGCAATTCGGTCGCCGCGCGCATGGGTGCGCTGGTCAACGCCGACACCAAGAAGGTGGTCGATGGCGGCATCGAGAAGGTCGACGACCACACGATCAGGCTCAACCTGCCCAAGCCGGACATTTCGCTGATCGCCGGCATGGCCGACTATCCCGCTTTGATCATGCACCGCTCTTATGAGGGCGATGGCGACCCACTGAAGGCGCTTTCCATCACCACCGGCCCCTGCGAACTGGTGAAGTGGGACGCCGAGACGGGAGCCGAGGTGAAGCGCAAGGACAAGCCCTGGTGGAAGGGCGAATTCCACCTGGATGGGATCCAGTGGATCGATTACGGCTCCGACCCCAACGCCATGCTGTCGGCGTTCGAATCCGGCGAGATCGACACCGACCACGAGACCGCCTCCGATGCCGTCTCGCAGACCGAGCAGATGGGCCTGAAGAATTCCGAGATCGCCACCGGCTCCACCATCGTCGCCCGCTTCAACGTCGCCAACGCGCCCTATGACGACGTCAAGGTGCGCCGCGCCGCCCAGCTCGCCGTCGACAATTCGGCCGTGCTGGCGCTCGGCCTCGGCGGCCGCGGCAAGCCCGCCGACAACCACCATGTCGGCCCCATGCACCCTGAATATGCCGATATCGGCCCGGCCAAGCGCGACGTGGACGCCTCGAAGAAGCTGCTGGCCGAATCCGGCAAGGCGGACCATGAATACGACCTCATCTCGGTCGACGTCGAATGGCAAAAGAGCACCGGCGACGCGATCGCCGCGCAGATGCGCGAGGCCGGCCTCAAGATCAAGCGCACCGTGCTGCCCGCCGCCACCTTCTGGAACGACTGGAGCAAATATCCCTTCTCCTGCACCGAATGGCTCGGCCGCCCGCTCGGCGTCCAGGTGCTGGCGCTGGCCTATAAATCCGGCGCCGCCTGGAACGAAAGCGCCTATGCCTCGAAGGAGTTCGACGAGCTGCTCGACAAGGCGCTCGCCACCCCCGACGCCGCCCAGCGCAAGGAGATCATGGCCGGCATCGAGAAGAATTTGCGCGAGTCCGGCATCATCATCCAGCCCTACTGGCGCTCGGTCTACCGTACCTACCGCAAGGGGGTGGAAGGCTGCGAACAGCACCAGGCGCTGGAGCAGCATTTCGAGAAGGTTTGGTTGGAGGGGTGAGGCCAGCGCCGACCTGATTTCCTCTCCCCCACGAAAGTGGGGGAGAGGTGGCCCGGCGAAGCCGGGACGGAGAGGGGGACGCCCTCCGCGAGCCAAAGCCGGGGCAGGAGAAGGCGCGATACGATGATGCTGTCCCGAAACCTGACACGAAACCTTCTGGACTCGGCGCTGCCCCCTCTCCGTCCCGGCTTCGCCGGGCCACAGAGGTGCTCCAGCTAGGCGCGGGCGTCGACAATCACCGAATCAAAGCAGATTCACCACCGCCTCACTCCGCTGGAACACCCCTCTACCGTCTCGGCGCTGCGCGCCGATCCACCTTCTCCCACAAGGGGAGAAGGAAAGCTGGCCGCAACGCTGGCGCTTTTTCTGCAACGTTCGCGATTCGCGAAATCGGTGACGACAGCGTCCTTCGCCCCGTTTACGGGGAGAAGATGGCGGCAGCCAGATGAGGGGCGGCGCCGACGCCTGAAATTGAAGCGGGCCCCAAGCGCGGTGAGCCGCATCCAGAGCGCAAACGTGCTGGGCTCCGCCGATCATGAGCAGCGCTGCCGCCCAAAGCGAGATGCCGCCGAAATAGGAGGGCACGCTGGCCTCCAGCCCCGCCGCATTGCCGGCCAGCAGCAGGGTCTCGCCGGCGAGGAAGCTCAGGAAGCCCGCGGCTACGCAGTCATTGCCCAGCCGCTGATATTTCATCGTGAGCAGCGCGGTCGCCACCACCAGCGCCGCGCCGTCGATCGTCCGGAGCGTTTCGCGCAGCGGAGCGCTCGCGACGAAGGATACCGGCGAGGCCAAAGGCGCCGCCGATGGCGAGGCCGATCGTAGCGACGGTGTCCGGAATGGAACGCATTTGAGATATCCCCCAAGTCGCTAGAGGCGATACGTCAGGGCGGCGGGTTCTCAAAGTGCGGGTTAGCGCGCTGAAGCAGATGGCCGCTGCCCCGTTGTCGATTGAAAGGGGAAATCTGCGACAACTTCGCCCCGCCGCGTGCAGCTATTCTTCTGACCTCTCCCCAAGACCATTTGTCCTCAGCCAAGTTCAGTTTTCCCAAAACTTACCAAGTCAGATTTGCGCTATTCATCATGAGAACTCTCGATTAGTCTCCAATCTTCGACGATCGCCGAATGTACTCCTTCGGCCAAGCATTTCAGGGAAAAGGGTGGGGGATGACCGAAGTCCGCGTGTTTGGTCCTAATTGGCCAGACGATATTGATCCGCTAGTTAACGACGTTGAAGAATTCGCTAAGCAACTTAATCCGGCAGAAGATGCACTGCTTGTCTTTAGGGACGATAGGAACGGCGCTGCGTTTTTAGAGTGCCATGTTTCAGCCAGCTCCTTAATAAAATTCACAACACCCGACACTCCTCTTGATCCAGAAGGATCTCCGGATTACCGGGCAAATCGAGAAATAGTGGTGGATCATGGTGCCTATCAGCAAATGATGCTCGATGCTATGAATGGCCGTTCATTCAGTAACATAGTTTGTGAATATGTTAAGGGCGATCAATTGCCGTTAAAGATCATTGGGAGACAACACCGATTTTCTGCCCTCAAGCAGGCAGCTGCATCCGCTGATAAACATCATGGAATAAAAGTGTATTTTGGTTTAGATAAAGAGCAGAGGCTCGACGCCCAGACCATATCTAACACAAATATTGAAGTCTCAAAGGATCTTCTAGATAGAATGTATGAGACGATGGCCGGTGCCGAGTTACGCTCTTGGTGCCAGGCGGTAGGATTTCTCGAAGATGGAGAGGATTTCGCCGACAAAAGGAAAAGAGGAAGCCCGTTCTCCGTAAAAATGGCCCGTACGTTTATCATAGACTATTATCTGGGGTACGAAAGGGCAGCTGAAAACTTCTCGGCCATAGATACGACTCCAGTCGTGCCAAAATCCGGTGTTAGGTCCGTTAGTGATTGGGATAACACAAAAAAGGGCTATCCCGAGCTATGGTCGGACTCGGCGCTATTGACTGCGGCTAAAGAGTTTAGAGCCCTGGTGGAAAAACAGCGAGATGCCTTTAGCAAAGGGGGTAAGAAGGTATCTAACCCGGATTTTGCTGAGAAAGCACTGAACGACGCCATCCTGTCAGCCTGGTCGTATGTCGCAGGCTTACTTCACAAGAATGCAGTGCGTCTAAATCGTCATTTTGATCTCAAAGCTAATGGCAAACCGGATCCCTTGCGAGCTTCTTTGCTCGTGAAGGGAAAGCATCAGACGGACAGCGAGTCATATAGAGGATTGGGTTATAGAACCGACGCCAAGGAACGGGGTCGGTTCGTTGAGCTATTTTGGCTCCATGCGGAAAAGGGCGGCGGTATCACCACCCCTATGATTGATGCAGCCATAGCCGCTTACCACGCAAAGCAAGCTCTCCTCGATGCCGAGGCAAAAAAGAGCGCTATGTGAGATGTCAAGTATCGCTCTTACAACAGATCTGAATAGGCGGTTCGAGTACGCGAAAGCGTTTCTAGATGCGGCAAAATTATCTGGCTCAAACGATGCTATTCAAACTAATATTGAAGCCTCTGTCACACTAGCCTTTTCTTTTCTAGAAGGCGCTTTGACGTATATATTCGAGCATTTTGATAATAATGAAAAATTCAACGTTTTTGAGCGGTCAATTATGCTCGAAAAAGATCTAAAGCTAAAAGACGGCGAGCCCAAAATGGAATCGACTAAATACAGATCGATAGAGGATAGGATTCAGTTTATCTTCTGGCTGTTCACAGGGAAGCCGTTCGACAAAACTCAGCAGTGGTGGCCCAAGATTTCTAGCGCGATTACCTACCGCAACTCTATTATGCACCCCAAACGTCCGACCAGCATACAAGTAAGCGAGGCTGAGCGTCACCTAATTTCCATACTAGAAGCCACTGACGCCTTGTTTCGGGTCGTGTTTGGGAAGGGATGGCCGCGAGCTAAGAAGGGACTTTACACCAAAGTATCCATTTCCGAGCCTTAAGTTCCAGGTCCTAATCCCCCATCTTCAGCGCCTGGATGAACGCCTCCTGCGGGATATCGACCTTGCCGAACTGGCGCATCCGCTTCTTGCCTTCTTTCTGCTTGTCCAGCAGCTTGCGCTTGCGGCTCACGTCGCCGCCGTAGCATTTGGCGGTGACGTCCTTGCGCAGGGCGGAGATGGTTTCGCGGGCGATGACCTTGCCGCCGATCGCGGCCTGGATCGGGATCTTGAACAGATGGTGCGGGATCAGTTCCTTGAGCTTCTCGCACATCTGGCGGCCGCGCTTTTCCGCCGCGGTGCGGTGGACCAGCATGGAGAGCGCGTCGACCGGCTCCTCGTTGACCAGGATCGACATCTTCACCAGGTCGCCTTCGCGGTAGTCGGTGAGGTGATAGTCGAACGAGGCATAGCCCTTGGAGATCGACTTCAGCCGGTCGTAGAAATCGAAGACGACTTCGTTGAGCGGCAGGTCGTAGGTCAGCATGGCGCGCTTGCCGACATAGGAGAGGTCGGCCTGGATGCCGCGCCGGTCCTGGCAGAGTTTCAATATGCCGCCGAGATAGTCGTCGGGGGTGAGGATGGTGGCGCGGATCCACGGCTCCTCGATGGCCGAGATCTTCACCACGTCGGGCATGTCGGCCGGGTTGTGCAGTTCCTTCACCGAGCCGTCATTGAGCAGCAGCCGATAGACGACCGATGGCGCCGTGGCGATCAGGTCGAGGTTGAACTCGCGCTCCAGCCGCTCCTGGATGATTTCGAGATGCAGCAAGCCAAGGAAGCCGCAGCGATAGCCGAAGCCGAGCGCGGCACTGGTTTCCATTTCATAGGAGAAGGAGGCGTCGTTGAGGCGCAATTTGCCGACCGCGGCGCGCAGGTCCTCGAAATCGGCGGCGTCGACCGGGAACAGGCCGCAGAACACCACCGGCTGCGCCGGCTTGAAGCCGGGGAGCGCATGTGCGGTCTGGCGCTTGTCCTCGGTGATGGTGTCGCCGACGCGTGTGTCGGCCACTTCCTTGATCGAGCCGGTGAAGAAGCCGAACTCGCCGGGGCCGAGCTCCTCGACATTGATGCGGGCGGGCGTGAACACGCCGGTGCGCTCGACCAGGTATTTGGCGCCGGTGCCCATCATGCGGATGGTCTGGCCCTTTTTCAGCACGCCGTCGATGACGCGCACCAAAACGATGACGCCGAGATAGGCGTCGTACCAGCTGTCGACCAGCATCGCCTTCAAGGGCGCGCTCGCGTCGCCTTCGCGCGGCGGCGGCAATTGGTGGACGATGGCCTCCAGCACATCGGGAATGCCGAGCCCGGTCTTGGCCGAGATCAGCACGGCGTTGGAGGCGTCGATGCCGATCACCTCCTCGACCTGCTCGCGGATGCGCTCGGGCTCGGCGGCCGGCAGGTCGACCTTGTTCAGCACCACGACGATCTCGTGGTTGTTGTCGATGGCCTGGTAGACATTGGCGAGCGTCTGCGCCTCGACGCCCTGGCTGGCGTCGACCACCAGCAGCGAGCCTTCGCAGGCGGCCAGCGAGCGCGACACTTCATAGGCGAAGTCGACATGGCCGGGCGTGTCGATGAGGTTGAGGATATAGTCCTCGCCATTGTTGGCGCGGTATTTCAGCCGCACCGTCTGCGCCTTGATGGTGATGCCGCGCTCGCGCTCGATGTCCATCGAGTCCAGCACCTGCTCCTTCATGTCGCGCAGCTCCAGCCCGCCGGTGAGCTGGATCAGGCGGTCGGCAAGGGTGGATTTGCCATGGTCGATATGGGCGACGATGGAGAAATTCCTGATGTGGTCGAGGGGCGTGCTCATGCCGCGCGCTTTAGCAGGGGCGGCTTGCTGCGGCAAGGCTTGCGGCGCAAGGGCCGCCCTGTCATCACAAAGCGGTGAGCCGCGCGGAAAAGCCCAAAACAGCGGGCGGGCGCGGCCGGATGCTTAAACTTTGAACGATCCTCTTAGACCTCGGTTTGCCGGCCCATGTTAGTTCCCCCGCAGGTAAACCGTTTTTGGGGTAAGGAAATGCCGGGGCTTGCAGGAAGGTTCGCCCGCTCTCGCGGCGGCTCGATGATGCCGCTGTTCTTCATCAGCCTGGTGCCGCTGGTCACCGTGGTCGGCTTCTCGGTCGACTATACATCGGCGGTGCAGACCCGCTCCAACATGCAGCAGGCGCTCGACGCGGCGACGCTGGCCATCACCACGCTGCCGAAGACGACGACGCTGGCGACCCGCCAGCAGATGCTCCGGGACATCTTCGCGGCCAATGGCGGGCAAGGCACCGCCACGCTGGTGAGCTTCACCATCGCGGCCAACGGCACCGCCACGGCGCAGGCTTCGGCGAGCTTCGCCATGCCGACCGACTTCATGCAGATCGCCAGGATCGACACCGTGCCGGTCGGCGTCACCTCGGCGGTCAACAAGGCGGCGGCCCTGGTGCAGACCACCTTCAAGATCGAGAAGGCGTCGGGCTGGTGGGACAAGACGATGTATCTCTACGGCACGCGATTTGGCTCGACCACGAAGCAGAAGCTGATGCAGATCAGCTATGTCTACAACAAGGGCGGCGACCCCAAGGGCTATGGCACCACCACCGTCTCCACCGTGAGCGGCACCACGCCTACCCAGGTGCAGCAGCAGGTGTGCAACACCACGACGGTCGCCAATTTCGACAACACGCCCTCTGGCGCCATCACCAGCACCGACGGCAACGGCGTCATGCGGCAGACCGTCTGCACCACCACGCCGGCCAACAGCACCGGCGCGGTCATCGACGTCAGCCAGATGGACCAGCTCTATCTGGAGATGAACGTGCCTTCCGCCGCGACGGCCAAACCGGCCCAGCCGACCACGCTCAGGTCGAACGACCCGAACACCTCGAACCGGCTCTATATCGGCACCAGCCCGACCGACATGCCCGAAATCGCCACGGGCCAGACCGTCGATATCTTCACCGCCGTGCCGTGCGGCCAGACGGGCTACCAGGCCTGGGAAGACGGCGGCTCGGCCGTGCCGGCGCCTGTCGTCAACGCCGACTTCTTCTACACCGTGATGGGCAAATGCGACTTCAACCAGCGCCCCTCGCAAACGGTGCTGACGCAGTAGAGGCGAAGCTGCCGATCTCCCCCACGAGGGGGAGATGGCCGGCAGGCCAGAGGGGGGCGCTGCCCCGCCGGCCTTGCCAAGGTCCACGGAACTCGTCCTCCACTTTCCCGATCTGCCGCCTACTCTCTGCCGTCGCGACAATGACTGTCGAACCGCGTCCAGGTAGGTGCTCTACGACGCCCCCCTCTGTCCTGCCGGACATCTCCCCCACGAGGGGGGAGATCGGCTGTCGCGACGGCCTTTGCCAATCTCCGGCCTCTTGGAGCCCGACCAACCTTCATCACAAACCGGTGAGCGCTGTAACGAAGCGATAATTGGCGGCGAAGTGGGGACATGAGCGGCGCATCTCGGCGCCGTCGCCCACGGAGCAATTCCATGTCGCAAGCCAAACGCAGCAGGTTCCTCGCAGTGTCCAGCCTGGGCGCGCTTGCGCTCGCGGCGTCGCTCGGTGCGGCCGCGGCGCAGCCGCTTACCATTGTCGAGCTGTTCACCAGCCAGGGCTGTTCGTCCTGCCCGCCGGCCAATGCCAATCTGATCAAGGTCAAGGACCAGCCCGGCGTGCTGGCGCTGTCCTTCAATGTCACCTACTGGGACTATCTCGGCTGGAAGGACATTTTCGGCCGGCAGGAGTTCACGCAGCGCCAGGTGAGCTACGAGCCGCCGCTCGGCCGTGACGGGCCGTTCACGCCGCAGGTGGTGGTCAACGGCCATGCCGACGCGGTCGGCGCCGCGCCCGGCGAGATCGAACGGCTGATTGCGGCGAGCGGACGCATCAAGGGACCGTCGCTGTCGCTCGATGGCGGCAAGGCCAGCATCGGCGCGGGGAGCGTGCCGGGCGGCAAAGCCGACATCTGGCTGGTGCGCTATGCCAGGGGCGTCGTCGAGGTGCCCGTGGCGCGCGGCGAGAACACCGGCCGCACCTTGCCGCACGGCAATGTCGTGCATGCGCTGAAAAAGCTCGGCAGCTGGACCGGAGAGGCCACGACGCTCGACGTGCCGGCGGCCGCCAACGGCCTCAGCACCGCAGTGCTGGTGCAATCGCCCGGCGGCGGGCCGATCCTGGCCGCCGCCGCCGATTAGCTTACCTCCGGGAACTTCCCGGTTGCGGGGAGAGACCATGCCCGATCAGAAATTGCGCAACGCCGCGCCTGCGGCGCCGCAACAGCCGGCCGCCGCGAGGGCGCGCCACCCAACCAAGGAGACCATCATGACCGTTCTTTCCCGCCTGACGCTGCCGGCGCTTGCGCTCGCTTTGTGCTCGACGGCATTGCTGGCCGGCGGCATCGCCCGGGCCGACGAGGCCACCAACGCCATGAAACCCGCCGCCGACGCGATGAAACCGGCAACCGATGCGATGAAGCCGGCCGACCCGATGGCCACCAATGCCATGAAGCCCGCCGCCGATGCGATGAAACCGGCGGACGCCATGAAGCCGGCGGCTGACGCGATGAAGCCGGCGACGGATGCGATGAAGCCTGCCAACTAGGTCAAGCCGCGGCGGAGAGTTACGCACCCGCTGGGGCCGCACGAGAATGTGAGCCTCCGCCGCAACTCGCGCATCGCGCCGGCTCCGCTAATTCAATAGACTGGACCCTATGCAAGCCATGAGGAGTGCAACCATGACCGACATCAAGAACCGTTCGAGCGGCTTCGTCCGCGGCGCGCTCGCAGCTTTCGCGCTCGCCGTCGCGGGCGCCGCCTTCTGGCTCACCCCAGCGGTTTCGGCGGAAGACGCCGTGGTGATCCCGCCGCCGGCGCTGGATGAAAAGGCCGCGGGCGGCAGCGAGACGGCAGTGTTCGCCGGCGGCTGCTTCTGGGGCGTGCAGGGCGTGTTCCAGCACGTCAAGGGCGTCACCAAGGCGGTCTCGGGCTATACCGGCGGCGCCAAGGACGACGCCGTCTACGAGACGGTCGGCACCGGCCGCACCGGCCATGCCGAATCCGTCGAGATCACCTACGATCCCTCCAAGATCACCTATGGCCAGCTGCTGCAGGTGTATTTCTCGGTCGCCCACAATCCGACCCAGCTCAACTATCAGGGGCCCGACTCCGGCACGCAGTACCGCTCGACGATTTTTGCCGAAAACGACACGCAGAAGAAGATCGCGCAGAGCTACATCGCCCAGCTCGACAAGGCCAAGCTGTTTTCCAAGCCCATCGTCACCACGATCGAAACCGGCAAGACGTTCTATCCGGCCGAGGAGTACCACCAGGATTTCCTGACGCTCAACCCGACCTATCCCTACATCGTCTACAACGACCTGCCAAAGGTGGCGAATTTGAAGACGCTGTTCCCGAAGCTTTACAGCGACAAGCCGGTGCTGGTGCTGTCGGCCAGCAATTGAGGTTCAGAAGCGGAGGCGCTGGCGGGAAGCGCCTCTCCTGCTGCCCTACCGGCCAGAGGGGGTGCGAGGGATCGCGGCCTCTCCTGCGAAGAAGGCTACACCCTCTTCCGCCACGGCAGGCTCCAGCGCGCCTTCTCCAGCGAGGCCTTGGCTTCGACCGTGGCCGGGGCGGCCTGGGCTTCGCGGTATTGCACCGAGCCCGGCGGCGGATAGGGCAGGCTGTCGTTGAGCTCCAGCCTGTCGAGCTGGCTGAAATCGGGGAAAGGCAGTTTTTCCTCCTCGCGCCAGGCGCTGACCCGCTTTTCCGCGGCGATGCGCTTTTCCTGGTCGAGCGGCAGGTCGGCGGCGCTGTATTCCAGCTGCGCCGGGAATGCGAACTGGGCGCCGGCCTCGTCCATCACCGCGATCATCGACAGCAATATATCCTCGCGGATGGCGAGAAACTCCGAGCCATCCGCGGTCGTGATGTAGGTGAAGACCTCGATGTCGAGTGAATAGGGGCCGAAGCCGACGAAGCGCACGCGGCACGGGTCGTCGATGACGCGCGGATGAGCGATCAGGAGCTTGCGCAGCGCCGCCAGCGTGTAGCGCAGCTGGTCGGGCGTCGTCTCGTAGCGCAATTGCAGCGTGGTGGCGAAGCGGGTGCGGTCGCGATGGGCGTAGTTCTCGATCTGCATGCCGGCGAAGTCGGAATTGGGCACCGAGATCACCGTGCGGTCGACCGAGCGGATGCGGGTCGAGCGCATGCCGATATGCTCGATGGTGCCGGACTGGTTGCCGAACTTGCAGAAGTCACCGACGCTGACCGGCCGGTCGGCATAGAGCGTCAGGCCGGAAAGAAAATTCTGCAGCGTCGGCTGCGCCGCCAGCGCCACCGCCAGGCCGCCAATGCCGAGGCCAGCCAGCACGCCCTGATAGGGGATCGCCAGCACCTCCGCCAGGAGCAGGAAGGCGACCACCAGGGCGGCGATGCGCGCCACCCCGGTCAGCAGCGAGATCAGCGTCTCGTGGTAGCCGGGCACGTTGAAGGTGGCGCGGTAGCGCTCGGCGATCTTGCCGATCAGGTGCCAGACGACGGGAACCGCGCCGATCAGGATCAGGCTCCAGGCCGCCGCCTTGGCGGATGCCGCGATCACCTGCGGCAAGCCGAGCGGCCGCAGCGCAAACAGCAGGAATAGGCCGAGGAAGATCGAGCGCACCGCCCATTCGACGACCCGGAAGAAGCCGGCCCGCCCCGAACTCCTGCCGCGGCGGGCGAAGAACACGATGACGGCGTTGGCAAGGAAGCCGAAGGCGATGCCGGCAAGCACGGCAATGCCGAGCCCCAGCCATTGCCAGCGTTCGATCGGCCCGGCGCGGGTCAAAAGGGCAGGGCTGATCTCACGGGCAAGGCCCCTCGTGGCGAAGAAGGGATCGTTGCTGGCGAAGGCGGTGAATTCCGGCGCCACCGGCGCATCCTCGATATCGGCATAGAGCGTGCGGATGTTGGCCAGCGTTTCCGGCGTGAATTTCCACAGCTTGCCGCCTTTCTCCGTCCCCACCGGAGCGACGACGATGTTGCCGGCCGGGTGCTCGAAATACACATAGGGCGTGTTGCTTTGGGGATCGTCGGGAATTTCCTGCCAGTAGACGTAGCCGATGCGGTCGATGACTTTCTTGAGATAGCTCTCGAGCAGAACCGCCTCGTCGGACCGCACCGCCGGATTGTAACCGCGCATGTCGAGCGCCGTTTGCGTCGAACCGCCATTCTGGTCGGCGATGCCGCCGAGCAGCATCTTGAACGTGTCGCGCGGCGAGGCGAGCTTGGCCGGATCGTCGACCATGTCGGGGGCTTCGCCACGCGCCGCCTGGAACTCGGCGAGCTTGGCCTGCAGCACGGCGAGCTGCGGCCCGACGATGAACCATTCGCCGGCCTTGCGGCGGAAGGTGACGTCGAAGAAAACCTTGCTGCCATATTGCTGCAGCCTGGCTGTCACCTCGTCGCCGGGGATCGCATCATGCGGCAGGTTCCACAGGCGCAAGGTGGCGTTGTCGATCACCGAAAACAGGAGCTTGGTGTAATCGGGCATGTTGAGGCCGCCGCGATCGGCCTCCGTGACGTCGACGAGGCCGGCCGCCAGCGCGGCAAGGCCCATGCCGCCGCCGGTGGCGCGCGGCACATTGTCGGCGCCGCTCTCGTTCATGGTCTGCAGGAATGAGCGCATCGTCGTCATCGGGCTGGTCTGGTCGACCTTGAGGGTCTCGGCGGCGTCGACGCGCACGCCCGTCCACCATTCGGCGGTGGCGGATTCGAAACGGCCCATGAAGCTGGCGCCGTCCGGCGCCATGACGAAGCTGAACTCGCCCTGGCGACTGCCCTCGAACCAGCGGCCGAACAGCTTTTCGCCTTCGGTCTTGGCTTCGATGCGGCCGCCATACAGGGGATAGACGCCCTTCACCTCGGCGCCGTCCTGCTCGAAGGTGATCTGGGCGCCGCCGCCGCGCCATTTGGTGTCCCAGACACCGGCCCAGTTGGCCGTCTGCTGGGCATGAGCGGGCTGAATGACAGGCAGCAGGCCGGCCAGCGCAAGCGCGGCGATCAGCGTGACCAGGCGGATCAGGACCAGAGCAATTCCAGGAAAGCGGCGTAGCGATTTTCCCGGGAAAACTGCGTAGCGCTGCCGCGCCTGCGGATCGTGTTCTATCGAGGCAACCGGGACACCGCGCATTGCATTGCCCTTCTTCTCGGACCGCTGCCATCAGGCCGCAGCATGTCGCGGAAGGTTATTCCGCGTGAAGATGAATATTGTCTTTCCGGCAGGCGACAGGCGGCAGGTGGAGGCGATGATTTCGCGCCGTCGCCTGGCTCTTCAATCGTAGGTCAGGTCCCTCGCCTTGCCGCCGAACACGCGGTAGGCATAGAAGGAATAGAAGATGATGATCGGCAGCACGACCACGGTGCCGGCCAGGATGATGGCCAGGCTTTCGGGTGCGGAAGCCGCCTGCCAGATGGTCAGCCTGTCGGGCACCACGAACGGATAGAACGACCAGGCGAGCCCGGCGAAGCCCAGCGCGAATATGGCGGCCAAGGTCAGGAACGGCGTCAGCGAATGGCGGTCGTCGGGCCTGGGCAGATGAAAGGTCTGCCGCCACAGCCACAGGAACAGCAGCGCCGACAGGATCGGCAGCGGCGACAGATAGAGCATTTCGGGCAGCACGAACCATTTGGCGAAGATGCGCGGGCTGGCGAAGGGTGTGGCCAGCGACACGGCGGCCATGCCGAGCGCGGTCAGCACCAATGTAGTGCGCA
Organism: Mesorhizobium sp. B2-1-3; assembly: GCF_006442495.1. Taxonomy (NCBI): domain Bacteria; kingdom Pseudomonadati; phylum Pseudomonadota; class Alphaproteobacteria; order Hyphomicrobiales; family Phyllobacteriaceae; genus Mesorhizobium; species Mesorhizobium sp. B2-1-3. The sequence continues at coordinate 347,295 of NZ_VFWL01000001.1, forward strand.
GCCAGCGCACCGCCTTCTTCTGCAAGTCGCCTTCGGCCTTGTAGATGACCCAGGCCGCCCCCATCGCGGCGTAGGCCGCCGCCAGGCAGAACGCCACCAGCACGCCGAACGCCATGCCGCCCAGGCCGAAGTCGAGACCAAGCACATAGACGCCAAGCATGTAGCCTTGAGCCAGCGAGGCGATGAGCGAGCCGAGAAAGAAGATGCGGTTCCAGCGGTGCTTGCGCTCGGTCGCCACCTTGGCGCGGAAGTCGAAGGCGACACCGCGCAGGATGAGGCCGACCAGAAGCACGAACACCGGGATATAGAGCGCGCTGACGATGACACCATGCGCCATCGGGAAGGCGACCAGCAGAAGGCCGACGGCCAGCACCAGCCAGGTCTCGTTGGCATCCCAGAACGGGCCGATGGCGGCGATCATGGTGTCCTGCTCGGCGTCCTCGGCCGCCGCGAACAGGATGCCGATGCCGAGATCGAAGCCGTCGAGAATGACATAGATCAGGATGGCGAGGCCCATCAGGCCGGCGAAGATGAGGGGGAGCAGGGTCGGCCAGTCATAGGTCATTTCTCTGTCTCCTACTCGCCAGCCGCGGGCTGCGACATCGGCTTGTTGAGCACGCCCGGCAGCGGCGAGGTGTCGCCGTCCTTGGCCGCCTTCAGCGCCAGGTGCACCAGAACGCCGAGATAGGCGATCAGCAACAGCACGTAGAGAGCGAGATAGACGGCCAGCGTCAGCGCCACATGGCCGCCGGCCACCGGGCCGACGGCGTCGGCGGTCCTCAGCACGCCCGTCACCAGCCAGGGCTGGCGGCCGATCTCCGTCGTATACCAGCCGGCGAGCGTCGCCACCCAACCGGAGATGGTCATCGGCACCATGAGCAACGCCAGCGGCCTCGGCAGGCTATGACGGCGCTTGAGGAAGAAGGCGGCCGACCAGGAGACGGCGAGCATCAACAGGCCGGTGCCGACCATGACGCGAAAACCCCAGAACACCGGGAAGACGGGCGGATGGTTGCCGGGATAGTCGTTGAGTCCCGGTACCACGCCCCTGGCACTGTGCCGCAGGATCCAGCTCGCCCCGTTGGGAATGGTCACCTCGAACCTGTTTTCCCTGGCCGCTTCATCCGGAATGGCAAACAGCACCAGCGGCACGTTGGGGCCGGTGTTCCAGTTGGCCTCCATGGCGGCGATTTTCTGCGGCTGGTGCTCGAGCGTGTTCAGGCCGTGCTGGTCGCCGGCAAGGATCTGGATGGGAATGAGGATGGCGGCGGTGAAGACGCCGGTGCGCAGCGCCTTCCACATCGATTCCGAGCGGTCGCCCTTGAGGTAGCGCAGCGCCGACAGGCCGGCGATGAGAAACGATACCGTAAGCCCGGAGGCGAGCAGCATATGGACGAGACGGTAGGGCATGGAGGGATTGAAGAGGATCGCCCACCAGTCGACGGCGTGGGCGACGCCGTCGCGCATCTCGAAGCCGACCGGCGTCTGCATCCACGAGTTCAGCGCGATGATCCAGAAGGCCGACACGGTGGTGCCGCCGGCCACCAGCACGGTCGCCAGCGTGTGGATGCGGTTGGAAACGCGGCGGAAGCCGAACAGCATGATGCCGAGGAAGGCTGCCTCGAGGAAAAAGGCGGTGAGGATTTCGTAGGCCAGCAGCGGCCCGGCGATGTTGCCGACCGTTTCCATGTAGCCCGGCCAGTTGGTGCCGAACTGAAAGCTCATGGTGACGCCGGAAACCACGCCCATGGCGAAAGACAATGCGAACACCTTCACCCAGGTGAAATAGGCGCGCATCCAGGCCGAATCATTGGTCGCGTTGTAGCGGAGCTTGAAGAAAAGCAGCACCCAGCCGAGTGCGATGGTGATGGCTGGAAACAGAATATGAAACGAAATATTCGCACCGAACTGAATGCGCGAAAGGATGAGCGGGTCCATGGCGGGCTCCGGCTGCTTCTAATAAGCGGAGAATAGGCTTGTAGGGCCGGCCGGTCAAAGCGGCGTCCCGCCGCGAGGCGGAACGCCGCAGCGCCATGCGGCGGCAATGTCGAGAACTGTCAGCAACGGCATTGACTTGCGGTTGCATGCGGCGACATTCGTCCTATATCTGGGGTCCTCTTTCAAGCAGCCGTTTTCAGCCATGCAGCCTGTCATCTCCATTTCCGGGGTCACCAAGACCTACGCCACCGGCTTCAAGGCGCTGAAGGAAATCAATCTCGACATCGAGCGCGGCGAGATTTTCGCGCTGCTTGGCCCCAACGGCGCCGGCAAGACGACGCTGATCTCCATCGTCTGCGGCATCGTCAACCGTTCGTCTGGCAGCGTCACGGTGGATGGCCACGACATCACCAGAGACTATCGCGCCGCGCGCGGCCTGATCGGGCTGGTGCCGCAGGAACTGACTATCGATGCCTTCGAGAGCGTCTGGGCGACGGTCAACTACAGCCGCGGCCTGTTCGGCAAGCCGGCAAACCATGCCTTTGTCGAGAAGGTGCTGCGCGACCTGTCGCTGTGGGACAAGAAGGACGCCAAGGCGATCACGCTTTCGGGCGGCATGAAGCGGCGGCTGATGATCGCCAAGGCGCTGTCGCACGAACCGCGCGTGCTGTTCCTCGACGAGCCGACGGCCGGCGTCGACGTCGAACTGCGCCAGGACATGTGGGCGATGGTGCGGCGGCTGCGCGAGGACGGCGTCACCATCATTCTCACCACCCACTATATCGAGGAAGCCGAGGCGATGGCCGACCGCGTCGGCGTCATCAACCGCGGCGAGATCATCCTGGTCGAGGGCAAGGCCGAACTGATGCGCAAGCTCGGCCGCAAGCGCCTGGTGATGGAACTGCGCAGCCCGCTCGGCGCCATTCCGGACGCCTTCTCGCACTACGCCCTGGACTTGTCGCCGGATGGCGGGCAGATCACCTACACCTATGACAACCAGAGCGACCGGCCGGGCGTGGCGTCGCTGATCCGCGATCTCGAGGCCGCCGACATCCAGTTCCGCGACCTGGACACGCAGAACAGTTCGCTGGAGGAGATCTTCGTCAATCTTCTGAGGCAAGAGCCATGAACCTGCGCGCGGTATGGGCGATCTACCGGGTGGAGATGGCGCGCGCGCTGCGCACCGTTTTGCAGAGCATCGTCTCGCCCGTGCTGTCGACGTCGCTGTATTTCGTCGTCTTCGGCTCGGCCATCGGTTCGCGCATCACCGAGATCGACGGCATCAGCTACGGCGCCTTCATCGTGCCCGGGCTGATCATGCTGTCGCTTTTGACGCAGTCGATCTCCAACGCCTCCTTCGCCATCTACTTCCCGAAATTCGTCGGCTCGATCTACGAGCTGTTGTCGGCTCCGGTCTCCTATCTCGAGATCGTCCTCGCCTATGTCGGGGGCGCCGCCACCAAGTCGATCATCCTCGGCCTGATCATTCTGGCGACGGCCTCGCTGTTCGTGCCGCTCTCGATCCAGCATCCGTTCTGGATGCTGGCCTTCCTGGTGCTGACGGCGGTGACCTTCAGCCTGTTCGGCTTCATCATCGGAATCTGGGCCAGGAGCTTCGAGCAGTTGCAACTGGTGCCGCTGCTGATCATCACGCCGCTGACCTTCCTCGGTGGCAGCTTCTATTCCATCAACATGCTGCCGGGCGCCTGGCGCACGGTGACGCTGTTCAATCCGGTCGTCTATCTGATCAGCGGCTTCCGCTGGAGCTTTTTCGGAAAATCGGACGTTTCGGTCGGCATCAGCCTCGGCATGACCGTGGTTTTTCTGCTGATCTGCGTGGCGACCGTCGCCTGGATATTCAGGACCGGCTACCGGCTGAGGAATTGAGGGGCGAAGCCACGCTGAGCCGCGGTCAGAGCTAGATCGCCTTCACCAGCCGCAGCAGGCCCAGCATCTCGACATAGGTTCCCTTACGGAAGGCGACGTAGACCGGCTCCTCGATGCCGTGGAAACGACGCTTGAACGCCGCCTGCCCCTGCAGGTTGAAGCGGCGGCGGTTGACCCAGGGCGAATCATAGGCGCGCTGGAAGGCGTTGCGCCAGAAATCGCTTTCGGCGAATCCGCTGGGGCCGACGTCGACCAGCGGCGACAGCCCGAGCGTGACGACCGAAATGCCTTCCTCGCGAAAGCGGTCGACGGCGAATTTGGTCAGGCCGACCTCCGCATGCGGCGAGGCGTCGATGTGCTTGCGCTTGAAGGCTGTGGTGTAGCCGATGACCTTGCCGCCGCGAAACAGCGGATCGAAGTCGAGCAGGGCGACCAGTTCGCCATCGGGGCCGTGCAGCACGAAGCGGCGCATGTCGACGCCCACATGATCGGCGAAGTGCCGGTTGAGGAAGCCCATTTCCCAACGCTTGACGATGCGGTCGCCGCGCCAGTTCGCCGAAAGCCGAGAGATCTCGTCGAGAAAGATCGTCCGCTTGTCCTCGGCGAACGAAAAGCCCTTCTTCAACAGCCAGCGCTCGGAGTAGCGCACGGTTTCGTTGCGCTTGCCGGAAAAATCGTGTTCGGGCAGCGGCAGACGGGTGTCGATGCCCAGCCGGTTGACCTTGTAGCCGAGCCCGGCCAGCACCCGCGCCGACTGTTCGCCGATCTGCACGAACCAGGGGCTGCCGGCGGTCTCGACGAAGCGCCTGATATAGTCGGCCCGATGGGCCGGATCGGCGACCGGGTCGCCGAGCGCGAAATGATGCTTCATCTTGGTGCCGAAGGCGATGTAACCGTCGGCGTCGCCGAAATAGGAGAGCCTGCCTTGCACGGCGGAGGAGTAGGCGAGTGAGAAGTCGCCGTGGCGGCGCACCAGCGCCAGCCGTTCGGCATGGGTGAACGCCTGGCGCTCGACCTTTGGCGAGGCACGCTCGAGGATTTTGTCGAGATAGATCCGCAAGGAGGGCATGGGTCGAGATTCCGCGTGCATCTGCGGCGCGCACCCGGGTACGCTATACGCCGTGGCGCCTTGATTTTGCACAGGAAGCCGAAAAAAGCGTTTCGAGGACTTCGGATTCCTGTACCGGTAACAGAGATCCGCCAGCCCCCGGATCTCGAATCAATCACATTGCCGCGACCTGATTATCGCCGATCTCGCGTATATGCCATATAGGACGCAACCGCGGTGCGGCGCATGGCCTCGAAATCCGGGGCCGATCTGCTGTATGGATCATGCGCGGGAGGGCGTTCTGCCGGTGTCGGCGGAAGCGCCACAAGGGTGGAATGGGGTTCGTGAGCGAATGGCAGATACGACAATCAGACCGGCAGCGCACCAGACGGTAACTATCGAACCGGCGATCGTCATCGGCGCCGGCGCCGCCGGTCTCGCGGCAGCGCAGGCGCTGGTCAAGGCCGGCGTGGCGACGGCGATCCTGGAAAAGGAGAGCCGGTTGGCCGAGCCATGGCATCGGCGTCACCAGCAGCTGCGCCTCAATACTCACCGCGACCTTTCGGCACTTCCCGGCCTTGCCTATCCGAAGGGCACGCTCGCCTTCCCCCACAGAACCGCCGTCATCCGCTATCTGAACGATTTCAGCGAGGCGAACCGGCTGCCGGTGGAGCTCGGCGTCGCCGTCGAGGCGGTCCTGTTCAGGGGCGACCACTGGGCGATAGAGACCAGCGCCGGGATGCGCCTGGCGCGCCACGTCGTGATCGCCACCGGCCGCGACAGACAGCCGTTCATCCCCGACTGGAAAGGAATGCGGGATTTCGCCGGCCGCATCATCCATTCGGCGGATTTCGGCGACGCGAAGGACTATGCCGGCAAGAAGGTGCTGGTCGTCGGCGCCGGCAACTCGGGTATAGACGCGCTCAACCACCTGGCGCAGGCAAGCACCGCCTCGCTGTGGCTGTCGGCCCGCAACGGTCCGTCGGTCCTGCCCAAGCGCATCGGCAAGATTGCCGTGCACCGGCTGTCGCCGCTGATGGCGCGGTTGCCTTTGCGGGTCGCCGATGCGGTGATCGCCTTGACGCAGCGCCTGGTTTTCGGCGACCTGACGAAATTCGGCGTGCCGCCGGCACCGGTGGGCGGCGCCAGCCGCCTGACCACCGACTACACAGCGATCGCCGCCGACGAGGGCGCGATCGACGCCATCCGCGCGGGCAGGATCACCGTCGTGCCGGGGGTGCGAGAATTCACCCGCGACGGCGTCATCCTGGCCAATGGCAGCCTGATCGATCCCGACATCGTCATTGCCGCGACGGGCTACCGCACCGGGCTTGAGCAGATGGTCGGCAATCTCGGCGTGCTCGACGGCAAGGGCGTTCCGGTCTTCAACGGCGGCGATGCGGATCCGAAACTGCCTGGCCTCTGGTTCACCGGCATGCGGCCGAGCATCCGCGGCTGCTTCGCCAATGCCGCCATCCAGGCCAAGGCGATCGCCGAGCGGATTGCCCGGCGGATCGCCAATTCGGGCCGCTGAACCGGGCTGGAGGTTCGTTTTACGCGTCGGACGGAACCCCACTTTCCTGGAATTGCCCTCTAAATCGCGATCTTGCCGCCGCCTTGCCTGGTAATGGCGACGACCGCCGGCCGCACCGGCATGTCCGGCTTGAAATCGGGCCAGCGCGTCGACGGATCCTCATAATAGGACGGGCGGCCGAACGCCTCCCAATCCTCGCCGCCGTCGCCTGGATGCTGGACGGCGACGAAGGCGGTCTGATCGTCGGGCGCAAACAGCGGCCCGCACATTTCAGCGCCGATCGGCACGCGGAAAAACAGTTTTGACGTCGCGCGCGCCGGCCCTTCGGTGTCGACCGCCCACAGGCCGTCGGTGCGGCCGGTGGCCTTCGGGCCCTGGCCGTCGGTGGCGACCCACAGGCGCCCGGCTGAATCGACCGCGCAATTGTCGGGCATGCCGAACCAGCCATTGGCCGTGGTGGCGGTGGAGAAGGTGGCGCCGACATCGGCAACCGCCGGATCGCCGCATTTCAGGAGCACTTCCCATTTGCCCCTGGTGCCGGCGAAATCGCCGCCATCTTCCGATATCTCGATGATGTGGCCGAAAGCGTTGTCGGCGCGCGGGTTGGCGGCGTCGACCTGGTCGGCTTTGCGCTTGGAATTGTTGGTCAGCATGACATAGACCTTGCCGTTGACACGATTGGGCTGGATGTCCTCGGGACGGTCCATCTTGGTGGCGCCGAGCAGGTCGGCGGCACGCCGCGTCTCGATCAACACGTCGGCCTGGCCGGCAAAGCCGTTCTCGGCCGTCAGCGGGCCCTGGCCGAAGACGATCGGCAGCCATTCCACCGTACCGTCCGCAGCGAATTTGGCGACATGCAGCGTGCCGTCGTCGAGCAGGTTCATGTTGGCGGCGCGGTCGTCCGGATCGAAACGGCCCGCGGTGACGAATTTGTAGACGTACTCGAAGCGCTCGTCGTCGCCGAGATAGAAGACGACGCGGCCATCCTTGGCGACGATCGATTCGGCGCCTTCATGCTTGAAGCGGCCCATTGCGGTGCGCTTCCTCGGCGTGGATGTCGGATCGTTGACGTCGACCTCGACGATCCAGCCGAAACGGTTGGGCTCGTTCGGCTCCTTGGCGAGGTCGAAACGATCGTAATGCGCGCCCCATTCATAGGCGCCTTCCGGAATGCCGAGGCGCTTGTAATTGGCGGCTTCCTTATGGCCTTCCGGCAGTTCACCGGAGAAATAGCCGTGGATGTTCTCCTCGGCCATGACATAGGTGCCCCAAGGCGTGACGCCGCCGGCGCAGTTGTTGAATGTGCCGATGACCTTGGTGCCGGATGGGTCGGCATTGGTCTTGACGCGGTCATGGCCGGCGACCGGGCCCGACAGCGCCATTTCGGTGTTGGAGGTGATGCGGCGGTTCAACTTGCCGTCGCGCACCACCTGCCACTTGCCGCCTTCCTTGCGGATCTCGACGATGGTGCCGCCATGTGCCGCCATCTCGACATCGACCTGCTCCTTCGAGAGCGGCGTGAGTTCGGCCGCCTTCTTGCCGTCCTTCTCGACTATCTTGACGATACCCGGGAACATCAGATGCGGATTGGTGTATTCGTGGTTGACGACCAGCAGGCCGTGCTCCGCGGAGCCATCGATCCCGATATAGCCGACATAGTCGTTGTTGTAGCCGAATTGTCTTGCCTGGGCCTCAGCCGACTGTCTGGCCGGGTCGAACTCCGGCGAATCGGCAAACAGCGGATCGCCCCAGCGCAACAGCACGTCGGCATCGTAGCCCGGCGCGACGTGGTGCTTGTCGTCGATACCGGCTTCGAGTTCATCGAACGAGAAAGCCGAACCCTCGGCGGCACGCGCATCGTCGGCGGCCACGAGCGCCAGCGGGCTGACGGTGGCGGCGATGGCCGAGACGGCCAGCGAGCACTTGAGGAAGGCGCGGCGGGAGAACCGCTCGGCAATGATTTCGCCCATGGTGCGGTTTTCGGTGGGGTTGGTCGCCGGACCGTCGTTTTCCTCAAGCAGGCTGGTGCGGAATCTGGCGTCGGGCGAACGATGGTCGGTCATGGGTCTGCCTCTGGCTGGATGGCTGGAGCGTGTCACGCGTTTCGACCCCTTATAGACGATCGGTCACACTTTCGTGACATTCGTGCACCCGCCAACTTGACCGCGAACCTCGCGCCACATCCGGTTTGAAACTCGGACCAAGGTCCTAAACCGATCGGGCGAAGGTCCGGATTGCCGCGGCATCGGTCGTGGGCCACTTACACGAACACGCCATGTCGCCGATGGTCGCGTACCTGCACGAGATGGCCTCTGAATTTTGCCGGTCCGATCAAGTGAGGGACTGATGCGCAGCTCGATCATGGCTCATTGTTGCTGGCTGGCCCTGAGAGCAGTGCCGGCACTGGCGCTGACCATAGCCCCCTATCACCTCGATTTTCACGGTTCCGCCGCAGGCATTGTCGCGTCCAGCGCCCAAGCCAAGCCTGGCGGGAACAGCGGCAATGGCGGTGGTGGCGGTAACGGCAATGGCGGTGGTGGCGGTAACGGCAATGGGGGCAATGGCGGCAATGGAAATAACGGCGGCGGCAACAATGGCAACGCCGGAGGCAACAATGGCAACGCTGGCGGCAACGGGAACAATGGCGCCGGCAACAACGGCAAGGGGAAGGGTGCCAACAGCTCCGGCAAGCATGTGAACGCAACAACCGGCGATCGTGTCGAAATAGACGACAACAAGATCGTGGTGCAGCACCCTAACGGCTTCGGCGAAGAGATCGAGAAGGGTCGCTTCAAAATGACCGACGCTCTGGGCCGCACGATCGTCGAGCGCCCTGCGACGGCGGCGGATATAAGCCGCCTCAAGGGGTTGTAGAGCGGGCAATAGGCATCGCCCGCTTTACGTGTCACCTCCGCCGCCCCCCGGCGGAGGTGACCTTGTCGCTCCGGCCCCGTATAGGGGCCGTCTTTTTTGCCCTGGAGCGTTCCGCTGCTGCACCGCGCTTCAGGTTTTCATTTATGCGTGTCGTTATCCCAAACCGGGGATCCCTTGCGGCCGACCAGGATCAGCTGCCGGCCCGATCCCGCGCTTCGCGCATCAGCAGCGCCGCCTCGGTGCGATTGCGGACGTTGAGCTTGGACAGCACACCGGTCATGTGATGCTTGACCGTTTTTTCCTGCAGTGCCAGCCGCAGCGCCACTTCCTTGTTGCTCAGCCCTTCCGCCACCAGCTGCAGGATCTCGGCCTCGCGTCCGGTGAGCTGACGCAGGCGATCCGTCCTGCCGTTGGCCGGCTGCAGCGATTGCAGGTCCGAAAGCAGGCGAGCCGACAGGGTCGGCGACACATAGGTCTCGCCGGCCGCGACACCATGGAGGATTTCGGCCAGCATGCGCGAGCCGACCCCCTTCAGCACATAGCCGCGCACACCGGCATTCAGCGCCCGCGCCACGTCGGCATTGGCCTCCGAGACCGTCAGCATGACGATCTTCTGTCCGGGATTGGCACCCAGTATGCCGGCCACCGACGCAAGGCCGTCACCCGGCATGCTGATGTCGAGCAGCAGTATGTCGGGCTGCAAAGTCGAGGCGATGCGTTCGGCATCCTGCGCCGTGGCGCCCTGGGCCACCATTTCGAAGCCGCCGATCTCCGACAGGCTGCGGGTAACGCCTTCGCGAAACAGAGGGTGGTCGTCGACAATGGCGACACGGATGGTACCGATCATGGTTGATCCTCGACGGCTAGCGTAATCATCAATCGTGTTCCCTGCGGCCCGGTCGTGGTCTCGAACTGGCCACCAATGCTTTCGATACGCTCCCTGATGCCGGCGAGCCCCAGGCCTTCGGCCCGCCTCGGGTCGAATCCGGGCCCGCCATCCGACACTTCAACGAAGAACTTGCCGCCTGTCATCCCGGCCTTCACCTCCTGATCCTTGCCCTGCCCATGACGGTAGGCGTTGTTCAGCCCCTCCTGGACGAAGCGATAGATGCTGATCTTCTCCGAAGCGCCCAGTTCGGGCAACTGCCTGGATAGGGTCAGCGCCACGGAACTGCGGGTCCTGCGTTGATGCTCGTCGACGGCAAGACGCAGAATGTCGCCGGTCGCGGCCGTTTCTATCTGCGGCAGGACAAGTCCGTTGCAGATGCCGCGGATTTCACGCATCGCGTCGTCCAGCGCCATGCGGATCATGGCGATCTCGGCGTTGCGGCTGTCGCTGGAGGCACCCTCGCCGGAAATGGCGGGGCTATCCACACGCAGCGCCGCCAGCGCGACGAGCTGGGCCGGCCCGTCATGAAGGTCGGCACCGATGCGACGCAGGTATCGTTCATTGAGCGCCGTGGCACGGCGCGACGCCTGCTGGACGCGCAGGCGCAGCGCCCGGTTTTGCGAAACCAGCGCCTGCAGCTCGGAGACCTGGCCCTGCAGAACGCCGCGCTGCTTGTCGATGGTGCGGCTGCCACGTATGACGATCCCCGACAACAGCAGCAGCGCCGTCAGCGTGGCGCCGGCCACGATCAGCCAGCTCGACAGCAAGGCGGAAGCCAGAGCCGCCTGGAAATCGTCGGCGATCTCGTAGAATTCGGTGACGGCGACCACCTCGCCCGACCAGGGTTCGCGGACTGGATTGTAGATTTCCAGCAGCGGCACGCCCGCGGCCCTCTCCTCCTTGTCGTCCTCGTCGCCTAGCTCGTTGAACTCGGCGACGACATTCCCGGCGAAGGCGGCACGCAGGTTGGCGCTCGGGCCGAACTGCCGGCCGATCAAGGCCGTGTCCTTCGAATACAGCACCGTGCCGTCCCGACGCCACAACTTGAAGGAAAACAGCCGTTTGCCGAGCGCGCCTTGGCCGAGGGTCTCGTCAAGCGCCCGTTTGACGGCGTCATCGAGCTGATGGTTCGTGCGCAGATCGGGGAGCAGCGGAGCGATCACACTGTCGACATAAAGGGCAGTCGTGGCCGCCGAATTGTGGAGCACGCTTTCGCGGATTTGCGCGGTGACCCAGAAGCCGACCACCAGCATCACCGCAAGCAGCCCGAAGCCGCCGGCAATGATGAACTGCAGCGCCAGCGTAAGCCCGTTCCAGCGCCGCGACAAGGTTTCGAGAAATCGCACGCCACGCTCCTCGCCCCCACCCGCAGGGGCAGGGTAGTGGCCGCGACTTTGGCGCTTCGGTCCTGCCGACACAAGAGCCTGGTCCCACGGCAGCTGCTTGACGTCCCGACGCGCTTGCGAAACAAGGCACGGACGACCGGCATCAATATCGAGGGCAGGGTGAGTTTTTCGGGGTTACTTCAGCTCGGTCTTTCGACCGTGATCTTTCTGCTGGCGGCGGCGGCCGCCAAGCAATGGGGGATGGCGCCCAGCCTGGGCAAGATCGTGCTGACGCTTGCGCTCTATTCGCTGGGCAACCTGATCATGCTGCGGCTGATTCGCGAGTTCGGCATGTCGGTGTCGTTCAGCCTGTCGGCCGTCATCCAGCTGGTATCGGTCAATCTGGTGGCGCTGATATTCTTCGGCGAGCGCATCAATACGCTGCAAGCGGCCGGCATCGTGCTGGCGATTGCCGCCGTGGCGCTGATCACGCTCGGGCCCTATGTGCAAGGGCGATGACCGGCAAACCATGGTTGCGAAACGAGGTTCGATGAAGACTGCGGCAAAGGCTCTGCTGAGCCGGGTCGAATTCCCGGTGCTGCTGGCCGGCCTTGTCGTCGCCGCCGGCCTGTGGGGCTTCGTGGAGTTGATGGAGGTGGCACGGGCCACCACGCCGCACGCCTTCGACGCTGAAATCATGCTTGCCTTCCGCCAGGCCGGCCAACCCGGTATCCCGATCGGCCCGCCATGGATGGAAGGGGCGATGCGCGACATCACCAGCCTCGGCAGCACCAGCGTGCTGGTGCTGATCACGGCGGCGACGATCATCTATCTGCTGTTGATCCGCAGGCCCGGGACCGCGCTTCTCATCTTCGTCGCCGTGGCGGGCGGCCAGATGCTGTCGAGCCTGCTGAAGCTCGGCGTCGACCGGCCGCGGCCCGAACTCGTCTCGCATCTGGTCAACGAGACCTCGCTTTCCTTCCCGAGCGGCCACGCGATGCTTTCGGCGGTGACCTATCTCACATTGGGCTCGCTTGCGGCGCGCTTCCTGCAGGGCCGGACGACGAAGATCTATGTTCTGGCGCTCGCCGTGCTGACGACGGTGCTGGTCGGCATCAGCCGCATCTATCTCGGCGTCCACTGGCCGTCGGACGTGCTGGCCGGCTGGTGCGCGGGCTTTGCCTGGGCCATGCTGTGCTGGTTGGCGGCAAGGGTCCTGCAACGGCGCAGGGTGGTGCGTGACGACGTCTGACGACGCTCGACCGGGAAGCGGTCAGATCAGCCGGTTGATCAAGTGTCCGCAGCCCGTTAGCAGAAGGACCACCGATACCAGGCATGCCGATGTCGTCAATGTCTTGAAAATGGTCAACCGCGTTATCCCCTGCCCCAGATGGAACACCATAGCTCTCAATGTTCGGGAAGTATCCGAAAAATGCTCGATAGCGATGATGATCAAGGCTCAAGCGTACATCCTGATGCTTGAAACATCATAATGATCGTATTATACATCATATCCGCAGACTCAGACGGGGATCCCGGCCGATGATCACTGCCGCGCAGATGCGCGCCGCGAGGGCGCTGGCCGGCATCGATCAGAAGACGCTCGCCGAGCGCGCCGGCGTTTCGCTTCCCACCATCCAGCGCATGGAAGCGAGCGACGGCGTGGTCAGGGGTGTGGTCGATACGCTGATGAAGGTCATCCAGGCCCTCGACGAGGCCGGGGTGGAGCTGATCGGCGAGAATCAGCCCAGTGAGCGCGGCGGCCGGGGCGTGCGCCTCAAGCCTGCCGTGCCGCCCAACCCGAAAGCTGAGCCGGCATAAGTCGCGACGGCGACCGCCGACAGTCCTGCCGACGATCCCGCCGCCTTTCAGGTGCGGAAGGCAGTCCATGGACGAGATCGGGCAGACACTCAACGAAAGCGCGCACAAACCGACCCATGGGCCGGCAAAGCCGACTTTTTCCGAACTGTTCACACCGAAACTGGTGACGGTCTGGCGCGAAGGCTACAGGCTCGAACATCTCAGGGCCGATGCCATTGCCGGGCTGACCGTCGCCATCGTCGCCTTGCCGCTGTCGATGGCAATCGCCATCGCATCAGGGGTGACGCCGGAGCGCGGGCTCTACACATCGATCATCGGCGGCTTCATCATCTCGGCGTTCGGCGGCAGCCGTTTCCAGATCGGCGGCCCCGCGGGCGCCTTCATCGTGCTGGTGGCGGCGACGGTCGCGCGGGTCGGCGTGGACGGGCTGTTGCTGGCGACGATGATGGCCGGCATCTTTCTCATCGCCATCGGCTACCTGCGGCTCGGCACCTACATAAAGTTCATTCCCTATCCGGTGACGGTCGGCTTTACCGCCGGTATCGCCGTCATCATCTTCTCGGGCCAGATCGTCGAACTGTTCGGGCTGAAGCTCGCCGGCAAGGAGCCAGGCCCGCTGGTGCCGAAGCTGACGGCGATCGGCGAGGCGGCCGGCACGATCAATCTCGCGGCGACCTTCGTGGCGGTGCTGACAATCGCAACCATCGCTTTCCTGAAGCACTGGCGGCCGAAATGGCCGGCGATGTTGATCGCCATCGGTCTGGCGTCGCTCGCGGTGGCGCTGTTTGCGCTGCCGGCCGAGACGATCGGCACGCGCTTTGGCGGAATCCCGCGCAGCCTGCAATGGCCGGCGCTTCCCCCCGTCAGCCTCGACAGGATGATCGACGTGCTGCCGGACGCCATCGCCTTCGCGTTGCTGGGCGCCATCGAATCCTTGCTGTCGGCCGTCGTCGCCGACGGCATGACCGGCCGCCGGCACCGCTCCAACTGCGAACTGGTGGCGCAAGGCTTCGCCAACATCGCCTCGGCCCTGTTCGGCGGCATCTGCACCACCGGCACCATTGCCCGTACCGCCACCAATGTGCGGGCCGGCGCGCACGGGCCGGTTTCGGGCATGATCCACTCCATGATCCTGCTCGTCCTGATGCTGGCGGCAGCGCCGCTCGCCAGCTACATCCCGCTCTCCGCCCTCGCCGGCGTGCTGGCGGTGGTGTGCTGGAACATGTTCGAGAAGCAGGCTTTCGCCACGCTGCTGCGCGCCTCGCGCGGCGATGCGCTGGTGCTGATGGCCACCTTCCTGATCGTGGTCTTCCGCGACTTGACCGAAGGCATCGTTGTCGGATTCGCGCTGGGCTCGATCCTGTTCATCGACCGCATGGCGAAATCCATCGCCGTCGAGGCCGACCAGACGCTGGTGCCTGAGGACGTCGCCGACCGCAAGAGCGTCTATGATTCCAGGGACGCGACCGACGCCAACACCGTCGTCTACCGCATCTCCGGCGCATTCTTCTTCGGCGCCGCTTCGACCGTCGGCGCGGTGCTCGACCGCATCGCCGACCAGCGCAAGAACTTCATCCTCGACTGCTCGGCGGTGCCGTTCTTCGATTCGACCGCGGCCAATGTCATCGAGGGTGCGGCGCACAAGGCCAGGCGCGCCGGCGTGCGCTTTGTCATATCTGGCGCTTCGCCGCAGACAAGACGCACGCTGATCAACCACGGCCTCAAGCGCCCGCTGGTGACCTACGCCGCCTCGATCCGGGCAGCGCAGGCGCAGTTGGAGGGAAAAAGGGCAGCGCAGTAGCTTGCATTCATCTTCCTTTCAACGCGCCGGGAAGCACCTCTCATGGGTTGAGCGATCGTGAACCGCTGACAAACGGACTTCCCCGGACGTAAAATCGCAGCAGGCGGTCGGCATCCTTCGAAATGCCGATCCGAACGCTCTGCCCGATTTCGCCGGGGTCGCGGCCATCGCTTGCAAGCCATAGAGGGCCTTCCCGGCAAAGATCGAGCCCGTCGAGCGAACGGTCGATCCGCAACGCCATGGCGAGCCTTCCCGGTCCTCGCGCCAGGTCACGCAGGCGCTCGATGCCGCGATTGAGCTGCATGATCGGAATGCCGTCGAGCGGCTCCAGTGCCCTGATCAGGACGCCGGTTCCGATGCCGGGCATCTCGCTCGAGACATTCAGCATGTATGAGATGCCGTAGGCGAGATAGACATAGGCATGCCCGCGCTCGAGGAACAGCGAGCGATTGCGCGGGGTCATTCCCCTGAAGCCGTGCCCGGCAGCATCGCCGGCGACATACGCCTCGGTCTCGACGATGCGGCCGCTGGCAATGCCTTCGGGCAATTCCCGGACCACGATCTTGCCGATGAGATAGCGCGCGAGAGCGGCCGTATCGTGCGGCAGTTCCGAACGAGCGAGCGGGCGGCGGACGACCATCCTCATGGCGGCTGGTTTTAGATCCGCCCGGCCCATGTGGCAAAGGCTCTCGTGCGGCCGGCTCCGAAAATCTTCTCAATCCAGCTTCAGCGCCGCGACTTCGCCCTCGTTCATCAGCGGGATATAGAGGATCGACTTGCCGTCGGTACCGATGCCGGTGCGCGAATGAAGGGCCAGCCCCTCCCGGCGAGCCATACACGGCCAATGCCGGCATGACCGGCGATGAATGCCGTTGCGTCACCTCGCCGCCAATTCCTCCGCGGGCGGAGCGCCGGCAAGATCGTCGCGCGCCTTGCGGGCCAGCTTCTTCGTCGAGCGCCTGGGACTGTCGCCGAACAGTTCGGCCGCCTCGGCAAGGCAGGACTTCCTCAGGCTCTTTTCGGAATGCTTCAGGAGTTTGCCAAGGAGTTTCGTATCCCCGGGCGGCCCAAGCGGCTCGCCGCCGGCCTCCAGCATCGCGCGCATGACGAAGACGTCGTGCAGTTCGCCGAGTTGCTCTGCGAGCTTGTCGACCGCCTTGCGACGAGCCTTGATTGGCGTCGGCCACAGGCGGCCGAGCAGCGACAGATGCATGCTGTGGGTCTTGGCCGCCTTGCGCAGGTCGTGGAAATCCTCGGCCCCGCCGCTCGAGGCCGCCTTGTCCAGTGCTTTGCGCGCGCGCCGCAATGTGGCGCGGGCGCCCTCCGCCAGAATGTCGGCGGCCTGCTCCGGCTGGTCCGGCAAGGACAGCCTGTCGACGCGTTCGAGGCCCTCCTGGCAGGCGGCGATGGCAGCTTTTATGGCCGCGTCGAGACCGGCGCCGGCATGAAGCGCGTGCTGGCGCATCACCAGGCGATCGCGGGCGGGGCCGAGGCCGTGACCGGCGCTTTGCCCCGGAAAGGTGTCGGCCAGGCGGTCGATCGTCTCGATCAAGGCGGTCGCCTCGCGCGGTCCGGCGAGCAATGCCGAGACCTGCCTGTAACATTCATTCTCCGTGCGGCAGAATGTTTCGTCACCGGAACGAACCAGACGCAACAAGGCACGCACGCTCTTCAGTCGTTTGCGGGATTTGTGCAGTCCCTGTTCCGGCCTGTCACGCGCCATGTCGAGATGAGCAAGCGCCTTGCCGATTTCCTCGGCCAGGATACGCCTGACCTCGCCGGTCAGCGGCAGGCGCGGATCGATGCGAAAGCTCATGCGGCGATCTCCGGAATCCCCCCGAGGGCGAGCGACGCGTTGTAGAATTTCTGTTCGCCAGTCACTTCGCGGCCGAGCCAGTCTGGCAGCATTTCATCCGGAACATCGTCCGGCGTTTCGAGTTCGGCCATCACAAGCCCCGCCAGCGCGCCGCCGAAGACATCGACTTCGTAGAGATAGCCGCCATGCCTAACATGATGACGTGTCTTCTCGATGACACGCCCGATGGCGAAGCCGAGCATCTCCACGGCGTCGGCCAGCGGAATGGGATATTCGAATTCGTCGCGCTCCCGCGCCGTGCTGCCGAATTTGAGCGTCAACCTGGCCGAGGCGCCGTTGCTGATGCGCACGCGCACCGTGCGTCCTGGCGCGGCGGCGAGATAGAACTGGAGGATGCGGATGTCCGTCTCGACCAGATCCCGCCATGCCGTGCCGGAGACCAGGAACTTGCGCTCGACTTCCTTGCCCATGGCCGCGCACTAAAGCCCGCGCGGGCCGGCATGGCAAGCCATGTCCGAACTCGGATTTGACTTTAATCAATCGATTGATTAAAGTATGCCACATGATCAAGCCGCCCGAAGCCCGAACTCCTCGCCGTGAGCCGCCCGCTGCGGAGATGACGCGTGAAGCGCTGGTCCGCGCGGCGCTCAAGCTGTTCGGACGACAAGGCTTCGACGGCACCTCCACGCGCGAGATCGCGGCGGAGGCCAAGGCCAATATCGGTTCCATCGCCTATCACTTCGGCAGCAAGGAGGGGCTGCGCCTCGCCGCCGCCGACCATATCGTGGACACCATACAATCGGTCGCCGGCCAGGCACTCGGCGAGACGCGGGCGCCGGCAATCGCGAACGCCGAGACGGCGCGCGCGCAGCTGTTCGCCGCGCTGGAGCGGATGGTGGCATTCGTCGTGGCGCAGCCGCAGGCCGGTGAGATCGTGCAGTTCGTGCTGCGCGAGCTCTCGCACCCGACCGCGGCGCTCGACCGCATCTATGACGGCGTGTTCGAGCCGACGCATCGGCGCCTCTGCCTGCTCTGGGAACAGGCGACCGGCGAGGCGGCCGAGAGCGAGGCGACCCGGCTCACCGTGTTCACGCTGATCGGACAGGTCATCTATTTCCGCATCGGCCGCGAGGCGGTCATGCGCCGAATGGGCTGGCGCGAGATCGGCGCCGCCGAGGCCGCCAAGGTGGCGGCCGTCACATCGGACAACCTCGGCGCCATACTGGCCGCCCGGAAGGGATCGAGACGATGAGCTTTCTTTGTTCGCTGCCGCTTGCCGCTCAACTCTTCGGCGCCTGCGCACCGGCTTCGCCGCTGGCCGTCGGCTATGTCGAAGGCGACTATGTGCTGCTGGCGCCGATCGAGGTGGCGCAGGTCGAGACCGTCGCGGTCAAGCGCGGCGATCGCGTCACATCGGGCACCACGATCGTGACGCTGGAAAACGCCGACGCGAAAATCGCGGTCGCACAGGCCACGGCAAGTCTCGCCCAGGCGCAGGCGCAGCTTGCCGATCTGCAGGTAGGCAAGCGGCCGGAAGAAATCGCCGCCCTCAAGGCCCAGGTCGACATGGCCAAGGCGCAGGCTGACGATGCCAGACGCAAATACGACCGCGCTGCCGACCTCTTCAAGCGCGGCACCGGCACGCAGGCCGACTACGACACCGCCTCGGCCACGCTGGAGACGGCCAACGCGCAGGTCGGACAGGCGCAGGCCAATCTCGCCGCGGGCGGCCTGCCGGCGCGTCCCGAGACGATCAAGGCCGCCGAAAGTCAGGTCAAGCAGGCACAGGCCGCGCTCGACCAAGCAGCGTGGCGGCTATCCAAGCGCACCCTGGCGGCCCCTTCTCCGGGCCGCGTCAGCGACGTCATTCGCAATCCGGGCGACACGGCAGGTCCGACCGCGCCCGTCATCTCCGTGCTGCCCGACGGCGCGGTGAAGCTCAGCGTCTATATACCGGAAGCCGCCTTCTCCTCGGTCAAGGTCGGCACCTTGCTCCGCGTCCATTGCGACGGTTGCGGCCCGGATGTGAAGGCGCGCGTCAGCTATGTCTCGCCCGATCCGGAATTCACCCCGCCGGTGATCTATTCGCTGGAGAACCGGCAGAAGCTGGTCTACCTCGTCGAGGCGCGGCCGGAGGGCGGCGCCGGCGCCTTGCAGCCGGGCCAGATCGTCGACGTCGAGCTGGCGGTTTCAGGGAAATGAACGTCATCGACGTGCACGGCCTGGTCAAGCGCTTCGGCGACAAGACCGTCGTCGACCATGTCACGATGACGGTGGCGGAAGGCGAGATCGTCGGCTTCCTCGGCCCCAACGGCTCGGGCAAGACCACCACCATCCGCATCATGTGCGGGCTGCTGACCCCGGACGAGGGCGAAGGCACAGTGCTGGGTTTCGACATCCTCACCGACAGCCTGCGCATCAAGCGCGAGGTCGGCTACATGACGCAGAAATTCTCGTTCTACGAGGATCTGACGATCGGCGAGAACCTGGAATTCGTGGCGCGGCTCTACCGGCTGAAGCCGGTCGAGGAGCATGTCGCCAGGACCCTGGAGGACCTCGGCCTGACGACACGCCGCAACCAGCTCGCCGGGACGCTGTCGGGCGGCTGGAAGCAGCGGCTGGCGCTGGCCGCTTGCATCATGCACAAGCCCAAGCTGCTTCTGCTCGACGAGCCGACGGCCGGCGTCGACCCCAAGGCGCGGCGCGAGTTCTGGGACGAGATCCACCGGCTGGCGAGCGGCGGGCTGACCGTGCTGGTCTCCACCCACTACATGGACGAGGCCGAGCGTTGCCACCGCATCAGCTATATCTCCTACGGCAAGATGCTGGCGACGGGCACCGTCGCCGAGGTGGTCAGGAATGCCGGCCTGACCACTTTCGTGCTGCAGGGCCCGCGCCTCGACCAGGTGGCGCAAGCGCTCGAAGGCCGGCCGGGCGTCGACCAGGTGGCGCCGTTCGGCGCGACGCTGCATGTCGTGGGAGCCGACAGGAAGAAGCTGGAGACGGCGCTGGCCGATGTCGAGAAGGAGCACAAGGGCGTGACGGTGGCGCCGGGCGAAACCAGCCTCGAGGACGTCTTCATCCAGTTCATGTCCGGCTCGAAGGACAACATGGCATGAACGCGGTCTTCTCCTTCGCCCGGCTCGGCGCGCTGCTGATCAAGGAGTTCATCCAGATGCGCCGCGACCGCATCACCTTCGCCATGATGCTGGGCGTGCCGCTGATACAGCTGGTGCTGTTCGGCTACGCCATCAACAACGACCCGAAGAGCCTGCCGGCGGCACTCGTGGCGACGAGCAGCGATCCCTATACGCGCGCCATGATCTCGGCACTGCAGACCACCGGCTACTACCGTTTCGACCATGTGGCGCAAAGTGCCGAGGAGGCCGAATTCCTGATGGCGCGCGGTGACGTCGCCTTCGTCGTCACCATTCCGGCCGATTTCGCGCGGCGGGTGGAGCGCGGCGACAATCCGCAGATCCTGATCGAGGCCGACGCCACCGACCCGGCGGTTGCCAGCGGCGCCATCTCGACGCTCAGCACCGTCGCCGGCCAGGCGCTGCTTCGAGCGCAAGGCATGCAGGAGGCCGCCGCCGAGGCAGCCCGGGGCCAGCTCGATGTGGTCGTGCACCGGCGCTACAATCCGGAGGGCATCTCGCAATACAACATCGTCCCCGGCCTGCTCGGCGTCATCCTGCAGATGACGATGGTGATGATGACCTCGATCGCGCTGACGCGCGAGACAGAGCGCGGCACGATGGAGAACCTGCTCGCCATGCCGTCCAGCCCGCTCGAGATCATGCTGGGCAAGGTGCTGCCCTATCTGGCGGTCGGCGCGGTTCAGGTCGTGGTGGTGCTGGCGGCGTCGAAGCTTCTGTTCGCCATCCCCTTTACGGGGTCGATGACGCTGCTCTTGTCGGCGGTGCTGGTGTTCGTGCTGTCGCTGGTGCTGCTCGGCTACACGATCTCGACCGTTGCGCGGACGCAGATGCAGGCCTTGCAGCTCACCTTCTTCTTCTTCCTGCCGTCGATCATGCTTTCGGGTTTCATGTTTCCCTATCGCGGCATGCCGGGCTGGGCGCAGATCTTTGGCGAGATCTTTCCCCTGACGCATTTCCTGCGCATTACCCGTGCCGTCATGCTGAAGGGCGCGCAGCTGCCGGCGGTGGCCGTGGAGATCGGCTGGCTGGTGGTGTTCGTGGCGCTGTTTGCCGGCGTCGCCCTTGTCCGCTTCCGCCGCACGCTGGACTGAAAACAGCCGCTGGGGCGGTCCAGGGTTCCATCGAGCCCTGGACCCTCCCGTTGGAACCATGCTTCTGCCCCGGCGTTGTCGATCAGCCTCGCCGCTGCCACTTGCGGGCCAAGACGGCCCCCTCAGTGCAAGCGAAGCCTTTGGCATCTCGAGTCCGGCCGGATCATCTGGCGGGGTGCGGAATGCCACCAAAACAACGAGATAGAGCCGAGACTTGCAACTGTATTGCGCTCTATCGACCAGCAATGGAGGCAATGATGAGACTGTATCTTTCCGCCACTGCGGCCGGGCTTCTGCTAGCCGCCGGCATCGGTGCCGCCGCTGCTCAGGACGTGATCATCGAGCCGCAGCAGGAGACCGTTATCCGCGAATATGTGCACAAGAAGCCGATCGCCTCGGTCGACCTGCTGGGCGTCCAGCTGGCCATCGGCTCGACCTTGCCGGACACTGTTGAGCTGCATGCGATCGATGTTCCTGATGTGCAGTACCGCTATGTCGTCGTCAACGGTCAGACCGTCCTCGTCGATCCCGGAACCCGTCGCATCGTGAAAGTCATCGACTGACGGCACCGTCATCAGCTGACGGGCACTGGGCAATTCCAGGAAAAGTGCGCAGCGGTTTCCATCCGGAATTGCGAAACAACAAGGCTGCCCGCCCTGCCATGCAGGGCGGGCGTCAAGCGGCAGCAGCCATGATCTTGGCATAGGCGTCGAAATCGACATTGCCGCCAGACAGCACCACGGCCACGCATTTGCCGGCCAAGTCGATCCTGCCCGACGAGAGCGCGGCGAGCCCGACGCAGCCGCCGGGCTCCACGACGAGCTTGAGATGGGCCATGGCGTCGCGCATGGCCTGCTTCGTCGCCTCCTCCGAGACGGCAATCCCGCCGGCCAGCGTCTTGCGATTGATCTCGAAGGTGAGCGCGCCCGGCTCGGCGACGAGAAGCGCGTCGCAGATCGAGGTGTGGCCGGGCTCGTTCGCTACCCTGGCGCCCTTGGCCAGCGACCGGCTGGTGTCGTCGAAAAATTCCGGCTCTGCCGCCCAGACGGCGGTGGCGGGCGAACCGTCCTTGACCGCCATCGAAATCCCGCTGCTCAGCCCGCCGCCGCCACAGGGAACGATGACGGCGTCGAGGCTCACGCCAAGCGCCTTGGCCTGACGCAGCAGTTCGAGGCCGATCGTGCCCTGGCCCGCGATGATGGCGGGATCGTCATAGGGCGGCACCAGGACCATGCCCTTCTCCACGTAAGGCCGAACCACGGCCACGCGGTCTTCGCGGACGCGATCGAAGGCGACCACTTCGGCGCCCATCTTGCGGACATTGCCGATCTTCATGGCCGGTGCGTCCGACGGCATGGCGATGACCGCCCTGACGCCGAACATGGCGGCGGAAGCGGCAACGCCTTGCGCATGATTGCCCGAGGAAAAGGCGACCACGCCGCGGCCGCGCTCCTCGGCCGATAGCGAGGACAGCTTGTTGTAGGCGCCGCGGAACTTGAACGAGCCGGTACGCTGCAGCGTTTCCGGCTTGAACAGGATGCGGCCGCCGAAGCGGCTGTTGAGCTCGGGCGATTCGATCAGCGGCGTCTCGACGATAAGGCCGGAGAGCCGGGCGGCGGCGGCGTGGATATCGGCGATGCCGGGAGGCGTGGTCATGGCGGGTCCTGTAAGATGTGGTCCGGCCATGGTGCACGCAAAGGGCCGCGCGAGGCCAACAAAAAAATGTAACCGTCACAAGGTTTGGGATCACGACGGCCGGCAGTGCTGGCAGTCACCTGCCTGCCGGTCCGTCCAGTTCAACCCTCACCCCAACAACGTCCGCTGCCGCTTGTTGCCGCCGGCCTTGCGCCAGGCGTTGAAGCGATGGGTGGCGGCGGCAAAGGAAATCTTCATCTGCTGGGAGACCGAATAGCGCGACTTGCCTTCGTCGAACATGCGGTAGCAGCACTCGACGCCTTCCTCGGTCAGCTTGCCGTCGAGGGTCTTGTTGTGCGGGTTGGCGGGATCGAACTTCTCGATCTGCTGCTCGACCAGACCTTTCAGGCGCTGCAGATCGGCCTCGATGCTGGCTATGAGGTCGAGGACGGGTTTCGGGTCGAAGTGATGGGCGTCCGGCTTTGCAGTCATCGGCGGCTTCCTCGGTTGTTGGCTTGAGTTTGGTCATATAAGTGAACATTTGCCGATAATGAAGAGGCGGCGCCGAATGGCGGCTTCAACAAATCTTGACCACTGCCCAGGCGCACGATTGACCGATGCGGCAGCAAACTTTAGTTTAGAACAATTCTAAACTAGGGTGATTTCCTCATGCTTTCCCGTGTTTTCGGCTTCGGCCGCCGCTCCTTCGATTCGCTCTCCGAACAGGAGATCCTGGCGCTTGCCATCTCGTCGGAAGAAGACGACGGGCGCATCTATCGCGCCTATGCGGATGGGCTGGCGGAGGATTTTCCGCAATCGGCCAAGATGTTCGAGGACATGGCCGAGGAGGAGGACGGTCATCGCGACGCGCTGATCGAGCTTTTCCGCAGGCGTTTCGGGGAGCGCATTCCGCTGATCCGGCGCGAGCATGTGAAGGGCTATTACGAGCGCAAGCCCGACTGGCTGGTCAAACCGCTCGGCATCGAGCAGGTACGCCGCCAGGCCGAGGCGATGGAGCGGCAGGCCTACCTGTTCTATGTCGAGGCGGCCAGGCGCACCACCGATGCCTCGACCAGAAAGCTGCTCGACGAACTGGCGGCGGCGGAACAGAGCCATGAGAGCATGGCGCAGCGGCTGGAGCAGCAGCACGTGCCGGGCACCGTGAAGGTCGAGGAGGCGACGGCCGAGCAGCGCCAGTTCATCCTCACCTATGTGCAGCCGGGACTGGCCGGACTGATGGACGGTTCGGTATCGACGCTGGCGCCGATCTTCGCCGCCGCCTTTGCCACGCACGACACCTGGCAGACGCTTCTCGTCGGCCTCGCCGCCTCGATCGGCGCCGGCATCTCGATGGGCTTCACCGAGGTCGCCTCCGACGACGGCAAGCTGTCGGGCCGCGGTTCGCCGGTCAAGCGCGGCCTGACCGTGGGCATCATGACGACGCTCGGCGGCCTCGGCCATGCGCTGCCCTACCTAATCCCGCATTTCTGGACGGCGACCGCGGTTGCCGCCGTGGTGGTGTTCTTCGAACTCTGGGCGATCGCCTTCGTCCAGAACCGCTACATGCAGACACCCTTCCTGCGCGCCGCCTTCCAGGTGGTGCTCGGCGGCGCGCTGGTGTTCGCGGCAGGCGTGCTGATCGGGAACGCATAGGGTTCATCCCTTCTCCCCTTTTTGGGAGAAGGAAGGACCTGCCGATTACCCGTTCACCGCCCGGCTATCCACCGGCGCCTGTTGCCTTTCACTCAAGCCATAATCGCGCACGACGTGCGCGATGCGCAGGCGGTAACCGGCAAAGATGCCGCCGCGCCCGGCCTGCTGGGCCTGCCGGTGTTCTTGCGTGTTGCGCCAGGCCTTCACCGCTTCCTCGTCGCGCCAGAACGATAGTGACAGGATGCGGTCCGGATTGGCGAGGCTCTGGAAGCGCTCGACCGAGATGAAGCCATCGATGCTTTCAAGCAGCGGCCGCAACTGCGCGGCGATGTCCAGATAGGCATCGCGCCTGCCCGCGGCCGGCTCGACCTCGAAGATGACGGCGATCACGGCAGCACCAGCTTCGCGTGCGGGCCGGACGCCAGTTTCAGGAACATGCGGTCCTCCTTGAGGATGAATTTTTCCCGGCGGGCGAATTCGTAGTTTGCCTTGCCGGCCGGGTCGGCGGCAAGCCGGGCCCTATAGGCTTCATAGGCAGCCAGGCTTTCTATGTTGTAGGCCGCATAGGCGGTCGTGGCCGAGCCTTCATGCGGCGCGTAGTAGCCGATCAGGTCGGCGCCGCAGCGCGGAATGGCCTGGCCCCAGTTACGGGCATATTCCTCGAACGCGGCCTTGCCGAACGGATCGATCTCGTAGCGGATGAAGCAGGTGATGGTCATTCCGGTCTCCCTGGATTTGTCGCATCGATAATTCGATCTCTGTCGAAACGGCGCCCACGCCGGTGTGCTAAGCAGTTTCCTGTCAGGAGCATCATCAGCGCTCCTTGAGCTCAGCGAAGGATAGTGATTATCTGGCGAGAATGCTTCGATAGGGATGAAACTATGCGCGAAGGACCCGACATTGCCCGCATCGCCAGCCTGATCGGCGACCCGGCCCGCGCCAACATGCTCAACGCACTGATGGGCGGCACGGCGCTGACGGCAAGCGAACTGGCGCTTGAGGCCGGCGTCTCGATGCCGACCGCCTCCTCGCATCTGTCGAAACTGATGGAAGGCGGGCTGCTGACCGTGGCAAGCCAGGGCCGGCATCGCTATTACGGGCTCGCCGGGCCGCAGGTGGCTGAAATGATCGAAGCCATCGCCGGCGTCGCCGAAACCATCGGCCCCAGGCGCGTGCGGCCGGGCCCGCGCGACGGGGCGATGCGCGTGGCGCGCGTCTGCTACGATCATCTTGCCGGCGAGCAGGCGGTGGCGATGCTCGACCGCCTCATCGACCGGAGACTGCTGCTGCGAGACCACGGCGAAATCCGCTTGGCGCCTTCGGCCGCCTCGCATTTCGCGGCGCTAGGGATCGATGTGGAGGCGAAGGCCCGGCGGCCGGTGTGCCGCGCCTGCCTCGACTGGAGCGTACGGCGCTCGCATCTCGCCGGCACGCTGGGCGCCGCCATCCTCGACAAGATCCTCACCGAGAAATGGGCGCGCCGGGAGAAGGACAGCCGCGCCGTGATTTTTTCGCCGCCCGGCAAACAGGCGTTCGAGAAGGTGTTTTTGGCTTGAGCTATCGGCGCTGTTGCCAGCATCGATTCGTCGGCGGGACAGGCGCGAAGGATCGCCGCGCTGCAAATGCGGGCAGGATTACCCCCGCTTCAACACCTTCCCCTTCTTGAAGAAATCCTTCCACGGATCGGCTTCCGCGAGTTGCTTCAGCGTCGTCTTGTCGCCGATGGGGAATGCGTTCGGCGGCAGGCCGGCCTCGATCTCGGCCCAGGTCACCGGCATCGACACCGTGGCACCCTTCTTGGCCCGCGACGAGTAGGGCGCCACCGTGGTCGCGCCGCTGCCATTGCGCAGATAGTCGACGAATATCTTGCCGGTGCGCGCCTTCTTGGACAGCGTCGCTGTGTAGCGGTCGGGCGCGCCCTGTTCCAGCGCGCGCGCGAAATCATGGGCGAAGCCTTTCACCTCCTCCCAGTTGGCCGACGGCTTCAGCGGCACGACGACATGAAAGCCCTTGCCACCCGACGTCTTGACGAAATTGGGCAGCGACAGCTCGTCAAGCTTGCCCCTTATGTCGAGTGCCGCCGCCCGCACCGCCTTCACGTCGACGCCTTCATCGGGGTCGAGATCGAAGACGATCTGGTCAGGTCGTTCGAGCTCGTCGATGGTGCAACCCCAGATGTGGATCTCGACCACGCCGAGCTGGACAAGTGCCGCGACGCCGTCGAAGTCACGGATAAACAGGATTTCCTCGCCATCCGTGGGATCCCTCGTTTTCTCGATCTTGTCATGCATGCCTGGCGAGGCATGCTTCTGGAAGAAGCGCTGGCCGCCGACCCCGTCGGGGGCCCTGACCAGGCTGAGCGGGCGGTTGACCACGAATTGTTTCATGCGCGGCCACACCAGCGCGTAATGATCGAGCAGCCCCTGCTTGGATATCTTTTCGTCGGGCCACAGCAGCTTTTCTGGGTGGGACAGCTTCACCGTGGTGGTTGCCGCCCTTGCCGGCGTTGCGCCGCTTGACGCCGGCTTGGCCCGGGCCGTGCTTTTGCCTGTCGGTGCCTTCGGCTTTTCCTGCACGACTTCCTCCGCCGGCTTGTCCTCGCGCAGCCCCTGGAACGAGGCGTGGCGTACTATACGGTCGGAGGTCCAACTGCGGAACTCCACTTCGCCGACAAGCTCCGGCTTCACCCAGACCAGGCCCTTGCCCCTCGGCACGGCCTTGTCGAAGGGCGACGACTTCGTTTGCAGCGCATCGAGCTTCTTCTTCAGGGCATTGGCGCCGCCGGTCGAGAAGCCGGTGCCGACGCGGCCGGCATAGTGCAGCTTGCCGGCCTCGAAATAGCCAAGCAGCAGCGAACGCAGCCCGCGCCCGGTCTTGTCGGACGGCAGGTAGCCGGCGATGACGAACTCCTGTCGCAGCGTGCATTTCGACTTCACCCAGGACGGCCCGCGCCCGCTTCGGTAGACCGCGTCGGCGCGCTTGGAGACGACGCCTTCCAGTCCCATGCGGCAGGCATGCTCGAGCATCACCTTGCCGGGCTCGGCGAAATGGTCGCTGAAGCGGACCGCCGAATCCTCCGGCTGGCTGGCCAGCAATTCCTGCAAGGCCTGCTTGCGCTCGACCAGCGGCTCGCGGCGCAGGTCCCGCCCATTCAGCCGCATCAGGTCGAAGACGTAGTAGATGAAGCGATCCGTGCGCTTCGCCGACAGGTCGGCCTGCAAAAGCGCGAAGGAAGAGACGCCGCTGTCGGCCAGCACGACGATCTCGCCGTCGATGATGGCGTCGCTGCATTTCAATCCGGCGAGCTCGGCGACGATCGCGTCGCCGAATTTCTTCGTCCAGTCGAGGCCGGTGCGGGTGAGCAGCCGCACGTCCGTGCCGGCGATCTGCGCCTGCATGCGATAGCCGTCGAACTTGACCTCATGCAGCCAGTCCTCGCCCGGCGGCGCTTCCCGCTCGAGCGTGGCCAGTTGCGGCTCGATGAAGTCGAGGCGCTTTGCGTGTCCGGCCTTCGCCTTTTCGGCGGCCGGTTTGTTGGAGTGCCAGACTTTCGCCTTCTCCCCTTTCGCGGCCTTGCCCGCCCCGACCTCCTCGATCGTCAGGCCCGACTTCACCGATTTCGGCGCTTCCTCCAGAATATCCTCGCCCGGGCGCGCCGCGCCATCGTCCGACTTGATCAGCAGCCAGTTGTCGCGCTTCTCGCCGGGGCGCGGTCTCAGCCGCACCAGGTGCCAGCGGCCGTGCAGCTTGTGGCCGTTGAGCTCGAAGTTGATATGGCCCTTCTTCATCGCCTTGGCCGGATCGCCCTCGGGCACCCATGTGCCCTCGTCCCAGACGATGACCGAGCCGGCGCCATATTCGCCCTTGGGAATGGTGCCCTCGAACGGCGCATAGTCGATCGGATGGTCCTCGACATGCACGGCGAGCCGTTTCTCGTGCGGATCGAGGCTGGGCCCGCGCGTCACCGCCCAGCTCCACAGCACACCGGCATGTTCGAGGCGCAGGTCGTAATGCAGCCTGGTCGCGGCGTGCTTGTGGATGACGAAGATGCCGCCTGCCTCGCTCTTCTTGCCGCGGGCGACCTTGCCGGGGGGTTCGGCGGTTTTCCTGAAATCGCGCTTGGCGTGATATTGTTCGAGGCTAGCCATCCCTTGATGTCCTCACGCCGATTTGCGCTTGGGCGCGGCTTCTTTCGGCTTGCCGCGTTTGACCGCCGGTTTGGCTTTCGCGGAGGCCTTGCCGCGGCGTTCGCCCGATCCGCCGTCCGACGAAAGGCTCTTCTTCAGAGCGTCGAAAAGATTGACGACGTTGGACGGCTTGGGCGCCGCTTTGGCCTTCGGCGCCTTGCGGCCCGCCTTCTTGGCGCGGATCAGTTCGAGCAGCGCATCCTCGTACTTGTCCTCGAATTTCGAGGGATCGAACTTCGCCTTCTTCTTGTCGATGATGAGCTCGGCCAGATCGGTCATCTCCTGATCCGTCTTCACCGATTCGATGTCGCCGAAGACGGTGTCCGGCTGGCGCACCGTGTTGTCGTAGCGCAACGTCGTCAGCACCATGCCCTTGCCGAGCGGTTCGATGACCACGGGACGTTCGCGCCGATAGAGCACGATGCGCGCCAGACCCGCCATCTTCTTGCCGGCCATCGCGTCGCGGATGACGGCGAAAGCGTCCTGCGAGACCTTGTCGGCCGGCGCGACGTAATAGGGTGTATCGAGATAGATCTGCTCGATGGAGGATTTGTCGACGAAGCCGTCGAGGCTCATCGTGTGCGAGGACTCGATCTGGATGGCCTCGATCTCGTCCTCTTCGATGTGGATGAACTTGCCATCGTCGTCCTCGTAGCCCTTTATCTCGTCGCCATCCTCAAGCGGCTTGCCGGTTTCGGCGTCGACATAGATCCGCTTCACCGTGTTGCCGGTCTCGCGGTTGAGGATGCGAAAAGAGACCTTCTCGGCATGGGTGACGACATTGGTCAGTTCGATGGCGCAGGTGACCAGCGAAAGCTTCAGATAGCCTCTCCAGGCGGGACGCGGCGCCATGATGATTTCCTGTAGAGAAGGACCTGGCTGGAACGGACGACGACCCCAACGGTTCCAATCCGGTCGAGCCAAGGCCGGCGCGATTGCCACCGGCCCCGGCTCTTTCAGCCCCTATTCGGCGGCCTGCAGGTTGATCTTGCTTTCCGCTATTTCGGTCAGCTTGCGATCCGTCGCCTGCTCTTCCTTGAGGTTCTTGGCCAGCACGTTGGCGCAGTCGCTGCGGCCAAGCTGCTTGGCCCAGGCGATCAAGGTGCCATAGCGGGTCATCTCATAGTGCTCGACCGCTTGCGCCGAGGCGATCAGCGCCGCGTCCAGCACCTCCTTGTCGTCGACGTCGCCGCTGACGTCGTCGGCTTCCTCGAGGATGCCGTCTATGGCCGGGCAGTTGACTTCCTTGGCCTTGACGCCGTGCAGTTCGAACACCTGCTCGACGCGCTCGACATGGCCCCTGGTCTGCTCGAGATGTTTCTCGAAGCCGGCCTTCAGCTGCGGATCCGTCGCCTTGTCGATCATCTTCGGCAATGCCTTCTCGATCTGCTTTTCGGCATAATAGATGTCGCGCAGCGTGTGCACGAAGAGGTCGTCCAGGGTTTTGATGTCCTTCGAAAAGAAGCCCATGATTGCGGCCCTTCCTTTGCTCTTGCGGTTGCGGGTTAGCGTGGGGCCGCAGGTCGGCGGCCCCATGGGCCGGCCATGCCGGCTCGAAGAATCAACGTCTCGTCCCAAGCCGGGTTCCGGACTTGCGGCGGCGAGCAAGGAAAATTCTCCCGCCAGGGCGAAAGCTGAAACGCAACCGCACCCAGGCGACATCCAAACGAAACATATGTGATGCAAAAGTCACACACGCCGAAATGGCGACAAAAGGCGTGGAAAGACCCCGAATCAGCCGCATTCCGGCCATGAAGCGACGGGTTTTCGACCAGAAATTAACATCGCGTTCACCGACTATTCACGCCTCGACGCTATGATTTCCGCAATTCGGAAGGGACACCCGAAAGTCGGGACAGGGACAGGTAAAATGAACTTCCTCACGCACCTCATCGGCTATGCCGCAGCCATCCGCGAATTCGTCGCGCCGACCTATCGGCCCGAGCGCTACTACATGCGCGGGCCGGGCCCGGCCTGCGCTCGTCGCGGCACCTCGCTGGGCGCGCACTGACCATGACTTTCGAGAGCCGACACAACAGCCGCATCTGCAGGCCTGACGTCGAGTCGCGCGCCACCACCTATCGCGCCGAGCGCCCGACCTTCGCCGATCGGCGGCGTGCGACATCGCCGCGGCTTTGAGACCGCCTTCGCCGGCTTAATGTCTCAGGACACGAGCCGCCGAGGCCCGCGTAAGCGACCTTCTCCAGTCCAGTCGGGTCCAGTCCAAGCCGTCCTTCTGAATACCCTTCGATGCAACCCAGCCGCTGACCGTCTTCGACGGCGTCGGCTCCAGCCGGGATGATCGTGCGCTACCGCGGCCGGCTCGTGCCGTCCGGAGCACACGGCTCCAGCACAATCGTGCCGCCGGCCACCTTGCCGAGTTCTCGGCAACCCTGATCTGTGCACAGTGTCCAACCATCACCGGTCGCGCCGGAGGCGGCGAGCATAAGGCTTCGCTGCGGCCCGGCCTTCGGCGCATAGGCCCACCAGCCGTCTCGCAGCACCGCGCCCTCGGGTGGTTCCATGCCGGCGCCCGAGCCCTTTATGCGCGCCTCGGTGACTTGCAGGCCGGAAGGCATCACCTTCCAGTGCTCCTCCCAGCGCGTGCGCTCCACCGAGTGCGTCCAGGACAGGGTGAAGGCGGCGGCCGCGAGCGTCGCCGTCTTGCCGGCGGCAAGGATACACAGGCTCATGCTTGGGCCGCCGCCCGCCGCGCGCGCCAGAAGTGCCAGCCGATCCAGGCAAACGACAATGCCCAGCCCGTCTCGTCGGTGAGCGGGATCGCCGCGACCAGCAGCACGCCGGCACAGAAGGCGACGAGCCGTTCCCACCACGCCATGCGCCTGGCAAGGAAGCCGACGGCGGCGGCGCCCCACAGCACGATGCCCATGCACGCCTTGACGACGATGTAGGCGACCTCGACGGGGTAGCCGAACTGGGCGGCGATCGGGCCTGGATCCTGCAGCATGAGCGCCGGCGTGTAGACCGCCATGAACGGCACGACGAAACCGGCAATGGCAAGCTTGGTCGCCTGGATGCCGATCTTGAGGCCGCTTTCCCTGGCCATCGGGGCGGCCGCGAAGGCGGCCAGCGCCACCGGCGGCGTAAGATCGGCCATGATGCCGAAGTAGAAGACGAACATATGGCTGACCACCAGCGGCACGCCGAGCGACAGCAGCGCCGGGCCGGCCAGCGAGGAGGTGATAATGTAGTTGGGAATGGTCGGGATGCCCATGCCGAGCACCAGGCAGGTGAGCATGGTCAGCACCAGAGACAGGAACAGATTGTCCTGGCCGATGGAGATGATCCAGCCGATGAAGGTGGAGGCGATGCCGGTGAGCGTCAGCGTGCCGATGACGATGCCGACGATGGCGCAGGCGATGCCGACCGGCAGCGCGTTCTTGGCCCCTTCGGCGAGTGAATCCACGCAGATCCGCAGCGTTTCGCGCCCGCCCTTGAAGGCGAAGCAGGCGACGACGAGCGCGGCGATGACGAGGCCGAGTATGTTGACGCCGAAGCGCATGAACGAGGCGGCGGCGAGCCCGAGTGCCAGCCAGAAGACGACGCGGAAGGCGAGCGGTCCGATCAGGGCCGCCAGTGGGGTGCCGAGGATGAGCACGATGGTCAGCGCCAGCCCCATCGTGCCGGCGAAGATCGGTGTGTAGCCGGCAAACAGGAGATAGATGAGGGCCGCCAGCGGCAGCACCAGCGGCCAGTGCTGGCGCACGGCATCCCAGGGATTGGGCAGTTCGGCCTTGGCCATGCCGTGCAGGCCGGCCTTGCCGGCTTCCAGATGCACCTGCCAGAAACAGGCGCCGAAATAGAGCAGCGCCGGGATGATCGCCGCCTTGACCACTTCGGCATAGGGGATGTTCAGCGTCTCGGCCATGATGAAGGCGACCGCGCCCATCACCGGCGGCATGATCTGGCCGCCCATCGAGGAGGTCGCCTCGACGGCGCCGGCGAAGGCCGAGCGGAAGCCGAAGCGCTTCATCAGCGGGATGGTGAACTGGCCGCTGGCCACGACATTGGCAACGCCGGAGCCGGAGATGGTGCCCATCAGCGCCGAGGACAAAACGCAGACCTGCGCCGGGCCGCCGCGCCACGAGCCGACCAGGCCGAGCGCGAAATCGTTGAACAGCGCGATCATGCCGGCGCGTTCGAGGAAGGCGGCGAAGACGACGAAGATGAAGATATAGGCGGCCGAGACATAGACCGGCGTGCCGTATATGCCTTCGGTGCCGTAGGCGAAAGTGTCGACGAGCTGGGCGAAATCGTAGCCGCGATGGATGAAGGGCGGCGGCAGATGGTTGCCGACGAAACAATAGGCGAGAAAGATGAAAGCGATGATCGCCAGCGGCAGTCCCATCAGCCGCCGGGCCGCCTCGAAGACCAGCACCACCAGCACCGCGCCGACGACAAGATCCGGCGTGGTGAGGAAACCGGAGCGGCGGATGAGGTCGGTGTAGAACACCCAATTGTAGAGGCCGGTGCCGAAGCCGAGCACGCCGAACGCCCAGAACACGGCCTTGGCCGGCAGGCTTCGGGCGCGCAGGTTGGCGATCAGGCCAAAGCCGAGCAGCAGCAGGAAACCGACATGCATGGCCCGCACCACCTGGCTCGGGATGCTGCCATAGGCGGCGACGTAGATCTGGAACACGGAAAAGGCGACGGCGATGAGGAAGGCAGCCTTGCCGGCGATGCCCTCGCCAAAGCCCGGCGGCAAGCCTTCGACCTGCTCTTCGGCGACGGGGAGATGGAAGGTGGAGGATTTGCCGTCGGCTGTCGTTCCATGCGTTGTTTCGCTCATCCGATGCACTCCAAAATGAGCGAATGACAGTGCGAGGCGCCCCCCTCTGCCCTGCCGGGCATCTCCCCCTCAAGGGGGGAGATCGGCAGTATCGGTGTCGGCGTTCTTTCAGCAACGTCAGCAGTTGGCGAAGGAGGTGACGACGGCCAATCTCCCCCCTTGAGGGGGAGATGTCCGGCAGGACAGAGGGGGGCGCGTCGCGAAGACATCTCAGATAGTCCTCGCCTACTTCAGCAACCCCTTCTCCTTGTAGTACCGCTCAGCGCCCGGATGCAGCGGCACCGGCATGCCCTCGAGCGCCTTTGCAGGATCGATCGCCTTGGCGGCGGCGTGGGCGGCGGCTAGTTGGTCGAGATGCTCGAACATCAGCTTGGTCATCTGATAGGCCGTCTGGTCGGAAACATCGGCGCGGGTGATGAGGAAATTGCCGACGGCCGCGGTCGCGACGTCCTCGGCCTGGCCCTCATAGGTGCCCTTGGGGATAACCACCGACAGATAGGGGGCGCCGATCTTGGCGACATCCTCGGCCGGCACGGCGACGACGTTGATCGGCACCGAGGTGGCGAGATCGCGGATCGAGGCGACCCCGAGGCCGGCCGACTGCAGCGTGGCATCGAGCTGGCGGTTCTTGATCAGCTCGACCGATTCGGCGAAGGGCAGGTATTCGACCCGGCCGAGATCCTCGTATTTCAGCCCGGCGGCGGCAAAGATGGCACGCGCATTGAGCTCGGTACCGGAGGCCGGCGCGCCGACCGACAGGCTCTTGCCCTTGAGGTCGGCCAGCGTCTTGATGCCGGATTCCTGGCTGGCGACGATCTGGATGTAGTTGGGATAGATGGCGGCGATGCCGCGCAATTTGTCGAGCTTGCCGGGGAAGCCGGCCTCGGCATTGCCTTCGGCGGCCATCTTGACGGAATCGCCGAGCGCGAAGGCGATCTCGCCCTTGCCCTGCTGCAGCAGATTGAGGTTCTCGACCGAAGCCTTGGTGGCCTGCACCTGGGTGCGGGCGCCTGCGATGCCCTTGCTGTAGATTTCCGACAGCGCCACGCCGAGCGGGTAGTAGACGCCCGACGTGCCGCCGGTCAGCACGTTGATGAATTCCTGTGCCCTGGCCGAGGCAATGCCAAGCCCAAGCGATAGCGCCATTGCGCCGGCTGCAACGAACTTCGTTCTGAAATGGAACATCCGGTTTCCTCCCTGAAAATATTGGCTGCCGCACCACCTCCTCGATGCGAACCGGCCAAGTTTAGACGGCGGGCCGCAAATGCCAACCCGCAATTGCATTCATTAGACGAACGGTTGAATGGATGCGGAAACAGCTCCCGGCTTGCGCGGGACGCGACCGTGGTCGAAAGATTTTTTCCGGCACCTGTCGAAATCGGCCCTTGTCGCGCGACATATGTCCGGCTCGCAAGGACGCGGCCTATGAAACCACGGGAGAAGACCCATGCGATACATGCTTTTGATCAACAACGACGAAGCCGCACTGGCGAACACGCCGATCGAGAAGGCCCAACAGATGAGCGCGGCCTATGGCGCCTATACCGAAGCGTTGAAGAAATCCGGCGCGTGGCTGGCCGGAGAAAGGCTGCGCCCGACTCAGGCAACCACCTCGGTGCGGATCACCGACGGCAAGACCAACGTGATCGACGGCCCCTATGCCGACACCAAGGAGCAGCTTGCCGGCTTCTACATGATCGAAGCGGCCGACATCGATACCGCCATCGAATGGGCGGCGCGCTGCCCGGCGGCCAGCACAGGCACGGTCGAGTTGCGGCCGATTTGGGAAATGGCCGAATACATGCCCAAGAAATGACGATGTGATGGACAGCAGCTCGCAGATTGCCCGGGCAGCCGCCGAGGCCGCCGCCCGGCAAAGCTACGGCAAGCTGGTCGCCTGGCTCGCGGCGCCCACGCGCGACGTGGCCGCCGCCGAGGACGCGCTGGCCGACGCCTTTGCCGCGGCGCTCGAACGCTGGCCACGAACCGGCGTGCCCGAAAAGCCGGAGGCCTGGCTGCTTGCCGTGGCAAGGCGGCGGCGTGTCGACGCGGTGCGGCGGCGGCTCACCAGCGAAGCCGGCCGCGACCATCTCAAGCTGATTGCCGAGGAGGCGGAGGCGTGCATGACCGACCAGGACCTGCCCGACGAGCGGCTGCGGCTGATGTTCGCCTGCGCGCATCCGGCGATCGAACCTGGCGTGCGCGCGCCATTGATCCTGCAGGCCGTGCTTGGCTTCGACGCCGCAACGATCGCCTCCGCCTTCCTGGTCCCGCCGGCGACAATGGGCCAGCGCCTGGTGCGGGCCAAGGCCCGCATTCGTGAAGCCGGCATTCCGTTCCGCGTACCGGAGCGAGCCGAACTCGGCGAGCGCCTGGATACCGTGCTGGAGGCCATATACGCGACCTTCGCCGAGGGCTGGTCCGACCCGGCGGGCACAGAGACGCGGCGCCGGAACCTGGCCACAGAAGGGATCTGGCTCGGCAGGCTGGTGGCCTCGCTGCTGCCGGACGAACCGGAGGCGCTGGGCCTGCTTGCGCTGATGCTGTTCGCCGAGGCGCGCCGTACCGCGCGCCGCGATGGGTCCGGAGATTATGTGCCGCTCGCCGAGCAGGATCATGCGCTGTGGGATCATGCCCTGATCGACGAGGCGGAAGTCCTGCTCGGCCGCGCCGCCTCCATGGGCGCGATCGGCCGCTACCAGCTCGAGGCGGCCGTGCAGTCCGTCCACGCGGCGCGGCGGCTGAGCGGCGAGACCGACTGGGTGGCGATCCGCGAATTCTACGACGCGTTGCTTTCGATCGCACGATCGCCCGTGGTGGCGATCAACCGCGCGGTGGCGATCGCCGAAGCCGAGGGCGCCGTGGCGGGGCTGGCGGCGTTGTACGTGCTTGGCGACGACAAGCGGCTCAATGATTACCAGCCCTATTGGGCCGCCCGCGCCGGCCTTCTGGCCAGGCTCGGCCAGGTGCCGCAGGCGGTCGAGGCCTATGACCGCGCGATCGGCCTCGAAAGCGATCCGGCGGTACGCCGCTTCCTGCAGGTAAAACGCGCGACGCTCAGGCATTGAAATGCCCGACGGCGGTGCTTTGCCGGCGACCCGTTCAGCCCGGCCACATTTCGTGCGAGGCGTTGAGCGTCTTCATCAGCGGGTGCTCGCGAAGCCTGGCCCACAGGCGTTCGATGTCGGGCCAGGCAGTGCGTGCCTTGCCGCTGTCGGGATGCCAGGCCACCAGCATGGCCAGATAGATATCGGCCACCGACATCGCCTCGCCTGCCAGCCAGTCGCGGCCGCGCAAGGCGGCATCGACGACGGCAAAGCCGCGGTCCATCTCGGCCACGGCCGCCTGCTTGACGGCCTTGGCGCCGTCGGCGTCGGCCGTGTAGCGTGGCGCGTAGTAGAAACGCAGCACCGCCGGATAGAGGGCGGACGACATGAACGCCATCCAGCGCAGGAAGTCGGCGCGGGCCGGTTCATCGGCCGCCGGCGCCAGTCCGGCCCGCGGATGGCGTTCGGCGAGCAGGATGCAGATGGCCGCCGATTCGGTCAGCGAGCGGCCGTCCGGCAAGGTCAGCACCGGCACCTGGTTCAGCGGGCTGATGTGGAGGAAAGCGGGATCGGGCCGATCGGATTTCGGTACGTCGATCTGCTCGAACGGCGCATTGGCCAACACCAGGGCCGCCTCGACAACGAAGCCGCCGCTGCCGGGACGGGTGTAGAGCTTGTACATGAGGTCCTCCGCCGGCCCTGCTAGGGCCGGGGGCGATATGAACCGGAAGCAGGGCGCTGCTCAAGCCCGTGGCATCCGCCACGGCGGGTTTTTTCAGCGGGCCAGGCTAAGCACCTTTGTGTTAGGCGCTCGGCAGGGGGCGTGTCGAAACTTGACAGGCGACGCGTCGTATCGCTTCGCCCAACGAAGACCCTAAGCGCCCAGCCCTTCGAACAGGATCGTCGACAAATAGCGCTCGGCGAAGGACGGGATGATCACCACCAGGTTCTTGCCCTTGTTCTCCGGCCGCGAGCCGACGACGATCGCCGCCTGCAAAGCGGCGCCCGAGGAGATGCCGACCGGCACGCCTTCCAGCCGGGCGACGAGGCGGGCATTGGCGACCGAATCCTCGTTCGAGACCGTGACGATTTCGTCATAGATGGTGGTGTCGAGGATTTTTGGCGCGAAGCCGGCGCCGATGCCCTGGATCTTGTGCGGGCCAGGCTGGCCGCCCGACAGCACCGGCGAGGTTTCCGGTTCGACCGCGACGACATGCAGCGAAGGCTTGCGCTTCTTCAGCACCTGGCCGACGCCGGTGATGGTGCCGCCGGTGCCGATGCCGGAGACGATGATGTCGACCTCGCCATGGGTGTCGTTCCAGATCTCCTCGGCAGTCGTCGTGCGATGGATCTCGGGATTGGCCGGGTTCTCGAACTGCTGCGGGATGATGGCGTTGGGGATGGTGGCCGCCAGTTCGTCGGCCTTGGCGATGGCGCCCTTCATGCCTTTCGGCCCTTCGGTCAGCACCAGTTCGGCGCCGAGCAGCGCCAGCATCTTGCGGCGCTCGACCGACATGGTCTCGGGCATGGTGAGGATCAGCTTGTAGCCCTTGGCGGCGGCGGCGAAGGCAAGCGCTATGCCGGTATTGCCCGAAGTCGGCTCGATCAGCGTCGTCTTGCCGGGAGCGATCTTGCCCGATGCCTCGAGCGCCTCGATCATCGCCACGCCGATACGGTCCTTGACCGAGGCGATCGGGTTGAAGAATTCAAGCTTGGCGATGAGATGGGCAACGATGCCCTTCTCCTTGGCGAATTTGTCGAGCCGCACCAGTGGCGTGTCGCCGATCGTATCGGTGATGGAATTGTAGATGCGGCCACAGCCGGGAACACGAGCGGAGGCGGCGGACTTGTTCATTGGTTTGGCTCCCAGAATGTCAGGCGGATGGAACTGATCTCAGACGGATGGCCGCCAAGATAGGCCTTCCACGGACGCGAGATAGACCGTCGCCCGAAAATATCCGAGTGGGGCCCGTGTCTAAAACGCCTCGGCCTCGGAAAAGCGTTCCCGCAAAAGCCAGTCCGGCGGAATGCCTTGGCAAAAATGGCCCTATTGGCGGGCGGCGATCGCCGCCGCCGCGCCGACCATGAAACCGGCCGCGGTGCGGTTCAGCGCCTTCAGGGCGCGCGGCGAGCGCAGGAACCAGCGCGCCTTGGCCGCCAGCGCCAGATAAGGCACCAGCACCACGAACAGGACGAGGACGGTGAGTGCGGCGAGGATGCCGTAATCGGCCAGCGTGATGGTCTTGAGGTCGACGATGGTCGGCGTGATGGCGAGATAGAAGATCATCGTCTTCGGATTGCCGAGCGTCACCGTCAGGCCGGCGAGGAAGCTCGACGCTAGCCCGCCCTTGCCTTTCCTGGCCTCGACCGTCTCGGGCGTGATGCCGGCGGTCCAGAAGCGCCAGCCGAGGAAGGCGAGATAGGCGACGCCGGCCCATTTGACGGCGAGGAACACCAGGCCGAAGGTCTGCGCGACAAAGGCAAGCCCAAGCACCACGGCGGTGAGATAAAGGAGGTCGCCGAGCATCAGGCCGAAGGACATGGCCAGCGACGAGCGGAAGCCGGAACCGAGCGCGCGCGCCACAAGCGCGGTGATGCCGGGGCCGGGAATGGCCGCGGCCAAGCCGAGGGCGGCGCTGTAGGCGAGAAAGCCGGTGAGGGTCATGGATCGAGCCTTGCGTCCGCGAAACTGCTGGGACGGCGCCTTGTCGCACAGAGTTTCGCGGGCGGGAATTGCCTGGAGCCGGATTTGGTTGCACCAGGCATGCCCCGTGCTCGAGGCCTCCCAGCGGATCAGGACCGGCCGTCGCCGTAGGTCACGCGCCAGATGGTGCCGTTGCCGTCCTCGGTGACGATCAGCGCGCCGTCGCTCGCCACCGCCACGCCGACCGGCCGGCCCCAGACCTCGCCGCCGGAGGTGACGAAGCCGGTCATGAAATCCTCATATTCGCCGGTCGGCTTGCCGTCCTTGAACTTGAGCCGCACCACCTTGTAGCCAGTCCTGTTGCCGCGATTCCACGAACCGTGCAGGGCGACGAAGGCGTCGCCCCTGTATTCGGCCGGAAAACCGGATCCTGCGCGGACATTCCTGCCGTCGTAGAAGGCGATGTTGAGCGGCGCCGAATGCGCCTGCATCAGAATGTCGGGGACGGTGACCTTGCCGGCAAGGTCGGGACGCGCGCCCTTGTGGCGCGGATCCTCATTGTCGCCGATATAGTACCAGGGCCAGCCGTAGAAGGCGCCTTCCTTCACTTCGGTCGCATATTCGAACGGCACGTTGTCGCCGAGCGCGTCGCGCTCGTTGACCACGCACCACAGCGCGCCCGCCGCCGGCTGGATGGCCATGCCCGAACAGTTGCGCAGGCCGGTGGCGACGATGCGCCCATTCCTACCGTCCGGGTCGAAAGCCCTGACGTCGGCGCGGCCTTCCTCCGCGCCCCAGGTGGCGCCGAGCGGCTTCGACCTGGCCCAGGCGTCGAGCCCGCCCCGCGGTTTCCTTGCCATGTCCTGGGCGGCGTTCGAGCCGGAGCCGACCGAGAGATACAGCGTCTTGCCGTCCGGCGAGAAGGCGATGTCGCGGGTCCAGTGATGAGTGGCCGGAATATCGCGGACGATGGTTTCCGGCTCGCCGGAGGCCTCCAGGTCGCCATCGCGGTAGGGAAAGCGCACGATGCTGTCGCTGTTGGCGACATAGACCCATTGCGGGTTGTCCCCAGGCGGGTAGAAGGCGATGCCGTAGGGCTGGTTGAGATTGCGGGCGAAGATGCCGTCCCTGACAGGTTTCGCGCTGCCCTCGCCGAGACGGTAGACGCGGATCTGGTTGGCCTCGCTGTCGGCGACGAACAGGTCGCCATTGGGCGCGACGCGCACGACGCGCGGATTGTCGATGCCCGAAGCGATCAGTTCCGCCGAAAAGCCCGCCGGCAGCCGCGGCTCGGCGCCTTGCGGCCTTTGCACCGGACCGGCGCCGTTCGAGGCGGATCTGGTGACATAGGGCCTGGGCTGGTCTTGCGGGCTGATCAACCGGCGCACGCCCGGCGCATCGGCCCGCCAGTCACCGAATGCGGCCGCGCCCTTCAGCACCGGCTCTTCCTGCTGGGCCAATGCCGTCGCGGCGAAGAGCAAGGCAGCAGCGATTACCACGGCGCCGGCAAGTCGGATCATCCCAGTCTCCAGCTTCTCGCTTCTTCATGCATGTCGTTGTCCCAAGACCGAAGTCACATGCATCAAGGGAACGGGCGGGCTCGGCAGTCGTTCCGGACGACACGGGGAGTTGAAGGAATTCGGGTCAGCTATCCGCGTCGAGATCGAGATCGGCGTCGAGGTTCTTTTCCAGTTCGACGAGATCGGCCGGCAGCGGCATGCCCATGGCGCGGATTTCGCGCAGCTTCTCGCGCAATTGCTCCTGCACTTCGCGCACATCCTCAGGCTGGTTGACCATCTCCTCCAGCAGCAGGCTGATCTGGGCCTTGAACGATTCCAGCGCCATCTTTTCTCTCCTCGGCCGTCTGGATCGATCCCAGCTCTCAGCGCAGCATGCGCGATATCAGCTGCGCCGTATAGTCGACCATCGGGACAATGCGGGCATAGTTGAGCCGGGTCGGGCCGATGACGCCGAGCGCGCCGACGACGCGGGCGTCCTTGTCGCGGTAGGGTGCCACGACCAGCGACGAGCCGGAGAGCGAGAAAAGCTTATTTTCCGAGCCGATGAAGATGCGCACGCCCGGTCCCGCCTCGGCGAGGTCGAGCAGCTGGATCAGCCCGTCCTGCGTCTCCATGTCCTCGAACAGGTGGCGCAGGAGTTCGATGTCGGCCTGGGCGGTGACGTTTTCGAGCAGATTGGCGCGGCCGCGCACGATCAGGCGCGCCGGCAGGCCGCTTTCCGCGCCGGCCCACACCGCCAGCCCTTTCTCCACCAGGTCCTGCGACAGCGTGTCGAGCGCTGCCCTTGTCTCTTCCTTGATACGCTCGACCTCCGCCCGCGCCTCGGCCAGCGTACGGCCGCGAATATGGGCGTTGAGAAAATTCGAGGCCTCGTGCAATTGCGAGACGGTGATGCCGGCCGGCAGATCGATGACCCGGTTCTCGACGTCGCCGTTCTGCGACACCATCACGGTCAGCGCCTTGGTGGGCTCGAGCTGGATGAACTCGATGTGCTTGAGCGCCACCTCGTTCTTGGCGGCCAGCACCAGGCCGGCGCCGCGCGACATGCCCGACAGCATCTGGCTGGCCTCGGTCAGCATGTGTTCCAGCGTGGCGCCCGAGCCGGAGGCGCGCACCTGCGCCTCGATGCTGCGCCGCTCCTCGTCGGAGAGGTCGCCCAATTCCATGAAGGCGTCGACGAAGAAGCGCAGGCCGGCCTGCGTCGGCAGGCGACCGGCCGAGATGTGCGGCGCGTAGATCAGGCCGAGATGTTCGAGATCGCTCATCACGTTGCGGATGGTGGCGGGCGACAGCGAGGACGGCAGGATGCGCGACAGGCTGCGCGATCCCACGGGCTCGCCGTCCCTCAGATAGGAATCGACGATACGCCGGAAGATGTCGCGCGAACGCATGTCGAGCGCCTGAAGTGCGGGCGCCTGAAGTGCCGGCGCGTGAAGAGCGAGCGACTGCGAAGCGGGATCGACTGCCTTGGTCATTGCGGCCATAACCTCCGGTTCAAGGATATAGACTTCGCGGCGCTGCGCGCAACCCGGTGTCGCGTTGCGCGATCAGCCGGTGTCGCACTTGCGATCACCCCGGTGTCGTGTTGCGCGATCGCCCCGGTGTCGCCGCGTTTGCGGCCGCCGGTCCATTTTCCTTTACGCCGTGCCCCGCATGCGTCTAAAAGCCGGCCAAGATTCAAAAAAGCTGACAAGAAAGCAGGCCGAATGC
The DNA here is from genome assembly GCF_006442495.1 of Mesorhizobium sp. B2-1-3. Lineage (NCBI taxonomy): Bacteria > Pseudomonadati > Pseudomonadota > Alphaproteobacteria > Hyphomicrobiales > Phyllobacteriaceae > Mesorhizobium > Mesorhizobium sp. B2-1-3. The sequence continues at coordinate 389,686 of NZ_VFWL01000001.1, forward strand.
GCCCCTCCAAACGCCAGTTCGACGAAATGCGCGCCATCTCCTTCGAGCGCGGCGTCTCCAAACATGCCGAAGGCTCGTGCCTGGTGAAGTTCGGCGACACGCATGTCTTGTGCACGGCAAGCCTGGAGGAAAAGGTGCCGGGCTGGATGCGCAATTCCGGGAAAGGCTGGGTGACGGCCGAATACGGCATGCTGCCGCGCTCGACAGGCGAGCGCATGCGCCGCGAGGCCTCCGCCGGCAAGCAGGGCGGGCGCACGCTGGAGATCCAGCGGCTGATCGGCCGCTCGCTGCGCGCCGTGGTCGACCTGCAGGCGCTGGGCGAGCAGCAGATCACCGTCGACTGCGACGTCATCCAGGCCGATGGCGGCACCCGCACCGCCTCCATCACCGGCGGCTGGGTGGCGCTCTACGATTGCCTGCGCTGGATGGAAGCGCGGCAGATGGTGAGCGTCGCCAAGGTGCTGAAGGACCATGTCGCGGCGATTTCCTGCGGCATCCATGACGGCCAGCCGGTCATCGACCTCGACTATCTCGAGGATTCCTCCGCCGGCACCGACGCCAATTTCGTCATGACCGGCAAGGGCGGCATCGTCGAGATCCAGGGCACGGCCGAGGGCGAGCCCTTTTCGGAAGGGCAGTTCGCCGAGCTGATGGGCCTGGCCAAGAAAGGCATCCAGAGGCTGGTGAGTTTGCAGCAGATGGCGGTGGCGTAGTTTATTCATGCGGAGCCTGGGCACCCCCCTCTGCCCTGCCGGGCATCTCCCCCGCAAGGGGGGAGATCGGCTGTTGTCTCGAGCTTCGCCAATAATCAGAATAGAATACCATGAGCCGGCGCTCACGCCGCCAATCTCCCCCCTTGCGCGGGAGATGGCCGGCAGGCCAGAGGGGGGTGCCTCGTGATCCCCTCTGCAATTCTTGAATCCGCTCTTTACGTCACCGACCTCGCCGCTGCCGAAGCCTTCTACACCGACATCCTCGGCCTCACTCCTCTCGGCAAGGTCGAGGGCCGCCATCTGTTCTTCCGTTGCGGAGCCGGCGTGCTGCTGGTCTTCAACGCCGAGGCGACCAGGATCCCGCCTGCGCCCGACGCGAGGCTGAAAGTGCCGCCACACGGCACATCGGGCGAAGGCCATCTCTGCTTTGCGGCGACCGCCGATGAAATCAGCCGCTGGAAATCCCATCTGAAGGCGAAGAACATCGCTGTCGAAAGCGAATTCGAATGGCCGCAAGGCGGCCGCTCGCTTTATATCCGCGATCCCTCCGGCAATTCGATCGAATTCGCCGAGCCGAGAATCTGGGGACTTTGATGCATTCTCTCGACGGAAAAAAGATCGTCGTCGCCAGCCACAATGAAGGCAAGCTGCGCGAATTCGCCGATCTGATGGCGCCATTCGGATTCGAGGCGAAATCGGCGAAGGACTATGGCTTGCCCGAACCCGAGGAGACCGGCACAACCTTCGAGGAGAACGCCTATATCAAGGCCTTCGCCGCGGCCAAGGCGACGGGCCTGCCGGCGCTGTCGGACGATTCGGGCCTGTGCGTTGACGCGCTCGACGGCGCGCCCGGCGTCTACACCGCCAACTGGGCCGAAACGCCTGATGGCAGCAGGGATTTCGGCATCGCCATGCAGCGCACCGAAGTGGCGCTGCAGGAAGTCGGCGCCGCCTCGGCCGAGCAGCGCAAGGGTCGCTTCGTCGCCGTCATCTGCCTCGCCTTTCCCGACGGCGAGGCCGAATATTACCGCGGCGAGGCCGAAGGCACGCTGGTCTGGCCGCCGCGCGGCGAGCTCGGATTCGGCTACGACCCGGTGTTCCTGCCCGACGGCTTCGAAAAGACCTTCGGCGAGATGACCGCCGAGGAAAAACACGGCTGGAAACCCGGCCAGGCCACGGCGCTGTCGCACCGCGCCCGCGCCTTCCAGAAATTCGCCCAAGCCCGATTGGGTCTGGCCCGGTTAGGCTCGGCATGATCAGGCCCGGCGCCACCATGCCGCTCGACCGCAGCCCCGGTTTCGGCGTCTATGTGCATTGGCCGTTCTGCGCGGCCAAATGCCCCTATTGCGACTTCAACAGCCATGTCCGCCACCAGCCGGTCGACCAGGAGCGCTTTGCCGCCGCCTTCGAGGCGGAACTGGCGACGATGCGCCAGCGCACCGGCCCACGCGAGGTGACCAGCATCTTTCTCGGCGGCGGCACGCCGTCGTTGATGAAGCCGGAAACGGTGGCCAGGGTCCTGGACGCCGTGGCGAAGAACTGGACGGTGCCCGACGGCATCGAGGTGACGCTGGAGGCCAATCCCTCCTCGGTCGAAGCCGAACGCTTTCGCGGCTATCGCGCTGCGGGCGTCAACCGGGTCTCGCTCGGCGTGCAGGCGCTGAACGACAAGGATTTGCGCTTCCTTGGCCGGCTGCACAATGTGGACGAGGCGCTGCACGCGATCGGGCTCGCGCGGGAGATATTCCCAAGGCTCTCCTTCGACCTGATCTACGCACGGCCAGGCCAGACGCCGGAGGCCTGGGCATCGGAGCTCGAACAGGCGATCGGCCACGCCGCCGACCATCTGTCGCTCTATCAGCTGACCATCGAGGAAGGCACGCCGTTCCACGCGCTGCACGCGGCGAAGAAATTCATCATCCCCGACAACGACCACGCCGCCGACCTTTATGCGCTGACGCAAGAGGTGACATCAGCCCATGGTTTGCCGGCATATGAGATCTCAAACCACGCCCGGCCGGGTGCCGAAAGCCGGCACAATCTGACCTACTGGCGCTATGGCGAATATGTCGGCGTCGGCCCCGGCGCGCATGGCCGCTTCGTCGAGAACGGCCACCGCGTCGTGACCATCGCGGAGAGGATGCCGGAAACCTGGGCCAATCTGGTCGAGGCCAAGGGCCATGGCGTCACCGGCGGCGAGACCCTGACGCGCTCCGAAGAGGCTGACGAGTTCCTGCTGATGGGACTGAGGCTGGCGGAAGGCATCGACCTGTCGCGTTACGAAGCGTTTTCCGGGCGCGGCCTGTCGAGCGCGCGGCTGTCGGTGCTGCAAGGCGAAGGGCTGGTGGCGCCGATCGGCAACGCCCGCCTGCGCGCCACGCCCGCCGGCATGATCGTGCTCGACGCCGTGGTGGCCGATCTGGCACGGTAGGCGGGGATGCTGCTCCCAATCTCGAAGCCAAGATTACGCTTCTGGAGGCGGCTGTTTCGCGGTATCTGAGTTGAGACCCGACCGGTGAGGCTATCCGAATGAACCTGCCGCTCTCCTGGCAATTCTGGGCGCTGTTGTCGGCGACTTTCGCGGCACTGACGGCGATCTTCGCCAAGGTCGGCATCGAGACCATCAATTCCGATTTCGCCACCCTCATCCGGACAGCCATCATCCTGGTCGTGCTTGCGGCGATCCTCGCCGCCAGCGGCCAATTCCAATCGTGGGCCTCGATCTCCGGGAAGACCTGGCTTTTCCTTAGCCTGTCGGGACTGGCGACCGGAGCCTCGTGGCTCTGCTATTTCCGCGCGCTGAAAATCGGCAATGCGGCGCAGGTGGCGCCCATCGACAAGCTAAGCGTCGTGCTTGTGGCGGTGTTTGGCACGGTCTTTCTCGGCGAGCGGCTCACCGGTGCGAACTGGCTTGGCGTCGCCCTTATCGCGGCGGGCGCGGTGCTGGTCGCTTATCGAGGGTAGTGCTGCGCCGTGGCGGGCGTTCTTGGTTTCGAGACGGGTGATGAAAATATCGAAGCGATTGGGCATCGTCCGGTCAGTGCTCCGTCGTGCTGTCGGGTTCGTTGTCGGGTAGCTTGATCTCTGGTGGCGGGCGGCGCGCGGGCCCCTGCTTGCCGTCCGTGGTGGCGGGCGGCTTCCCGTCTCCTTGCGCGGCAAAGCGCTTGCGGCCTGCATAGTAGGGCTCGAAAGCGTCCTGTATGGTCAGTCTGTCCATCCTGTCCTCCCGGGGGAATCAGGGGCTAAATCTGCGAAAGACGGTTTCGTTCCCTACTGTGGCGAAGGAATGGCGCTCGCCTTGCATTACAGCGGCTTTTGCAACCCGGCGCGGGCCGTGCCAAACAGGGCGGATGATTTCGGAACGTCCTTCGCGGCTCCATCTGGACGCGGGCGCGCCGCTGACGGAGAAGGCACCGGTGACTGGCGAGACGGGAAAGCGCAGCTATGTGATCGGGCAGACCGAGATCGCGGCCCGGCCGCTCGAACCCGCGCTCTATCTGGTGGCGACGCCGATCGGCAATCTCGCCGACATCACGCTGCGCGCGCTTGAGACGCTGGCCGCCGCCGACATGGTCGCCTGCGAGGACACGCGCGTGTCGCGCGTGCTGCTCGACCGCTACGGCATCCGCCGCCGCACCACGGCCTATCACGAGCACAATGCCGGCGAGGCCGGGCCAAAATTGATAGCGGCGCTCCAGTCGGGGCAGAGCGTGGCGCTGATCTCGGATGCCGGCACGCCGCTGGTTTCCGATCCCGGCTACCGGCTGGTCGGCGAGGCGCTCGACCAGGGCATTCGCGTCGTGCCCATCCCCGGTCCGTCCGCGCCGCTTGCCGCGCTCACCGCATCCGGCTTGCCTTCGGATGCCTTCCTGTTCTCCGGCTTCCTGCCGGTCAAGGCGGGGCAGCGGCTGGCGCGGCTGGACGCGCTTAAAGCGGTGCCGGCGACGCTGATCTTCTTCGAATCGCCGCGCCGGCTGGCCGAGTCTCTCGGCGCGATGGCCGAAGCGCTTGGCGGCGAGCGCAAGGCAGCGATCGGCAGGGAATTGACCAAGACCTTCGAGGAGATGCGCACCGGCACGCTGCGGGCGCTGGCCGACCACTATGCGGCGGCCGATACGCCGAAGGGCGAGATCGTGGTGTGCGTCGGTCCGGCCGAGGCCAGGGCGGACGAGCCGGCCGATATCGACCGGATGCTGTTGTCGCTCGCCGCCGAAATGCCGGCTTCGAAGGCGGCGGCGGAAGCGGCGAAGATGACCGGCGGCCAGAAGCAGGCGCTTTACCGGCGGCTGCTGGAACTCAGGGATGCCTCTGGAGAGGACCGTGGCTAGGCTCCCGAGCGTCAGCCGTCAAAAGGCCTACCGGCGCGGCCATCGCGGCGAATGGCTGGCGGCGGCGGCGCTGGTGCTGAAAGGCTACCGGATCCTGGCGCGCCGCCATCGCACCCGTTTCGGCGAGATCGACCTGATCGCGCGGCGCGGCGACCTGGTGCTGTTCGTCGAGGTCAAGGCGCGCCGCACGCTGATGGAAGCGATGGAGGCGATCGCCCATGAATCGGAGCGCCGCATCGAAGGCGCCGCCGACATCTGGCTGTCGCGCCAGCCGGATTACGGCAGGCTGTCGATGCGGTTCGACATGATCGCCGTGCTGCCATGGCGCTGGCCGGTGCATGTCCCGAACGCGTTTTACGGGCGCAATTGAGGGCTGCGTCGCTCGGGTTCAGTGTTCGACGGGCCATTCGCCCGCGCCAAGTGCCGCGATCGCCGCGATTATGCGCCGGAACGCCTCGGCGGCAGCCGGCACGGTGGTGCGGGCGCGCAGGAAACTGTGCACGAGGCGCTTCTCCTCGTGCCAGCTCGCTTTGCCGCCGGCGGCCAGGATGCGGTCGCGATAGGCCTCGCCGTCCGACGACAGCGGGTCGCATTCGGCGGTAACGACAATGGTGGGCGGCAGGCCGGAGAAGTCGGCGGCGCGCAGCGGCGAGAAGGTCGGATCGTCCGGCGCCTGTCTCTTGGCCGAGCGGACGTGGCGGTAGAAAGCGACGTCGCCGGTCGACAGAAGCGGCGCCTCGGCATGCTCGATGTAGGAGCGGGCAGTCTCGTCGCCGCCGAGGCCGGGATAGATCAGCACCTGGCCGGTCGGCCTCTTCGCGCGAGCGCGCGTCGCGTGACTGACCGCCGCCGCCAGATTGCCGCCGGCGCTCTCGCCGGACAGCAGCAGTGGCCCGTTCGCTCTAGCCGCCGCCCATTCGAAGGCGGCCAGAGCGTCGTCGAAGGCGGCGGGGTGGAGATGTTCGGGCGCCAGCCGATAGTCGACCGAGAGCACGGCAAAGCCGGTGCCGGCGCAGATCTCGGCGCAGATGTCGTCATGGCTGTCGAGCCCGCCCAGGATGAAGCCGCCGCCATGGTAATAAAGCACCGTGGCCCGCGCGGCCGTGCCTGCCATCCCGTAGTGCCGCACCGCGATGTTCCGGCCGGGGGCGGCGATGAGGTCGTCGCTCGCCGTCACCCCCGGCGGATAGGGCTGGCGAAGCGCCCGGCACATCCTGTCATAGATCGCACGCTGCTTGGCGATCGGCAGGTCGATCGTCTCGGGCGGATACCAGGCGTTGATGCCGTCTATATAGGCCCACAGCGCAGGGTCGAGCCGCGTCGCGTATTTGCTGCGACCGGTCATTTCAGTGCTGCCCACGGTTTCGGAAGGCATTGCCTCAAAGCTCGCTGTAAAGCCTGGCCGCGTTTTCAAAGCTGAAGCGCAGCGGCACCGAGCCCTCGACCTGCCAGACGGCGACGCTCTCGCCAGCCAGCAGCAGGCAGGCGCCGTCGGTGTCGGTGACGGCGCCGCCATAGAGCCGGTTGGCGAGGTTGAGGATTGCGGTCTGGTGCATGGCGGCACTGCCGCTGCCGCAGGCGTCCTTGACCAGCAGCACGCGAAAGCCGCGCGCCACGGCGTCCTTCACGGTGGCATCGATGCAGGCCTCGGTCCACACGCCCGATATGACCAGCCATTCGATGCCGGAAGTCTTGAGCCGATCGGCCGCCGGCCCCGCCCGGAAGGCGCTGGCCTCGGCCTTGATCAGCAGCGTCTCCCCCTGGGCCGGCGCCACCTCACGGCAGATCTCGGTCAGCGGATCGCTTTTGTCGGAGAAGGCCGACTTGCCGTCGGCTCCAACGGGATGAAAGGGCCGCTCCTGCTTGTCGAGATCTACGATATAGGCCCAGTGATGGAGCGGCACATTGTTCTGCCGCGCCGCCGCTTGCAGGCGCTGGACGTTGGCGAGGATCGTTTCAAAACCCTCGACCAGGTAGCGCGGGTCCTGCCGGTGCTCTTCCTGCAGGTCGATGAAGACAGCGGCCACGGTGCCGCGCTTGAGGGAGATGGGGCTTTTCATACGGATGCGCCTGGGATCCAAGATACTTCCAAACGCTGGAGGGACAGAGGGGGGCGCCAAGGAATGAGGCGCTCGTTCTTCAGCTGCGGTACGTCAACTAAACCGGCCGCTGGCATCAAACCTGCTTCTCCAGAAACTCATCCTCATAGGGAAAGCGCGACAGGAGCTCGGTGCCGGTCTCGGTGACCAGGATTTCGTCCTCCAGCTTGACGCCCTCGCGGCCGCCCTTCTCGCCAATATAGCTTTCCACGCTCACCACCATGCCTGGCACGATATGGCCGTCGCGGCCATAGGTTTCATAGTCCATGGCGTGCGCGATGAAGGGTGTCTCGCCATGCATGCCGACGCCGTGCATGACCGAGGTGTAGCGCTGGTCGACGAAGCGGTCGGGGATCTTCCAAGCCTTTTCGGCGATCTCGCGGAAAGCCATGCCGGGCTTCACGATCGAGATATTGTGCTGAACCTGGTCGTGCGCCATGCGGTAGAGCGATTTCTGATAGGGGGTCGGCTTGCCGGGCCCGCAGCGGAAGGTGCGCGAGAAATCCGAATAATAGCCATAGCAGCCGATCGTGTCGGTATCGAGCGCCAGCAACTCGCCCGGCCGGATTTTTCGCCCGCTGGCCTCGTTGAACCAGGGATTGGTGCGCTGGCCGGACGTCAACAGCCGCGTCTCGATGAACTCGCCGCCCTGGCGGATGACCTCGCCATACATGATGGCGAACAGCTCGTTCTCGGAAACGCCGGGCTTGATCGCCTCGCGCACCGCATAGACGGCGGCTTCCGCGCCGGCCATCGACACCTGCAGGCATTTCACTTCCTCCGGGGTCTTGACCGCGCGCACCGCCAGGATCTCGCCCTGGCAGTCGCGGACGTCGCAGCCGCGCTTCTCCAGCGCCAGCGCCTGCAGATGGCTGCAACGGTCGAGCCCGAGTTTCATCGAGCCGCCGCCATGCTGCTTCAGGAGTTCGGCGATCTCGTCGGCGAAGGGACCGGCGGTCTCGTCGTCGCGGCCCGATACCGACGACCAGACGAGCTTGGAAGGACGCGCCTCGTCGATCGTGTCGAGCACCATCGAGACATGGTAGCTCTGCGGATATTCGAACAGCACGATCGGCCCTTCGGTCGGAATGAAGAAATAACGGGTCGAGTTGCGCAGAAAATAGCCGAACATGTTGCGCGAGCCGGTGGCGTAGCGCTGGTTGTAGGGATCGAACAGCACCACGCCGCCATAGCCGGCCTCGCGCATCCAGCCGCGCAGCTTGGCCAGCCGGCCTTTACGAAGGGCGTCGGCATCGATGAAGGACGGCTCGGTGTCGGACAGCCACATGCCGCCGGCAGGATCGGCCGCCGCGGGGTGGCGCATGCGGTCCTGGAAGTCAACGTCTTCAGTGCTGTCAGGGTCGAATACGACGATGCTCATGGGGGCTGACCTTGGGTGGTTTGCAAGATCAGACCATGGCGCAGGCGGTAACGAGGGATTGTGCGGAAAACCGCGCTTGTTGTGCGAGATGCCGCTGGGTACCAAGAGATGCAGGTGCCAAGCGCCCCCCTCTGCCCTGCCGGGCATCTCCCCCTCAAGTGGGGAGATTGGCAGCTTTGACCTCGTCGCTTCTTCGGTGAAAATTGGCGAAAGCTGTTGTGAGGTTCGATCTCCCCCTTGAGGGACCCTCGTATGGGAGATGGCCGGCAGGACAGAGGGGGCGCTGTCCCGCCAACGTCTCTCAGCGCCAGCAAGACCTCTAATGCCGTCGCGCCAGCTTCGGAGGATGGCCATGCTCCTCCCGAAAAGCCCGGGCGAAGCTCGACATCGAGGCAAAGCCGCAGGCGAGCGCCACGTCGCGCACGGCGAGTGTCGAGTGCGCCAGGAGATCGGCGGCGCGTTTCAGCCTGAGCCGCCGATAGTAGCCATTGGGCGAGATGGCGAGTTCGGAGCGGAAGGAGCGTTCGAGCTTATCGGAGGAGACGCCGAGCCTGGCCGTCAGCTCCGCCATGCCGAGCCGCTCCTCGACCGCGTCCTCCATGATGGCGATGGCCGACAGCACCAGCTCGTTCCGCACGCCGGTACGGAGGCGCAGCGGCATCAGCTTGCGGTCGACGCTGGAGCGCAGCTGGCTGTGCACGAACCATTCGGCGACGCCGGCCGCAAGCTCGGCGCCGTAGTCGCGGGTGATGATCTCCAGCATCATGTCGAGGCTGCCGACGCCGCCCGCCGAGGTGAAACGCTTGCGGTCGATGACATAGAGGTCGCGTCTCAGCTCGACGTTGGGAAAGGCCTCGGTGAAGGCGGCCTGGCTGGTCCAGTGCAAGGTGCAGGCATGGCCGTCGAGCAGGCCGGCGCGGGCGAGGAAGAAGGCGGCGTCCGCCACCGCGCCGATATGGGCGCCACTGCGCAAGCTGCGGCGGATCCAGCTTGCCGCGTCCTCGGCGACGAGATGATCGGCATCGCCGCCCGAGCAGACGACGATGCGGTCGACCTTCGGCGCATCCTCGGCGTAGAAGCGCGGCTGGATGACGACGCCGTTCGAGGCCTCGACCGCGCCTTGGGTAGCGCCGACGATGATCCAGCGATAGCATTCCCGCTTCGCCAGCACATTGGTCGCGCGCAGCGGCTCGATGACCGAGCTGAACGCCATCATCGGAAAGCCGGGGAAGACCAGCACCGCGAAAGTGAGGGGAGCGTCTGGAGATGTGTCGCGCGTGGCCATAGGCTCTACATCTCGGGCAGATGGGATTTGGGGTCAACGGGGTTGTGGCTGGCTTTCTGGGAAGTTGGAGACTGGCTCGTCTCAGCGGGAGCGCCGCCGCTCAGCCCCCCAGCGCCTGCTCCAGGTCCGCGATCAGATCGTCGCCATCCTCGATGCCCGCCGACAGCCGCACCAGCGAATCCGATATGCCGATCTCTTCGCGCTTCTCCGCCGGGATCGATCCATGCGTCATCAGCGCCGGATGCTCGATCAGGCTCTCCACGCCACCGAGGCTTTCGGCCAGCGTGAACAATTGCGTGCGTTCGAGGAAGCGTTTCGTGCCGGCGAGGTCGCGGTCGAGCACGGCTGATATCATGCCGCCGAACGCATGCATCTGCTGGACGGCAACGGCATGCTGCGGATGGCTGGCGAGGCCGGGATAGATGACCCGGCGCACATCCTTGCGGGCTTCCAGCCACTGCGCGATCTTGAGGCCGTTCGACGAGTGCCGCTCCATCCTCAGCGCCAATGTCTTGAGGCCGCGCAGGGCGAGAAAACTGTCGAACGGGCCCGAAATGGCGCCGATGGCGTTCTGCAGGAATTTCAGGCGATCGGCCAGATCCTTGTTGTCGCCGACAACAGCCACGCCGCCGACCATGTCGGAATGGCCGTTGAGGTACTTCGTCGTCGAATGCACCACGACGTCGATGCCGAGCTCCAGCGGCCGCTGCAAATAGGGGCTGCAGAATGTGTTGTCGGCGACCGAGAGGATGCCCTTGCGCCTTGCAAGGGCTGCGACGCCTTCGAGATCGACGATGCGCAGCAGCGGGTTGGTCGGCGTCTCGACCCAGAGCATTTTCGTCTCCGGGCGGATTGCCGCCTCTATAACCGCAAGGTCGGTGCAGTCGACGAAGCTCACCTTGAGATCGGCGGAGCGCTTGCGCACACGCTCCATCAGGCGGAAGGAGCCGCCATAGATGTCGTCGGTGGCGACGATGTGGGCGCCGGAATCGAGCAGTTCCAGCACGGTGGCGATCGCCGCCAGCCCGGAGGCGAAGGCGAAGGCAGCCGAGCCGCTTTCGAGATCGGCCACCGCGCGCTCGAAGGCAAAGCGCGTCGGATTCTGGCTCCGGGCATATTCAAAGCCCTTGTGCACGCCGGGCGACTGCTGGCCATAGGTCGAGGTGGCGTAAATCGGCACCATCACCGCTCCGGTCAGGGGATCGTGGCTCTGGCCGCCATGGATGGTGCGGGTGGAGAAGGCCAGGCGGTTCTTTCCGGATGCGGTCATCGTGCACGGCGCCTCAAATGGTTGATCAGGTCGATGCGGGTTATCAGGCCGACGAACTCGTCGCCGTCGAAGATGATGGCGACCTCGTTGCGGTCGAATACCGGCAGCAGCGCGTCCAGCGTCTGGCTGGCCTGCAAAGTATGCAGATTGGAGGTCATCGCCGTGCGTACCGGCGCGTTGAAGCGCTCCCAGCGGCCCTCATAGGGGCCGTCGACCTTGGCCAGAATGTCGCTTTCGTCGACGATGCCGACCAGCTTGCCGTCGTCGAGCACCGGCAGCTGCGAGACATCGGAGCGGCGCATGCGGCCATAGGCGTTGAGCAGGCTCTCGTCCGGACCGACATAGACGGTGTCGCCGGTGCGGTGCGTGCGCATCACCAGGTCGCGCAGGTCGCCATGCTGCTCGTGCTCGGCCAGCCCCTGCTCGGCCAGCCAGAAATCGTCGAAGACTTTCGACAGATATTTGTTGCCGCTGTCGCAGACGAAGGTGACGACGCGCTTGGGCGACGTCTGCTCGCGGCAATAGCGCAAGGCGGCCGACAGCAGCGTGCCCGAAGACGAGCCGGCCAGGATGCCTTCCCGGGACAGGAGATCGCGCACCGCCAGCATGCTCTGCTTGTCCGATATGGAATAGGCCTTCTTGACCAGCGACAGCTCGGCATTGGGCGGCACGAAGTCCTCGCCGATGCCTTCCACAGTCCAGCTGCCGGCCTCCACCATCTTGCCGGTCTTGATCAGCGGCGCCAGCACCGAGCCGACCGGATCGGCCAGCACCATTTCCGTCTTCGGCGATGCCTTGGCGAAGAACCGGCCAAGGCCGGTCAGCGTGCCGCCGGAGCCGACGCCGACCACCACCGCGTCGACATCGCCGTCGAGCTGCGAAAAGATTTCCGGACCGGTGGTGGTTTCGTGCGCCTCAGGGTTGGCCGGATTGGCGAACTGGTTGGCGTAGAAAGCGCCGGGCAGCTCGGCCGCGATTTTTTCGGCCATGTCCTGATAATATTCGGGGTGGCCCTTGCCGACATCGGAGCGCGTCATGCGCACTTCCGCGCCCAGTGCGCGCAGGTGCTGGATCTTCTCGCGCGACATCTTGTCGGGCACGACCAGGATGATGCGGTAGCCCTTGGGGATGCCGACCTGGGCCAGCCCCAGGCCCGTATTGCCGGCCGTCGCCTCGACAATCGTGCCGCCTGGCTTCAGCCTGCCCTCCTTCTCGGCCGCCGCGATCATCGACAGCGCGATACGGTCCTTGATCGAGCCGCCGGGATTCTGGCTTTCGAGCTTGATGAACAGCCGGCACTTGCCGGTGTCGAATTGGGTCAGCTCGACCACGGGGGTCTGGCCGATCAGGTCGAGCACCGATCCGTAAGGCGGCCGCAGGCGCGACGTTGCGTTTTCCGAAGCGGCGCTTTCCAAAGGGGCGCTATCCGAGGGCGCAATCTTGTGCCTGCTCATATCGATGCTCCATGATCAAGCGGCCGCCTCGTGCAGGGCGGCAGCGTATCCTCTTTTCCAGCCCTTTGCAGTGGGAAAGAAGATAGATCGTGCCAATCGACCGGCTAGATGGAGAATGAAATTCCGGGGTGCGACGCGCAACGGCTGCAGGACTGTGCGGCACGTCCCCCCTCTGGCCTGCCGTAGAGCGCCGACGTCAACACTTTACCCCAGCAGCTGCTTGCTCAGCCTCGCACACTGGACGCGAATATCCGGAATGGCGTCGATCTCGAAGAAGGTGCCTCTGGTCAGCGGGCCGACGGCGAGGATTTTCCTGGACACCGTGCCGTCGCCGGCGATGATCTCGCAATTGGCCGTCACGTCGAGGCCGATGCGCAGCGGATCCGGCCGCGCCAGCCCGCGGTCGACCAGCGAGCGCACCACGCTGTTCGACGAGGCCGAGATGTCCCTGACGATACCGGAGCAATCATAGATGCGGGCGACCTCGAACCTCTCCAGCCGCTTGGTGTGGCGCGACTGGACCTGGACCGTGAACTCGCCGCCCGCCGCGATGTCGACGACACGGCCGGCGACGAGGCGGATGCGGCCGGACTGCACGGCTTGCGTGACGCGGGCATGGACCTCGGGCGCCATGCGGTGGCGGTGGATGTCCCACCACGCCTTGGTGTGCTCGACGAAACGACGCTTGGCGGAGGCCGGCCAGTTCTGCCAGATCTTCTGGTTGAACGGGCGAAGGCCGTCGACGACGTCGCGCCAGTCGATGCCGGCCTTCTGGTTTTCCCGGATCAGGTCGCGGAACCAGCCGACGAAATAGGAAAGCTGGGTGCCGAGCGGGATATCGGCGACGTCGAGCTTGATCGGATTGCCCTTGCGGTGCGGCGAGGGCAGCAGGCCGCGCCGCGACACCGCGACGATCTCGGCGCGGTGGCCGCGCTGTTCGAGGGCGAGGAACGCGTCGACCATGCTGAGGCCCGTTCCCAGCACCATGACGCTCCGGTCGGGATCGAGCGCGGTGTCGGCCTCAGACCCCATCCGAACCGCATGGCCTTGCCCCATGGCCGGCACCTCGTCATGGCCGGTGGCGAGCACCGCCAGATGGGCGACGACGCTGGTGCCGTTGGCGAGCGCCACTTCCACCCCCGAGGCCGTGGGCGAGATCGACAGGCTTTCCTCATGGATCAGCCGGAGGCGTCCGGTCTCCCTCTCGCGCGCCTCGAGATCGTCCAGCAATTCGCCGAGATAGCGGGCATAGATGCTGCGCGGCGCGTAGACCGGCGCCTGCTCGGGCGTTGCCAGGTCGCGTTCCAGCAGCCAGCGCCAGAAATTGCCGGGATCGTCGGCATAGGCGCTCATACCGGCGGCGCTGACGTTCAGCACATGCGCGGAGAGCAATGTGGAATAGGCGATGCCCTGGCCGAAATGCGGGCGCTTCTCGACCAGCGTGACGCGAAGGTCGGGATTGGGCTGTCTCAGCAGATGCGCGGCGAGCACGACCCCGCTGGCGCCGCCGCCGACGATGATGATCGAGTTGCCGCGGCCGCTCATGCCAGCCCCGTGCGACGCGCCGGCGTCAGGCCTTCACCGCAACCGGCAGATCGTCGCTCGCGACCGAGAGGTCGTCGAGGCCCCTTGCGACCCCAAGGTCGTCGAGGCCGATGTCGCGCATCTCGGCGAGGCTGCGCTGGTCGAGCACCTCGGCGATCGCTTGCCGGACTTCCAGCATCAGATGTCGAACCTGGCATGTCGCCTCGTTACAGTCTTCGCAGCGCTGGTATTGGGTACGGCTGGCGCAAGGGATCGGCGCCAGCGGGCCGTCGAGCACACGCACGACATGGCCGACCCTGATTTCCTCCGGTGGCCGCGCCAGGCGATAGCCGCCATCCTTGCCTTTGCGGCTCTGCACGAAACCGGCATTGCGCAGTTCGCCCAGGATGGCGTCGAGAAACTTCTTCGGGATGTTGTTGCCGGTCGCGATGTCGTTGACGAAGGCAAGCTGCCCGGCCGGCATCCGCGCCAGATGGACGAGCGCCTTGAGGCCGTACTTGCCTTTCTTGGTGAGCATGATCCGAACGTTTCTCTGTCATGCGATGGCTCGAGGCCATCCGTTGCGAAACGCCTGGCGTGCCTCCCGCAGCGCTCAAGCATCCATGACATAAATTCTACCGACATGATATACAAGCCAATCGCGATTGATCTTGCTTGATTTTCAAGCCATTGCGGCGATTTTGGACCTGACTTGTGATGCCGGGGACACAAACCGTGGCGCGACGGCCCGAGACCGGTGCCACCGGCGATCGCCGCGATACGGATGGGTATGACCTCTCATCGTCGCCTCCAAGTCTCTATGTCGATAAGTTTACTATACTTAAACGCGAACAGGCGGAACACGTTTTTAAATTCCAATCCATCTGAAGCATGGATTTGCCTTTCAAGCGGCTGCAACGTGAATTCTCGTTCGCGATCGGAGGCCGTAGCGGTGGCTGGAGCTTCCCGAACGTGATGATCTCGCCACTCTTGAAGCGCCATAGCCGCCAAATCCGCCTGGGGACCTCGGCACCGGCAGCTTTTTCCAACAAATCCAGCCCCGCTAGAAGAATTTAACTCTACAAGAACCATAGAATTAGCGGACTATCATGAAGCAATCCGGTTTTCCCCTGTTTCATGGAGCCCTTGATGTCCACCACCATTTCGCGACGCATCCTTCTCCTGTCTACGGCCGCACTTGCCGGCGCCGCCTTCCTCGGCCCGGCTTTTGCCGACGACCTCAAGATCACCATCGGCTACCAGACGGTGGTCGAACCCTCCAAGGTGCCGCAGGCCGATGGTGCCTATGAAAAGGCTACCAACGCCGCCATCGACTGGCGCAAATTCGATTCCGGCGCCGATGTCATCGCCGCGGTCGCATCCGGCTCGGTAGACATCGGCTATGTCGGTTCGAGCCCGCTGGCGGCGGCGGCGAGCCGCGAATTGCCGGTCCAGACCATCTTCGTCGTCGGCCTGATCGGGCCATCCGAGGCCTTGGTCGCACGCAACGGCGCCGGCATAGAGAAGGTCGCCGACCTCGCCGGCAAGAAGGTGGCCGTGCCCTTCGTCTCGACGACGCATTACAGCCTGCTTGCCGCGCTGAAACATGAGAATGTCGACCCGAAATCGGTCGAGATCCTCAATCTCAGGCCGCCGGAAATCGCCGCTGCCTTTTCGCGCGGCGATATCGATGCGGCCTATGTCTGGGATCCGGCGCTCGGCCAGGTCAAGACATCAGGCAAGGTGGTGCTGGATTCCTCCCAGGTCGCCGCCTGGGGCGCGCCGACCTTCGACGCCTGGATCGTGCGCACCGACTTTGCCGAAAAGAACCCGGAAGCGGTGCGCGACTTCGTCAAGGTGACGGGTGCGGCCTATGCCGAGTACCTGGCTAAGCCCGACGCCTGGTCGGCAGCGTCGCCGCAGGCGGCCGAGATCGCCAAGCTGACCGGCGCCAAGGTCGAGGAAGTGCCTGAACTGCTCAAGGGCTACGTCTTCCCGACACTCGAAGAACAGGCCTCCGACAAGTTCCTCGGCGGCGGCACGGTCAAGGCGATCGCGGCCGCGTCCGCCTTCCTCAAGGAGCAGGGCAAGGTAGACGCCGTGCTGCCGGACTATTCGAAATATGTGACATCGAAATACGTCACCGAGGCGCTGGCCTCGAACTGACCCGAGCGTTGGAGCGCCCCATGCCACGACGGGCAGGTGGCGCCCCGATGAGACGCGCGCGGCTTTCCTGACGCCGCGTGTCGTCTGTCCCGGAGCCGCTGACGAGGCGCGGCTTCGGGCAGGCGGACTTCAACGAACTCCTGCGAGGGCTCATGTCGCATCTCGTGCTCGACAGAATCTCGATCCACTATGACGGCCAGCCCGCACCCGCCGTCGAGCGGGTATCGATCGACGTCGCCAGCGATGACTTCGTCGTCCTTGTCGGCCGTTCCGGCTGCGGCAAGACCTCGCTGCTCAATGTAGCCGCCGGCTTTGTCGCGCCGGCACGCGGCACGGCCGCGATCGACGGCCGGCCGATCGCAGCACCCGGTTCGGACCGTGCGGTGGTGTTCCAGAACGACGCGCTGTTTCCTTGGCTGACGGCGCGCGAGAACGTCGCCTTCGCGCTCAGGCTGCGCGGTGTCGGGCCATCCGAGCGGGCGCGCCGCGCCGACGAATTGCTCGGCCTGGTCAAGCTCACCGATGCCGGCGACAAGCGCATCTGGGAGCTGTCCGGCGGCATGCGCCAGCGCGTCGGCCTTGCCCGGGCGCTGGCTGCCGAGCCGCAATTCCTGCTGCTCGACGAGCCGCTCGGCGCGCTCGATGCGCTGACGCGCGAGCGCATGCAGACGACGCTGCTCGACCTGTGGACGGCAAGCAAGGTCGGCGTGCTTATGGTCACGCACGGCATCGACGAGGCGCTGGTGCTCGCCACCCGCATCGTGGTGCTGGCGCCCGGGCCGGGCCGGGTGGTGCGGACCTTGGAGCCGGGCTTCTCCAGGCGCTACGCAGCGGGCGAGGCCATCCGCGCCATCAAGGCCGATCCTGGCTTCGCCGCGGCGCGCGGCGAACTGACCGACGCGATCTTCGAGGGAGAGGCGGCATGACCATTTCCTCCTACACCGAACGCTCCGGCCCCAGGACCGAAGAGGCCGACGGCCTGTCGGTGCCATGGTCGCGCCCGGTCTCGAAGCGCAAGGGCGTTTCGGCGCGCATGGTCAGCGCGGCCACCATTCTTCTGGTGCTGGCGCTGTGGACGCTGTCGGCCCGCCTGCAACTGGTGTCGCCGGTATTCCTGCCCTCGCCTGTCGCGGTGTGGAACAAATTCATCATCGTCGCCCGCGACGGCTTTGTCGACGCAACGCTCGTCCAGCATATCGCCGCCAGCCTGGGGCGGGTGTTCGCCGCGCTCATCGCGGCGCTCCTCGTCGGCGTGCCGGTTGGCCTCGCCATCGGCATCAGCACCGTCGGCCGCGGCATTTTCGATCCGCTGCTGGAATTCCTGCGGCCGATCCCGCCGCTCGCCTATCTGCCGCTGGTCATCATCTGGTTCGGCATCGGCGAGCCGTCCAAGGTCCTGGTGATAGCCATCGCCATGCTGGCGCCGGTGGCCTTGTCGACCGCGTCCGGCGTCCGCGGCGTCTCGCAGGAGCGCATCAACGCCGCGCGTTCGCTTGGCGCGACGAGGCGCCAGGTGGTCCGCCACGTGATCCTGCCCAGCGCGCTGCCGTCGATCCTGACCGGACTGCGCATCGCTCTCGGCGCCGGGTGGTCCACGCTGGTCGCCGCCGAACTGGTGGCGGCGACGCGCGGGCTTGGCTTCATGATCCAGTCGGCGGCGCAGTTCCTGGTCACCGACGTGGTGGTCATGGGCATTTTGGTGATCGCGGCCATCGCCTTCGTGCTCGAATTCGCCATCCGCAGGATCGAGCGCGCGCTCGTGCCGTGGGCGGGACGCGAATGATCGGGAAACGGAGATGACGATGACCCATTCCACCGCCATGCTGTTCGCCCATTTTGGCACCTGGCTGCTGGGCCTGACATCCGATGGCAAGGCGATAGAGGAGGACAAGGCGACAAGGGAGGACGGTCCGCGCTCGCCGGCGCCCGTCCGACTCCCGGCCGGGCGTGACCGCCTGCCGCCGCGAGACGAAAGCTTCTACTGGGCCTGGCAGTACTGGTCGCAGTGAGAGCGGCTCAACCGCGCGAACGGTTCGCCCACACGAGCCCGGCGAGACCGACCAGCATGACGACGATGCCGATGGTGAGCCATTGCGACTGGCCGGTCATGAAGCTGCCGCCGATCGCGCCGATGCCTTGCAGCGACCACAGCGCGCCGACGGCCAGCACAATCAACGCCAGCAGATTTTTGATCAGTCTCATTGCCGGATTCTCCCTTCCGAAGTTGATCGGTCGCGTCGTCGCCGTCGCGATGAAAGAGGCAAAGGAATCGGTTCGGCAGCAGCATCTTCTACTTGGATGTTGCCGCTCGATCTTGTCAAACAAGACATGGATATCCGCTGGAACATCATCGTGAGTTGATCGCCGACCGTCGGGAAATCACTGACAGCCTGTTACCGGGCGACTCCAAACGTGTGCCGATGCCATGGAACTGCCGGATGATTGCCGCATTTCGTGCCTTATTGTCTCCGTAACGGCTGGGGCCTGTCAAAAACGGAGCCTTCCCCCAAATATGAATAACAACAACCGGACCGCGCTTGCCGCGGTGACGATCGCTGCTGGCCTGATGGTCGGCGCCTCCGCCACTCCAGCCGCCTCCGCCGCCGGTCAATGCGGCCGCGCTTCCTGGTACGCCCTGCACTCCAGGACCGCGTCGGGCGAACGGATGAACCCTTCGGCCTTGACCGCCGCACACCGCACGCTGCCTTTCGGCACCAAGCTGCGGGTCACCAACCAGAACAATGGCCGCAGCGTCGTGGTGCGCATCAACGATCGCGGACCGTTCATCCGGGGACGCGTGCTCGACCTGTCGAAGGGTGCCGCCGGCCAGCTCGGCTTCATCGGTTCGGGCCACACCGCGGTCTGCATGGCGCGCGTCTGACCACCACTGCCCGGCCCGAGGGCCGGGCCGCCTGGCCTTCGCACCTGCACAATGAGCCGGCTTGTACCGTCCAAGGCTGATTTCCAACGCTTTGGACCAAGAATGCGTATAGATCACGCCACGTGACGTATTGCATCGCAGCAATTAGTTGTTAACTTCCCCGCGAGACAGTTAGGGCCAGGCACTGCTCGCCGCCCCTTCGGTCGCAGGCCGCAGCGGGGTAAACGGATGTTCTACCAGCTCTATGAAATGAACCACGCCGCCCTGCAGCCGGCCCGTCTCTATGCCGATGCGGTGCGGCTGTTCTATTCCAACCCGCTCAATCCGTTCTCGCACACGTCCTGGGGCCGCTCGATCGCGGCGGGCGCCGAGTTGTTCGAGCGCACCACGCGCCGCTACGGCAAGCCGCAATTCGGCCTCGACAAGACGGTGGTCGACTGGAAGAGCGTGGCAGTGACCGAGAAGGTCGTCTGGTCACGACCGTTCTGCAACCTGGTGCGTTTCGAGCGCGCCGTGCCCGCCGGGCGGCGGCGCGATCCGAAGCTTCTGATCGTGGCGCCGATGTCGGGCCACTATGCGACGCTGCTGCGCGGCACGGTCGAAGCCATGCTGCCCCATGCCGACGTGCACATCACCGACTGGATCGACGCCCGCATGGTGCCGACGGCCGACGGCCAATTCGATCTCGACGACTATATCGACTATGTCGTCGACATGCTGCATGTGCTGGGCCCCGACACGCATGTGATGGCTGTTTGCCAGCCTTCCGTGCCGGTGCTGGCGGCCGTGGCGCTGATGGAAACGCGCGGCGACCCCTTCGTTCCTGCGACGATGACCCTGATGGGCGGGCCGATCGACACGCGCCGCAACCCGACCGCGGTCAACCTTCTGGCCGAGGAGAAGGGCATAGACTGGTTCCGCGACAATGTCGTGATGCGCGCGCCCTGGCCGGTGCCGGGCTTCGGCCGCGAGGTCTATCCAGGCTTCCTGCAGCTTTCGGGCTTCATGAGCATGAACCTCGACCGCCACATCATCGCCCACAAGGACTTCTTCATGCACCTTGTGAAGCATGACGGCGACAGCGCCGAGAAGCACCGCGACTTCTACGACGAATATCTGGCGGTGATGGACCTGACGGCTGAGTTCTACCTGCAGACGGTCGACACGGTGTTTGTCCGGCATGCCTTGCCCAAGGGCGAGATGACGCATCGCGGCACGCCCATCGATCCCTCGGCCATCCGCAATGTCGCGCTGTTCACGGTGGAGGGCGAGAACGACGACATTTCCGGCCTTGGCCAGACGCGGGCGGCGCACGATCTGTGCGTCAACATTCCCGCCGACAGGAAGGCGCATTACATGCAGTCCGCGGTCGGGCACTACGGCGTCTTCAACGGGTCGCGCTTCCGCGCCGAGATCGTGCCGCGCATCGTCGACTTCATCACCAGCTATGGCCGCCAGAACCGGGTCGCCGTGAAACCGAAGCTGGTCCGCACCGCCAAAAGATAGGCAGCCTGCATTGCCGGCCCGATAGCGCCGGACAGGCCGGGCAGGCCTGTCGCACGGGTGCCGCTGCCATGCGTCTCGCGGGTAACCATGTCGCAAATCACCCAATCGTGGTAATTGACACGGACTGTAGATCGCCCTTAACCTTTCATTAATAACAAGGGCGAGCGGGGACAATGAATTCCTCACCAATGGCGCGAGCGCTTCGTGCGTGCGCAGTAGCCGGACTGGCGACAATGATGGGAGGCTGGGTGGCACCGGCCCTGGCGGCCGGAGCGATGACGACCGGCGGCGTCGCGTCGCAACCGATCGGCCATTATGATTTCTGCAGGCTCAATGCCCGCGAATGCGCAATCCGTCCCGGCAATCTGGCGCCGGCCGCGATGACGGACAGGTTGTGGCGCAAGCTGGCCAAGGTCACCGCCAGGGTGAATGCCGCCGTCAAGCCGATGAGCGACATGGACATCTATGGCAAGGACGAGGTCTGGGCCTATCCCGCCAAGGGCGTCGGCGACTGCGAGGACTATGTGCTGGAAAAGCGGCGCCTGCTGTCCCGGATGGGCATATCGCTTGCCGATCTTCTCATCACCGTGGTGCGCAAACCCGACGGCGAAGGGCACTCGGTGCTGACGGTGCGCACCGACAGGGGCGACTATGTGCTCGACAATCTGACCGACAAGGTCAAGGCCTGGGACGACACCGGCTACCATTTCCTCAAGCGCCAGGCGATCGACAACACCGGCCGCTGGGTCTCGATCCGTGGCGGCCAGCAGGTGCTGGTCGGGTCCGTGGAGTAGGGACTGCGGCGGGCGGCGCGCCCAACCGCCGGATGTCGGCCCCGCCCCTCATTGCCCTGCCGGGCATTTCTCCCCGTATAGTGACGGGAGAAAGACGCTGTCATCGACGATTTCCCCAATTGCCGACGTCGCAAGAAATACGCCAAGGGCGCGGCTGTCTCCCTTCTCCCCGTCCTATACGGGGAGAAGGTGCCGGCAGGCGGATGAGGGGCGGCGCCGACGTTGCAGTCACGCGCCTCGCGCACTCCCCAAAAAAATTCCCACACCCTCCATGAACCATTTCGGCCCGGCCGGCGACACACAGCCGTGAACCGAAACCAACCATGGAGACTTCAAATGACTGCTTTCCTGCGTAACACCCTTCTCGCCGCCGTCGCGGTGTCGGGCATGGCCGGATCCGCTCTGGCCGATCAGACCATTCGAAGCTGCGCCAACACCAATCTCAACGACCTGTGGAGCGGCCGCTGTTGCGGCGCCGCCGGCGCATCGGACTGCCTTGGCGGCGGCAATGGTGGCCGCGGCCATGGTGATCACGGCCGCGGTGGCAATGGCGGCAGCACGGCCGGCAAGAACTGATCTCATCACGGCGGCCCGCCGGCTGCTGCTGGCGGGCCGCCGTTTCGCGATCGGGAGCTCAGCCGCCGCGAGAGCCGGGCAAACCCGGCCTACCGCCGTCGCCCCAGCGCCGCTCGGATAGAGAAGGTTATGCCGCGCAGTTCCTCCTCGTCGAGCTTTTCGATGTTCTCGGCCAGGAGGTTGGCAAGCTCGGTCGCGGCCGGGCTCAGGCCCGACGTGTCGAGCCTGACGCGCGGATGCGAGCCTTCGGCCAGTCGCGCCAGTTCCTCCGCGTCGTCCCAGATGATGTTGAAATAGCCGATGATCTTCTGGATCAGCGTCCAGGTCGGCGCGCCGCGCCTTCCATGCTCGAGCGCCGACAGATAGGCGGCGCTGACGCCGATGGCGGCGGCCATGTCCTTCTGGGTGACGCCGCGCTCGGCCCTCAGCGCCCGCAGCCTCTCGCCGAACGGGGTCACGACCCCATCCTCACGACCGGACCCGCCGCAGCCTGACATAGAGCGCGCCCGAGCCGCCGTGGTTGCGCGCGGCGTGGTCGTGACTGGAGACCAGCGGCCGGAACGCCGGCGTCGACAGCCAGGCCGGCACCGCGCGGCGCAGCACGCCGTCGCCGCCCGACGAAGAGCCCTTGCCGGTGATGACCAGGACATAGCGGATGCCGCCGGCATGCGCGCGGTGCAGGAAGGAGAACAGCAGCGAATAGGCTTCGTCCTGCGTCATGCCGTGCAGGTCGACCCGGCCTTCGATGGGCAGCCGGCCTTTCGACAATTTGTCCAGCGTCGGCTCGTCGAGTGCATGGGAGACATGCTGGGCCTTCGGCTTAGGCGCGCCGGCCGGACCGGCAACGGGCCGGGCTTGTTGCGTCGGCGCCGGCTTCGCCTCGATGCCGAAATCCGGGACAGGCACGGCGGCCTTGCCCTTCAGCGGCTTGGCCGTGCGCGCCACCAAGTTCCACAGCACCCGGTCGTCCTCGCTCAACCTGTCGCTGCGGCGGGTCATGGCTTCGAACCCGAGACGAGCGGGCGCGGCACCAGCGCGTAGAAATCGGCCGGATTGCGCACCACGCCGGCGATCTCGCCGGCGGCGTCGCCCGAGCCGGCGAAGAGATCTCCACGCGCCGGCCCGGTGATGGCGGAGCCCGTGTCTTGCGCGATCATCAGGCACCGGAACGGTTTTGCCTCGAAAGCCGTCAGCGATGGCGCGTCGATGTAGAAGGGCGTGCCGAATGTGTGCAGCAGCCGGTCGACGGCGATCGAGCGACCCGGCGTCAACGGCACCTTGGCGGCGGCGATCGGCCCGAGCGTTGCGTCCTCGACCGCGGCCTCGCGGAAGAAGATATAGGAACGGTTCCGCCACAGGATCTCGTCGACGCGGCCGGGATGCGCCCTGAACCAGGCGCGGATCGACTGCATCGTCACGTTTTCCAGCGGGATCTCGCCGAGCTCGCTCAACACCTTGCCGGGTCCGGTGAAGCGCTGGCCGGACTTGGCCGCATAGGTGACGCGGCACAGCCTGCCGTCGGTCATGAGAAGCCGCGCCGCGCCCTGCACATGGATGAAGAATGCATCGACCCTGTCGGCCAGCCAGGCGATCTCCAGTCCCTTGCCGGCGAGCGCGCCGCGCTCGATCGCGCCACGGTCGAAATATTCGGCCGGCCCGTCCGGCGTCCGGCGCGCGAAAGCGAGATAGGGGTCCATTCCGTCGGGCCGGTTGGCGTCGTCGATGTCGACGAGATCGGCGGGACGCGACAGCAGCGGCACGGCAAAACGCTCCGTGCGCACCGGCGAGGCCTCGACCTCCGGTTCGTAGAAGCCGGTGACGAGGCCGGCGCCGGTCTCTGGACGCACCAGCATGGGGACGAAATGACGCTCGAAGAAGGCGCGGGCCTCCGACCGGCTGGCAGGAGGGGCCGCGCGCGCCTCGGCATAGGCACCGGCAAAGGCGTCGAAATCGACGCCGAGCGCGCCGCTGCGATAGGGCTTGGCCAGGACATGGAAGGCAGAGCGGCGAAAGGCCTCGAAGGCCGCCAGATGGTCGTCGTCATCCCAGCCGGGCAGAGCGCCGAAGGATCTTTCGCTGAATGCCTGATGGAAGGACACGACAGGCCCGCCGCGGTCAGGGATTCAATCTTCTTCTTCGGTGGCGACGAGCTTCCAGTTCGGGTCGCGCGAGCGCGTGTCGCGGGCGAAGGTCCAGACGTCCTTGACCTCGGCGACGGTTTCGGGGTCGCCGTCGATGACCGCACCGGCCTTGTCGCGCGTCGCCGAAATCAGCTCGCTGATGATGCGCAGCGTGACATGCGCCTCGCCGCCCTTCATCTCGGCCGAGACGATGTCGGCCTTGTCGATGCCGACGAAGGAAGACTGGATCTTTTCCGACCGCGCCTCGCGCTCGCCGATCGCGGCGACGAAACCGTCATAGACATCGCGCGACAGAAGGTTCTTCAGCGTTTTGCGATCGCCGTCGGCATAGGCCATGACGATCATCTCGTAAGCCATCTTGGCGCCGTCGACGAAACCCTTCGGGTCGAAGGACGGATCGTTGTCCTTGATCGTGCGCAGGCCCTTGTTGAGGTCGGTGCCGGGCTTGGCAAAGGCGTCGATGGCCGCATAGACCTCGCCGGCCGGCTCGCCGGGCTGGCGCTTGCGCGGCAGCGACACGACATTCTCGGATTTCTGCGCATCCTTGTCGCCGGTGCGGGCGGCGGTATAGGGATCGAAAGGCGGCCGTTCGCTGCCGGTACGACGGCCCAGCACATTGCGCAGCTGGAAAAAGATCACAACTGCCGCAATCAGAAAGAAAATCGTGCCGAAGTCGAAGAAACCCATATCTTCCGCCAATCAATCCTGCCCTCGGCCGGACCGCCCGGCCAACAGGGCAGCGGTCGCATAGCGTTCAACATGCAAACCATATAGAACGCAAGGCGCAATCATTCAAATCAAAGGCAGCCATACCTATCTAACAGCCTCGGCGCCAGCGGCCGGCGGCCGCTGGCGGGCAAAACAGACCAACGCCAGAACGATCGGAAGGATCGGCAAGACTTGCGCATTTCGTTATTTCCCGTTTTTCTTCTGGCGCTTCCGCTGCTGGAGATCGCCGGCTTCGTCATAGTCGGGCGCCAGATCGGCGCGCTGGCGACGGTCGGCCTGGTGCTCGCCTCGAGCATCGCCGGGGCGCTGCTGCTCAGGCATCAGGGTTTTGGCGTCATGAGCCGCATCAGCACCGAGATGGGCGCCGGCCGCGATCCGAGCCGCCAGCTCGCGCACGGCGCCATGATCGTGCTCGCCGCGATCCTGCTGATCATCCCGGGCTTCATATCGGACATTTTCGGCATTCTCCTGTTCCTGCCGCCGGTGCGCGATCTTGCCTGGCGCAGGCTCAAGGGCCGCATCGTGGTGGCGACGAATTTCTCGGCCGGCGGCTTCCGCGGCCGGCCGCGCGACAGGGTCATCGACCTCGACGACGGCGATTATTCGCGCGAAGACGATTTCAAGCGCGGGCCGGACCACAATTCGCCCTGGCGCCGCCTGAAGGACGATTGAGGCTATTGATGTTCAGGTGATGCCGGCCTGACCTGAATCTCGACACAGTCTGGATCCCCTCCGGTCGCAAGGCGGCAAACCTTGTCTTGTCATGCCGGCCATGGTAGCGAACGCCCGATTTCAATTCGGTCAGCAATGCTGCCCAGGCAAAAGGACACAAGGCTCATGGCCAGCAAAGATGACGCGCCGGTCGGCGCCAACGGAAACGGCAATACGGCGCAGCCCTCGCTCAACGTCCTTGCCCAGTATGTGAAGGACCTTTCCTTCGAAAGTCCCGGCGCGCCGAACTCGCTGCGCGGCCGCGACAAGGCGCCCGGCATCGCCATCAACGTCAACGTCAACGCCAATCCGCTCTCCGACAAGCAATTCGACGTCAACCTGACGCTGAACGCCAAGGCCTCCTTCGACCAGGAAGTGCTGTTCAACGTCGAGCTGGTCTATGGCGGCGTTTTCGCCATCAGTGGCTTCCCGCAGGAACACATGCTGCCGATCCTGTTCATCGAATGCCCGCGGCTGCTGTTCCCGTTCGCCCGGCAGATCATCGCCGAGGCAACGCGCAATGGCGGCTTCCCGCCGCTGATGCTCGACCCGATCGATTTCGCGCAGATGTTCCAGCAGAAGCTGGCCGAGGACCAGGCGGCGTCGAAGGTCCAGGTGAGCTGATTCCGGCTCGTACGGATATTGCAGAAAGACCCGGCCTCGCGCCGGGTTTTTCGTTTTCGAGGCTGGTGCGGCCGGTTTGGCCGCAGAGCCCCCGACCTCGTCATCCTAGGGTCTCCGCGACGTCGCTTCGCTCCTGCTCCGCCGTACGATGACGAAGGCGAGGAGAACGACGCGTCCTAGGCGCCCATCACCTTCAGCCAAAGCGCCTTCTCGCCAAGCGTGGCGACCATGCCGGCATGCGCAGCGCGCTCGGCTTCGCTCAGCCGCGGGGGCAGGGCGATCGGCCGTGCGCCGACCGAGATATCGATGTCTGCCACTTCGCCCGCGCCGTTCATCTGCACTGAAACGGTGTCCAGGATCAGAGCCGTCTGCTTGCCGCCGATCAGCTCGATATAGACTTCGGCCAACAGCTCCGAATCCAGCAAGGCGCCGTGCTTGGTGCGCCGCGCATTGTCGATGCCGTAGCGCCGGCAGAGCGCGTCGAGCGAATTGGGACCCATCGGATGCCTGCGCCGCGCCAGCGCCAGCGTGTCGACGACGCGTCCGATGTCGACGGCCGGATGGCCGAGCCGGCCGAACTCGACATTGAGGAAGCCGATGTCGAAGGTGGCGTTGTGGGCGACCAGCTTGGCGCCGTCGGTGAAGGCGATCCACTCCTCGACGATCTCGGCAAAGGACGGCTTGCCTTGCAGGTCCGCCATGCTGATGCCGTGCACGGCCTGCGCCTCGGCATGGATCGAGCGGCCCTGCGGGTTGATGTAGTGGTGGAAGGTCTTGCCGGTTGGAAAGCGGTTGACCAGCTCGACGCCGCCAAGCTCGATGATGCGGTCGTCGCGCATGTCGAGGCCGGTGGTTTCCGTATCGAAAATGATCTCACGCATCGAATCAGTCGCTCCTGGCAAGCAGAATCGTGAGAGCGGAACAAAATGGCAATGGGCAATGGCTTTTTTCCTTCTCCCCCTGTGGGAGAAGGAAAAGAGGCAGCGATCTAACCTCTCAAATCCGCGATGATAGCTTTGACCTCAGCCCGCGCGGCATCCAGGCCCGGGCTGGTGTCGATGACGAAGTCGGCCTGGCGGCGCTTTTGCGCATCCGGCACCTGGCTGGCGAGGATGGAGGCGAGTTTCTCTTCGCTCATGCCGGGCCGCGCCAGCACGCGCTGGCGCTGGACTTCGGCCGGCGCGGTGACGACGACGACCTTGTCGACGCGGTCGCGGCCGCCGGTCTCGAACAGGAGCGGAATGTCGAGAACGGCAAGCGGCTCGCCGGCGGCGCGGTTGCGCGCCAGGAACGCGTCGGCGTCGGCGCGCACCAGCGGATGGATGATCGCTTCCAGCCTTTTCAGCGCGGCCGCATCGCCAAGCACCCGAGCGCCGAGCTTTGCCCGGTCGACGCCTCCGGCGCCGGTGGTTCCTGGAAACGCGGCCTCGACCAGGGGGGCTGCCTTGCCGGCATAGAGGCGATGCACCGTCTCGTCGGAATCGTGGACCGGGATGCCGGCCTCGGCAAACATTTTCGCGGTGGTCGACTTGCCCATGCCGATCGAACCGGTGAGGCCGAGCACGATCATGGTTTTGGCGCCAGATCGGCTTCGACGAGCGCGCGCAATTCGGGTGTGACCTGGGGCCGCACGCCGAACCAGCGCTCGAAACCCGGCACCGCCTGGTTGAGCAGCATGCCGAGGCCGTCCACCGTCTTCAGCTTGCGCGCGCTTGCCGCCGCAAGCAGCGGCGTCTCGAGCGGCACATAGACGATATCGGTGACGATCGCGTGGTCCGGCAAAAGGGCCGGGTCGGCGGCCAGACCCTCATTGCCTTGCATCCCAAGCGCCGTGGTGTTGATGAGCAGGCCGGCATCGGCAAGCAGTTCACCGGTCGCCGCCACGCCATGCGCGGAGACACCGGCGCCGAACCGGTCGCGCAATTCCACCGCCCGGGCAAGCGTGCGGTTGACGATGCGGATATCGCTCACGTCGCGTTGCTTCAGCGCGTGAATGACGGCGCGCGAGGCCCCGCCGGCGCCGAGCACCACCGCCGGGCCATTGATTGCCCAACCCGGCGCATGATCGTCGAGATTGGCGGCGAAGCCATGGCTGTCGGTGTTGCCGCCCCACAATTGGCCGCCCTCCAGCCACAGCGTGTTGACGGCACCGATCTGCTGGGCTGCCTCATCACGGCGCTCGATCAGGGCGAACGCCGCCTCCTTGTGCGGGATGGTGACGTTGCCGCCGAGATAGCCGTTCGCTTGCAATGTGCTCAGGAATTCGGCGAAATCCTGCGGCGCGACATCGATCGCCTGGTAGCTGCCGTCGATGCCGTATCTGGCCAGCCAGTGGCCGTGGATCTTCGGCGAGCGCGAATGCTTGATCGGGTGACCGGTGACGAAGGCCTTTTTGGTCGCCTCAGCCATCGATCGCTCCCAGCGTGCGCAGTTCGGCCAGCAGCGGCAGCAGCGGCAGGCCGACAATGGTGAAGTGGTCGCCCTCGATCTTCTCGAAGAGCTGGATGCCTTCGCCTTCGACCTGGTAGGCGCCGACGCTCGACAGCGCCCTTGAGCCGACGCGCGCCAGGTGGCGGCCGATGAAGGCCGGATCGAGCTTGCGCATGGTGAGGCTGGCGATGCCGACATGGCGCCACAGCACCTCGCCGTCGCGGACCAGGACCGCGGCGCTGTTGAGCTGATGGGTCCTTCCCGACAGCGCCAGCAGATGGCGGCGCGCCCCTTCCATGTCGGCCGGCTTGTGGAACACCTCGTCGCCGAGCGACAGCGTCTGGTCGCAGCCGAGCACCAACGCGCCGGGCCTGCGCTCGCTTACTTCGGTGGCCTTGGCTTCGGCCAGCACCAGCGCGACATCCTCGGGCGAGGCGCCGCTGCCTTGCAGGGGCGCCTCGAGCGCGCGCTCGTCGACATCAGGCGCAACCGCCTCGACGTCGATGCCGGCACCGAGGAGCATCGTCTTGCGGAACGGACTGCCGGAGGCGAGGATGATTTTTTCGGTCATGCTGGTTCACCCAGGATTGGCGTTCCGTCGCGCACCCCTCACTTCTCTCATCTGCACCTACCGCGTCTTCCCCCGCAGGGCAACGATTGCCGCCGCCGTCTCCTCGATCGAGCGGCGGCTGACGTCGATCATCGGCCAGCCATGGCGGGTACAGATCTGGCGGGCATAGGCGAGCTCCTCATTGATGGCGGCGCGGTCGACATAGTCGCCTGGCACATAGGCGCTGCTGTTGCCAAGGATGCGGTTCTGGCGGACATGCGAGATGCGTTCGGCGGTGGCGACAAGGCCGACGATCAGCGGCGTCCTGGCGTTGACCAGGCTTTCGGGCACCGGCACGCCGAGCACGATCGGAATGTTGGCGGTCTTGATGCCCCTGTTGGCGAGATAGATGCTGGTCGGCGTCTTGGACGTGCGCGAAATGCCGACCAGCACGATGTCGGCATCGTCCATATTGGCCGGCAACTGGCCGTCATCATGTTCCATGGTGAAGTTGAGTGCGTCGATGCGGCGGAAATATTCGGCATCGAGGACGTGCTGGGCGCCGACGCGGCGGCCGGCCGGCGTGCCCAGATAGGACTGGAAGACGGTGAGCACCGGCTCCAGCACGGAGACGCAGGGCAGGCCCATGGCGGCGCAACGCTCGTCGATGCCGCGCGCCAGCTTCTGGTCGACGACGGTATAGAGGATGATGCCCGGCTCCTCCTCGATGTCCTCGAACACTTTGGCCACCTGTTTTTCGGTTCGGATGAGCGGGTAGATGTGCTCGATGGCGCGCGCATCCTTGTATTGCGCCGAAGCCGCACGGCCGGCCGCGAGCAGCGTTTCGCCGGTGGCGTCGGAGATCAGGTGCAGGTGGAAGAAGCTCTGGGGTTTGTTCACAGGGTTTTACCTAGGGCTGTGGGCGGATGTGGATAAAGCAGGGTTCGGAAAACCCGCCGGCCGGAGCGACTGTATCAGATGCCGGTTTGTCCACAATTCGATGCGCTGTAGGCTTCGTCGGGCGGCTGGGGACAAGTCCGTGGACGAAGATTTCTGCCTTTTGTCCGTCCACAGGACGTACCTGCAGGATCGCTGCTCTAGCGTGTTGAGTCCAATGGAAGATTCCGGCTCGTCCCCAGAACCATGCAAGGGTCGACTGGAAATGCGCGACAATATGCTTGCTGGTGTTTTGACGGCCAAAGCGGGACAGGTGACAACCACCACAACCAACAGACTCTTAGAATCAGAAGATTCTTTAAAATAAGATATTTGATTATAGGGAAGCCGGGAGAGGCGAGCGCTCTATGCCTGCAAGACGGATCATGCTGGACGTGCTGAAGGGTGAGACGGTGTTTCCGCCGCCGCTCTGGATGATGCGCCAGGCCGGGCGCTATCTACCGGAATACCGCGAGACGCGCCGACGCGCAGGTTCATTCCTCGACCTCTGCTATGATCCCGACCTTGCCTTCGAGGTGACCATGCAGCCGATCGAGCGCTTCGGCTTCGACGCCTCGATCCTGTTCTCCGACATCCTTGTCGTTCCGCATGCGCTTGGCCGCGACGTACGCTTCGAAGAGGGGCGAGGGCCGCTGCTGACGCCGATCACGGCGGCTGAAATCGCGGCCCTGGACAGCACGGTGTTTCACGTGAATCTCGAACCGGTCTACGAGACGGTTCGCCGGTTGCGGGCGAAACTGCCCGATGAAACCACCCTGATCGGCTTCTGCGGCGCGCCGTGGACGGTGGCGACCTACATGATCGCCGGGCACGGCACGCCGGACCAGGCGCCGGCGCGGCTGTTCGCCTATCGGGAGCCGGCGGCGTTTCGTCGGCTGCTCAAGGTGCTGACCGATCATTCGGCCGCCTATCTCATCAGGCAGATCGAGGCCGGCGCCGATGTGGTGCAGATATTCGATTCCTGGTCCGGCGTGCTCGACGATGCTTGTTTCGAGCTGTTCTGCGTCGAGCCGGTGGCCGAGATCGTGAGGCAGGTTCGAGCGGTCCATCCCGATGTGCCGATCATCGGTTTTCCCAAGGGCGCCGGCGCGCGCTACCGGAGCTATCGCGAGAAGACCGGCGTCACGGGGCTGGGGATCGACTGGACGGTGCCGCTGGAGACAGCGAAGGCGTTGCAGCGGGAAGGGGCCGTCCAGGGCAATCTCGATCCGCTGCGGCTGGTCGCCGGCGGCAAGGTGCTGGCCGACGGCGTCAGCGCGATCCTGGAGAGCCTGGGAAGCGGACCGTTGATCTTCAATCTTGGCCACGGCATTACCCCGGAAACGCCGATTGCGCATGTCGAGGCCATGGTGAAACTGGTGAGGAGCGCGACACGCTGATGGCCGGGATGAGCAACACCAACAGCACGGGCCAGGCGATGATGCGCATGGTGATCGGCATCGCGGCCCTGGTCGTGCTCACCGCGCTGCTGTTTCTGGCGGCCCCAGACGGCTTCTATCTCTGGGCCAAGGCGATCCACGTTCTTGCCGTCATCTCGTGGATGGCGGGCATGCTCTATCTGCCGCGGCTGCTGGTCTATCACGCCGATGCCGAGAAGGGTTCGGTGCAGTCGGAGACTTTCAAGGTGATGGAGCGCCGGCTGCTGCGCGGCATCATCAACCCGGCGATGATCGTCACCTGGGTGTTCGGCCTATGGCTGGCCTGGAAAGGTTTCGGTTTCCAGGGCGGCTGGCTGCACGGCAAGATCGCGCTGGTGCTGGTTCTGTCGGGCATCCACGGCTATCTGGCCGGCGCTGTGCGAAAATTCGCTGAGGATCGTAACGAAAAACCCGCGAGGCACTGGCGGATCGTCAACGAGGTCCCCACATTGCTGATGATCGCTATCGTGATCCTGGTCGTCGTCAAGCCGTTCTGAACCTTCGGATCTCTCTCACGACCTGCTAAAAGGCGGCTTGCTCTTTCAGCCGGCCGACGATAAAAGACGGGTCTTCCTTCCCGTCATGCGCCGCCCTTCATTGCTTTTGGCCGCGCCCGGCATTTATCGCATCCCGCCGATTTCCTCCCAAAAGCCTACCCAGAGTCTATCCTAATGCAAGAAATGAAACTCACCGAGTTCAAGAACAAGAAACCGCCAGAGCTGATCGCCTATGCCGAATCGCTCGAGGTGGAGAACGCCAGCGTCATGCGCAAGCAGGAGCTGATGTTCGCAATCCTCAAGAAGCTGGCCGCCCAGGACATCGAGATCATCGGCGACGGCGTGGTCGAAGTCTTGCAGGACGGTTTCGGTTTCCTGCGCTCGGCCAACGCCAATTATCTGCCCGGTCCCGACGACATCTATATTTCGCCCTCGCAGATCCGGCGCTTTTCGCTCAAGACCGGCGATACGGTCGAAGGGCCGATCCGCAGCCCGAAAGAGGGCGAGCGCTATTTCGCGCTGCTCAAGGTCAACACGATCAATTTCGACGATCCCGAAAAGATCCGCCACAAGATCCACTTCGACAATCTGACGCCGCTTTATCCGACCAAGCGGCTGAAGATGGAGATCGACAACCCGACCTCCAAGGATATCTCGCCGCGCGTGATCGATCTGGTGGCGCCGATCGGCAAGGGCCAACGCGCGTTGATCAACGCGCAGCCGCGTACCGGCAAGACGGTTCTCATGCAGAACATCGCCCACTCGATCACCGCCAACCATCCGGAATGCTACCTGATCGTGCTTCTGATCGACGAGCGGCCGGAGGAAGTGACAGACATGCAGCGCTCGGTGAAGGGCGAGGTGATCTCCTCGACCTTCGACGAGCCGGCGGTGCGCCACGTGCAGGTCGCCGAAATGGTCATCGAGAAGGCCAAGCGGCTGGTCGAGCATGGCCGCGACGTCGTCATCCTGCTCGATTCGATCACCCGCCTCGGCCGCGCCTACAACACCGTGGTGCCGTCCTCCGGCAAGGTGCTGACCGGCGGCGTCGACGCCAATGCGCTGCAGCGTCCGAAGCGCTTCTTCGGTGCTGCCCGCAACATCGAGGAAGGCGGTTCGCTGACCATCATCGCCACCGCGCTGATCGATACCGGCAGCCGCATGGACGAAGTCATCTTCGAAGAGTTCAAGGGCACCGGCAACTGCGAAATCCAGCTCGACCGCAAAGTGGCCGACAAGCGCATCTACCCGGCCATGGACATTCTGAAGTCGGGTACCCGCAAGGAAGACCTGCTGGTGCCGCGCGCTGACCTGCAGAAGATCTTCGTGCTGCGCCGCATCCTGGCGCCGATGGGAACAACCGACGCGATCGAGTTCCTCATCGACAAGCTGAAGCAGACCAAGACCAACGCGGACTTCTTCGATTCGATGAATACGTAGTTCGCAGAGCGAACTCCACTTCTTCGTGATCCTCGGGCTTGACCCGAGGATCCATGCCATGGCCTCGGCCAAAGAGCGCGGCGGACTGGATCTTCCACCTGTTGCAGCGCTCGAAAGTCACGGCATGGATCCTAGGGTCTCCGCGACGGAGCTTCGCCCTAGGATGACGAACTCTGTGGTCTTCGTCGCAATAGCCCTTCCAATTCATCCGGATCGCTCACCGCCGGCAAACACACCTGCCCCGTGCACAGCCACGCGCCCGGCCTGTCGGCGGGAGGCAGGATCCCGCCCGGCAACAGCGTTCGATTCGCCTGTGTACCGATCGCCACCACAATATCCACCCGACGCGGATCGGGATTGCGATTCGCTACTGGAACGAGCGTCGGAACCGCCAGATCGTCCACAAGCACCAGCTTTAGCGGCTCTATGGCGAGCGCCGAGGCGTTGACGATGCCGGCCTGTCCATAGGCCTGGTGCGCCGCGCGGCCGGCGGCATGTTCGGCGACTTTCGTCGCTTTCTCCTGCAGGTCGAGATCGCCGGTCAGCGCGGCGAGCCGGACCAGCGCCTCGATGACCTGGCCGGTGGCCGACGCAATAGCCTCGTCGACATCGCCCCTGATGCGGATCGGCACGTCGGTGCTATCGGATGCCGTGAGATAATAGCCGGTGCCGTCGGCATCGGCGTGCCAGCGGTCGAGCTGCTCGACGAATTGCCGGGCCCGATCGGCGTAGCTCCAATCGCCGGTGGCTTCGAACAGGGCGATCGCCGCATCGGTCATCGACGCATAGTCGCTCGACAGGGCCGGGAACAGTTTCTTGGCGCCGAGCATGGAATGCGGCAGCCGTCCGCCCTCGGCGGAAGAGGCGATCTGGTCGAATGCGGTCTTGGCCGCGTCGATCCAGTCTTGCCGCGCCAGCGAGCGGCCGGCCTCGGCGAGTGCTGCGATCATCTGGCCGTTCCAGTCGGCGAGGACCTTGCCGTCGCGGCCTGGCCTGACGCGCCGTTCACGGACTGCCAGCAGCCTTGCCTTGAGAGCGGCCAGAAGCGGCTGCTCGGCAATGCCTTGCACCTGCTGGGCCTGCGTCTGGTGGACAACGGGCTTGCCTTCCCAACCGGGTGGGCTGGAGAGCATGAAGTTGTTGAAAAACAACGGTGAATCGTCGCCGAGCGCGGTCTCGATCTCTTCCCGGCTCCAGGTGTAGAAAAGGCCCTCCTCGCCCTCGCTGTCGGCATCGAGACTGGCGGCGAAGGCGCCGCCATCGAGGCGCATCTCGCGCAGCAGCCAGCCGATGGTCTCCTCGATTCGGACCCGGAACAAACACTTCCCGCTCGCGGCATGGGCCCAGTTGCAAAAACGGATGAGCTGCGCGTTGTCGTAGAGCATCTTTTCGAAATGCGGCACCAGCCATTGCGCGTCGGTGGAATAGCGGCTGAGACCGCCGCCGACATGATCGTAGATGCCGCCGGCCAGCATCCGTTCGAGGCTCAACAGGACATCGTCGCGATGGCCGGTATCGCCGTCGCGCAGCCAGGACAGCCACAGTGTCTGCATGAATGGCGCATTGGGGAATTTCGGCGCGCCGCGCAGGCCGCCGAGATCCTTGTCGATCATGCCGTCTATGCCTCTGGCGAGCGCGGCAAGCGTGTCGCGGTCGAGCGCGGTGCGGGCATGCGCGCCGGCGAGCCGGGTTTCGACATGCGAAGTCAGCCCGTCGGCGCTCTGGTTCAGGCTTGCTCTTTTCTCGCGCCAGGCCTTGTCGATCGCCTCCATGACCTGGATGAAGCCCGGGCGGCCATAGCGCGGCTCGCGCGGGAAATAGGTGCCGCCCCAGAAAGGCTTGCCGTCCGAGGTCAGGAACATGGTGAGCGGCCAGCCGCCCTGCTCGCCCATCGAGGACAGCGCCGCCATGTAGATCTGGTCGATGTCGGGACGCTCCTCGCGGTCGACCTTGATATTGACGAACAGACGGTTCATGACGGCGGCGACGTCGTCATTCTCGAAGCTTTCATGGGCCATGACGTGGCACCAGTGGCAGGCGGCATAGCCGATCGACAGCAGGATCGGCCGATCCAGCGCCCTCGCCTCGTCAAGCGACGCCGGCGACCAGGCCCGCCAATGCACCGGATTGCCGCTGTGCTGCTGCAAATAGGGGCTGGCTTCGTCGGCAAGCAGATTTTGCGCAGGCAGTGTCACGATGAGCGGTCCGGCGAAACAGGGGTTGGATAGTGAAGCTAGGGCGGTCCAACAAGGCGGGCAAATGATTTCGGCCGACACCATCGTCGCGCTTTCCAGCGGCCGCCTGCCCGCCGGCGTCGCCGTCATCCGCATTTCGGGGCCAAAGACTCGATTCGTTGTCGAAACGATCGCCGGCGGTATGGTTAAGGGCCGCGTGGCCAGCCTGCGCAAGCTGCGGGCGCCCGATGGCGGCGTGCTCGACAGTGGCCTGGTGATCTTTTTCCCCGGCCCCGGCAGCTTCACCGGCGAGGACGTGGCGGAATTCCAGGTGCATGGCGGCCGCGCCGTGGTGGCGAGGCTGTTGGAGACGATCGCCGGTTTCGAAGGCGTCAGGCACGCCGAAGCGGGCGAGTTTACGCGCCGGGCCTTCCTCAATGGCAAGGTCGATCTGGTAAGGACGGAAGCGCTGGCCGATCTGGTCAACGCCGAGACCGAGGCGCAGCGGCGCTTCGCGGTGCAGAATGCCGAGGGCGCGCAAGCCGAGCTTTATCTGAGCTGGCGGCAGCGGCTGATCCATGCGCGCGCCATGATCGAGGCCGAGATCGACTTTGCCGACGAGGACGATATTCCCGGGTCCGTTTCGGACACGGTCTGGTCTGACGTCTCGGCGATGATTGGGGAGATCGACCGCCACATTGCCGGGTTTCGTGCCGGCGAAATCCTCCGCGACGGGTTCGAGGTCGTTATCCTCGGCGCCCCAAACGCCGGCAAGTCGAGCCTGTTCAACGCTTTGGCGCGGCGCGATGCAGCTATTGTAACGGATGAGCCGGGCACGACGCGGGACCTGCTCGAGATCGTACTTGACCTCGAAGGCCTGCGGGTCAGGCTGACCGACACCGCAGGCCTGCGCGATGCGGCCGGCAAGGTGGAAGCGATCGGCATCGAGAAGGCGCGATCCAAGGCGCATGGCGCCGACCTCTTGCTCATCCTCGAGGATATGGCCGACCCGCATCCCGTTGCTCTTCAACGCGAGGGGATCGCGACCCTGCGCGTGGGCACCAAGCTCGATCTGGTGCACGGGCAAGCCGCTGCCGGGGGCTATGATCGCGCCATCTCGACGAAGGACGGGACCGGCGTGGCGGAGCTGTTGACCGAAATCGCCAGGCTCGCGGCCGCGCAGGTCGCCGAAGCGGGCGACATCCTGCCCTCACGGCTTCGCCACGTTGAATTGCTAGGCGAAGCCAACCGCTTCCTGCTGCGCGCGGCCGAGAGCCCGGACGCCGGGCAGGAACTGCGCGCCGAGGATCTGCGGCTGGCCGCCGACCGGCTCGGCCGGATCGTCGGCGCGGTCGATGTCGAGGACATGCTGGATGTGATTTTCTCGCAGTTCTGCATCGGGAAATGATTCACGTGGAACATTGTCGGGGCGCGGACGCCGTCGAGCCTCCCTTCTCCCCGTCCCTATACGGGGAGAAGGTGCCGGCAGGCGGATGAGGGGCAGCGCTGACCTCGGCTTCTATCACGACGGGCCCGGCCGATGACTCACGTGAAACAGAGGGGCTCTCCAACCCGACGTTGTTTCACGTGAAACGGCTGCGCCGGGGTCAATCGCCAGCGTCGGCGCTACCCCGTACTTGCCTGCCGGCATTCTCTTATCCGGCATGCTCTTATAAAGACGGGGAGAGGGCCCTGTTATTTCCGGTTTCGGCAATTATCAGCCTTGTAAATGAAGGTGCCGGCTTTGCGGTCAGCGCTGTCTCCCTGTGCCAGGGAGGAGTGCCGACACCGCGCCGGGGGGCGGCGCCGGCGGTCGATACACGTGACGCACGTGAAACACTACAATGAGGCTCGCCGTCCTGTTTCACGTGAAACTCCCGCGAAGTTTCTTGACACCGTCCCGCTGCGGGGACATCTCTCCACCAAACTTCGGATCCAGGACGTTTGAAATGACCGATCACTATGATGTGGTTGTGGTGGGTGGCGGCCATGCGGGCAGCGAGGCGGCCAGCGCGGCTGCGCGTGCGGGCGCCAGGACAGCGCTGGTGACGCTTCGTTTCGACACGATTGGCGTGATGTCCTGCAATCCGGCCATTGGCGGGCTCGGCAAGGGCCATCTGGTGCGCGAGATCGATGCCATGGACGGGCTGATGGGCCGGGTGGCGGACGCGGCCGGCATCCAGTTTCGCCTGCTCAATCGGCGCAAGGGGCCAGCCGTGCGCGGCCCGCGCACCCAGGCCGACCGGAAACTTTACCGGCTCGCCATGCAGGAAGCGATCCGGCAGCAGAACGGTCTCGATGTGATCGAGGGCGAGGTGCTCGACTTCGACATCGACGATTCGGGATGCCTGCGCGCCGTTCTCCTGGCCGATGGCCGGCGCCTTGCCAGCGGCGCGGTGGTCCTGACCACCGGAACCTTCCTACGCGGGCTGATCCATATCGGCGAGAAGAAGATTGTCGCCGGCCGCATGAACGAACAAGCGAGCCTAGGGCTGTCGGCGACGATGAGCCGCGCAGGCTTCAAGCTCGGCCGGCTGAAGACCGGCACGCCGCCGCGCCTCGACGGGCGCACCATCGACTGGGCGTCGCTGGAACGCCAGGCGGCGGATGACGAACCGGTGCCGTTCTCGCTGCTGACCGACCGCATCGAGACGCCGCAGATCGAATGCGGCATCACGCGCACGACCGCGGCCACGCATGAACTGATCCGCGCCAATCTCGGGCGCTCGGCCATGTATTCGGGCTCGATCGAAGGCGTCGGGCCGCGCTACTGTCCGTCGATCGAAGACAAGATCGTCAAGTTCGGCGACCGCGAAGGCCACCAGATTTTTCTAGAGCCGGAAGGCCTGGACGACGACACGGTCTATCCCAACGGCATCTCGACCTCGCTGCCGGAGGAGGTTCAGCTCGAAATCTTGAAGACCATCCCGGGGCTGGACCGAGCGGTGATGCTGCAGCCCGGTTATGCCATCGAATACGACCATGTCGACCCGCGCGAGCTTCATCCGACCTTGGAGACGAAGCGCGTCGGGGGCCTGTTTCTAGCCGGGCAGATCAACGGCACGACCGGCTATGAGGAGGCCGCCGCGCAAGGTCTGCTGGCGGGCCTCAATGCCGCAAGGCGGGCGTCGGGCAGCGAGCAGGTCGTGCTCAGCCGCACCGAAGCCTATATCGGCGTCATGGTCGACGATCTGACCAGCCGCGGCATCAGCGAGCCTTACCGCATGTTCACCTCGCGCGCCGAATTCCGGCTTTCGCTGCGCGCCGACAATGCCGACGAGCGGCTGACGCCGCTGGCTGCAAGTCTGGGTATAGCGTCA
The DNA here is from genome assembly GCF_006442495.1 of Mesorhizobium sp. B2-1-3. Taxonomy (NCBI): domain Bacteria; kingdom Pseudomonadati; phylum Pseudomonadota; class Alphaproteobacteria; order Hyphomicrobiales; family Phyllobacteriaceae; genus Mesorhizobium; species Mesorhizobium sp. B2-1-3. Next base: position 428,654 of record NZ_VFWL01000001.1, read on the forward strand.
GCCGGGCGGATGCGGCGGTTTGGCGAGGTGGAGCAGCGTCTCGCCGAAGCGCGCCGGCTGGCGCTCGGCGTCAAGCTGACACCCAACGAGGCGGCGCGCCACGGGCTGGAGGTCAATCGCGACGGCGTGCGCAGATCCGCCTATGAGCTGCTCGCCTATCCCGGCGTCGACGTGGCTTGGCTGGCCCGAATCGATGGGAATTTCGGGACGATCGACGCCAGGACGGCGGAGCGCCTCGAAACGGAAGCGAAATATTCAGTCTATCTCGATCGCCAGAAGAGCGACGTCGCCCAGATCCGGCACGAGGAAAGCCGGCTCATCCCCGAGTCGCTCGACTTCGCCGAGGTGCCGGGACTATCGAACGAGCTGAAGCAGAAGATGCATGCGCGGCGACCGCGTTCGGTTGCCGACGCGCAGCGCATGGAAGGGATGACGCCAGCGGCGCTGGCCATCATCGTCGCTCATGTCAGGCATTCCGAGAGCGCGCAAAGGGACGTCGCGTGAGCGCTGCCTCCTGGGAGAGCCTGCGCAACGCCGCCGGTCCGGTTTCACGTGAAACATTCGATCGCCTGGTGGCGTTCGAAGAGATGTTCCAGAAATGGAATCGCAGCATCAATCTTGTCGCGCAGTCGACAGCAGGCGATGTCTGGCAACGCCACATACTGGACAGCGCGCAGCTCTGGCGAATCGAGGACAAAGCGCGGCGATGGGTCGATATCGGCTCGGGCGGCGGATTTCCGGGACTGGTGCTGGCGTTCCTGCTTGCCGAGCGTGACGGCGCCAGCATCGACCTGGTCGAAAGCAATCGCAAGAAAGCGGGATTCCTGCAAGCCGTCGTCGGCCAGTTCGGCCTGCCGGCGCGTGTCGTGGCGCGCCGCATCGATGACAGCCATGCGCTTGTTTCGGCACCGGAAATCGTCACGGCGCGGGCGCTGGCGCCGCTTTCGACCTTGCTTGAGCTGGCGGGGCCGTGGCTGACATCAGGCGCGCGTGGGCTGTTCCACAAAGGCCGGGATTACCGCGCCGAAGTGCAAGAAAGCGTTAACCGCTGGAGCTTCGATCTGGTAGAACATCCAAGCATGACCGACCCTGGCGGCGTCATCCTTGAACTGTCCAATGTGCGACCTGTCTGAACAAAGACCTGTCCGAATCTCTGTTGGCGACCCAAAATGAATTCCTGGCATAGACCCATGATGAAGAACGGCCCTCGAATCATCACCGTAGCCAACCAGAAGGGCGGTGTCGGCAAGACCACCACTGCCATCAACCTGGCCACCGCGCTGGCGGCGATCGGCGAGAAGGTGCTGATCGTCGACCTCGATCCGCAAGGCAATGCCAGCACCGGCCTCGGCATCGACCGCAAGGACCGCACGGTGTCGTCCTATGACGTGCTGACCGGCGAGCTGGAGCTGGAGGAGGCGGCGATCCCGACGGCCGTGCCCGGCCTGTCGATCGTGCCATCGACCCTCGATTTGCTCGGCATCGAGATGGAGATCGCCTCGGCGCCGGACCGGGTGCTGCGGCTGCGCAACGCCCTGCGCGCCGCGTCGGCGCGTTCGGCTGGTTTCGGTTATGTGCTGATCGACTGTCCGCCGTCGCTCAATCTCTTGACCTTGAATTCGATGGCGGCGGCCGATTCCGTTCTGGTGCCGCTGCAATGCGAGTTCTTCGCGCTGGAAGGTCTCAGCCAGCTGCTCGAAACCGTCGAGCAGGTGCGCCGCTCGATCAACCCGGATCTCACCATCCAGGGCATCGTGCTGACCATGTATGACGGCCGCAACAACCTCGCCAACCAGGTGGTGCAGGACGTGCGCGAGCATATGGGTGACAAGGTCTACGAGACCATCATTCCGCGCAATGTGCGGGTGTCTGAAGCGCCGTCCTACGGCAAACCGGCGATCCTCTACGACCTCAAATGCTCCGGCAGCCAGGCTTATCTGCAGCTTGCGTCGGAAGTGATCCGCCGCGAGCGTAAATTGCGCGCCGCTTAACAAGCGGCCGCGCATGGAGCAAAAGCCGATTCGATACCGAAACAATCTGGAACCGAAATGAGCGAAGACCTTTCGAGAAAGAGACTGGGCCGCGGGCTGGCGGCGCTGATCGGCGAGATCGACCGTCCGAGCGCGCCGGAGAAGCCTGGGATGAGTGCCGACGGCAAGGTACCGATCGAGTTCCTGACGCCCAATCCGAAAAACCCGCGCCGGCATTTCGGCGACGCCGAGTTGACCGACCTGGCGCAATCGATCCGCGAGCATGGGGTGGTGCAGCCGGTGGTGGCGCGGCCTTCGCCGTCGCAGGCCGGGCGCTACGAGATCATCGCCGGCGAGCGGCGCTGGCGTGCCGCGCAACGCGCCGGATTGACCGAGATCCCGGTCATCGTGCGCGAGGTCAACGACCGCACGGCGCTGGAACTGGCAATCATCGAGAACGTCCAGCGCGCCGATCTCAACCCGGTCGAGGAAGCGCTCGGCTATCAGCAGCTCATCGACGATCACGGCTACACCCAGGCCGATCTCGGCCAGGTCATCGGCAAAAGCCGCAGCCATGTCGCCAACACGCTGCGGCTGCTGAAGCTGCCCGACGTGATCCGCGACATGCTGGTCGACGGGGCGTTGTCGGCGGGCCATGCCCGCACGCTGGTGACGGCGGAGGACCCGGCGGGGCTTGCCAAGCGCATCGTCGAGGAAGGGCTCTCGGTGCGCCAGGCCGAAGCGCTGGCGCAGATGCTGGCCGGTCCGACCCCGGCGAAGCCGAAGCAGGCGAAAAGCGCGCCGGAAAAAGACGCCGACACGCTGGCGCTGGAAAAGCTGATGACCGGCACGCTCGGCATGATCGTGACCATCGACCACACGAACAAAGGCGGCGAGATTCGCGTGGCGTACCGGACGCTGGAGCAGCTTGACGAGCTGTGTCGGAGATTGAAACAAGAGCGGTAGTTAGCCGGCGAACTTCAACAAAGCGGAAGCTACAACGCAGGGAAAACGAGGGCTGGCTGTCCGCCAGCCCTTTCGTTTGAAGCGCTGGGGATTGGCGAAAAAGCAGCGCCATCGGCATCCGTCGCCAGCCGCGCTCGCGGCTTGACAGTGCCCGGCAACGGCGTAACCTCTATTAGACAAGGCTTAAATTAATTGCCCTAGCGTGCCGGTCAGTCGCGGCGAGGGCTATCTGCCATTCCTGCAACAGGCGTGAAATGGCACCGCCTCGCCAAAGCAATATGCCGACGCGCGCCTGACGCAAATGGGAGGTGCAAATGGCAGTCCGTTGGCAATTGTCCGGAAGTTACTTCGAAAACTGTAGCTGCGATGTCGTGTGTCCTTGCCTGCTGTCCACCAACGCGCAGCTGACATCAAGGCCGACGAACGGCGTTTGCGACGTCGGCCTGGTCTTTCATATCGATACGGGCAGTTACGGCGACGTCCGGTTGGATGGGCTCAGCGTCGCCATGGTTGCCCACACGCCGGGTCCGATGGCAGACGGCAATTGGACGGCCGCCGCCTATATCGACGAACGGGCCGATGACAGGCAGACAGAGGCGCTAGGCGCCATCTTCACTGGCGTCGCGGGCGGCCCGATGGCGGTGCTGGCACCCTTGATCGGCACGAATCTCGGCGCCAAGAAGGTACCAATAACCTACCGGATAGACGGCAAGAAGCGGTCGGCGGAGATTGCCGGCGTCATGCGAATGGCGGTCGAGCCGCTGCCGACGATGCGCGAGGACGGGCAGATGTGGGCGGCCACCGGCCATCCCGTCAATCCCGACTGGCTCGCCTTGGCGATGGGGGCGGAAGGCAGTACATTCAGCGACCATGGCATGAGCTGGGACAATTCCCGCCGAAACGGACACTACGCCCCGATCAACTGGTCTGGCCAGCAGTAGCCGTTGGCCGCATGGTACGGGACGTACTTCGTCCATGGTGCAGACGTTGCAGCGATACATCATTCTCGCGCTGCTGATCGCTATCGCGGCGGCGGCATGGACCTTGCTCATCCGGCAGCAGGCGGGCATGGGCGCGGACATGCGCATGGAAATGTACTCGCTCACCATGGGCATGAAGGCGCCGCTGTTTCTTGCCGTCTGGATGATCATGATGATTGCCATGATGTTTCCGACGGCCGCACCCATGATCCTGACATTTCACCGGGTCCAGGCGGGCAAACGGGGCCGGGGCGAGACCTTTGTCTCGAGCTGGGTGTTCGTGGCCGGGTACATGCTAGTCTGGGGCGTGATGGGCGTTATCGCCTTTGCCGGCGCGGCGGGTGCAGAGATGCTCGCCGGGCATGTGGGATTGTCCACGGCGACGGCCGCGCGTTTCGGCGGCGCGCTGCTGATGCTTGGGGGCGCCTATCAACTTTCCCCACTGAAGGATCTGTGTCTGGCCAAATGCCGCACGCCGATCGGCTTCATCCTGACCTCATGGCGCGATGGTTACTGGGGCGCGGTTCGCATGGGCCTGGAGCATGGACTTTTCTGCCTGGGCTGCTGCTGGCTTCTGTTTCTCGCCCTCTTTCCTCTCGGGATCATGAACGTTGCCGCAATGGCCGTGGTCACCTTGCTGATATTCGCGGAAAAGACCCTGCCGTCTGGAAATGGGATCGCGAAGCTGTCGGGGATCGCTCTGCTGCTCTATGGCGCGGCGGTGCTGGTCTTTCCACAGGCGCTGCCGACCTTTGAGCCGGTAGGCGCCATGACAATGAATTGACCAACGGAGGGAATTGACCAACGGAGGCAGGCGCCCGGTGCCGAAAGGGCCTAACGCTGTGCCAGCCTCGCGCTTTCCACCGCGATGCCGAGCAGCGCCTGCCTTGCCAGCGCCACCGACAGGTCCGGCCTTCGCCGCGTCTGCAGCACGGCGGTCTGCAGCCGGGTCAGCGCGCGGCCGAGCGCCTCGACGCTCCAGCGTTCCAGCGCCTTCTCCACCAGCTTGCGGCGCGAGAAGAAAACCGGCGGGCGCGCCGCCGCCACCACCGACGCGGCATTGCGGCCGCCGGCCTCCATCTGGCCGCGCATGGACTGCATCGCCTGAAACTGCCGCATCGCCGAGGACAGCACCAGGAAGGGTTGGCCGCCTGCCTGGCAATGGCGGGTGAAGGCGGTGTCGAACTCGCCGACCTTGCCTTCGAGAAGCGCGTCGACGGCATCGTCGAAGGACGCGCCGGAAACGTCGCCGGACATCGCCCTGACGTCGTCGAGGCCGATTTCCTTCTGGCCATGGACATAAAGCAGCAGCTTGTCGATCTCGCCGCGCGAGGCCAGCCGGTCGCCGCCGAGATTGCGGCGCAGCGCCTGTCTTGCCTCAAGCGTCATCGTCGCGCCGGTCTTGCGCAGCTCGTCGTCGATCACGGCATCGATGTCCCTGGCCTCGTCGGCATAGCAGGGCAGCGCCATGGCGTTGTCGGCCGCCTCGACGACGGCGCGCAGCCCGACGCCCTTCTTGAGATCGCCGGCCTCGATGAGGATGATCGCGTCCCGCACGGGCTCCGCCGTCAGCGCCTTGACGTCGTCGGCCAGCGCCTTCTGGCCGCCGGCATTGCGCACCCACAGCAGGCGGCGGTCGGAAAACATCGGCACGGTGCGCGCCTCGTCGAGCAGCCGGCCCTCGTCGCGCTCGACTTCGGAGCCGTCGAGCCTGACCACCGAGAAGGGGTCGTCGAGCGGCAGGCCGGTCGCGGCGGCAAAAGCCTTGGCGCGCTCCGAGACAAGGCCGCGATCGGGGCCATAAAGCAGGACGATCGCCATGCGCGGGTCCGGCTTCGCGAGCCAGGAATCCACTTCGTATGCTTTCTTCTGTGCCATCGAGGGTGGTTAGCATGATGTTGGGGCGGAGTGAACGTCTTCCAGTTCAACTCCGAAGGACTGCTTCGAGGGAAGATCGACCCCCACTCCGTCGAGCTGCGCTCGACACCTCTCCCCCGATCGACGGGGGAGAGGAAGGGCGCGGGTTCGCCAAGGTTGACGCCTTTCTCTCCTTCCATGGGGAGAAGAACAGCGCGGGTTCGCCAAAGCTTGGCGCCTTTCCTCTCCCTCCGGAGGGGGGAGAGGTGGCCCGGCGCAGCCGGGACGGAGTGGGGGAAGCCGTTTGCCAAACGCGCCGCCGCCGCAAGACACGCGCAACCCCGGCGAGGAAGAAAACCCAGGCAATCAGGCGGAGCATCGCTTCGATGAAAGGTCGACCCCCACTCCGTCGAGCTGCGCTCGACACCTCTCCCCCGATCGACGGGGGAGAGGAATGCGCCTGGCTTGGCGAACCGGCGCCTTTTCTTTTCTTCCGCAGGCGTGAAAGTGGGCGCGGCAGCCAAGCTTGCCAAGCAATCACCTTATCTGGCGACAAACCTCACGCGACCTTGCACCTAATTGCGCGGCGCCGCCCAACATCGACAAGAAATTTCGCCGACATATCTTCATCTTGGTGCGCGGCAGGCTGTATCGGCCGGCTTGGCCGGCCCGATGCCCGGAGGCTTGCCCGGTGAATTCGCACTGGCGGCGCGGATATGCAAATATCGGTGCCGGGCGACATGGAGGACGAAGGTCATGGCCGATGCTGGGATGTTGCGCTTCCATGTTCCGGAGCCCGAGGTGCGGCCGGGCGGCACGCCTGATTTCTCCAACGTGACCATTGCCGCGGCCGGCTCGGTGCCGCGCCCCGAAATCGATGTCGATCCGCGCATCATCCGCGACATGGCCTTCTCGATCATCCGGGTGCTGAACCGCGCCGGCGAGGCGGTGGGGCCGTGGGCGGGGCTGCTCTCCGACGAGGAACTGCTCGAAGGCCTGCGCCACATGATGACGCTGAGGACCTTCGATGCGCGCATGCAGATGGCGCAGCGGCAGGGCAAGACCTCCTTCTACATGCAGCATCTGGGCGAAGAGGCGGTGAGCTGCGCCTTCCGCAAGGCGCTCGCCCCCGGCGACATGAATTTCCCGACCTATCGGCAGGCCGGGCTGCTCATCGCCGACGGCTACCCGATGGTCACGATGATGAACCAGATCTATTCCAACGAGGCCGACCCGCTGAAGGGCCGGCAATTGCCCATCATGTATTCGTCGAAGGAGCACGGCTTCTTCTCGATCTCGGGCAATCTGGCGACGCAGTATATCCAGGCGGTCGGCTGGGCTATGGCCTCGGCGATCTCGAACGACTCAAGGATCGCCGCGGCCTGGATCGGCGACGGCTCGACCGCGGAATCCGACTTCCATTCGGCGCTGGTGTTCGCCTCCACCTACAAGGCGCCCGTGGTGCTCAATGTCGTCAACAACCAGTGGGCAATCTCGACGTTTCAAGGCATAGCGCGCGGCGGCGCGGGCACTTTCGCCGCGCGCGGGCTGGGTTTCGGCATCCCGGCGCTGCGCGTCGACGGCAACGACTATCTCGCCGTCCATGCGGTGGCGAAATGGGCGGCCGAGCGCGCGCGCAGCAACCTGGGGCCGACGCTGGTCGAATATGTCACCTACCGCGCCGGCGCCCATTCGAGCTCGGACGATCCCTCGGCCTACCGGCCGAAGACCGAATCCGATGCCTGGCCGCTCGGCGACCCGGTGGTGCGGCTGAAGAACCATCTCATCCGGCTCGGCGTCTGGTCGGAGGAGCGGCACAAGCAGGCCGAAGCGGAAATCCTCGATACGGTGATCGCGGCGCAGAAGGAGGCCGAAAGCCACGGCACGCTGCACGCCGGCGGCAAGCCGTCGACGCGCGACATGTTCGAGGGGCTCTATGCCGAGATGCCGCCGCATCTCAGGCGCCAGCGCCAGCAGGCGGGGGTCTGAGCCATGCCGAGGCGGACCATGATCGAGGCCATTCGCGACGCCATGGACGTGTCGATGGAGCGCGACGAGAAAGTGGTGGTGTTCGGCGAGGATGTCGGCTTTTTCGGCGGCGTGTTCCGCTGCACGCAAGGCCTGCAGGCGAAATACGGCAAGAGCCGCTGCTTCGACGCACCGATCAACGAATCCGGCATTGTCGGCTCGGCCATCGGCATGGCCGCCTATGGGCTGAAGCCGTGCGTGGAGATCCAGTTTGCCGACTACATGTACCCGGCTTACGACCAGCTGACCCAGGAAGCCGCGAGGCTGCGCTATCGCTCGAACGGCGACTTCACCTGCCCGATCGTGGTGCGCATGCCGACCGGCGGCGGCATATTCGGCGGCCAGACGCACAGCCAGAGCCCGGAAGCGTTGTTCACCCATGTGTCGGGGCTGAAGACTGTCGTGCCCTCGAACCCGCATGACGCCAAGGGACTGCTGATCGCGGCGATCGAAGATCCCGACCCGGTCATCTTCCTCGAGCCGAAGCGGCTCTACAACGGTCCGTTCGACGGCCATCACGACCGTCCGGTGACGCCGTGGTCGAAGCACGAGCTGGGCGAGGTCGCCGACGGCCACTACATCGTGCCGCTCGGCAAGGCCGCGATCCGCCGGGCCGGCTCCGCCGTCACGGTGTTGGCGTACGGCACAATGGTCTATGTCGCGCAGGCGGCGGCCGAGGAGACCGGCATCGATGCCGAGATCGTCGATCTCAGGACGCTGTTGCCGCTCGACCTCGACACCATCGTGGCGTCGGTGAAGAAGACCGGACGCTGCGTCGTGGTGCACGAGGCGACGCTGACCTCCGGCTTCGGAGCGGAGCTGGTCGCGCTTGTGCAGGAAAACTGCTTCTACCATCTGGAGGGACCGGTGGCCCGCGTCGCCGGCTGGGACACGCCCTATCCGCATGCGCAGGAATGGGACTATTTCCCCGGTCCGGCCCGCGTCGGCCGGGCGCTTACGGAAACATTGGAAGCCTAGAACGGGGAGGCCCGACATGGGCGAACACATCATCAAGCTGCCCGATGTCGGCGAGGGCGTCGCCGAGGCGGAACTCGTCGAATGGCATGTCAAGGTCGGCGACATTGTGCGCGAGGACATGATGCTTGCCGCCGTGATGACCGACAAGGCCACGGTCGAAATCCCTTCCCCCGTCGATGGCGAGATCCTGTGGCTGGGTGCCGAGATCGGCGACACCGTGGCGATCGGCTCGCCCATCGTGCGGCTGAAGGTGGCCGGCGAGGGCAATGTCGTTGGCGGTGCGATGCCGGCGGAAGTGACGGCTGAAAGTACCTCCGATGATACGGGGGCTCGCCCGGTGTCGAGCGTGAATCCGTCATCACCCAATCTGGCGCCGTCGTCCTCGGGTTTGTCCCGAGGATCCGCCGTCCCACACGGATATGACGCGACCAGTTCCGGAAGGTCGGTAGATCGTCGGGACAAGCCCGAGGATGACGGCGCTAGGTCCAAGGTCAACAGCGCGCCGCGTGCGCAAGGTGAAAGGCCGCTGGCGTCGCCGGCCGTGCGGCTGCGTGCGAAGGAAGCGGGCATTGACCTCAGGCAGGTCCAGGGAAGCGGCCCGGCCGGTCGCATCGGCCATGAGGACATCGAGGCGTTCCTGGCGCGCGGGCCGCACATGGCCAAGGCATCCGGCCTCGCCCGCAACGATGCCGTCGAGGACATCAAGGTGGTGGGCCTGCGGCGCAAGATCGCCGAGAAGATGACGCTGGCGGCGTCGCGCATCCCGCACATCACCTATGTCGAGGAGGTCGACGTCACCGCGCTCGAGGATCTGCGCGCCGCGCTCAACAAGGAGAAGCGGGCGGCCAAGGGGGTAGAAAGGCCAAAGCTGACGCTGCTGCCGTTCCTGATGCGCGCGATGGTCAGGGCGATCGCGGACCAGCCCAACCTCAATGCGCTGTTCGACGACGAGGCCGGCATCATCCACCAGCATGGCGGCATCCATATCGGCATCGCCGCGCAGACGCCGTCGGGACTGGTCGTGCCCGTCGTCAAGCACGCCGAGGCGCTGGACATCTGGGAATGCGGCGCGGAGGTCGCCAGGCTGGCCGAGGCGGCCAAGTCGGGAACCGCGACGCGCGACGAGCTCTCCGGTTCGACCATAACCATCACCTCGCTCGGCGCCATGGGCGGCGTGGCGACGACTCCGGTCATCAACCACCCGGAAGTCGCGATCCTCGGCGTTAACAAGATGATGGTGCGGCCGGTATGGGACGGCACCCAGTTCATCCCGCGCAAGATGATGAACCTGTCGTCGAGCTTCGACCATCGCGTCATCGACGGCTGGGACGCGGCGGTGTTCATCCAGCGCATCAAGACGCTCCTGGAAACGCCGGCGCTGATTTTCGTGGATTGAGGGTGGATCATTCGAGATGATGGCGGGAGAGCGCCCCCCTCTGCCTTGCCAGGCATCTCCCCCACAAGGGGGGAGATCAGATGTCACGCCGGCTTTCGCCAATCACCAGCGCTGCGGGATTGAGCGAGGCGCCGAAGCCTCCAATCTCCCCCCTCGTGGGGGAGATGTCCGGCAGGACAGAGGGGGGCGCGAAGAATCTCGACGGAGCGTTTCCTCGGATCGAAGGGTCACGTCATGAAAGAAATCTCCTGCAAGCTGCTGGTCATCGGCGCGGGGCCGGGCGGCTATGTCTGCGCTATTCGTGCCGGGCAGCTCGGCGTCGACACCGTCATCGTCGAGGCCGGCAAGCCGGGCGGCACCTGTCTCAATGTTGGCTGCATTCCTTCCAAGGCACTGATCCATGCAGCGGAGGAGTTCGAGAAGGTCGCGCAGATGGCGGGCGGCAACAGCCCGCTCGGCATTTCGGTGGCCGCGCCGGCGCTGGATCTGGGCAAGACGGTCGCCTGGAAGGACGGCATCGTTAGTCGGCTTAACAGCGGGGTCGCCGGCCTGCTCAAGAAGGCCGGGGTGAAGACCGTGCACGGCTGGGCGACGTTTCGAGACGGCAAGACCGTCGCGGTCGAGACCGAGACGGGAAGCCAGGTGATCCGCGCCGAAGCGGTGGTGATCGCCACCGGCTCGGCGCCGGTCGAGTTGCCGTTCCTGCCGTTCGGCGGGCCGGTGATCTCGTCGACGGAAGCGCTGGCGCTGAAGGAGGTGCCGCGGCGGCTGGCGGTGGTCGGCGGCGGCTATATCGGCCTGGAGCTCGGCACTGTCTTCGCCAAGATGGGCGCGGCGGTGACCGTGGTCGAGGCCTTGCCGCGCGTGCTGGCGCAGTATGACGCCGAACTGACGCGGCCGGTGGTCAAGCGGCTGGCGGCACTCGGCGTCGAGGTTATCACGGGGGCCAAGGCCAAGGGCCTGTCGACGAAGGGCGACGCGCTGCTGGTCGAGACCCCGGACGGCAAGGATGCGAGGATCGCCGCCGACAAGATCCTGGTCACGGTCGGCCGCAAGCCGGTGACGGAAGGGTGGGGGCTCGACCAGATCGACCTCGACATGGCGGGGCGATTCATCCGCATCGACGAGCAGTGCCGCACCTCCATGCGCGGCATCTTCGCCATTGGCGACGTCACCGGCGAGCCGATGCTGGCGCACCGGGCGATGGCGCAAGGCGAGATGGTCGCCGAAATCGTCGCCGGCCATAAGCGGAGCTGGGACAAGCGGGCTATCCCCGCCGTCTGCTTCACCGATCCGGAGCTGGTCACCGTCGGCCTGTCGCCCGAAGAGGCCAAGGCGCTCGGTGGGGAAATCAAGGTCGGGATGTTTCCCTTCGCCGCCAATGGCCGCGCGATGACCAGGATTGGCGAGGACGGCTTTGTCCGCGTCGTCGCCCGCGCGGACAATCATCTGGTGCTGGGCATCCAGGCGGTCGGCCAAAGCGTGTCGGAACTGTCGACGGCCTTCGGCCTGGCGCTCGAAATGGGCGCGCGGCTGGAGGACATCGCCGGCACCATCCACGCCCACCCGACGCAGGGCGAAGGCTTCCAGGAAGCGGCCCTGAAGGCGCTGGGACACGCGCTGCATATTTAGAGCGCGACAGCAAAAACTGGTGATGTTGGCGGGGCACTGCCCCCCTCTGCCCTACCGGGCATCTCCCCCTCAAGGGGGGAGATCGGCCGTCACCTCTGCCTTCGCCAATTTCCCAACGTAGCCAAGTGAGCGGGGCGCCGAAACTGTCAATCTCCCCCCTTGAGGGGGAGATGTCCGGCAGGACAGAGGGGGGTGCTGGCCCGCCACCGGTGCGCAATTCCGGACTGAAAACCGTTTCCCGGAATTGCTCTAATTCGGCGCGCTCATCGCCTTGTCGAGCGCTGCCTTCACGTCCGCCGGCCAGGTCTTCACCGGGGGCTTGGCGTCCGGCTGGCCGTTCTCGCCGCGGCGGGCGAAATAGAGCTTGTGCTGGCCCGGGTCGACCGCCATGAAGCCGTCATTGCCGCCGCAATCGTGCGGCACGCAGCCGCTGGCGTAGAAGGCGCCGGACGCGGTCTTTTCTGTGCCGCCACCGACCAGCAGGCTGGTCGCCATGTCGGGCATCTCCTTGCCGAGCAGCGTCTCGGCCGCCTTGTAGACGGCCTCATTGTGGAAGGCGTCGATGATGTTGTCGTATTTCGACGGATCGATGTCCTTCCAGTCGGTGCCGGGTTCGGGCATGTAGGTCAGATTGCCCGCGATCGTCAGCCCCGATGTCGGCGACCATTGCAATGCCGGCTTCGAATCGCCGGGCAGGAGATAAGGCACGAAATAGATGGCGCTGTCGGAGACGGCCGTGGGCGGGGCGCCGCACTCGTCCTGCTCGACGGTGGTGCTCTGGATCTCCGCGCCTTCCGGTTTCCAGACGATCACCGTCGCCGGCCCGCACTGATTGCCTCCGTCGCCGACGTCGAACAGCGCCACCTTGACGCCGCCGACCTCGACGATCTTGTCGAAGAAGACGTCGTAATTGCTGGCCAGATGCTTGCCGTCATAGGCAAGCACCTTCTCGCCATACTGTTCCTGCTGGGTGATGGTGAACTGGCCGCCCTCGAACGGCACCGGCGCCTGTTTGTCGTCGTCGGAAACGTCGGCGGCTCCCTGATCCGTGGCCGGCGTCTCGCTTGCTGCCGGTGGCTGCTGCCCCGTCTCGGCCTGCGCATGCGCGCCGGCCAGCGTCGCCACGGTCATGGCCAGGGCGCAGGCGCTGGCAAGAAGCGGGCGTGTCATGGCTGTTCCTCCTTCAGCCGCCGCAAACCCGGCCAGCGACGGCCGGGCCGATATCGTCAGCCGCGCCGCTCAGGCCCAGGGGCGCAGCTCGGCGTTCTTCTTCTCGAACGAAGCGATGGCGCCGGCCTTCTCCATGGTCAGGCCGATATCGTCGAGGCCGTTCAGCAGGCAATGACGCTTGAAGTCGTCGAGATCGAACTTGACCACGCCGCCATCGGGCCCGCGGATCTCCTTGGCCTCGAGGTCGATCGACAAGGTGGCGTTGGAGCCGCGCGACGCGTCGTCCATCAGCTTGTCGAGATCCTCGGGGCTGACGGTGATGGGCAGCACGCCGTTCTTGAAGCAGTTGTTGTAGAAGATGTCGGCGAAAGAGGTCGAGATGACGCAGCGTATGCCGAAATCGAGCAGCGCCCACGGCGCGTGCTCGCGCGAGGAGCCGCAGCCGAAATTGTCGCCGGCGACGAGGATCTGCGCCTTGCGGTAGGCCGGCTTGTTGAGCACGAAATCCGGATTCTCCGAACCGTCGTCCTTGTAGCGCATCTCGGCGAACAGGCCGCTGCCGAGCCCGGTGCGCTTGATCGTCTTGAGATAGTCCTTGGGGATGATCATGTCGGTGTCGACGTTGACGATCGGCATGGGCGCGGCGACGCCGGTGAGCTTGGTGAATTTTTCCATGGTCTTTGCCCGTCTTCCTGGCATTGCGGGGGATTGCTGGCGCCCGGTTTACACAAAGCCGGCGATAAATAAAAGGCAGGTGTTCGCGCGCGTCGGCACGGGTGCCGCACAAACGGCTTCGAATTCGCGGCCCGATGGTGCAGTCTGGCTGTGATGGCTGAAAAAATTCTCTATGCACGCGAACCCGCGCTCGACGTCGCCGAATTCCGCCGCGTGCTGGTGGACTCCGGCCTTGGCGAGATCCGTCCCGTCGATGATGCCGACAGGCTGCGGGCGATGCTGTCGGGCGCCAATCTGGTGCTGACCGCGCGGCTGGATACCGAAGGCAAGCCGCTGGTCGGCGTCATCAGGGCCGTGACGGACTTCTCCTGGGTCTGCTACATCTCCGATCTCGCCGTTTCCGGATCGGCGCAGGGGCTCGGCATCGGCAAGGGACTGATGGACGAGGCGCGGCGGCAGCTCGGCCCGTCCGTCGCCATCAGCCTGGTTTCCGTGCCCGACGCCGCCGGCTTCTACGAACGCATCGGCATGATGCGCATGGCCGACGCCTTCTGGTTCTCCCGCACGCGCTGACATTTTTTCTCCTGTGGCCGGATCCAGCAGCCGTTGGCATGACATGTTGTGCTTGACATGCAACCATTTGGTTGCATATTAGAGCCATGAGCATGGACGCCGTCTTTCGCGCTTTGGCCGACCCGACCCGCCGGCAATTGCTGGACAGCCTTCATGACAGGAACGGGCAGACGCTGAACGGGCTGTGCGCTGAGATGGATATGACCCGCCAGGCGGTGACCAAGCACCTGGCGATCCTCGAGGAGGCGAACCTTGTCACCACAATCCGCAAGGGGCGCGAGAAGGAGCACTACCTCAACCCGGTTCCGATCAACGAGATCGCCGAGCGCTGGATCGGCAAATTCGAGCGGGGGCGGCTCTCCGCCCTCGGCGATCTGAAGAGACGCCTCGAAAGGGAAGACTGATGAGCAACGCCTTCGTTTATGTGACCTACATCCGCACCACGCCCGACAAGCTTTGGCAGGCGCTGACCGAACCGGAATTCCACGAGCAATATTTTCTCGGCGCCCATATGCAGAGCGATTGGAGAAAGGGCTCGGCGTGGAAGATGGTCTATGCCGACGGCCGGGTGACCGACAGCGGCGAGATCCTCGAAGTCGATCCGCCAAGGCGCCTGGTGATCAAATGGCGCAACGAGTTCATGCCGGACGTGAAGGCCGATGGCTACACCACCTGCACCTTCGTCATCGAGCAGGAGGGCGACATGATGAAGCTTGCCGTCACCCATGCGGCCGACGGCCCGCACAAGCTGCTGGAGCATGTCGGCAAGGGCTGGCCGCTCGTCCTGTCGAGCCTGAAAAGCCTACTCGAAACCGGGCAGGGCCTGTCGCGGCCGGCGTCGAAAGGCTGAAAATCATCGTTTCCGAGCGAAACAATCATCCGGAGGCATCGATGATGCATGTTCCAGTGCCAACGTCAGCCGTGCAGAGCATGACCAATGGCGAGACCGTCATGGCCCAGGCCGAGATCGGCGCGCCGGCCGAGCGCGTCTTCCGCGCGCTGATCTCCGACGAGGTCGAACAATGGTGGGGGTCCGCCGACACCTACCGGATGGTGAAATGGTCGGCAGACCCTCGCGCCGGCGGCCGATGGGCCGTCACGGTCCGTGGAGCCGACGGCAGCGAGCTGCCGGCCAACGGGGAATTCCTCGATATCGAGGTGCCGCGCCGGATCGTGCAGACAAGGGCCTATGCCTGGGACCATCCGACGCTTGGCCGCCGGCAAACGACGGTCGCCTGGCTGCTGGAACCAACCGCCGCGGGCACGCGCCTCACCATCTGCCATGGCGGCTTCGCCGGGCTGGCCGAAGCGGCGGCCGAACATGCCGAGGGCTGGGGACGCGTGCTGGGCTGGCTACAGGCGTATTTGGGTGCGGGAAGCCGAGTGGCGGCTTAGCCGACTGGTGGCGGTGCAGACCCTTTTGATGTCAGCGTCAAAGAGGGACCTTGACTCGGCTCAAATCACATTCAACTCGCGGAACGCCCGCCCTTCGGCAACGCGTTCGTAGCCAAAGGGGGAGCAATCGATCGTGCGGTAGCCACCATGGACGATCAGCTCGGCCAGCGCCTTGCCCACGGCGGGCGCCTGCTGCAGGCCGTGGCCGGAAAAGCCGTTGGCGAAGAGGAAATTGCCGACTTCGGGATGCGGGCCGATCACCGCGTTCTGGTCGAGCGTGTTGTAGTCGTAATGACCGGCCCAGGCGCGCGTCGGCTTGATCGCCTCGAAGGCCGGGATGCGGGTCGCCAGCACCGGCCAGATCACCTCTTCGAACAGCGGCCAGTCGACGTCGAAATCGGCGGGATCGGCCGGGCCGTCGCCCTCCTCCGGCTCGGCGCCGCCGGTGAGATAGACCGAGCCTTCCGGCCTGACATAGATGCCGGACGGGTCGACCAGCAGCGGCATGTCGGCATATTTCTCGCGCGCCTCGAAGACGAAGACGTTGCGCTTGCGCGGCTCGACCGGCAGCGCCAGCCCGGCGAGTGCGGCGACCTTGCCGGCGTTCGGCCCTGCGGCATTGACAAGGATGCCGGCCTCGAGCCGTTCGCCATTGTCGAGGCTGACGCCGGTAACGCGGGCACCCTGCCGCTCGATGCCGGTGACCGAAGCATTGATGAAGTCGATCTTCTTCTCACGCAACGCCTTGCGGAACAGCATCAGCATCGCATGCGCGTCGAACCAGCCCTCGCCGCTGCGGCCATAGGCGCCGGCGGTGATGCCCTCAGCCGACAGCCATGGAAAACGGCGCACGAGCTGTTCGGCATCCTCCAGTAAAATGTCGGCCCCTTCGGCAACCTGCGCCTCGTGGTTGGCCCTGAGGATCGGCAGCCCGGCCTCGCCGGCGAGAATGAGATAGCCGCCCTCGCGAAAACCGATGTCGGCGTCTGCGCCGAATTCTTCCTTCAGCCGGCGGAACAGTTTCAGCGTGAATTGCGACAGGCGGATATTTTCCGGAATGGAGAATTGCTGACGGATCGAGGCCATGGATAGCGTTGTCGCCGCGTGGGAAAATTGCGGGTCGCGCTCGACCAGCGCGATCCTGCCGGAAAAGCCCTCCTCGCGCAGATAATAGGCGATCGAGGAGCCGACGATGGCTCCGCCGATGATGACGATGTCGTAGCGCACTTTTTTCTCCGATCCGCTGCCGGCGTCCTTACGCAACCGGCAAGACAATCTCGAAGCGCGTGCCGCGCTCGGAGTCAACCAGCCTGATCGTGCCATCCTGCGCTTTCAGGAGGGCCAGCACGATGCCGAGCCCCATGCCGGTGCCCCCGGTAGAGCACCGCGCGATGCCGCCTGCTCCCTTGCCTCAACCCGCGGCAGGCGGCATAGATCTGGCATGACGACCGATCTCTACCGCCCGCGCCGCTCGGTGCTCTATGTTCCCGCCTCGAACGACAAGGCGCTGGCCAAGATGGCGCAGCTTGCCTGCGATACCGTCATCATCGACCTGGAGGATGCCGTCGCCCCGGCCGAGAAGGTCGCGGCGCGCGAAAAACTGGCCGGCATCTTCAGCAATCGTCCTGATACCAACCATAGTGGCCGGCGCTGCGAGATGGTGGTGCGCATCAATGCGCTCTCGAGCGAATGGGGCGGCGCCGACCTGCTGGCGGCGGCCAAGGCGGAGCCGGACGGCATCCTGCTGGCCAAGGTCGACACGCCCCGCGACGTGCTCGAGGCGGGTGACGTGCTCGACGACAATTCCGCCCCCGACAGCGTGAAACTATGGGCGATGATCGAGACGCCGAAGGCTGTGCTCAATGTCGGCGCCATCGCCGAACTTGGCCGCGATCCTGCCTCGCGGCTTGTTTGTTTCGTTGCCGGAACGAATGACCTGACCAAGGACACCGGCGTTATGGCGACGTCGGACCGGCGTTATCTCCTGCCGTGGCTGATGCAGATGGTGCTGGCGGCGCGTGCCGGCGATCTCGATATCGTCGACGGCGTCTTCAACGATTTTCGCGCGCTCGATGCTTTCAGCCGCGAATGCACGGAAGCGGCCGCCATGGGCTTCGACGGCAAGACGCTCATCCATCCCGCCCAGATCGAGGCGGCGAACCGCGCCTTTGCGCCGTCGGCGGAGGCGGTGGCCAAGGCCCGCGCGGTGAAGCAGGCCTTTGCGCTTCCGGAAAATGCCGGCAAGAACGTGATTGCGCTGGAGGGAAGGATGGTCGAACGGCTGCACCTTGCGCAGGCCGAAAAACTGCTGGCGAAGGCGACGGCCGTCGGCGCATGATGTGCCGTGTTGGATTGCCGATCGCGGGCGATGGACTGACGACAGGAATTGAATGATGAAACTCTACCGCTTTCTCACCGCTCCGGACGACGCCAGCTTCTGTCACAAGGTGACGGCGGCGCTGAACAAGGGCTGGCACCTGTTCGGCTCGCCCACCTACGCCTACGACAAAAAGACCAAGACCATGCGCTGCGGCCAGGCCGTGGTGAAGGATGTCGAGGGCCAGGAATACGGGCCGGACACCAAGCTCAGCGATTGGTAGCCCCTCGCATCCACAGCCACGCCGCCAGCCAGGCGATCGATGCCGCAAGCATCGCCAAGCCCAGGTCAAGAGCCAGCTCCGGAACGAACGCACGAAGCGCGATCGGCACCGCGCCAATGAGATAAAGAGCGAGAGGAATGCGCGGCACGCCTCTTGCAACGGCGAGAGAGATTACAAACGCGAGCGTTCCAACCAGAAAAAGAACCGAACTGGCGACCAGAGCCAGACCGAGCGGTCCGGCTCGCAGCTCGACGATGGTGGTGAGCGGAAGCTTCGAAAATACCAGATTGATCACTGCTTCCACGCCTACCAAACTTGCCAACGCAACGAAGTTGATGACAAACGCGATAGTGCCGAACAGCCCCGCGCGCCGGCCAAACGCAAGAAACAGGCCCACGACGAGGCCAAGCGCCAATATCTCGGCGACGGGCGCGAGAAGTTGCGTCAGATCAGTGGTCGCGATGAGCAAGCTGCGTTTAGCCGCGTTGACCAGAAGAATAAGCGCGCTTCCCATCCCGGCGACGGCGGCAAGCCGATAAAGCGTGAGGCTGGGCACAGTCGCGCTCGACCGAACAATCGCGAAATTCTCCTGCTGAAGTTCTTCGGCTGGACTCTGATGCGAAATGACCGATTGCGGGCGGGGTGGGGCTGTTCTGGCGAGCATGTTCGTCTCCTCAGCTGGGAGTTCGGGAGCCGCGAAGACCGTAGGCCTGTTCCGATCCCATCAGTAATCACTGCTTACATCCTCTGGCCGGGATTGTAAACGGCGATTACATAAATCGCGGAATCATGCTACAGAGGCGGGGAGCTGCTCCACGGAACGAAGGGAAAGAGATGGCAAAAGCCAAGGCGCCTCATCGCACTGGTTACCACCATGGCAATTTGCGGGAGGTCCTGATCGATGCCGCGGTTCAACTGGTCGAGGAAGGCGGCCCCGACAATGTGAGCGTGCGCGAAGCCGCAAAACGTGCCGGGGTTTCCCCCGGCGCGCCATTCCGTCACTTCAGCAACAAGACCGCGTTGATGACGGCTGTCGCGGAGCAGGCAATGAGCCGATTCCGCTCGGAGATCACGAATGCGGTCGAGAAGGTTGCGACGGACGATCCGATCGAACGCTTTGCCGCTGTTGGAATCGCCTATTTGCGCTGGGCAATTCGAAACCCCACCCACTTCCAGATCATCTCGACACGCAATCTTATTGATTGGGATGCTTCGGAGTCGCTGCGTCACGATAATGAAGCGGTGCGTTCGCTGATGGAAGCGTCAATGGCAGAAGCACAGCGGCGAAACATGCTCCGGTCGGACGACATGGCAGAGACCCAGATAGCCGCGAGGGCGCTCGTCTACGGGCTCGCACGCATGTACATTGATGGACATTTTGCGCAATGGGCAGTGGCAGGACATACCGGGGAGCAGACTGTGCAGAACGTATTAAAACATTTCGTCACACTCATTGTGAAATGACGGCCTGACGTAGAACCGGTCACTCGGCTGCCTCTTCGATCTTCTCCATATCGTCGTCCGAGAGGCCGAAATGGTGGCCGATCTCGTGGATCAGCACATGGGTGACGATGTCGCCCAAAGTCTCCTCGTTCTCGGCCCAGTAGTCGAGGATGGCGCGGCGATAGAGCGTGATGCGGTTCGGGCCTTCGCCGGTCTGCGGGTTCCAGCGCTCGGCGATGCCGCGTCCCTCGAACAGGCCGAGCAGGTCGAAGGGCGTTTCCAGCGACAGGTCGTCCATGATCTCGTCGGTCGGGAATTCGGCGATCTGGATGACGATCTCGCCGGTCAGCTTGCGAAAATCCTCGGGCAGATGGGCGTATGCCTCCAGCGCCAGGAACTCGATCTCGTCCATCGACGGCGAAAGCTGGTCGTGCCAAACGCGGGTCTTGTAGATGCGGGCCATGCTTTGTCCTTTGATCCCGGCATATAGGCTTTTGGGCCACAATCGGCAAATGACGCGGCGGCCAACCCCAGGATTGCTTACGGCACCGGGAGCCGTTTCGCATGGCTTGAGGCGCGGCCGGCTGTCCGACCAATGTTGGCCCTCTTATCGGAGAGGAATAAATTCCCCCATGAGTCTGCTTGACTCTTTGGGTCGCCTCTGGAATCTATTAAGAACATAACAGGAACAATTGTGAGTGGACACTGACCGTCATGGCGATGAGCGCCGTGGCGCGGGAGACTGTTTTTGCCCTGCGCCGCCAGATCGCGAAGATCGAGGGAACGCTGCCCGAGCGCCTGCAGGCGCCGGCCGGCGCGGTTTCCGACGCCGGCATGGCCGCCGCGGACCGCACCGTGGTCCGGCGCGGCATCGCCGTAGCCAGGCCGGATGCTTTCCTGCGCACCGGCATCGGCCGGCTCGATGCCGCCCTCGGTGGCGATTGGGGCGGCGATTTGGGCGGCGGCCTGCCGAAAGCGGCCTTGAGCGAAATCCATGGCATCGAGACCCGCGATGCCGGAGCGGTCGCCGGCTTCGCCCTGTCGCTCGCCAGCCTGATCCTCAAGCCCAGCCTGATTCTCAAGCCCAGCCTGGTTCTCAAGCAAGGGCCGCGATTGCCGGTGCTGTGGATCGGCACCCAGGAGGTTTTTCGCGAAGCGGGTTTTCCCTATGCCCGGGGCCTTCACGCCGCCTTCGGCATCGAGCCGGAGCAATTGCTGTTTTCCGAGGCGCCAAGGCTCGCCGATGCGCTGTGGGTCGCCGAGGAGGCGGCCCGCATGAAGGCGCTCGCCGCCGTCATCCTTGAAGTCCGCGGCAATCCGCAGCGGCTGGACCTGACCGCGACGCGCCGGCTGCACGCCCGCGCGCAGAGCGCCGGCCGGCCGGTCTTCCTGCTGCGGCAGGCGGCCGAACCCGAACCCACGGCGGCGCCCGTCCGCCTCATCGTCTCGCCGGCGCCGGCAGGGCCGCGCGACACGGTCGCCGGGCCGCTTGCCGGCTCGATCGGCCGCCCCGCCTTCACCATCAGCATCGGCAAGAGCCGCACGGCCCTGCCAGGACAATTCATATTGGAGTGGAACCCCGATGAACGCATATTCGATGAAAGACGGATTGGGGAAGAACGAGCAAAGAATCCTGTCCCTGTGGTTTCCCTATCTCGCGGCCGAACGGATCCTGCGGCAGCGCCTGGGGCGGTCCTGGCGTTCCCGGCCATCGGATCACCGGCCGCTGGTGATCAGCCATCGCGACAGCAACGCGCAGCGCATCTTAGCCCTCGACGAGCGGGCTGAGGCGCTGCATCTGAAGCCCGGCATGGGCATCGCCGATGCGCGCGCCATGCATCCGTCGATCGACATAATGGAGGCCGATGCCGAAGCCGACCGGCGCCTGCTCGAAGGCCTTGCGGACTGGTGCGACCGCTATACCCCGCTGGTGGCGCTCGACGGGACCGACGGCCTGTTCCTCGACGTCACCGGCTGCACCCATCTTTTCGGCGGCGAACGCGCCATGCTGGACGAGATCCTGTCGCGCTTCTTCCATCAGGGCTTCGACGTCCGTGCCGGCCTTGCCGCGACACCCGGCGCCGCCTGGGCGGCGGCGCGGTTCTGCGGCGACCGCATCGTTGCCGGCGGCGAGGAGGAAGCGCTCCTGGCGCCCTTGCCGCTGGCGGCGCTACGCATCGCGCCGGAAACCCGCGCCAGCCTGGAAAGTGTTGGCCTGCGCACGGCGGGCGCGGTGATGGCCGCGCCGCGCGCGCCGCTCGCCCGCCGCTTCGGTGCCTCCCTGCTCTTGCGCCTCGACCAGGCGCTCGGCCGTCTCGACGAGGCGGTGTCGCCGCGCCTGCCCGTCGCGCCGCTTTCGGTCGAACGCCATTTGGCCGAGCCCGTCACGCTGACAGAGGACATAGAACGGCTGGTGGGCATGCTGGCGACGACCCTGAAGATCGACCTCGAGCGGCGCGGCGAAGGCGCGAGAAGCCTGGCGCTGCTCTTGTTCCGCGTCGACGGCGCCGTCAGCCGCATCGCGCTCGGCACGTCGCGACCGATGCGCGAACCCCGGCTGATCCAGAAATTGTTCCATGAGCGGCTGGCCGCCCTCGAGCAGCATATCGATGCCGGCTATGGCTTCGACCTGGTGCGGCTTTCGGTGCTGGCGGCGGCGGCCTTCGACATGCCGCAGGCCGACCTGACAGGCGAAACGACCGACGACGGCGCCGATATCGCGCTGTTCGCCGACCGCATCCGCGCCCGGCTCGGCGAGGGCGCGGTTCTCAAGCCGGTCGCCGTGGAAAGCCATCTGCCCGAGCGTGCCGTCGCCACCATCCCCTTCACGGAAACCCCGCGCCGCATCACGCCGCCGAAGAAACCGGACAGGATGCAGGCGCCGATGACCATCTTCCCGCCGGAGCGGCCGATCCGGCTTTTCCGCTCGCCCGAGCCGATTGAGGTGCCGGCCACCGAAATGCCCGAGGGACCGCCGCTGAATTTCCGCTGGCGGCGCGCGCTCTACAGGGTCGCCCGCGCCGAAGGCCCTGAACGCATCGCGCCGGAATGGTGGCGTGAATTTTCGAGCGACGAAGCGGCGTCGACACGCGACTATTTCCGCATCGAGGATGCCGACGGCCGCCGCTACTGGCTCTACCGGCAAGGTCTCTATGGCGGCTCTGAAATCCCGCCGCGCTGGTTCCTGCACGGGGTCTTCGCATGAACGCGCTGACCGCCATTCCCTATGCGGAATTCGGCATCCAGTCGAATTTCTCGTTCCTGCGCGGCGCCTCCAAGCCGGAGGAGCTGGTGGTCGCGGCCAAGCTCATGGGGTTCTCCGCGATCGGGCTCGCCGACCGCAACACGGTGGCGGGCGTGGTGCGCGCCTGGCAGCAGGCCAAGGTCGAGACGCTTGCCTACCACCCCGGCAGCCGGCTGGTTTTTTGCGACGACACGCCTGATATTCTCGCCTATCCGCGGAACCGCAAGGGCTGGGGGCATCTGTGCCGCATGCTCACGCAAGCCAATCTGCGCGAGGAGAACGAAAAGGGCGCGACCCTTCTGCGGCGCGACGACCTTCTCGAATGGGGGGATCTGATGTCGCTGTCGGTCCTGCCCGACCTGGCGGCGGGGGCCGAGGGCACACTAGCCCTGCTTGGCGAGCTCAAGGACCGTTTCGGTAAAAACCTGCG
This sequence comes from Mesorhizobium sp. B2-1-3, assembly GCF_006442495.1. Lineage (NCBI taxonomy): Bacteria > Pseudomonadati > Pseudomonadota > Alphaproteobacteria > Hyphomicrobiales > Phyllobacteriaceae > Mesorhizobium > Mesorhizobium sp. B2-1-3. The sequence continues at coordinate 451,991 of NZ_VFWL01000001.1, forward strand.
GCTTGGCGTTTCGCCCGATTATGCGGGAAACGACCGCTTCAGGATCGAGCAGGCGGCGGCGATGGCGGAGCTGGCCGGCCTGCCCTTGATGGCGACCAACGACGTCCTCTACCACACGGCCGAGCGGCGCCCGCTGCAGGACGTGCTGACCGCGATTCGCCTCAACATTCCCGTTTCGGAGGTCGGGCTGGAACTCACGGCGAATGCCGAGCGCCATCTGAAGCCGCCGCTGGAGATGGCGCGCCTGTTCCGCAGGCACCCGGAGGCACTGGCCGAAACGCTGCGCTTCGCGCAGGAGCTGACCTTCTCGCTCAGCGACCTTCAGTACAATTACCCCGACGAGCCGACGCAATCAGGGCTCGGCCCGCAGGCGGAGCTGGAAAGGTTGGCGCGGGAGGGGGCGGCCAGGCGCTATCCCTCGGGCGTGCCGCAATCGGTGACGAGGCGCATCGAGGAAGAGCTCGCGCTCATCGAGCGCCTGAACTATGCCCGTTATTTCCTGACCGTCCACGACATCGTCAAATTCGCCCGCAGCCAGGATATTCTCTGCCAGGGGCGCGGTTCGGCCGCCAATTCGGTCGTCTGCTTCTGCCTCGGCATCACCGAGGTCGGGCCGGAGCGGATCGACACGCTGTTCGAACGCTTCATTTCCGAGGAGAGGAACGAACCGCCCGACATCGACGTCGATTTCGAGCATGAGAAGCGCGAGACGGTCATCCAATATATCTACGAGAAATACAGCTCCAAGCGCACCGCGCTGGCCGCCGCCGTCATCAGCTATCGCGGCCGCTCGGCGCTGCGCGAAGTGTCGAAGGCGATGGGCCTGTCCGAGGATGTCAGGGCATCGCTCTCCGGCTCGATCTGGGGCTGGTCGACCTCCGAGCTCGGCGAGAAGGAAGCCCGGGCCGGCGGCCTCGATCGCGCCGACCCCATATCGCGGCACGTGATGGAGCGTGCCAACGAGATCATGGGCTTTCCCCGTCACCTCTCCCAGCATGTCGGCGGCTTCGTCATCACCAGGGACCGGCTCGACGAGATCGTGCCCATCGTCAAGACGGCGATGGAGGAACGCAAGATGGTCGAATGGGACAAGGATGATCTCGACGCGGTCAAGATCCTCAAGGTCGACGTGCTGGCGCTCGGCATGCTGACTTGTCTCAAACGCGCCTTCACTCTGCTGACGGACCATTATCCGCAGGCGCGAGACCCTTACGGGCAGCCCTATGTCCTTGCCACCCTGCCGGAAGAGGCGAAGCCGGTCTATAAGATGATCGGTCGCGCCGACACGATCGGCGTCTTCCAGATCGAATCGCGCGCGCAGATGTCGATGCTGCCGCGTCTCAAGCCAAAAGAATTCTATGACCTTGTCATCGAGGTGGCGATCGTGCGGCCCGGCCCGATCCAGGGCGACATGGTCCACCCCTATCTGCGCCGCCGGCAAGGCAAGGAGCAGCCCGAGTATCAGAAACCGGAGCTGGAGGCGATCCTCCACAAGACGCTGGGCGTTCCTCTGTTCCAGGAACAGGCGATGAACATCGCCATCGTGGCCGGTGGCTTCAAGCCTGGCGAGGCCGACGAGTTGCGCCGCGCCATGGCCACCTTCAAGCGCACCGGCACGATCGGCAATTACCGCCGGCGCATGATCGACGGCATGGTCGGCAAGGGCTACACCCGGGATTTCGCCGAACGCTGTTTCAAGCAGATCGAGGGTTTTGGCGAATACGGCTTTCCCGAAAGCCATGCCGCCTCCTTCGCGCTGCTGGTCTATGCCTCCTGCTGGTTCAAGACCTTCTATCCCGACGTGTTCTGCGCCGCGATCCTGAATTCACAGCCGATGGGATTTTACCAGCCGGCCCAGCTTGTTCGTGATGCGCGCGACCATGGCGTCGACATCCGCGAGGTCGACGTCAATTTCTCGGTCTGGGACTGCACGCTGGAACAGGCGGCTTTCGACCCGGCCCGCATCCTGCCGCGCCATGCCGACATGCGCGGCGTCATCGCGACGCAGCACGCGGTGCGGCTCGGCTTCAGGCAGATCAAGGGATTTTCCAAGGAGCGCATGGACGCCTTCGTCGAGCGACGCGGTTCAGGCTACATATCCGTCCGGGATGTCTGGCTGCGCTCCGGCCTCGATGTCGCCGAGATCGAAAGACTGGCGCAGGCCGATGCCTTCCGCTCGCTCGGCCTCGACCGCCGCGCCGCACTTTGGGCGGTGCGCGCCCTCGACGGCAAGAGTGCCGCCGAAAAGCTGCCGCTTTTCGACCAGCCGGCGCTGCGGCTACGCGAGCTGGAGCCGGAGACGAAGCTGCCGAAAATGCCGCTCGGCGAGCATGTCATCCACGATTACCGCTCGCTCGGCCTGTCCTTGAAGGCGCACCCGGTCGCCTTCCTGCGCGAACGGCTCGACCGGGCCGGCGTGACGCCCAATGCCAGGCTGTGCTCGGTGCGGGACGGACGGCGCGTCTCGGTCGCCGGGCTCGTTCTGGTGCGGCAGCGCCCCGGCAAGGGCAATGCGGTCTTCCTGACGCTGGAGGATGACGAGGCCGTTGCCAACGTCATTTTCTGGCAGCGGACCTTCGACCGCTTCCGTCCCATCGTCATGGGCGCGCGCTTCGTCAAGGTCACCGGCAAATTGCAGTCGGAATCGGATGTCGTCCACATCGTCGCCGAGAAGATCGAGGATTTGACGCCCTGGCTGACGGTGTTGCTGGAGAAGGTCGACCAGGCCAGTTTGCCGGGGGCCGGTTCTCAGGGGCATGCCTCGAGGGAGGATCCGGATCGTCCCGGCCGGCCCGCGATGCGGAACCCACCGGCCGGGCAGGATTTGGCAACACTGTCGGAAGAAGCGGAAAGCGTCATGCCCAGGGGCCGCAATTTTCAGTAGACACATCAATGCCTTCGTCATCCACGGGCGGAGCAAGGAGCGAAGCGACGCAGACCCGAGGATCCATGCCGCGACGTTTCCGCACCGCAGCGGTGCGAACTTGACGCTGGCGGGCGAGCCCCCCTCTGGCCTGCCGGACCCGGCCCTTCGCTGTCGCTTCGGGCGCTCCTCGTTCGCAAAGCCAAGCAATTGGCTTTGCGTCCGCTTCATGGACCACTCCTCGCCCCCACAAGTGGGGAGATTGGCAGTTTCAACGCTCCGCCTGCAACAATGGAGATTGGCGAAGGCGGAGATGACATTCGATCTCCCCCCTTGAGGGGGAGATGCCCGGCAGGGCAGAGGGGGGCGCCGTAGAATGCCGACCTTGATAATTTTCACGTCGAGCCGGCCGGCCCGCCCAGCCGCGGCGGCAGCACGTCTTCCGCCGAGATGCTCCGTGCCTCCGAAGGCAGCATGATCGGGATGCCGTCGCGCACGGGATAGGCGAGCTTGGCGACCCGCGAGATCAGTTCGCCGCGCTCGGGATCCCAGGCCAGCGGCCCCTTGGTCAGCGGGCAAGCCAGCAGCTCCAGCATCCTGGGGTCGACATTCGCTCTCTTTCCGTCACGCCCATCCGCCGCCATCGTGTCCTCTCTCAACATTCTACTGCAGGCTCGAGCCAAAATCCTCGTTCTCGCGCGCCAGCGCCATTTCGGTGATGGCGATCAGCGTTTCGGCGCGGGTCTTGAGATCGGCCGCTTCGAGCAGCGCCTGCTTCTCGGCCGGTCCATAGGGCGCCATCATCGACAGCGCGTTGACCAGCATGGCGTTTTCGGCCCGGCTGACGCTTTCCCAGTCGGCCTCCAGGTCGTTGGCCTGCAGATAGGAGCGGAACGCCCGCAGCAGCGCCGGCCGGTCGACCTCGGCGGCTGCCTGGTCGTCGTCGAGATCGGCGAGAAAGGGGGCGATCTTGCCCTGGCGGAACGGCGTCTTGACCGTCAGTTCATGGGTGACACGGAACCGGCACACGCCCTGCAGCGAAATCAGGTAGCGGCCGTCGCCGGTCTCGGAAAGCGCTATGATGCGGCCGGCGCAGCCGACATTGCAGAGTTCCGGCTCGCCATCGTCGCGCAAGGCGCCGTCGAGGCTGGGCTGGATGACGCCGATCAGCCGGGAGCCGGCGATCGCCTCGTCGACCATCTGCAGGTAGCGCGGCTCGAAGATGTTGAGCGGCATGCGGCCGCCTGGCAGCAGAAGCGCGCCCTCGAGCGGAAAGACCGGGATGGTCGACGGCAGATCCCTGGCGAGCCGGTAGTGAGCGTTTCCCGCTTGCACCTCGTTCCTCCGATCGCTTCGCCTGGGAAGCGCCTCCATGCCGCGATCCGCCTGTCGCTGCCCGGGGTTGTTGGCTTCCCGAGGGAAAGGCGGGCCGGATTCGTCCTATCTGGCGCGGCCGGCGCCGGGTGCAAGCCCCGCGCGACCATTCGGCCGCGCCGGCTCAGGAAAACAGCAGCGACGACAATTTGCGCCGCGCGGCAAGCGTCGCCTCGTCCGTCATGCCCCAGGCCTCGAAGAAGCGCAGCAATTGCGCCTTGGCGCCGTCCTCGTTCCAGCCGCGGTCAGCCTTGATGATGGCCAGGAGATTGTCGGCGGCCGCATCGCGCTCGCCCCTGGCGTTCTGGACCATGGCCAGATCGAAGCGGGCCTGGTGGTCGCCGGGATTCTCAGCCAGCCGGCGCTCGAACTCCGCCGGGTTGCCGAGTTCGGACGCTTGCGCGGCCAAGGTCATCCTGGCGCGCAGCGCGGCCAGCGGCGGCGCATCGGCCTTGGCCTCCGGCGCCCGCGCCAGCATCGCCTCGGCGCCTTCGGTATCACCGGCCTCGAACAGCAATTCGCCCAGCCCCGCTATCGCCTCGATCGTCTCCGGCGCCTGCTCGAGCACGGCGTCATAGATGTCGGCCGCCGTCTGCACGTCGCCGGCAGCGCGCGCCTCGGCCGCCGCCGCCAGCGCCTCGGTTACATCAGCCGCACCATTGCCCTTGCCGCCGACCTTGTCGATGAACTGGGTGATCTGGCTCTCGGGGATGGCGCCCATGAAGCCGTCGACCGGCTGGCCGTCCTTGAAGGCGATGACCGCGGGAATGGACTGGATGCCGAGCTGGCCGGCGATCGAGGGATGGTCGTCGATGTTCATCTTGACCAGCTTGACCTTGCCGCCGGCGGCGCGGACCGCCTTTTCCAGTTGCGGCGTCAGCTGCTTGCACGGCCCGCACCACGGCGCCCAGAAATCCACCAGCACCGGCTGGCGGCGCGATTCCTGGATGACATCGGCGGCAAAGGCCGCGGTGGTCGTATCCTTGATGACGTCGCCGGCGGGCGCGGCGCCGGCCGCAGGTTTCTGCGGTTCCGCGCCGCCGCCATACTGCACCGTCGTGGCATACTGGCCGCCGCTGTTGCCAAAGGAGCCGCCAAACGGATTGTTGTCACTCATGTCGTCGCCCTTTCGGTGGCGCCAGCGGATCGGCGCACTGTCCTTGGTTGGAAACCGGTTTCGCCATCCATGTGGCGATCATGCCGAGACTTTCAAGATAGCAGCATCGTGCCCGGTTGCCTCGACGAATCTGACGAGGTCGCCCGATGCGATCGACGTCGTCGCCTCATTGGTCAGCGGATGCGCGTTGATCACCGCATGCCGCATCAGCGCCTCGTCGAGCACGACCCTGACCCTGTGCTGCGTGTCGTTGATCAGGCCAAACACCGTGACTGCGCCCGGGGCGACGCCCAGAAGCTCCATCAGCATCTCCGGCTTGCCGAAGGAAACGCGGCCGGCGGCGCCGATCACATGATGGATCTGCTTCAGGTCGACGACAGCATCCTCGCCGACCGTGACCAGGAAGAAGGCGTCCTTCTTGTCCTTCAGGAACAGGTTCTTGGTGTGGCCGCCGGCGATTCCGCCGCGCAGCGCCTGCGAATCGGCGACCGTATAGAGCGGCGGATGGCGTTTCGTCGAAACGGCGATGCCGAGTTCGGCAAGAAAGGCAAAGAGCTCGGCTTCGGTCCTGGGCATGGGGTTCTCGTCTTCGGCTGGTTTCCAGCCATGCCGTTTACGGCCAATGACATGGTCGAGACAAGACCGCCGCGCGACGCGGCGCCGAATCCTTCCGCCTCCCGCCGGCGGCCCGCCGGCCTCGTCCGGCGCATTGAAAAAAGCCTGCGATTTCCCTGTTGCAATCGCCGCGCTCTTCAGCCATATAGGCCCGGCTTGCGGCCCAAAGCCGCGCGAGCGGGTGTAGCTCAGGGGTAGAGCACAACCTTGCCAAGGTTGGGGTCGAGCGTTCGAATCGCTTCACCCGCTCCAGTTTCCTCCAGGGAATCAAGCAATTAAAAGAAAAGCGCCGCCTAGTGCGGCGCTTCTTTTTTGCGCGTAGGTCATTGATATCTCCCATGACTTGGCGAGCCAGGGCACGATCTTTGTCGGCTCGCCATAGCTCTGGTCTGTTAGCGAATCGACAAGCTGACAAACGTCAACCGATCCATACCCGTGGTTGCTTTGCTGCGGATCGATGCAATCCGCCTGACTCGGACTGTCGCACCATCTCCGCTACGCACTGCCCAGAGCGATCGCGATACCCTGTCCGACACCGATGCACATCGTGGCCAGGGCCAGTCGTGCTTTTCGGGACCGCAACTCGAGCGCGGCAGTGCCGGTGATGCGAATGCCCGACATCCCAAGCGGGTGCCCGAGCGCGATCGCTCCGCCGTTCGGGTTCACATGCTCCGCGTCCTCGGGGATCCCGAGTTCGCGGAGCACGGCGATGCTTTGGGAGGCAAATGCTTCATTCAGCTCGATGATATCGAAGTCCGAAGGCGCGATGCCGAGCCGCGCGCAAAGCTTGCGTGTCGCCGGAGCCGGACCGATTCCCATGATCCGTGGGGCAACCCCGGCCGTCGCGACGCCCAGAATCCGGGCGATCGGTGTGAGCCCGAATGCCTTGACGGAGGCTTCGGACGCGATGATCAGCGCTGCCGCGCCGTCGTTCACGCCAGAGGCGTTGCCCGCGGTGACGGTGCCGCCTTCCTTTTTGAACGGCGCTGCAAGCTTGGCGAGCGACTCGGTTGTCGTTCCGGCGCGTGGATGTTCGTCGCGATCAACCACGATCGCATCGCCTTTGCGCTGGGGCACAGTCACCGGCGTGATCTCCAGCGCGAGCCGGCCATTTTCCTGAGCGGCGGCGGTCCTGGCCTGGCTGCGTGCGGCGAAGCCATCCTGATCGGCGCGGCTGACCTTGAAGGCTTCCGCAACGTTTTCACCCGTCTCCGGCATCGAATCGACGCCGTACTGCTTCTTCATCAATGGATTGACGAAGCGCCAACCGATCGTGGTGTCGTAAATCTCGGCGTTGCGCGAGAACGCCTCGCCCGCCTTCGGAAGCACGAACGGCGCGCGGCTCATGGATTCGACGCCACCGGCGATGATCAGGTCGGCTTCGCCGGCCTTGATGGCCCGTGCAGCGATGCCCACGGCGTCCATTCCGGAACCGCACAGGCGGTTGACGGTGCTGCCGGGGACTTCGATCGGCAGTCCCGCCAACAGCGATGACATGCGCGCGACATTGCGATTGTCCTCGCCTGCCTGGTTGGCGCAGCCAAAGATGACCTCATCCACCGCGGACCAGTCCAGGCCTGGATTGCGGTGCCGCAGCGCTCTCAGCGGCACCGCGCCGAGATCGTCGGTCCGGACCGAGGACAGCGAACCGCCAAACCTGCCGATCGGGGTGCGGATGTAGTCACAGATGAAGGCCTCGGTCATTCAGAGCTCCGGTGCAGTCAAGGATTTGATTTCGCCATCGACCTTAAGCTCTGCGCCGGTCAGCGCCTTCAATTCATCGAAGCTCATCGCAAGCAGCTTCTCGCGCAGCACGAAACGACAATCGATGATGTCTATGACCGCAAGGCTCGTGTAGACCCTCGTCACGCAATGCACGCCGGTCAGGGGAAGGCTGCAGGCTTTCACCAGTTTCGGACGACCGTCCTTGGTGATGTGATCGGTGATGACGGCCACGCGTTTTGCTCCGTGCACCAGATCCATGGCACCACCGACCGCTGGTATGCCCTTGGGTCCTGTGCTCCAGTTCGCGAGGTCACCGGTCTCGGCCACCTCGTAGGCGCCGAGAATGGCAACGTCGAGGTGTTCGCCGCGCACCATCGCGAAGCTGTCGGCATGGTGGAAGAACGAAGCGCCCGGATTGAGCGTGACCGCCTTCTTCCCCGCATTGATCAGATCCCAGTCCTCGTCGCCTGCCGCCGGGGCTTCGCCAAAATTGAGGATGCCGTTTTCGGTGTGGAAGATCGCCCGACGCCCAGGCGGCTGAAAGCTCGCCACCATCTCGGGAAAGCCTATGCCGAGGTTCACATAAGCGCCGTCCTCAATGTCCTGCGCGGCGCGCCATGCAATCTGCGCGTTGGTCAGCTTGACTGTCATGCGTATGCGACCCCTTGGCGGATAAGCGTCTCTTCCTGCATCGGGTTCGAGACCTCGATCACCTGGTCCACGAAGATCCCGGGCGTCACGACCAGCTCAGGATCAATCGCACCGGGCTGGACGATCCGGCGCGCCTGAACGACGGTCGTGCGTGCGGCCATCGCCATCAGCGGCGAGAAGTTGCGTGCCGCCTTCCTGTAGGTGAGGTTGCCATGAGGGTCGGCAAGTTCCGCCTTGATGAGGGCTACATCCGCCTTCAGCCAACGTTCCTGCACATAGTGGCGCCCCTCGAACTCGGCCACAGGCTTGCCGGCCGCGAGGTCGGTCCCGTAGCTCGTCGGCGTGTAGAAAGCCGGGATGCCCGCGCCACCGGCGCGGATTCGTTCGGCCAGGGTCCCCTGTGGAACCAGTTCGAGCGCGATTTTCCCGGCGAGGTACCGCTCGGTGAATGCCCGCGGATCGGACGAGCGCGGGAACGAGCAGATCATCTTGGCAACCATGCCATTGTCGATCATGGCGGCGATGCCGATGCGACCGTTCCCTGCATTGTTGTTGACGATCGTAAGGTTTTTCGGGGCGCCGGTAGCGCGAAAACGGTCAATCAGTGCGTGGATCAGCTCTATCGGAGCACCTGCGCCGCCGAAGCCGCCGATCATGACGGTCATGCCGTCTTCGACGATTGCCACTGCTTCCGCGAGGCTCGCGATTGTCTTGTCCACGTAACCAGCCTTTCCCGGCACCAAGATCGATTTCGCCGCCACACGTATCGGCAGATGAGATCTTTCGGCAAGCCGGCTTGTGCGATATCATTCGTTTGTTGACATATCGCACAAGGTGAATGGATGCCCATTTCCGAACGGGACACGATGGGTGGCTTGGCCAAGGGGTTGTCCGTCATAGAGACGTTCACGGTGGAACGGCCACGGCAGTCGATCACGGACGTCGCGAATGCGTCTGGTCTCGACAGGGCGACAGCTAGACGCTGTCTCCTTACGCTTTCCCATCTCGGCTACGCCGACTACGACGGAAAGTTCTTCACGCTCACTCCGCGCGTGTTGAGGCTCGGGACAGCCTGTCTGGCAACCATGCCGCTGCCGCATCTGGTGCAGCCTTTGCTGGATGACCTTTCGGAGCGGCTCGGCGAAAGCTCGTCCGTCTCGATTCTGGACGGCACCGACGTCGTTTACGTCGCGCGCGCGGCGCAGCGAAAGGTGATGTCGATCGCGCTGATGCCCGGCTCGCGGCTTCCGGCATACTGCACTTCCATGGGGCGCGTGCTCCTGGCAGCCATGCCTCCGGAACGCGCTGCACATCTTCTATCTTCCCATGCCCTGCCGGCGCGGACTGCTCACACCTTGACCGACCCCGACACCATCCTTGCGGAGTTGGGGCGGGTGCGGACGCAAGGGTTCGCGTTGATCGATCAGGAGGTCGAGCTCGGATTGCGCTCGATCGCCGTGCCGTTGATGACCGTGCGCGGGACGGTGATCGCAGCCGTGAACGTTGGCGTTGCGGCGACACAGGTGGGTGTCGGCAATCTCGTTGCGCTCTACCTGGAGCCGTTGCGTGCACTCCAAGCTGAACTGCGGGCAGTGCTGCGTTAGGGCGCTGCCATGGAGGGAATTAGCGTCCAAGTCGCTCGAAGTAGGAGAGCATGTTCCCACCCATGATCTTGTCGACGGAAGATCAAGGTCGCGGATCGGAGGGGTGGCCGGACATTCGCCGCCGTCGAGACGGAGATCGCGAAACTACATTCTCGGTTCAAAGCGCGACGTTTCTTCGCGCAAGTGACCGGCCGCTCACGCACCGCCCTGTCGCTGATCCGCTGCGGCATTCTTTGCGGCCATAGCCGATCCGTTGTAGGCGTGCATCTGCGCCAGCTTCGCCATGCGCTGGGCGGCCTCCGCGAGCGCCGCGCAATGCTGTTTGAAGTTTTGCTCTATGATCTGACCGTAGGGTCCCGTAAGTCCCACCGCGTATATCACCTCACCGCTCGTCGGCCTTATCGGAAATGCGATCGAGCCAAGGCCCGGAACATGCTCGGCCAGGTCCATGGCGTAACCCTGCTCCCGAACCTCGGCCAATTCCCTGGTCAACTCCGCGATCTTCGTTTTCGTCCGATCGGTATAGCTGCGCAGTTCCGTCGCCAGGATCCTCTTCACGGTCTCCTGCGGATGAAACGCAAGGATCGCCTTGGCCGAAGCGGTCGCATTTACGGGCATGGCCATGCCCGGCATGACATAGGTCCGGACCGGAGTGTCGGGCGCGACGCAGGTGACCGAGCGCACTTCGGTACCGTCGAACTTCGACAGGAACGCCGACTGGCCGGTGCGGTCGGCCAAATCCTGAAGCGGTCGCTGCGCGAGGGTCGTCAGCCAGCCGCTATCCGGAGACATCTGTAGCAGCTGCAGCAGGCGATCGCCGAGACGGTATGTCCGATTGCGAACGCTCTCGGCGGTGATCATCCCGCTTTCGATCAAGGCATGCAGCAGCCTGTTGATCGTGGTTTTGGGCAAGCCAAGCGTCGTTTCGAGTTCGATCGCCGTCAGGCCATGCTCGAACGGCGCGACCGTCTCCATGATCGAGATGTAGCGCTCGAGGGGGCTGTCCTTGGCGCTCGGCTTCTTCGACTTCGTATTCAAGGGCACCTACGCCGATCTGACAATTGCAACTGCAAGAAGGTTATCGTTCAAAACAGACATGAGGGGCAAGGTCGGTCCCTTGTTATTCCGCCGCGCCTTGAGCCCGGAGCTCCGTGGAATAGCCGAACGGCCGCACGCCCCGATCCGTCGGGCTCGGTTAGCAATCCGAACCGGGAAATGTCCTCGCAAATTCCGAAATTCGGTATTATCCCCATTTTATGGTCCCCTCGATTGACTCGCAAGCCAAATCCTGATTATCGGACTAAATACCGATTTTCGGAGGAACTTGAAATGGCTGAACTCCCGCGTGTGACCTACTCGAACATCGGAGTGGATTTTTCCCCAGTTCACGCTCACCTCGACGCAATGATCCCGGATTTCGAGAAGAACACACTGGGTCGCGAGTGGTCGACGCCGTTTGCGACTGGCGCTCGGAAAGAGATCCTGAGCCCTATCGACAAGAAGATCTCTCTCGGCAAGTTCCCGGCTTCAACCCCGTCAGACGTCAAGTCGGCGATCCAGGCTGCCCGAGCCGGCGCGAAGGCCTGGAACCGTTCCACGCTGGACGATCGCCTTGCATTCGGCGCCCGCTGGCGAGAGGCGCTGGCGGAGCGGAAGTATGACCTTGGTTTGGCGGCGCTATACGAGATCGGAAAGTCCCGCCTCGAGGCAGTCGGCGAAGCCGAGGAATGCCTCGACATGGTCGAGTACTACGCATCGGAGATGAAGGCGAACAACGGGTTCGTCCGGCCGATGAACATGTTGGTCGAAAACGAGACCGCTACGAGCGTCATGAAGCCCTATGGCGTCTTCGCGGTCATCGCTCCTTTCAACTTTCCGCTCGCCTTGTCGATCGGCATGGTCTCGGGTGCGCTGTTGACAGGCAATGCGGTGGTCTACAAGCCGTCGCCGGGTTGCGCGCTGACCGGACTGCTGATTGCCGAAACGCTTCGCAAGGCGGGATTGCCCGAAGGTGTTTTCAACATCGTGCTTGGCGATGGAGAGGTGGGGCGCCTTCTTGCCACCGACAACGGCATCGACGGCGTTGCATTCACGGGCTCCCATAAGACCGGCATGAGCATCTTCCGTCACATGGCAACGCTGCCCCACATGAAGCCCGTCATCGCCGAAATGGGTGGCAAGAACCCTGCCTACGTGACCAGCAAGGCCGATCTCGACCGTGCGGCGCAGGGAGTGGCGCGCTCCGCTTTTGGCCTGCAAGGCCAGAAGTGCTCCGCATGCTCGGTCGTGTATGTCGACGAGAAGGTCAAGGCGGAATTCATCGAGAAGCTGGTAGCATTCGCCGCAAAGCTGGTGGTCGGAGATCCTCGCAAGGCCGAGACCTTTATGGGCCCTGTCTATGGCGACGCCACAGTCGCCCTTTTCCAGGCCGCACTGTCGGAAGTCGAGGGCAAAGGCAAGGTGCATTTTGGGGGCGCCGCCCTGGGCCAGGGCTTTGCGGACAACTACGTCCTGCCGACGGTCGTCGAACTTGATGGTCCGGGCCGGCTGACCCGCGACGAACTCTTCATGCCTTTCGTGGTCGTCCGCGGTTTCGATAGTCTCGATGCCGCGATCGAAGAGGGCAACGACATCGCCTACGGACTATCCGCCGGCATCTTTACCAACGACCAGGAAGAGTTGCGTCACTTCCTCGACACCGCCGAAGCAGGGGTTCTCTACGCCAACCGTGCGAGCGGCGCGACGACGGGTGCATGGCCAGGCGCGCAGCCATTCTGCGGCTGGAAGGGCACCGGGGTCAGCGGCAAGGGCGGTCTCGGCGCGTGGTTCCTGCCACAGTACCTGCGCGAGCAGAGCCACACGATCATGACCAGGTGATCGAAAGAGGTCGCGCTCTTCGCCGCGGCCATCCAAGGCTGTCTCCTTCATCGGTTTACAAGATTATGCGCCACTATCCAGATTCAATGTCGAAATCCCGCGAGATGTTCGAACGGGCCCGCAAGGTCATGCCGGGAGGGAACACCCGGACAACGGTCTTCATCGACCCGTTTCCGATCTATGCCCAGCGCGGCGAGGGCTGCCGCGTCTGGGACGTCGATGGAAACGTCTACTACGACTGCATCAACAATTTCACGGCCATGATCCATGGCTACGGCCATCCCGCCGTCACGGCGGCGGTGGTGGACCAGATGCCCCGGGGATCGGCTTTCGGAGCGCCCACCGAGAGCGAACTTGATCTTGCTGAACTGCTGGTGGAGCGCCTCCCGTCGGTCGAGCAGGTTCGCTTCGCCAACTCCGGCACGGAAGGCGTCATGATGGCGATCAAGGCGGCTCGGGCGTTCACCGAGCGGCCGAAGATCGTCAAGATCGAAGGTGCCTACCATGGCTCCTACGACTTCGCGGAAGTCAGCCTGGACAGCTCGCCCGCCAACTGGGGCGACATGCCTGCCTCGACGGCATACGCGAAAGGCACGCCGAAGGGAGTTCTCGACGACGTCATCGCGGTGCCGTTCAACGATACGGAGGCGCTGCGTGCCGTCTTCGACGCGCATGGAGACTCGATAGCGGGTGTTCTGATCGACCCGATGCCGAACCGCGCCGGACTTATTCCCGCGCGGAAGGATTATCTCGACGCGATGGTCGAGATCGCTCATGCCGCCGGCTCGCTGGTGATCTTCGACGAGGTGATCTCGCTCCGCCTTGGCTATTCGGGGGCGCAGGGCCTGTGGAGCATCACGCCCGATCTGACGGCTCTCGGCAAGATCATCGGCGGAGGGTTCCCGGTCGGCGCCGTCGGCGGCCGCGCCGACGTGATGGCGGTGTTCGATCCAACGCGAGGCAAGCCTGCATTGCCGCATGGCGGCACCTTCACCGCGAACCCGGTGACGATGCGAGCCGGTCTGGCGGCGATGCGCGCGTTGACCCCGGCCAGCTTCGCGCATCTGGACGCTATCGGCAGCCTGCTTCGCGACGGCATCACGGCCTCGCTTGCTCGCCACGGCCTCAACGGGCAGTGCGTCGGTCTCGGCTCGCTCTTCAAAGTCCATTTCACGGCGTTGCCGATCACGGACTATCGGTCGGTCTATCCGGGTGCGTCCGAACGCACGAAGCTCGACCTGTTCCACAAGGGTCTGCTCGACCGCGGCGTGCTTTCGGCGAGTTACGGACTCTTCGCGCTTTCCACCTCCATGACCGAGAAAGACGCACGCGAGATCCTTTCCGCAATCGACGGCGCCCTCGCAGCAATCGCAAAGCAATGACGTAGCGCGTCCGGCGCCGGATCCATCCGGCACGGGACGACGCAGCAACAGATGGAAGTCACATGACAGCTTCTCCTCACGTCGTCGTCATCGGTGCGGGCACCCTCGGCATGTGCTCTGCGCACGCGCTCGCGGAACAGGGCGCTCGCGTCACCGTCATCGACGCACAATCCATTGCGTCAGGATCCAGCGGCCGCTCGGTCGGGGTCGTTGGTACACAGCTGACGGATCCGTTCGAGATCCAGCTGCGCATGCAATCCGTGCAGCGCATCCGCCGGTGGCAGGAGCGCCTCGGTCTCGGCTTCAGCCCTATCGGCTATCTGCGTCTGGCGCGCACCTCCGAGCAGATGGAACTGTTCGCCCGCTCGGTGGATATCCAGCTCGATGCCGGCTTCAGATCCAGGGTCTACCAGGCGAACGAGCTCCAGCAGCTCGTGCCGCACTTGAGTTCAGATGGGCTCGAAGGTGGCATCTTCGGGCCGGACGACGGCTTCCTCGATCCCCACGAAATGTGCACGTTGCTGGCGCAAGAGGTGAAGAAGCTCGGCTCCGAGGTTTTCCAGTTCCGCAAGCTGCTTGGTGTCGCGCGGACATCCGGTGGCTATCGGTTGGACACCAGCAAGGGTCCGATCGGCTGCGACTTCGTCGTGAACGCGGCAGGCGCCTGGGCGCCACGCGTTGCCGAGATGCTTGGACAGACGCTTCACATCCACCCCGAGCGCCACGAGGCGCTGACAATCCACCTGGACGCGCCGCTCCCCTACACAATGCCGATGGTCATGGATCTGGTGAACGGGCAGGGCACCGGACTCAACTTTCGGCACGAGAAAGCGAGCGAGCTCATCGCCGAGATACACAAGGTAAGTTCGCCCTCGCCCGAGGATCCGGACAATTACAACGAGCAGTGCGAGGAAGGGTCCAAGGTCATGCTGGCCGAGATGCTGATCGAGCGCGTGCCTGATCTGCCGGGCGCCCGGCTCGGCCGGGGCTGGGCAGGCCTCTACCCTGTCACCGCCGACCACCGTCCCCATGTCGGACCAGTCGATCAGTCCGAGCCCGGTCTGATCACCGCGGCCGGTGCGGGCGGCTACGGGATCCAGCTCGCGCCGGTGATAGGCCTGATCGTCGCGGACTGGGTGCTCAAGGGCTCTCCCGCATCGATCCCAGGCACCGAGAGTCTCGCTCCAACTCCGGAAAGAAACGTCCCCGCCATACATACTGCGGCGGCTTGACCAGTAGGACACCGGCGTTAGCGCAAGGACAAAGAAGCCATGCCCGAGGCAGAAAACATCGTCCGCATCAAGAACATCAACGTGATCTATGGCGGCCATCACGCCGTGAAAAACGTCTCGCTCGACATTACGCGCGGCGAGGTCGTGGCGATCGTCGGACCCAGCGGCGCGGGGAAGAGCACGCTGCTGCGTGCGATCAACATGCTCGAACAGCCGTCATCCGGTACCCTCGAAGTGGGCGCCATCCGGTTTTCGGTCGACCGCAATCTGTCCGCCGGAGAGCTGTTGAGGCTCCGACGTTCCACCGGGATGGTTTTCCAGTCCTTCAACCTGTTTCCGCACATGACCGTGCAGCGCAACATTTCGCTGCCGCAGATGCGGGTTCTGGGGCGCACCAGGGAGCAGGCGGACGCGCGCACCGCCCAATTGCTCGAACGCGTACACCTTACGGACAAGGCGCACTCCTACCCGGCGCGCCTGTCGGGTGGCCAGCAGCAGCGTATCGCGATCGCACGCGCCCTGGCTCTTGACCCCAAGGTGATGCTCTTCGACGAACCCACGAGCGCCCTGGATCCCGAACTCGGGCTTGAGGTGTTGGCCGTGATGCGCGAGCTCGCCCAGGAAGGCATGACAATGATCATCGTCACGCACGAGATCGCCTTTGCCGCAGACGTCGCCGACCGCGTGATCGTCATGGCCAATGGAGAGATCATCGAGCAGGGTCCGCCTGATGCCGTGATCCGCAACCCGTCGTCGCCGCGCACGCGGCAGTTCTTCCGTGCCGTGGTCGATCGCAGATGATCGACCTGCTGGTTTCACTGCTCAGAGGCGTTCCGGCCACGCTGCTGGTGACCTTCGGCGCTTTCGCAGTCGGGGCCATCGCAGCCGTGCCGCTGGTGCTGATGCGACGGTCCCGGTGGCTCCTTCTAAGCGTGCCGGCGCGCATATACATCGACGTTGTCCGGGGAATCCCGCCGATCGTCTGGCTGTTCATTATCTTCTTCGGATTGGGCAGCGGAGTGATCGTTCTCAGTTCCTATCAGGCTGCCATCCTGGGTATGGGGCTGGTATCAACGGCCTATCTCGCTGAAATCTACAGGGGTGGCTTCCTGGCCCTCTCGAAGGGCCAGCGGGAGGCGTCCACGGCGCTCGGTATGACGCGCCTGGATACGCTGCGCTACATCCTGGCGCCGCAGGTCCTGCGCGTCTCGGTTCCGCCCATGGCGACCTTTCTTGTCAGCCTGCTCAAAGACACGACCGTGGCCTCCACGATCGGTGTCCGCGACGTGATGATGTACGCATCGCAGCAGGCCCAAGGCGGAGGCGGCAGCTTCATGCCGTTCATTTTCGCTGCGCTTCTCTACATCGCGCTGTCGATACCCGTTGTCGTGTTGGCACGCGCCATGGACGAGCGGCTGCGCTCAAGAGGGCAAGCGAAATGAGCGAGATGCTGGCCAACTGGCTGGACTGGTCCCCCCAGCTTTTCCAAGGAGTTCTTGTCAGTCTCCAGTTGGCGGGCCTGGCGCTGCTGTTCGGATTGCCTATCGGTCTCGTTCTTGCGCTTGCCTCCTCCTCTGGAAACAGGCTCGTCCGCTATTTCGCGGTGGTACTGGTCGAGATCGGGCGCGGCGCGCCTGCACTCGTCGTCCTGCAGATGGTCTACTATGGATTGCCTGCTTCGGGGATGACCGTAAGTGCCTTCACCTCTGGCGTGATTGCGTTGGCGCTAACGACAGGCGCCTACACCAGCGAGATCCTTCGGGCCGGTCTGAACGCGGTTCCGCATTGTGAGATCGAGGCGGGCCTGGCGCTCGGCATGACCCGCCGGGACATCCTGCGCTTCGTGGTGGTCCCCCAGGGAATCCTGTTCGCAATACCCGCGCTGATGGGCTTTGCCATTCTCATCTTCCAGGCGACGGCCCTTACATACACGATCGCCATCCCCGAACTTCTGGCGCGCGCCTATCGCGTGGGTGCGGCCACCTACCTCTACCTCGATGTCCTGATCCTGGCGGGCCTGTTCTACCTCGCCATCACCGTCCCGTTCGGGTGGCTGGTCTCGTACACCGAACGTAGGCTGGGCAGCCATCTCGGCTGACCTGCAATCAAAAACCATCAATGTCAGAGGAGAGCAAAGTGAAAAATTGGAGTAAGATCATCTCGGCCGCAGCCATTGCCACGGCCATGGGTGCCAGCGTCGCGTCCGCACAGGATTGCAAGCCGGAGCATGCTTTCGAAACCGTGTCGGCGGGCAAACTCACCGTCGCGCTCACCAACACCGCTCCGTATTCGCTCGAAAAAGACGGCGGCATCGCGGGTATCGACGGCGATCTCGTGAAGCGTTTTGCCAAGGAGAATTGCCTCGAGATCACGTATGAGATCTTCACATATCCAGGCGCGGTTTCCGCAGTTCAGTCGCGGCGCGCGGACATTGCGCTTGGCGGCTTCTATCGTACCGCCGCCCGCGCGAAGGTCGTCGCTCTGTCCACGCCGGTCTATCTCGACCAACTGTCCGTCACCTCGACCGACGGCATTGATACCGTCGACGGTCTGCTGGGCAAGAAGGTCGGCACCGTGGAAGGATATCTGTGGGTCCAGGACATGGAGAAGCTCTACGAAGGCTCCAAGACCTATCCATCGTCGCTGAACCTCGCCCAGGATCTTCATGCCGGTCGTATTGAGGCGGCGCTCGACGGCTTCGGCTCCGCTGTCATTCAGAACGAAGGGCAGAACTACGAGGTGCATGTCCTGAAGCCGGATCCGCGCATCGATGCGACCATGAACCCGTCGCAGACCGCCTTCCTGCTGGACAAGAGCAATGAGGGCTTCGTTAAGGCGGTCGACGCTTCGCTCGATGTCTACCGCAAGAACGGCGCTATCGCCGAAGCGCTCAAGGCTTACGGGCTGGATCCGTCAGCCGCAGATGTCGGTGAAGCCCGCGTCATCGAGTAAGCCGCTGGTATGAAGGGCCGCCCTGCCTGCCCCCGCTTCTAGGAAGAAAACCGGATGCGGGGGGCGGCCTGTACGTTTGCTGCGCGGCTGCGATCCGCGAGCAGAATTTCGTAGTGCACCCCGAGTCTGAGACACGAAAAGGGTAACAGTCCTTCACTAAGGAGAGCTGATGAGGAAAGGAGACCCGTGGTGCAGTACAGCGCACCACAGATCCCTCCGGTCACATAAGGTTACAGCGAGGAACGGTACCGGTTCAGGCTCGTTAGCCCTGCATCCAATCCAATCATGGAGAAAAACGATGCAGGATATTTCCGGCAAGCGCGTCGCCATCCTTGCGACGAATGGTTTTGAACAGTCCGAGCTTGAGGTGCCGCTGAACAAGCTGCGCCAGGCCGGCGCCGAGGTCGAAATCGTGTCGCTCGAAAGCGGCAAGATCAAGGGCTGGGACCACAAGGATTGGGGGCGCGAAGTTCCGGTCGACAAGAGCTTGGACGAGGCCCGCGCCGATGCCTACGATGCGATCGTTCTGCCCGGCGGCGTCATCAATCCCGACCTGTTGCGGGTCGAGCGCAAGGCGCTGGATTTCATCAGTTCGTTCTGGACGGCCAACAAGGTCGTCGGCGCGATCTGCCATGCGCCCTGGCTTCTGGTCGAGACCGGGATCATCAAAGCCCGCCGCGTCACATCCTACAAGTCGATCAAGACCGACGTGATCAATGCCGGCGGCCTGTGGCAAGACAGCGAGGTCGTCACCGACCAGGGGCTGGTCACCAGTCGCAATCCCGGCGATCTCGACGCCTTCTGCGACAAGCTCACGGAAGAGATCAGGGAAGGGCGGCACGACAGGCGGGCCGCGGCTTAGCGCCGAACCTTGTTCACCAGCCGCGCCGCGAAGGATCTCGGCATGGGTTGTTCAGGCGCTCTTCGCCCCCTCCGCCTTGCGCAGCGACGCCTGATGCACCAGCGACGTCCAGCTGTTGGTCGAGGCAAGGTGGCAGTAGAGCAGGCTGAGCGCGCCTGACTTTCTCAGGTCGAGGAAGGCCTCGTCGCTCAATCTGTTGAAGGCGGCCTCGTCTATCACCTGGAAATCGGTGAGGTTCAGCACCTCGCCTCCTTCCAGCGTCACCTTGCTCTGGCGCGGCGCGAACAGGGCATGCGCGTCGATCTTGTCGACCATCTCGCGGGTCGCCCTGAAGTCGATCTGGACTGGTTGCAGAAGGCGAGCGCCTGCTTCGTCGCCTCGGTCGCCTCGTTACCGCTGAAGAACGGCAGCACCTTGTCGTCGCGGAACGGCGCCAGCAGCTGGTCGATGACGCGCTCGCTCGCCCGGTCGACGCACAGCGTCAGCCGGCCGGGCTGCTTGGGATCGTCGGCGAGAATGAAGGGATAGCGGCGGACATAGGCGGGGATGTAGTGCGGCCCGGCCCAGTTGCCGTCGGCGTCGACGAACAGGTTCTCGTCCTGGCGCAGGCCGGTGATGATGACGGGCGCCTTGGCGGTGCCGATGAAAACGATCGGGTAGGAGCGCATCGCCGCCGGCATTTCCGAGGCCACCACCGGGATGGCATGCGCCGAGCGGGCGAAGGAGAAATCGCTGCGCGCCGTCAGGCCGAGTGAACCGTGCCGCGCCGGATTGAGCGCCTCGGGCCTGGAATAGAACAGCGGCAAGGCCTCGCCCGCCGTTTCCGTCTTCGCACCGCTGTCAGCCATGTGTCCGTTTTCCTCCTCGCGCCGGCCAACCAGGCCGGCCCGTCCAGCATTGAATTCCCAAAGCGGGGTCTGTTCTTGTCGCGCCGGCCCTTGCTTCGAAGCAATCCTGCGCAGGGACAAAGTACTACAGCGTCGCCGGCGCGCATAAAAGGACACGCGCTGCTGTATTTTGGCGTTTGCGCCCTAATCGCCTTGCGGGACGCCCGCAACCATGCCGGCCTATGGACAGCCTGCCGCGAAGCGGCGACAGTGGCATCACATGGCAAAATTCCGGGAAGCCGTGGGAGTCTTCCGTCCGGGATTGCAAGGATACGAGGAGCCGATGTCGCTTCAGCCATCCGGAGAGAACCATGACCGGCTTTGTCGACCGCCAGCGCGCGATGCAACTGATGCAACGCGCCGGCCTGCAGGCGCTGGTGCTCTCAGCGCCCGAGGCCTTCCACTATGCGACCGGTGTGTCGATCGGACCGGCGGGGCTGTTCCGGCGTGCCGGCGCCGGCTTCGTTGTCATCCCGGCCCGGCAGGACCTGCCGATCGGCGTCGTCGTCGCGGATTTCAGTGCGGGACAGTTGCGGATCGCCGCGCCCGAAGCAGTTGTGCGTTCGCACCCGATCTGGATCGAATTCGCGCCGGTCGAGACGGGAACCCGCGGCCCGTTGGCGGAGCGTATCGAGGCTGGCCTTGTCTCGCTTGGCCGCGCGCCGGATTTCGCGCGCCCCGCCACCTTCGATCTCGCCGGCTCGGTGCGCCAGCTGCAAGCCTTGCTTGCCGAATTCGGACTGGAGCGCGCAACGCTGGGCATCGATCTCGGCTTTGTTCCAGCCGCCGATTTTTCCGCCATGCAGGCGCTGCTGCCGCAGTGCCGGATGATCGACGGCTCGCCGGTGCTGGATCGGCTGCGGGCGATCAAGTCGCAACGCGAGATCGAGCTCCTGCGGCAAGGCATTATCCTGTCTGAAGCAGGGCTGGAGCGGCTGCAGGTCGATGCGATGGCCGGCATGCGCCAGGCCGATCTCGTCGCGCTCTACCGGCAAGGCGTGGCCGCGGCGGCGGCGGGCCTCTCCCATCCGGTCGCGACGGCGGAATATGTGACGCTCGGCGCCCGGGCCAAGGGTGCCGATGCCAAGGCAATGCCCGGCGATCCGCTGAAATGCGACATGGTCTGCACGATCGGCGGGTATGCGTCCGACATGTCGCGCAACTTCACTTTCGGTCCCGCTTCCGCCGACCAGGCCGAATTGCACGCGATCGCCGAGCGCGCTTTCGAGGACGGGTTGGCGGCACTCGTGCCGGGAAATTCGATCGGCCATGTGCACCGCGTCGCCACCGACAGCCTGGCGCGGCAAGGCCTGCGCTCCTACCGCCGGGGGCATTTCGGCCACGGTGTCGGGCAGTCTGTGTTCTCGGAGCAATGGCCGTTCATTGCGGCCGACAGCGATGTCCTGGTCGAAGCCGGCATGGTGCTGGCCTTCGAGATCCCGCTCTACATCGACGGCCTCGCCAGCTTCAACCTGGAGGACCAGTTCCTGATCACGCCGGATGGGCCAGCCGCGATGAACCGGCTGCCAAGGCGATTGGAGAGGATAGGATAGCGAGGGCGGGATCGTGACGGTGTCACTGTCAGCGCCCTACGGCGCCCCCCTCTGCCCTGCCGGGCATCTCCCCCTCAAGGGGGGAGATCGATTATCGCTCCCGCTTTCGCCAATTTTCAACGTTGCAAGAACAAGATGAGCCGGCGCCGAAACTTCCAATCTCCCCCCTTGAGGGGGAGATGTCCGGCAGGACAGAGGGGGGCGCCACAGAACTCGGCGATGGGTGCCCTGTCGCGAGCGATTAACCGCTCACCGGCGGCCGCCTGTCCCTCCACGGCATTTCCCGCTCGAGCTGCGCCGACGCGGCCAGCACCGTCGCCTCGTCGCCGTAGCGGCCGACAAGCTGCACCCCGATCGGTACGCCGTCTTTCGACCAGCCGAGCGGCAGCGAGATGGCCGGCTGGCCTGAGATGTTGAAGGGGAAGGCGAACGCCGCATCCGTCCATTTGGCGTTGTAGCGGTCGATGTCGGTCTCCGACATGTCGTAATAGCCGAACGGGCGTGGCAGCTGCGTCAGCGTCGGGGTGATGAAGAGGTCGTAGGGCGAAAGGTCGCCGACGATGTCGCGGCCGACCTGCCTGAGCTGCTCGACATCGGAAATGTGCCTGGTGCCGCTGGTCGCACGGCCGCGTTCGATGATCGCCCAGGTCACCGGTTCGACATCATCAGGCGTCACCGGCCGGCCGATCACCGTTTCATGATAGTCGAAGGTCGCCGCCGTCTGTACGCAGGTCATGTTGGTGTAGGTGGCCCACATGGCATCGGCATTGAGCGGCATGTCGTGTTCCTCGACGTCATGTCCCAGCCGCTCCAGCGCCGCCACGGTGGCCAGCACGGCCGCCTTCACGTCCGCATCGATGGCCGTGCCGTTGGGCGGGGTGACGGTGAAGCCGATGCGCAGCTTCTTCGGCGCCAGTGACGACAGGCTGAGCCAGGAGGCGTCGGGGACCGGCGGCGTATAGGGGTCGCCCGGCAAGGCGCCGGCCAGCGCGTCGAGATAGGCCGCGGTGTCGCGCACGCTGCGCGAGCAGCACAGGAAGTAGGCGCCGCCATACCAATAGTCGCCGAACGGTGCCAGGCTGACGCGGCCGCGCGACGGCTTCAGCCCGACGATGCCGCAGCAGGAGGCCGGAATGCGGATCGAACCGGCGCCGTCGCTGGCCTCGGCGATCGGCACCATGCGCGAAGCAACGGCCGCCGCCGCGCCGCCGCTCGAGCCACCTGGCGTGATGCCTTCCTTCCACGGGTTCCTGGTCACGCCGTAGAGTTTTGGCTCGGTCGTGATCGACCAGCCATTCTCCGGCGCGTTCGACTTGCCGACCAGCACCAGCCCCGCCGCCTTCATGCGGCGCACGACTTCGGTGTCGAAATCGGCGACGACATCTTTCAGGTAGAGGCAAGAGTTGGTGTTCGGGGCGCCGGTCCAGGACGAGGCCAGTTCCTTGAGCAGGAACGGCACGCCGGCGAAAGGTGCTGATCTGTCGACCGTCTGCGCCTGGGCACGCGCCATGTCGTAGAGGCGATGGATGACCGCGTTCAGCGCCGGGTTGAGCTGCTCGACCAGCGTGATCGCCGCCTCGACCAGTTCCGCAGGTGAAACCTCGCCCCGATGCACCAAGTCGGCAAGGTCCAGCGCATCGGAGTTCGCATAGGTTTTCAGCAGGCTGTCGGTGACCATGTCTCTCCTCCCAATCTTTGCCTCGCGCCGCGCCCGAGCTATCGCTTCGGGCCGACGTTTGCGCCGCCTCTCATCCGCCTGCCGGCACCTTCTCCCCGTGAGTGACGGGAGAATCTTCTCGGGGGCGCTGCGTGAGGGGCGGCGCAGATCTGAAGCTGTTGCCCCCGGCAGCGCGCTCTCACGCCAGCTCGACGGTGCGCCCCAATTCGATGCTCTGTTCGGCGGCGAGCACGATGCGCAGGCTGTTGACGGCGGCGTCCATCTGCTCGGTCAAATCGAGATCCTCGCGGATGGCGCGCAGGAAGAAGGCCTGCTCGCGGTCGCAGAGCTCCTGGTGGCCGGGCTCGTCTTCCATGCTGACGATCTCGTCGGGTTTCGCAAAGTTCTTGTCGGCGTCGACCGCCGCATAATGGATCTTCAGCGCGTCGGTCTTGGTGTGGCGGTCGATGTCGGCCGAGTTCGACACCTCCGCCGCTTCCGCTGCGCTGCTCGTCTGCTGGCCGGCGACGATCGACACCGCGCCCTTCGGCCCCACCACGTCCTTCACGAAATAGGCCGTCTCGCTCATCATCGGGCCCCAGCCTGCCTCGTACCAGCCGACCGAACCGTCATCGAAGGTGACGTGGAGATGGCCGTAATTCTGCTTGTCGGCTTCCGCCCAGAGCTTCGCGCCGATGCCGTGCACGCGCACGGGCCTGGCGCCGGTGAGCTGGCACATGACGTCGACATAGTGCACGCCGCAATCCACGATCGGGATCAGCGAGTCGATCAGGTTCTTGTGCCAGTGCCAGGCGCTGCCGCTGCTCTGCTGGTTGAGGTTGAGGCGCATCACCAGCGGCTTGCCCAGCGTCTTGCCGACCTCGATGAATTTTATCCAGGACGGGTGGACGCGCAGGATATAGCCAAGCACCAGCTTGCGGTTCTTCGCCCGCGCTGCCGCGACGACCTTCTCGGCATCCTCGATGTTGGTGGCGAGCGGCTTTTCCATGAACACGTGGCAGTTGGCCGCTATCGCCTTCAGCGCGTATTCGGCATGGGTGTTGGGCCAGCTGTTGATCGACACGGCGTCCGGCCTGGTCTCCGCAAGCGCCTGATCGAAATCCTCGTAAAGCGGATAGCCGGACAATTCGGCTGGAATCTTCTTGTTGCTCTTGATCGAGCGGCTCATGATGCCGACGATCTCGAAGCCGTCCGAGCGGTGATAGGCGCTGGCATGCGAGGCGCCCATATTGCCGAGACCCACCACCAGCACTTTTATTTTGTCGGCCAATTCAGCCTCCCAATTTTTTGATAGGACCTGGCGAGCTGCTGCCGCGCCTGGGCATCCAGAACAATCACTTCAGGTTGGCGCCGCCCCTCATCCGCCTGCCCTTTCCTCTCCCCTGTCCGGAGGGAGAGGAAAGGAGCCAAGACAGGGCAATGAACGACATGACCTCTTTTGCAGCCCTTACTTCACCGCCGAATCGAACAGATGCGCCTTGATCTTCTCGACATCGAGCGCGGCAAAGCCCTCCGTCAGCTTGACGCCGTCGGCATCGGCCTTGACCTTGGCCTTGTCGAAGTCGTTGGCGGCCGGAATCAGCTCGTTGGTGCAGACATCCTCGGCCTTCACCGGATTGGTGATCTGGCCGATCTTGTGGATCTCGTCGAAGAAGCCTTGCCAGCTCGCCATGTCGTGCGAGCCCCAGCCGCCGCGCTTGTCCATGTCGCCGCGGAAGACGTTGATCTGCTGCAGGATCGAGGTGGTGCCGAGCTCGGGGCCGAGGTTCTTGGCCAATGTCGGGAACTGCTCGAACACCGCTTCGACCGCCGCGCGTGGGTTCTGGTAGCCGAACTCCAGCCCCATCGCCCAGCCGCGCAGATATTTTTCCAGGAACGCCTTCTTGTCGGGATCTTCGAGATCGGCGGCGCGCACGACGAAGGTGTTGGCCGGCAGCTTGGAATTCTTCACGCCGAGCCAGTATTCGAAGTCGAGCCCCTTGGCGATCCATTCGGCGCGCAGCCCCTCCCACGACAAGGCAGCGTCGCCCTGGCCGCCGGCGAGCGCGGTGCCCCACGTCGGCCAGCCGGCCTCGACATACTTGACCTTCTTGATGTCGACGCCTTGCGCGGCGAGCAGCGGATCGGTGATCGACTGCCAGGCGGCGGAGCCGAGCAGGATGGTCTTGCCTTCCAGCTTCTTCAAGTCGTTCGTACCCTCGCCCTTGCGGAAGGCGATGGAGAACGTGTCGCGCGCGCCCATGTGGAACACCGACTTCAGCTTCATGCCGTTCTGGATGGCGAAGGAGAACACGCCGGGCGAGGGAAAGCCCATATCGGCCTGGCCGACATCGACGAACTTCACCGTCGCCGTGCCGTCTGACGGGCCTGGCTGCATGTCGGTACTGAGCCCATCGAAATAGCCTGCCTTCTTGGCTGCCCAATAAGGATAGTCGTCGAGCACTTCGAGCGTGCCGCGCGGCGAGATCCAGGTGAATTTCTCATAGGCCGCCGCCCTGGCCTTCAAGCCCGATGCACCGAGCGCGGTGGCGGTCACGACGCCGGCTGCCGTCACCTGCAGGAAGGTGCGGCGGCTGATGCCCGTTCTTGTCGCCGTCTGGAATGAGTTCTGGTCGGTCATGGCATTCCCCTTTTGTTGATTGACCTTCTTGTTGATCGATGGCCTTTCGCCCGCTCCTCGCCCACTCCGGGGCGTTCATGATCTCGTGCTCAAGCCTCCCAGCTCGCCCATTTCTTGCCGATCAGGAAGAACAGCACGTAGATCAGGATGCCGAGCGTCGACAGGATCAGCACCACGGCGAAGAATTGCGGCATCTGGATCATCGACGAATAGGTGGTGAGCCGGTTGCCGAGGCCGAAGCCGCCGCCGACCATCTCCGCGCCGACTGCGGTCAGCAGGCCGAAGATGGCGCCGATCATCAGCCCGACCAGGATCATAGGCAGCGCCATCGGCGCGCGGATCTTCCAGAATATCTGCAAGGTGCTGGCGCCGTAGGAGCGCGCCAGCGCGATCTTGGCGCTGTCGACGCGGCGAAAGCCGGTGGCTGCGTTTATCATCACCATCGGCCCGGCGGCCAGCGCCACCGCGATGATGCGCGGCGTGTAGCCGAAACCAAAGCGAAGGATCAAAAGCGGCACCAGCGCCAGCATCGGCGTGGTGACGAGAAGCAGGATGTAGGGCGCGACGATCTTTTCGGCGAAGGGAAACTGGGTGATGACGGCGGCCAGCACCAGGCCGACGACGGCTCCGATGGCGAAGCCGGAAACCAGCTCGACCAGCGTATAGCCGAGATGCGGCGCAATAAGCGGGAACTCGTCGAACAGCGCATAGGCGATCGAGCTTGGCGGCGGCATGATATAGAGCGGCACATGGAACAGGCGCAGCGCCAATTCGATGCCGCCGATGATGATCACGGCGACAGCTATGATCGCCGCCACCTCCTTGCCCGACTTGATGCCGGGGCCGCTGGCGAAGGCCGAGAGATTGGTCAGGCTGACGTCCTGCCCATCGCCGGACTTGGCCCCCGATTTCGATTTCGAGAATTCCGGGATGGCGTCGCTCACGGCCTGATCCTCACGATCTCGGCGCCGACGCGTTCCTGCTCCGGTGCCTTGGGCCTGGCGCGCTCGCCGACGATGTCCATCTTGATCCGGTTGGTGAGGTCGAAAACCTCTTTCGTCGCCATGATCTCCAGCGAGCGCGGTCGCGCGAACGGCACGCGATACTCCCTGGCGACGCGGCCGGGCCGCGCGCTCAGCACCACCACGCGGTCGGAGAGAAAGATTGCTTCCTCAATGCTGTGGGTGATGAAGACGATGGTGGTCTTGGTGTCGAGCCAGATCTCCTCGACGAGACGGTTCATCTCCTCGCGGGTAAAACTGTCGAGCGCGCCGAACGGCTCGTCCATCAAAAGCACGGAGGGTTTTGGCGCCAGCGCCCGCACGATCGCGGCGCGCTGCTGCATGCCGCCCGAAAGCTCGCGCGGGAACTTGCCGCCGAAACCGTCGAGCCCGACGCGGTGGAGCAGATGCGCGATCCATGCGCGGTCTGGTTTCTCGCCCTTGATCTCGAAGGGAAAGCGGATGTTGGCATCGAGATTGCGCCAAGGCAGCAGGTTCGCTTCCTGGAACACGATGCCGATGTCGGGATGCGGCCCGGTGATCTTGACGCCGTCGAGCCGGATCTCGCCGCCGGTCAGGCTGTGCAAGCCCGACATCGACCACAAAAGCGTGGTCTTGCCGCAGCCGGACGGGCCGACGATCGAAACGATTTCATTGGCGTGGACGTCGAGGCTGCAGCGGTCCAGCGCCAGGAGGTCGCCGGATGCGGTGTGATAGATCTTGGTCGCTGCCTGCACACCAAGCTTCGGCGCTGTTGTTTCGCCCGCGTTCATCCGCCCCTCGGAGAGTGCGTCCAATCGACTGCCAAAGTCAGTGTGTAACTATCCTACTTTGGTGTCAAGCGAAGAGCGCGATCGTTCCGTCGTTGAGAGCCGCCTATTCCCCTATATGTCTGCTTTCATTGTCTTTTCTTTATCTTGAAATGCGTGTTGCTTTCCTACATACTCGGGAAAAGTGGCACAACAAGGCGGCGTTGCAGATGGGCAAAGCCGGGTGGCATGCCGCAACGGCACGCAGCAGTTGCAGCGGGGCCGTGCACATGGAACGACAGCGTGCAAGCATGGTAAGAGGTCGACAAGGGACCAGGGAAGGCCACTTCATGACCGAAGCTGACAGCCGGGAAAACCTGATGACGGATGGCGAGGCGGACGGGGGTGAGCCTGTGCGGCGCATTCCCGACATCATCTCGCTGGTCAAGGATACCTATGCCGAGCTGCGTCCGGCCGAGCGCCGCGTCGCCGATGTCGTGCTCGACGACGTCAAATACGCGGTCGATGCCTCCAACGCCGCCCTTGCCCAGCGTGCCGGCGTCAGCGAACCGACGGTGACCCGCTTCTGCCGCGCCATCGGCTGCGAGGGCGTGCGTGATTTCAAGCTGAAGCTGGCGCAGAGCCTCGTCGTCGGCGCGCTCTATCTGGACACTTCGCCAGCCAGGGAGAACGACACCGGCATGCCGTTCTGGAACGCGGTGTTCGGCGAAGCGCGGCGGGCGCTGCAGGAGGCCGAGCGGCAGCTCGATCCGGTCCAGCTGCAGAAGGCCGCCGAGCTGATCGCCAAGGCGCGCCAGGTTACGGTGTTCGGACTGGGCGGCAGTTCCTCGGCGCTGGCGCAGGAAACGCAGTACCGGCTGTTTCGCTACGGCATATCGATCAGCGCGCAATGCGACCCTTATCTCATGCGCATGACCGCCTCGACCTTGAAGCCCGGCGACCTGGTGATCGCCATTTCGGCGACGGGGCGCACGCGCGAGGTGATCGAGGCGGTCGAACTCGCCAAGCACTACCGCGCCAATGCCATCTGCGTGACGGCGCCCGACACCGAGCTCGCGCGCGTCGGCGACGTCAGGCTGACCGTAGCGGTGCCGGAATATCCCGATACGCTGAAGCCGACGGCATCGCGCTTCGCCTTTTTGGCCATGATCGACCTCATGGCGGTGGCTGCCGCCTACAAGCTCGACGGCTCGGCCCGCGAGACGGTCCGCCGCATCAAATACAATGCCCAGATCCACCGCACCGGCAAGGAGATGGAGCCGCTCGGGGATTAGGAGGCTTTTCCCTTCTCCCCTTGTGGGAGAAGGTGGATCGGCGCGCAGCGCCGAGACGGTTGAGGGGTGGGTGACGGAGTGCCGGCCGTGCCGAGCTGGAGCACCCCTCATCCGACCTCGCTCCGCGAGGCCACCTTCTCCCACAAGGGGAGAAGGGAACACCGGACAGCGCCAACGCGAAAAAGAGGGAAACAAATGCTCGAAATAGCACCATCGCAACAGGCAGCCGCATGGCTCGGCGCTTTCGACAAGGCGCTCGAAGCCGGTGACATAGCGGCCGCGGCCAACCTGTTCGTCGACGATTGCTACTGGCGTGACCTCCTGACCTTCACCTGGAACGTCACCACGATGGAAGGGCGCGAGGCGATCGCCGACATGCTGAAGGCGACGCTGGCAGCGACGCGGCCGGCAAGATGGCAGCTCACCGGCGAAGCCACCTCGGACGAGGGGATAATCGAGGCCTGGTTCACCTTCGAGACCGCCGTGGCCTCGGGCCAGGGCATCATGCGCCTGCGCGACGGCCGCTGCCGGACATTGTTCACGGCAATGACCGACCTGAAAGGATTCGAGGAGCGCAAGGGCGCGACGCGGCCGCTGGGCGTGCGCCACAAGGCCGACCCGGAGCGCGAGATCTGGTCGGAGGCGCGGGCGCGCGAGACCCGCGAGCTTGGCGCTTCGGAGCAGCCCTATTGCCTGGTCATCGGCGGCGGCCAGGGCGGCATCATGCTGGGCGCGCGGCTCAGGCAGCTCGGCGTGCCCTCGATCGTCATCGAGAAGAATGCCCGGCCGGGCGATTCCTGGCGCAAGCGCTACCGCACCCTCGTGCTGCACGATCCGGTCTGGTACGACCATCTGCCTTACATTCCGTTTCCCGACAATTGGCCGGTCTTCACGCCCAAGGACAAGATGGGCGACTGGCTGGAAATGTACACGCGCGTCATGGAGCTCAACTATTGGGTCGCCACCAGATGCGTCGGCGCCAGCTATGACGAGGCCGAGAAGGTCTGGACCGTGGTCGTGGACCGCGTCGGCCAGCACATCACGCTGAAGCCCAAGCACATCGTCTTCGCCACCGGCGCCTACGGTCCGGCGCGGCCGATCGACCTGCCGGGCGCCGGTGACTTTAAGGGCGAGCTGCTGCATTCCAGCCAGTATTCCAGCGGCGAGAAGTTCCGCGGCAAAAAGACTGCGGTCATCGGCGCGGCGAGCTCCGGGCACGATGTCTGCGTCGATCTCTGGGAAAGCGGCGCCGAGGTCACCATGATCCAGCGTTCGCCGACGACCGTGGTCAAGTCGGACACGCTGATGGAAGTCGGTTTCGAGATCTTTTCGGAGAACGCGCTGGCGCGCGGCATCACCACCGAAAAGGCCGACATGATCGTCGCTTCGACGCCCTTTGCGCTGGTGCCCAAGGGCCAGCGGGCGCTCTATGACGTCATCCGCACGCGCGACGCGGCTTTTTACGAACGCCTCGCCGCCGCCGGCTTCGCCCTCGACTTCGGCGACGACGAGACCGGCCTGCTGATGAAGGCCTACCGCACCGGCTCCGGCTACTACATCGATGTCGGCGCTTCGGACCTGATCATCGACGGCAAGATCGGCATCCGCAGCGGCGTGGCGATCAAGTCGCTGACCGTGAAAGGCATTCTCTTCGAGGACGGCAGCGAGCTTGAAGCCGACGCCATCATCGCCTGCACCGGCTATCAGTCGATGAACGAAACCGTGGCGCAAATCGTCTCGCGCGAGGTCGCCGACAGGGTCGGCCCGTGCTGGGGCCTCGGCTCCGGCGTCAAGGGCGACCCCGGGCCATGGCAGGGCGAACTGCGCAACATGTGGAAACCGACGGCACAGGAAGCGCTGTGGTTCCACGGCGGCAATCTGGCGCTCTCGCGCTTCTATTCGAAATATGTGGCGCTGCAGATCAAGGCGCGGATGGAGGGGATTGATACGCCGGTTTATGGGGCGGTCAGCAACGCGCGACGGTGAAGCGGAAGCGTTGCTTCAAGGGAAGGTCGACCCCCACTCCGTCGAGCTTCGCTCGACACCTCTCCCCCGATCGACGGGGGAGAGGAAGGGCGCGAGCTTATGCCGGGAGGCTCCCTTCCTCTCCCTCCGGAGGGGGGAGAGGTGGCGCTGCGGAGCAGCGACGGAGTGGGGGAAGCCATTCGCCAAACTCGCAGCCGCGGCAAGACAGGCGGCGCAGTGCTACCGAGATCAATCAATCATGCCGGTGCCCAAAATGCCTGGCCGCGACCTCGACATGCGTATGCCCCACATGCGCCTCGAAACGCTCGGTGTCGCCGACATCGTTCATCGTCTCGTTCGGCCACCAGGCGCCGCCGATGGCGATGCCTTCGCAGACCAGCCGCTGGTCGGCGACCAGCGAGGCGCCGACTGCGTCGATGAAGGTGAAGCGGCCGGAATGCTGCCGCAGCAGCGCGACGTCGCCGGCGGTTCCGACCTTGAGCGTGCCCAGATCAGGCCGCGCGATCGCCTGCGCCGCCGCTTGGGTGGCGGCGCGCAACACCTCGACCAGCGGCATGCCGAGCGCCAGCAGCTTCGACATGCACACCAGTATGTCGAAGGCCGGACCGTCGACGCAGTAGAGATGCACGTCGCTCGAGATGACGTCGGGCGCCAGCCCTTCGGCCAGCATGGCGCGAGCGACCTCGAAGTCGAACGAGCCCATGCCGTGGCCGAGATCGAAGATGACGCCGCGCTCGCGCGCCAGCCGCATGTCGGGCCGCACGGCGCCGGAGGCGAAGACCGGCGCGTTGGGAAACGGCCGGAAGCAATGGGTGAGAATATCGCCCCTGCGCAGGCGCGGCAGCACTTCCGAGCGCCCGGGCGGCGGCTCGTCTATGTGCGCCATCAGCGGCAGACCGGATTTGTCGGCCGCCTCCAGCGCCAGATCGACCGGCGCGATGCCGCTGGTGCCGCCGGCATGCTTGCCGGAGCGGACCTTGACGCCGACGACGACGTCCGCGTGCTCGCGCACCGCCGCCACCACTTCGCGCGGTTCGCAGAGCCTGAGATCGCTGCACTCGCCGACCGAGACGGTCTGCGAGAAGCCGAAAATGCCGGCGAAGGAGATGTTGACATAGGCCAGGATGCGCACCTTCGAGCGCTCCATGACATGACGGCGAAAGCCGAGGAAATTGCCGGCGCCGGCACTGCCGGCATCAATGAAGGTGGTGGTGCCGCTCTTGGCCGCCAGCCGGTCGGCATCGACGCCGAGCGAGGTGCCGCCCCAATAGACGTGGCTGTGCAGGTCGACGAGGCCGGGCGCCACGATGCAGCCCTTGGCATCGATGACGCTGGCCGCGCGGTCGGCGGGAATGTCGGCGTCGATGGCGGCGACGCGGCCATTGGCGATGGCAAGATCGCGCGGCGCGTCGAGCCCGGCCGCCGGATCGATCAGCCGCCCGCCCTTGAACAGAAGATCAAATTGCATCGGGCGCGCCTCCGCTTCGTTCCATCCCCGCCGACGGCCGTCAGAGCGGCCGGTAAGCGACGGCTTCCACTTCGACCTTGATGTCGATCATCAGCCGCGATTCGACCGTGGTGCGGGCCGGCGGGTTCTTCGGGAAATGCCTCGCATAGACGGCGTTGAAGGCGCCGAAGTCGCGCGCGTCCTCCAGCCAGACGGTGGTCTTGACCACATCGTCCATGGTGCAGCCGGCCAGCGCCAGCGCCGCCTTGACATTGGAAAGCACCTGCTCCGTCTGTTCCGATATGCCGCCCCTGACCACGATGCCGTCGCCGCCGACCGGCACCTGGCCCGAGATATAGACGAAGTCGCCGGCCCGCACCGCGGGTGACAGCGGGACATGCGACGTTCCAAAACATTGCTTGGGCAAGAGCGGACCTCCTCTGATGCTATGACGGGACACGATGGGAGCGCCCGCTTCGGCCGAGATTTACCCCGATCGAGGCGATCCCGATAGAGGCCTTGTTGGAAGCAACATTCCTGGAAATCCATGTTGCTTTATTACAGAAGCGCTTGCATCGTGCGCGCTCGCCGGCCGGGCTTGAAACGGACGGGCGCATTTCCAGAGCGGAGAACCGAGAATGACCTTCGACAAGAACCCGTTTCCATCAGGTGATGCCGACCGCCACGCCCTCTGGGAGATGCTGGTGCGGCGCGACATCGATGCCTTCATCGGTCAGGACTGGTCCATGGTCGAGGACGATTTCATCGCCGAAAGCTTCTTCGGCATGCACGCGCATTTTCTTGCCAACGCCGACGCTTGGCGGCTGCAGTTCCCGCGGCTGGAGATCTATCGCGACGAGTGGCTGCGCCAGGCCAAGGAAACGGCGGCGACCAAATTCGCCGAGCCGCTGCGCGAGGCGCTGTTCCGCGTCACCAATCTGCGCGACATTGATGTCGACGGCGACCGCGCCGTGCTGCACAAGAAATTCGACGGCACCGTCGCCAAGGCGGATGGCGGCGTCGATCGGCTGAAATGGCAGACGCTGTATTTCTGCAGGACGGTCGGCGGCAGCTGGAAGATCGCGGGCTTCGTCGGCTACATGCCCTATCCGCTGGGAGGCTGATAGCGCCTGTTGTCGAGGGCGGGTCGGTTTTTGCAACCGATCCGACGATCAGTAGAGCGTCACGAAGGGCGGGAACAGCAGCCCGCTCTCCCGGAGATATTCGATCAGCTCGATGGCCGGGAAAATGGCCAGGAAATAGAGCCCGTCATAGAAGGTGCGCTTCAGCGCGCGCGTCGAGAATTGCAACTCGTCATTGTCGCGGTAGAGCAGCGGGTTCGGCCAGAAGCGCGGCGTGGCCTTGGTGTAGGCGAGATAGGCCGGGCCGAATTTGCCCAGGAGGTATTCGGCTTCCTTGCGCGCCGTGACGCGGAAGATGAGGAAGCTGGCAGCGCCCAGCGCCACGGCCGCGAGAACCGAGCCGTAGAGCAGTCCGATACCGACAGCGCCCACCGTCGAGAAGAAATAGAGCGGGTTCTGACTTATCGAGAACGGTCCGATCGAGACCAGTTCCTCGTTTTTCTTGCCGCCGACATAGAGGATGCTCCAGAGCCGGCCGGCGACGCAGGCGAGCACCAGACAGAAGCCGAGGAATTCGAGCGTCTCGTGGCCTTGCGAGCCCTCGTTGAGCCCAGGCTTGGTGAGGAACAGAAGCAGGACCGCGAACACCGCCGCCACTCGCACGAAAATCAGCCGTTTGCGCTGGACGAAGGCCTCTGAGACCGGCTTGAGGGAAGCGTAGGTCATTCGTGTTTTCCTGGGGCGCTGGCGAGGCCCGCGTGCACTCGGGCACGCCATTGATGGCGGATACAAGGCAATCGCTTTCTATCAAAGCAGCGCACGACGTTCGTAAAGCCTTTTTGCGCCAACCAGGTCCAACCTTACGAATTTGTATGCCGGCGGACAGGCTGGAGTGAAGTCGCTTCCATATCATTGCGATGCCGGTCCGCCATGGGCCGACATCAACTATGGCCGCCGGACCACCGGCATCGGACAGGGACTGGTTTCATGAGAAGATTTGCACTTGCCATTGCGGTGGGCAGCCTCGCTGTCTCGGCTTCGATCTCGCCCGTTTTCGCCGCCACCGCACCTTGCGAGGACACACTGAAGGCTCTTCGCGCGGCGGAGGCTACGGTTAAGCTCGGCGCCTCCGACAAGGCGAAGGTCTCGGAACTGGAGACCCAGGGCATCCAACGCTGCAATGCCGACGATGATAAGCGCGCCGACGACTTCTTCGCCCAGGCCATGAAGGTCATAGGCAAGTAAGTCCGCGAATCACAAACCGCAGGACATCCGCCATGCTCACTTCCAACGCGCAAAAGCCCGCCGGATCGACCCACAACAGGGTCCCGGACGTCACCGCCGATTTCTGGCTGATCAAGCTGATGGCGGTGACCATGGGCGAGACGGCGGCTGACTATCTCGCCGTCAACCTTGGCCTTGGGCTGACCGCCACGTCGTTGATCATGACCGGCGTCCTAGTCGTTGCCCTTGCCCTCCAGTTCGCCCAGAAACGCTACGTGCCCTGGGCTTACTGGCTGGCGGTGGTGCTGATCAGCGTCGTCGGCACGCTGATATCAGACAATCTGGTCGACAATTTCGGCGTGCGTCTCGAAACGACCACGATCGCCTTCACCGTCATGCTCGCCGCCACATTCGCTGTTTGGTATGCAAGCGAGCGGACGCTGTCGATCCACACCATCTTCACCACCCGGCGCGAGATCTTCTACTGGCTGGCGATCCTGTTCACCTTCTCGCTCGGCACCGCCGCCGGCGATCTCGTCGCCGAGAGCTTCGACATGGGCTACCTGACGACCGGCCTGCTGTTCGGCGGCGTAATCGCGGTCATCGCGGGTGCCTATTACCTGCTTCATCTGGACGGCATTCTCGCCTTCTGGCTCGCCTATATCCTGACGCGGCCACTTGGCGCCTCCTTCGGCGATCTGCTGTCGCAGCCAGTCGAATATGGCGGCCTCGGTTTCGGCACCACCTTCACCAGCCTGATCTTCCTCGGCTGCATCATTGCCCTGGTTCTCTACATGACGCTGAAGAAGACCGCAGACGATGCCGACGAGATCTTGCTGGAATCGGACTGACGCCGGACAAGCGCAGCCGAGCTTACCGGCCACGTGCCATCCTAGGAACGGACCCACGCCGGTGCTAGCCTGTTCCCAACATCGGCAATCAACCGGAACAGCGATGCGACTTCTTCTTGTCGAGGATGACCACAGGACGGCTGACTACATCGTCAGGGGCCTGACCGAGGCCGGCCATGTCTGCGACCTATTGCGCAACGGGCACGACGCGCTCTTCGCCGCGACCAGCGGCGGCTATGACGTGATCGTGGCCGACCGGATGATCCCAGGCCTCGACGGCCTGTCGATGGTTAAGGCGGTCCGTGCGGCGGGCGTGCGCACGCCGGCGATCTTTCTCACGTCCGTCGGCGGCATCGACGACCGTGTCGAGGGCCTCGAGGCTGGCGGCGACGACTATCTGGTCAAGCCTTTCGCCTTTTCCGAATTGCTTGCCCGCATCAATGCGCTCGGCCGCAGGCCGGCCGCACTGGAGCAGAAGACCGTTCTGCGGGTAGCCGACCTCGAAATGGACCTGATCATGCGCCGCGTTGCCAGGCAGGGCCAGCCGATCGACCTGCAACCGCGTGAGTTCAGCCTGTTGGAAGTGCTGATGCGCGGCGAGGGCCGGGTGATCACCCGCACCATGCTCCTGGAGCGCGTCTGGGATTTCCATTTCGATCCCAGGACCAGCGTCGTCGAGACCCATATCAGCCGCTTGCGGGCCAAGATCGACAGGCCTTTCGAAACCCAGCTCATCCATACGGTCCGCAATACCGGCTACAGCCTGCACGCACCGCTTTCACCATGACCGCGACATGGTCCCGGCTGCCGCGCAGCACGCCGTTCCGGCTCGCCTTGACGTTCGCCTTCCTGTTCATGCTGGCTTTCGTGCTGTCCGGCGCCATCGTCTACCGGATGATGAGCGCCGATCTTGCGGGACGGCTCGACGAAACCATCAGGGAAACCTACTCGGTCGTCGCCGCAACGTATACCGAGAGCGACCTCGAGGACCTGATCGCCACGGTCGAGAGTCATTCGCAGCTCAGCTCCAAGAAGGAACAGCTCTTTTCGCTGACCGACGCGGCCGGCAACCGTCTGGCCGGCAACTTCACCGCGGCTGGAGTTCCCGACGGGTTCTCGATGCTCGACGCAAAAATGCCCGGTGTGCCGGCCGGTGCCCAATACCGTGCCTATTCCGGCTCGATTGGCGGCAACAATCTGACGATCGCCTTCAGCCTGTCCGAGACGGAGGAACTGGAAACTATCATACTGATGAGCTTCGGCTGGGCGACGCTGATCATCGCCGGGCTGGCGGTGGCCGGCGGCGCCTTGCTCGCCTCGCGCGTTCAGCGCCGGCTCGACGGCATTGCCGCCACTATGGTGGATGTCTCGCATGGCCGGCTGGATACCCGCATTCCACTGACCGGCAATGGCGACGACATCGACGTCGTGTCCAATCAGGTCAATGCGGCTCTTGATCGTCTGTCGGCGCTGGTCGAAGGCATGAAGCAGGTCAGCGCCGACATTGCGCACGATCTGAAGACGCCGCTCAATCGGCTGCAGATGATTCTGGAGGGCGCGGCCGACAAGGCGGCGCAGGATCAGGATGTCTCCGGCGACCTGGCCGACGCGCGCGCGGAGGGTCACCAGATCAACGAGACCTTTGACGCGCTGCTTAGAATTGCACAGATCGAGGCTGGCGCGCGTAAGGCGCGCTTTACCGATGTCGATCTCGGCGAGATTCTGCAAACCATCGCCGAGATCTACACCGAGGTGGCAGAGGACGACTGCAAGTCGCTGTCGTCGCAGCGGCTGGACGGGACGACGGACCGGATCCATGGCGATCGCGAGCTGCTGATGCAGATGTTCGCCAACCTGGTCGAGAATGCGCTGCGCCATTGCCCGCCCGGCACCGCGATCAAATTGTCGGCCGAACGCCGGGACGAGCATATCCTGGCCAGAGTCGCCGACAACGGTCCTGGCATCCCGGCGTACGAGCGTGAAAAAGTGTTCCAGCGGCTCTACCGGCTGGACCACAGCCGCTCGACGCCAGGCAGCGGCCTCGGCCTCAGCCTCGTTAGGGCCATCGCCGACCTGCACGGCGCATCGATCACGCTTGAGGACTGCCGGCCGGGTCTCGCCGTGATGGTGAGTTTCCCGCTGGCGTCGGGTTAGCCGGCGATAGACCTGGATCCTCTGTCCGTCATCCCGGTCTTACGGATCCGTAAGGCGCCGGCCAGCTGCCCGACAACTCGCCTCGCTAGGATCGACCGATCTTCTCTCGATCCGGGGGAAGCGGGGCGGCAACTGTAATCGTTCCGACCCCTCGATGCCGAACCACTTCGGCACCACAACAAGCGTTAGGAGAAAAGACCATGAGGAAATTCGTCATCGCCGCCGCGACAGTGCTGGCGGCCGCATCCTCGACGGCAGCCCTTGCAAGGACGGTTACCAGCACCATCGTCAATGTCGATGCAAAGGGCGACGCCATCACGCTGGCCGACGGCAAGACGCTGAACCTGCCGGAGGGCATAGAGGTCGAGACGCTGAAGCCCGGCAAGAAGGTGATCGTCACCTATTCGACGAAATCCGGCAAATCGCTGGTCTCGAACAT
Source organism: Mesorhizobium sp. B2-1-3 (assembly GCF_006442495.1). Taxonomy (NCBI): domain Bacteria; kingdom Pseudomonadati; phylum Pseudomonadota; class Alphaproteobacteria; order Hyphomicrobiales; family Phyllobacteriaceae; genus Mesorhizobium; species Mesorhizobium sp. B2-1-3. Next base: position 490,211 of record NZ_VFWL01000001.1, read on the forward strand.
CCAGCCTGCCAAGTAAAGGCGGCACGACCGGGCCGCCTGCGGCCCGGTTTTTCACCGGTGATCACCGATCGATCCGCGTCGACAGGATGATCGATGACGACGTCCGTTCGACGCCTTCGAGGGCGCCGATCTGGTCGAGCAGCGTGTCCAGGTCCTTGATCGACGGCGCGTCGGCGATGACGATCATGTCGAAATTGCCGCTCACCGAATGCAGCGTCCTGACCGGCGCCAGGGCTCGCAGGCTGCGCACCACCTTGTCGGCGAGCTTGGGCGTTACGGTGAGCAGCACATGCGCCCGCACCAGTCCCTGTTCATAATCGGGCGCAAGCTTGACGCCGTAGCCGGCTATGATGCCGCGCTGCTCCAGCCGTTCGATGCGGCTCTGCACCGTGGTGCGCGACACGCCGAGCCGGCGCGCCAGAGCGGCGGTCGAGGCGCGGGCGTTCTCGCGCAACAGGGCAAGCAGGGCCTGGTCGGCATCACTCAGCATTTCAACGAACCTGGTCGGCATATCGGCAAAAAGGGTACTTCATTTCGTACAATTCCACGCTTCCTTTCGTCCGGCAAGCCGCGATTGTAGCGGGACAAATCAACTGTCGGGCGAGGGAACCGGGTCATGAAGAAAATTGTTGTCGTCGGCGCCGGCAAGATCGGCTCGACCATTGCCGAGATGCTGTTTTCAACCGGGGACTATCACGTCACTCTCGTTGACCGCTCGGCCGCGCAGCTTGCCGCGGCCGAACTGCCTGACGGGGTCGAGACGCTGGAACTCGACATCGCGGCCGCGGGCACGCTGGAAGCTGCGCTCGCCGGAAAATTCGCGGTGCTCAGCGCCGCTCCCTTCCATCTGACCACGCGCATCGCCGAAGCCGCCGCAAGCGCCGACGTGCATTATCTCGACCTCACCGAGGACGTCGTCTCGACCCGGCGCGTGAAGGAACTGGCGCGTTCGGCCAACAACGCCTTCATCCCGCAATGCGGGCTGGCGCCGGGCTTCATCTCGATCGTCGCCAACGACCTCGCCAGCCGTTTCGATACGCTGGAGAGCGTGCGCATGCGGGTCGGCGCGCTGCCGCAATATCCTTCGAACGCGCTGAACTACAATCTGACCTGGAGCACCGACGGCGTCATCAACGAATATTGCGAGCCCTGCGAGGCGATCGTCGAGGGCGAGCTGGTCGAGGTGCCGCCGCTGGAGGAGCGTGAGGAATTCTCGCTCGACGGGGTGACCTACGAGGCCTTCAACACCTCCGGCGGGCTCGGCACGCTGGCCGAGACGCTGAAGGGCAAGGTGCGCACGCTCAACTATCGCACCATCCGCTATCCCGGCCACGCCGCCATCATGAAGGCGCTGCTCAACGACCTCGGCCTGCGCCACCGCCGCGAGGTGCTGAAGGACATTTTCGAAAGCGCGCTGCCAGCGACGCTGCAGGACGTGGTCATCGTCTTCGTCACCGTCTCGGGGCGCAAGAACGGCCGCCTGCTGCAGGAGACCTACGCCAACAAGATCTATTCGAAGCGGGTCGGCCAGACGGTGCGCAGCGCCATCCAGATCACCACGGCATCGGGAATCTGCGCCGTGCTCGACATGCTGGCCGACGGCACCTTGCCGGCGACCGGCTTCGTCAAGCAGGAGGACATCGCGCTCGACGCCTTCCTCGCCAACCGCTTCGGCCGTGCCTACGCCCAGCACGAGATGGTCAGCCGGCTGGCGAGCTGACGCGCCCCAGCGGACGGCCAAGGCCCTCGGGACAACGGCCAGCTCCGTCTGGCCTATGGCCGTGCGAGGCCTTTGCCCGCAAAGTGGTTGCGAACACCCCTTGCGAGGATGCCATGCGAAAGCTGATCTCCACCGGTTCGCCCTTCGAGAAGACCGCCGGCTATTCGCGCGCCGTGGTGCAGGGCGACTGGTGTTTCGTGTCCGGAACGACCGGCTATGACTATGCCTCGATGACGATGCCGGAAACCGTCGAGGCGCAGACGCGCAACTGCCTGGCAACCATCGCCAGTGCCTTGCTGGACGGCGGCTTCGGCATGAAGGATGTGGTGCGCGCGCATTACTACATAACCGACCGGGCCTTCGTCGACGTGGTGTTCCCCATTCTCGGCGAAGCGTTCGGCGAGATCAGGCCGGCGGCAACGATGATCGTGTGCCAGCTCAACAGACCGGAGATGAAGATCGAAATCGAGGTGACGGCGCTTCGGCGCACAGACTGAGGAGGCCAATGCCATGGCAGTGCGGCGTATCGTAGCCAATATCGAAACAAAGGACGCGGCATCGGCGAGGCGCTTCTACCATGACGTGCTCGGCCTCGATGTGCTCATGGATCAAGGCTGGATCGTCACCTACGGGTCCGAGGAAAGGATGCAGGTACAGGTCAGCTTCATGGCGCAAGGCGGGTCGGGCACGCCGGTGCCGGACCTGTCGATCGAGGTCGACGACGTTGATGCCGCACTCGACGCCATGAAGGCAGCCGGCTTCGCCATCGAATACGGGCCGGCCGACGAGCCCTGGGGCGTGCGGCGCTTCTATGTGCGCGACCCTTTCGGTCGGCTGGTCAACATTCTCTCGCATCGGTGAATATCTGCAAAGCGCCGAGGCGACTGCAGACCTGGACATGTTGGCGGACAGCGCCCCCCTCTGGCCTGCCGGCCATCTCCCCCTCAAGGGGGGAGATTACGCACTTAGCCGCCTTCGCCAATTGTTCCTCCTTGCGTCGCAACCACTTGGCGGTTAGCAAGGCCGCGGTCGCACAGCGCCGCGCGCCTCATTGGCGCGCGAAGGATGCTGTGCAAAATCGAAACGCATTCTTTCTGGGACGGCTCTCCATGGCTTCGAAACATCTCTTCCTGCTTCCCGGCGACGGCATCGGCCCCGAGGCCATGGCCGAGGTCAAGAAGCTGATAGCGGCCATGAACGAGAAGCTCGGCAGCGGCTTCGCCACCGACGAGGGGCTGGTCGGCGGCTGCGCCTACGATGCACATGGTGCCGCGATTTCCGATGCCGACATGGAAAAGGCTGTTGCCGCCGACGCCGTGCTGTTCGGCGCCGTCGGCGGTCCGAAATGGGATGCCGTGCCTTACGAGGTTCGCCCCGAGGCCGGCCTGCTGCGCCTGCGCAAGGACATGGAGCTGTTTGCCAATCTCAGGCCCGCGATCTGCTATCCGGCGCTGGCGGCGTCCTCCTCGCTGAAGCAAGAGGTGGTCGAAGGCCTCGACATATTGATCGTGCGCGAACTGACCGGCGGCGTCTATTTCGGCGAGCCCAAGCAGATCATCGATCTCGGCAACGGCCAGAAGCGCGGCATCGACACCCAGGTCTACGACACGTTCGAGATCGAGCGCATTTCGGGCGTCGCCTTCGAATTGGCGCGCACGCGCAAGAACCATGTCACCTCGATGGAAAAGCGCAACGTCATGAAGTCCGGCGTGTTGTGGAACGAGGTCGTCACCCAGACCCACAAGGCCCGATATTCCGACGTCAAGCTCGACCACGTGCTGGCCGATGCCGGCGGCATGCAACTGGTGCGCTGGCCCAAGCAGTTCGACGTCATCGTCACCGATAACTTGTTCGGCGACATGCTGTCCGATATCGCCGCCATGCTGACCGGCTCGATCGGCATGCTGCCTTCCGCCTCGCTCGGCGCGCCTGATGCCAAGACCAAGAAGCGCAAGGCGCTTTACGAGCCGGTGCACGGTTCGGCGCCCGATATCGCCGGCAAGGGCATCGCCAACCCGATCGCCATGATCGCTTCCTTCGCCATGTGCCTGCGCTATTCCTTCGCCATGGTCGATGAAGCCGACAAGCTCGAAGCGGCAATCGCTGCCGTGCTCGACGACGGGCTGCGCACCAAAGACATCCTCTCGGCCGGCATGACCGAGGTCGGCACCGTCGAGATGGGCGACGCGATCATCGCCAAGTTCCTGGGCTGACCCCCATGACGGTCGACGTCCGCTGGGCGACGACCGGCGACGCGACGGCGCTCGCCACGATGCTGTGCGAAATGGCGGTTCACTACCGGCAACCGCCGCTCGACCACGAGCGCGCCTTGTCGGCGGCACGCAAATGGCTGGATGAGGAAAGCCCGGCCTATCCGCATTTCGCGCTGGCTTTCGTCGGGGCCGAGATCAGCGGCCTGGCATCTGTGGCGATCGCGCATCCCGGCATCGACCTCGAGCGGCTGCTGTTCCTCAAGGATCTGTTCGTGCGCGACAAGGCTCGCAACGCCGGCGTCGGCCGGGCGCTGGTCGGCTTTCTCGCCGACCATTGCCGGCGCCACGGCATCGGCCGCATCGACCTGACCACCGAGGACTGGAACGAAGGCGCGCTGCGCTTCTACGACCGGCTTGGCGCCGAACGCCACGGCCAGAAGATCTTTCTCAGGCTTTCGGGCGAGGCGCTGGGGGCGGTCAGACCCTGACGCCCGCCGGCACCGGTCCCCAAGGATTTTCGCCCAGCTGAGGCGGCATAAGCCCGAAGACTAGCACGGCGATGCCGCCAATGAGCGGGATGAAGCAAAGCAGGGCAAACCAGCCGCTCAGGCCGGCGTCATGCGCACGCCGTACGAGGAGCGCAATGCAAGGCAAGATCAATCCCGAAAAGAACACCAGTAGGGGTATGAACCCTATGAACCCCATCGGCGTCCTGTCCGCGTTGGTTTCGAAGCCGTTGATCGCCAGTTCAACAAGTATCCCGAAGCCGAAAAGCGCGAGCACCCCGAGGGTGTAGAATAGCCAGAAGGCCCAGAATTCCTTGCGGCGGGAGCGTCCGGTGAAATTGCCATAATCCGCGATCACCGCGCGCCAGAAATAAGCCCACAGCCCTGTGGAGTAGGCGGGACGGCTTCGGGCAGAACGGCTGGTCTGCCGTGGCTGACTGGTGGTTGACGACGATGTGGCCGAGGCCGTGGCGACAATGTTGTGCGCCGTGCCGTCGCCCGGCTGGAACTCGACAAGGGTACCCTTGCCGAGGGGCAGTTCCAGGCTGAAATCGATACGGGAAAAGATGTAGCGTTTGCCGTCGGTTCCGTTGATGTAACCGTAGTCCTGGCCTTCGTCATAGTGGAACACCGTCCCGCGCATGCTCTGCCCCATTTCACATTGCGTCGCGAGACGCTACTTAAAGTTGCACGTAATTGCAATACGCACGCAGGGCTACGTTCTGGCGCCCGCCGGCACCGGTCCCCACTGGTTCTCCCGGGCCTGGGTCGGGATGAGCGCGAAGACCAGGATGATCAGGCTGCCGATGGTGGGGATCAGGATCACCAGGAAAAGCCAGCCGGTCAGGCCGATATCGTGCAGACGACGCACGGTCATGCCGAGGCCAGGCAGAAAGGTCGCAAGTAGGAAAAGGCCGAACAGGCCAATCGTCACCGCCGGCATTTCAGCGTCGTCGAGATTGCCCATCGCGGCATCGGCGAAAATGCCGATGCCGGTCACTGCCAGCAGCGCGACGAACCAGAACAGGCAATAGGCCCAGTATTCCTTGCGGCGGGCGCGGCCGGTGAAGTTGAAATAATTCTCGGTGATGCCGCGCCAGAAATAACCCCACAGGCCGGGCTCGGCCGGCCCGGTGCTGGCGGCGCGGCCAAAATGCCGCGGCTGTGCGATTTGAGCAGCGGAAGAGACGGACGCACCGGTTCGCGCATGGGCGCCGGCGGCCACGCCGGTTGGAGGCGCGGATTGGGCGCCGGCCGGGAAGATGTCGCGCGCCTGGCCGCCGCCGGGCTGGAATTCAACGGCCGTGCCTCGGGCAATTGCGATTTCGCGGCGCAGATCCTCACGCGCGAAAGTATAGCGCTCACCATCCGCCCCGGTGATGAAGCCGAAGCCCTGGGTCTCGTCATAGTGAAGAACTTCGCCGCGCATGCCCCGATCCCCCGAACGCCCGACCAGACTGTTCAAAGTTCCGGCGGATCGCAAGGGGCAGCATGAAAATGCGACGGCTGGCGCGGCAGCCATCGTGACGACATGGCCGGGAGATCTCAGCTCGGCCGCTTCTTCGCCTTCTTGGGTTTCGGCGGTCCGGCGTTGTCGAATTTCGGCTTGCCCGGCTTTTTCGCCCAGGGCTTCGCGTCAGATGCGGCGGGGCGCTGGTCGCCAGCCGGCGCGCGCTTCTCGAATTTGCGCTTCGGCGCGTTCGGGTCGAACGGCGCCTTGCCGCGATGCGGTTTCTTGTCCGGACCTGGCGGCTGGTAGCCGGCGCGCGACAGGTCCGGCATGCCGTCCAGCCGTTTCACCACGATGTTACCCTGCAATTTGCGGTCGGGACCAACGGCGGCGAGGAAACGGTCGGCCCAGTCGGCGGCGATCTGCACGAAGGTCTCTTCCGGCTGCATCTTGATGGCGCCGATCTCGCGCTTGGTGATGCTGCCGGTGCGGCACAGCATCGGAATCAGCCAGCGTGGCTCGGCATTCTGCCGGCGCCCGACCGACAGCGAAAACCAGACGCTGGCGCCGAAATCGTCGCGGCGGCTGGGCGCCTCGTCGCGGCGCGCGAAGTTTTCGCCCGCCGGTCTTTCACGCGACGGCGTGAACGGCGCGACGTCCATCAGATCCTCTGGCGCCGAGCGGCTCGAGCGGCACAGCCGCACGAAGGCGGCCGTCACCTGCTCGGCGCCGTGCTTGGCGAGAAGCGCGTCGATGAAGCCGCGTTCGTCGTCCTTCACCGGTTCATCGAAGGTGGGATCGGCAAGGATGCGCTCGTCATCGCGGCGGATCACGTCGTCGGCGGATGGCGGACTTGCCCATGTCGCGGTCAGCTTTGCGCTCGCCAGCAGGCGTTCGGTTCGCCTGCGGGCGCTGTTGGGCACGATCAGCGCGCTGACGCCCTTGCGACCCGCGCGTCCGGTGCGGCCGCTTCGGTGCAGCAGCGTTTCCGGGTTGGTCGGCAGGTCGGCATGGATGACCAGCTCCAGATTGGGCAGGTCGATGCCGCGCGCCGCGACGTCGGTGGCGATGCAGACCTTGGCGCGGCCATCGCGCATCGCCTGCAGCGCGTGGCTGCGTTCGTTCTGGCTGAGCTCGCCCGAGAGCGCGACGACTGAAAAATTGCGGTTGTTGAAGCGTGCGGTGAGATGGTTGACGGCGGCACGGGTGTTGCAGAACACCAGCGCGTTTTTCGCCTCGTAGAAACGCAGCACATTGATGATGGCGTTCTCGCGATCGGCCTGGGCGACGCTGAGCGCCCGGTATTCGATGTCGAGATGCTGCTTCTCCTCGCCGGCGGCCGAGATGCGCACGGCGTCACGTTGATAGCCCTGGGCGAGGGTTGCGATGGAGCGCGGCACGGTGGCCGAAAACATCAGCGTGCGGCGCTCGGCGGGGGCGGCGTCGAGGATGAATTCCAGGTCCTCGCGAAAACCGAGATCGAGCATCTCGTCGGCTTCGTCCAGCACCACCGCCTTCAGCGCCGACATGTCGAGCGAGTTCCGCGTGATGTGGTCGCGCAGCCGACCGGGGGTGCCGACGACGATATGGGCGCCGCGCTCCAGCGCGCGCCGTTCGGTGCGCATGTCCATGCCGCCGACGCAGGAGGCGACCGTGGCGCCGGTCAGCTCGTAGAGCCATTCCAGTTCGCGCGTCACCTGCAGCGCCAGCTCGCGCGTCGGCGCCACCGCCAGCGCCAGCGGGGCCGCGGCATGGGCAAAGCGGTCGGCGCCGCCGAGGAGCGTCGGCGCCATGGCAAGGCCGAAGGCCACCGTCTTGCCGGAGCCGGTCTGCGCCGACACCAGCGCGTCGGCCTGGCCAAGTTCCAGGACCGCCTTCTGCACCGGCGTCAGTTCGGCATAGCCGCGTTTTTCCAGCGCCTTTGCCAGCGCAGGAACAAGTGCTTCGAAGTTGGACATCTCACTCTTTCGGAATTCAGGGCTTGCGCTCATCATGGAGCACATACAGGGCTGGCGCAGCGCCAGCCAGACGATCTCGCCCGTTCGTACTTGCTGGCGCCGCTCTTGTACAGGGCAGGCGGCACCGCCTTCCCTTCTCCCGCAAGGAGGGAAGGAAGAAACACCACTGATTGACTCCTGCCGCAAACCGCGTAAAAGCCCGCTTCGAACGGGATCGTTTTTCGATGCACGGCCTTTTGATGGCTCTTCTTGCATTCGATGCCCCCAGCCGCAATGAGCATCATTGCGCCGGGCGTTTCGGCGCGTCCCCCCGTTCCAGCAAAGTAACGGCCAAAACCACCACCAAAACGGTGTGATTCCCTTGGCCTGACCACCCTCTCCCCGGTTCGGCCCGGGGGACGGAACCCGCACCTGGCCGGCGGGTTTTCTCCAACAACCAAGCGGAGAGGGATAGGAGATCTTTATGAGTTTCAAGGTTGCGGTAGTTGGCGCCACGGGCAATGTGGGCCGCGAAATGCTCAACATACTGGAAGAGCGCGGTTTTCCGGTCAGCGAAGTGGTGGCGCTTGCCTCGCGCCGCAGCCAGGGCACGGAAGTGTCGTTCGGCGACCGCACGCTGAAGGTCCGCGCACTCGACACCTACGACTTTTCCGACACCGACATCTGCATCATGTCGGCCGGCGGCAATGTCTCGAAGGAATGGTCACCCAAGATCGGCAAGCAGGGCTGCGTCGTCATCGACAATTCCTCGGCCTTCCGCTACGACGCCGACGTGCCGCTGATCGTCCCGGAAGTGAACCCGGATGCGATCTCGCTGTTCACCCGCAAGAACATCATCGCCAACCCGAACTGCTCGACGGCGCAGCTCGTCGTGGCGCTGAAGCCGCTGCATGACGCGGCCACCATCAAGCGCATCGTCGTGGCCACCTACCAGTCGGTGTCGGGCGCCGGCAAGGAAGGCATGGACGAGCTGTTCACGCAGACCCGCGCCGTGTTCGTCGCCGACCAGGTCGACGTCAAGAAGTTCACCAAGCGCATCGCCTTCAACGTGATCCCGCATATCGACGTTTTCCTCGATGACGGCTTCACCAAGGAAGAGTGGAAGATGGTCGCCGAGACCAAGAAGATGCTCGATCCCAAGATCAAGCTGACGGCGACCTGCGTGCGCGTGCCGGTGTTCATCGGCCATTCGGAAGCGGTCAACATCGAGTTCGAGAACCCGATCACCGCCGACGAGGCGCGCGACATCCTGCGCGAGGCGCCGGGCTGCCAGGTCTTGGACAAGCGCGAGGACGGCGGCTACATCACGCCGCTGGAATCGGCCGGCGAGGACGCCACCTTCATCTCGCGCATCCGCGAGGATTCGACCATCGACAACGGCCTGTCGATGTGGATCGTTTCCGACAATCTGCGCAAGGGCGCCGCCCTCAACGCAGTGCAGATCGCCGAACTGCTGGTCGAGCGCGGCCTGATCCAGCCGAAGAAGAAGGCAGCCTGACGGCTGTTTGGCTTTCGCTCGCGGGCCGCACCGCCGCTGCCGCGGCTGGCCCTCCGCGAGGGCGCCGGACGACCGGCGGCCCGCAGTCGCGGGCTCGGCCTTCGGCCGTTAGCTCACCTTCCCCCCGTCCTTATATGGGGAGAAGGTGCCGGCAGGCGGATGAGGGGGGCGCCGGCCTATGTCCGATTTTCCGCCGCCAGTTCCCGCAGCAACCTCATCGCTTCCTCGGCCCGGTCGACCGGCACGAACAGATGGTCATGATAGAAGGCGGAGACGGGATTGACGCCCATGCCGGCGGCGGCGAGGCGTGCGGTGATGGCGGCGAGGAAGCCGACGGCTTCCAGCGACGAATGGATGTTCAGCGTTATCATGCGGCAGCGGAAAACGGCTTCCAGCCCGGCTGCCTGCGCCTCGTCTTCGGGCAGGATCAATGTCGTGCCTTCGCATTCGCGAAACAGCATGACCGCTTCGAGTCCTTCCGGAACCGATACACCCGCCGGCAGCGTGGCGAAGACATGGATGCCGGCAATCAATTGCGGCATCATCGACGCCAGCAATGTCTTCAGATCTGTCTCTCCGGCCATCTCGCCTGCTCTTGTCTGACGGGCCACGCCCGCCGGCTCTTCATATACGCGACCGAAGCGCGCCGATAGCCACGCCGGCGCGCTGCACGGACAACCCGGCGAGAGACTGCGCCGCGGCGTGGGAACATCAACGATTTCACATGCTTGCCGGAGATCGGCATGGCCTTGGCAGGCGCGGCGAAGCGCCGGCCTTCAATGTCTAGGGATCAAATCGGCCGCCTGGGAGTTAGGAACATGGCGGCGAGGACGGCGATCCCCGTGAGAGAGGAACGACAATGAAGAAAATCATGACCATTCTGGTGCTGACGGCAGCGCTTGGCGCCTGTTCGCAGACGGAAAAAGGCGCGGCCGTCGGCGGCCTGGGCGGAGCAGCGGTCGGCGCGGCGGTGGCGGGCGATCCCGTCCAGGGCGCCGTGGTCGGCGGCGCGGTCGGTGCCGTAGCCGGCGCGCTGATCGGGCGGGCCAGCGAACCGGGCCGCTGCCGTTATCGCGACAGCCGCGGCCATGTCTATGTCGATCGTTGCCCGAGCGGCTATTGAGCGGCAGCATCCGCACAATGAATTCGAAATAGAAAACGGCGGGCTAAGGGCCCGCCGTTTCGAAAAAGACGATCGGTGATCGATTACTCGGCCGTGGCGGGCTCCGCCTCGGCCGGCGCGGCCGCAGCCGCCGCGACGGCGGCAGCGGCGTCGTCCTGCGCCTTCTTCAGAAGCGCGGCGCGCTCCTGTGCCTTCTTGCCGGGCTCGGCCTTTTTCGGATTGGAACGGGCGTCGCGCTTGGCGAGGCCGGCCTCATCGAGGAAGCGCAGCACGCGGTCGGTCGGCTGGGCGCCGTGCGACAGCCAGTGCTTGACGCGCTCGGCGTCAACCTTGACGCGCTCGCCGTCCTTCGGCAGCAGCGGGTTCCACGAGCCGAGCGACTCGATGAAACGGCCGTCGCGCGGCGAGCGCGCGTCGGCGACGACGACGTGGTAGTAGGGACGCTTCTTCGAGCCCGCGCGGGCCAATCTGATCTTCAGTGCCATTTCTTATCTCCTAAAAGCTCTGATTTCGTTGGTAGGGTTGCGGCTAAATCTTTGTCTTCAGCCGGTTTTCGTCACGCCGTTGGCAGCGGCGATCTGTTCGTGGTGGCGGATCACTTCGCGGACGACGAAATTGAGGAATTTCTCCGCGAAATCCGGGTCGAGATGCGCATCGTCCGCGAGCTGGCGAAGACGGGCGATCTGCTGCTGCTCGCGCGCCGGGTCAGCCGGCGGCAAGCCATGCTCGGCCTTGAGCAGGCCGACCGCCTTGGTGCAGCGGAAGCGCTCGGCCAGCATGTGGATGAGGGCGGCATCGATGTTGTCGATCGAAGCACGGTAGCCGGCCAGGATGGTGCGGGCGTCCGCCATGTCCTTTTCCTCGTTCATCGCGTCCTCACTTCTTCTTGCCGAGGCCAGGCAGGCCACCGCCGCCGAGACCGGGAAGCCTGGGAAGCTTCATGCCGCCGGGCAAGCCGGGCAGGCCACCGCCGCCGGGAAGGCCGCTGGGCAGGCCCTTCATGCCGGCGGCCTGCGCCTGCTTCTGCAAGGCTTCGAGCTGCTTGGGATCCATCTTGGAGAGGTCAGGCATGCCGCCCATGCCACCGGGCATCATGCCGCCGAGACCCATCTTGGAGGCGAGCCCGCCCATCATGCCGCGCATCAGGCCGCCGCCTTTGCCCTTGCCGCCCATCGCCTTCATCATGTCGGCCATGCCGCGATGCATCTTCAAGAGCTTGTTGATCTCGGCCGCGTCGGTGCCGGAGCCGGCGGCGATGCGCTTCTTGCGCGAGTGCTTGAGAATGTCGGGGTTGGCGCGCTCGGCCTTGGTCATCGAGGAGATGATGGCGAGCTGGCGGCCGAACATCTTGTCGTCGAGACCGGCGGCGGCCATCTGGTCCTTCATCTTGCCCATGCCGGGCATCATGCCCATGATGCCGCCCATGCCGCCCATTTTCGACATCTGCTGAAGCTGCTGGGCGAGGTCGTTCAGGTCGAACTTGCCCGACTGCATCTTTTTGGCCATCGCCGCCGCCTGCTCGGCGTCGATGTTCTCGGCGGCTTTTTCGACAAGCGAAACGATGTCGCCCATGCCGAGAATGCGGTCGGCGATACGCTTGGGGTGAAATTCCTCCAGCCCGTCCATCTTCTCGCCGGTGCCGATCAGCTTGATCGGCTTGCCGGTGACGGCGCGCATCGAGAGCGCGGCGCCGCCACGGCCGTCGCCGTCCATGCGGGTCAGCACCAGCCCGGTGATGCCGACGCGCTCGTCGAAGCTCTTGGCAAGGTTGACGGCGTCCTGGCCGGTCAAGGAGTCGGCGACCAGCAGGATCTCGTGCGGGCCCGACACCTTCTTGATGTCGGCCATCTCGACCATCAGCGGCTCGTCGATATGGGTGCGGCCGGCAGTGTCGAGGATGACCACGTCGTGACCGCCGAGCCTGGCCGCCTGCACGGCGCGCTTGGCGATATCGACCGGGTTCTGGCCGACGACGACAGGCAGCGTCGCCACCTTGACCTGCTCGCCGAGCTGGCGCAACTGCTCCTGCGCGGCGGGGCGCCGCGTGTCGAGCGAGGCCATCAGGACCTTCTTGTTCTGACGCTCGGTGAGCCGCTTGGCGATCTTGGCCGAGGTCGTCGTCTTGCCGGAACCCTGCAGGCCGACCATCATGACGACGACGGGCGCCGGTGCGTTGAGGTCGACGGCGACGCCTTCGGCGCCGAGCATGTCGACCAGCTCGTCATGCACGATCTTGACGACCATCTGGCCGGGCTTGATCGACTTCAGCACCGCCGCGCCGACCGCCTTCTCGCGCACCTTGTCGGTGAAGGAGCGCACCACTTCCAGCGCCACGTCGGCCTCGAGCAGCGCACGGCGCACCTCGCGGAGCGCCGCCGAGACATCCGCCTCCGACAGCGCGCCGCGGCCGGTCAGGCCGTTCAGGATGGAGCCAAGGCGCTCCTGAAGTGATTCAAACATTCTGTTTCCTTTTCCCTGGCAACCTGATGGTGCCCGAGAGGTAATGCGTTCGCGCCAAGTGTCCAAGTCTCGTGGCAAGCAAAAGCCAAAACCAAAAAGCACCCGGGGGCGCACAGCGCTGCCGGGTGTTGGCCTCCAGGATCTGTTTACAGCACTTGGCCTCAAAGAGGCTTCGGCATCCTGGTCGGCTTGCTCGGAGGGATACTCGTCGCGGAATTCGGGGCTGTAGACAGGAAAACGGCCGCGGAGTCAAGACAAGGACCGTTCCGCCGGTCTCCCCGCGCAGCAATCAGGTCGCCTTCGTTCCGTCTGCAGGTTCGGCCGAGACGCTCAGCGGCGAGCGCGGGTGTAAGAGCAGCAGTATCGTCAGCAGGCTGCAGGCGATGCCGATCGTGGCGATGAGGACCGCGTCCGACGTCGCCCAGCCCGGCCCTTCGAGTGGTCTGGCGGTAAACAGGGCGAAGGAATTGTAGCTCTCCTGATGCGAGATCAGCAGGAAGCCGGTCAGATTGTTGCCGAGATGGGCGCCAAGGGCCGCGCCGAGATTGCCGGTGGCATAGACGACAAGTGTCAAAAGCAGTGCAAAAGCGGCGATCGAGACCAGCACGCAGGCATTGATGGCGGCCGAGGAGCTCGCGCTCCAGTGCAGCGAGGTGAACAGCAGGCCCGGCAGCAGCGCCCAGACGAACGGGCTCCTGAACCGGTAGGCAAGACCGCGCAGCAGGTAGCCTCGGAACAGCGCCTCTTCCGATGATGTCTGCAGAAAAGTGAGCGCGAGGATCGGGATCAGGAACAGCAGCCAGGACGACAGGGCGATGGAGCCGCGCGCGATCTCGGGCTGCATCAGGTAGAGCAGGACCTCGGACACGAGCGAAGTGACCAACACCGCGACCAGTCCCTTGATGAAACCCGAGCGCGAAATGCGACGGCTGTTGCCGAGGAGCGCCGACAGCTTCTCGCCATGCACCCAGCGCATGGCGATCCACAAGCCGATCCAGATGCCGGCGAAAGACGCGAGCGCGGTGAGAATGCCGACGGGCGACGCAAGGAAACCCTGCATGCCGCCGGCGGGCGCAGCCGCGCCTTGCGCTGTCCGCCAGGCGAAAAAGGCATAGGTGCCGCCCAGCAGCACGACCGCCGTCGACACGGCCCAGAACAGGACGACGATCCCGGTCCCGAGAAGCAGGCGCGGCAGGGTCGTCTTTTCGTTGGCTGTGTTTCGATAGTGCTCGAAGGCGGCAGGGTCAGATATCACGCTCTCTCGCAAGCTGGTGCTTCGCGTCGCATGATCTATGGGATCGGACGGTTCTGCGCAATCATTCCTGTTCGGTACGCCCCGCCAGCCTTCGGCGCATTCGCGCCGCCCTCGCCTGCCTGCCGGCAGGCGAAAGGCATGCTCCGTGATTAACCCCGTGTCCTATCCGCCTCAACGCACCACATACACGATGCGCCGCGTCTGCGGGTCGATCAGCGCCGGCTGGCCGTTCACATAGACGTAGCGGTAGTCGTAATCGGGGATCTCGCGCAGTTCGACGCTCTCGGGCAATACGGCCCCGGTGACCACCTCGCCCTCAAGATAGACAGGGTCGACGCGATGCGTGTCGACATAGGTCCTGACTTCGGCGGGAGGCTGCGGGATGGCGTCCTCGACCGGCTCGCCGGCGATGATCGAGCCGGTGTAATCGGTGGAATAGCCCTCGGGCGGCGACACGACGGCGACGCTGGAGCCGAGCGGACGTCGCGTCAACACGACCCGGTTGCCGCCGAAATCAGCCGTCACATAATCCGAATAGACCCAGCCCTGGCCACCGGCTTCGGCGATGGTGCACCATTTGCTGTTTTCGATGCAGCCATTGAGCGTCGCCGACTGGCCGGCGGCGAGCACGCCGATGATAGGATATTGCGGGCCCGGGCCAGCGCGGACGTTGAGATCGGTGATCGCGGAGACCGGGGTGTCGGCCATGGCGGCGCCCGAGAAGAGCGCGAGCATTCCGGCGACCGCGGGAAACAATACGGATTTCATGGTTTCTCTCCGTTTCATGGTCCCTCGGCAGCGAAAACGGGAGAGCGGCGCATGCGTTCCAGCTAAAATGTTGAAGCCAACTCACGATTTGTTCCCGTTTCTTGCGGCAGGCCGGTCAGAAGGTCGTGAACGAAGGCCAGTTTGCGCGCCGCGACATCCGAGATGACGAAGGGGTAGAGGTCGGGCAGACCCATGCAGCGATTGATGGAATTGGAGGCTTCCGACAGCACCAGCCAGCGCGACAGGATCTTTTCGAACGGTTCGGGAGCGGGTGTCGGTTCGGACGGCGCTGGTTGTAGCATGCCCCCGGTATCGCCCTGGGGCAATTCGTTGGCTTCCACCGTCTCCAGCCGGCCGAGCGGGAAGTTCAGCGCATGGACCATTTCCAGCGTGTCGGTGATGTGCAGGTGGTGGGCCCAGCTTTCGGCCCAGTCCTCCCAGGGATGGGAGGTGGCGTAGGACGAGATGTGGCGTTGCTGCCAGTCGGGTGGGGCACCATTGGCATAGTGGTTCTTCAATGCCTGCTCGTAGCCGGTGCGCTCGTCGCCGAACAGCGCGCGGAAGGCGTCAAGCCTTTGCGGATTGTCGCGGATCAGCCGGTCCCAGTAGTAGTGGCCGAGCTCGTGGCGGAAATGGCCGAGCAAGGTGCGATAGTTCTCGCCCATCTCAACGCGCCGCCTTTCGCGCTCGGCGGAGTCGGCTTCGGCGACGTTGAGGGTGATCAGGCCATTGTCGTGGCCGGTCAGGATGCGCTCGCCGCCCGGGCCGCCGCCGATCGGATCGGCAAGGAAGTCGAAGGCAAGGCCGGCCTCGTCGGCGGGGTTCTGCTTGGGCGTCACCGGCAGTCCGAAAGCCAGCAGCGAATAGACCGCGCGCTTCTTCGCGGCCTCGACCCGTATCCAGCGGCGGCGGTTGCCGTCGACGGAGAGGTCCGGGATCAGCTGGTTGAGCGCGCAGGCGCGGCAGAAGGGCTGTCCCGGCTCGGCCATCCAGTTGCAGGCGCATTCGTCGGCGTTGGCGCATGGGGAGCCGCCGTCGGCACCGGACAGGGCAAAGCAGGCGCGCTGCGGATCATAGAGCACGGCACTGGAGCAGTTCAGGCACCGGGCGTTCTCGAAATAGAGACGATGGCCGCAATGAGGACAGTCGAAGAGTTTCATCTCGGTCTCGGACCAGGGAACAGGGGAAGGCGCGTCGTGCAAAACGCCGGCCGACAGACGTCGTTCCCGACTGTGACGTCATTGAGCAACATGGCGCAAGGATCGTCGGGCCATGGGTGGTTCTTGCCACAATATTTGCTTGATCGTAGGCAAATTCCCTTCCATTGGCCAGCTTGCGCGCGCGACAGTGACAAGTGCGCGTTTCACTGGCAAATTCCGGCCGGGACGTGATTCAGGCAACCAGGAGAGAACAACATGGCATTTCTTGCCAAAGGTAAGATGTTTGCAGCGGCCACTGTGGTGGCGATGATTGCGCTGGCGACGGGCGCACAGGCGGCGGCCAGCTGTGGCAAGACCGGAGCCGGCTTCGATGCCTGGAAGCAGGACTTCGCAGCGGAGGCCAGGGCCGAGGGCGTGGGTTCGAGAGGACTGGCGGCCCTGGCCGGCGCGACCTACGCGACCAGGACCATTTCCGCGGACCGCGCCATCCACAAGGCTTTCAGCGGCTCGGTGGAAGCCTTCATGAAGCGCCGCGGCGGGGCGGCGATCATTTCCAAGGGCCGGGCGCTGAAGAAATCGAATGCGGCGCTGTTCGACAAGATCGAACGGACCTACGGCGTCTCGCCGGGCGTGCTGCTTGCCATCTGGGGCATGGAGACGGGCTTCGGCGCCTCTATGGGCAACCAGAACACGGTGTCCGCCATTTTGACGCTTGCCTATGACTGCCGCCGTCCGGATTACTTTCAGCCGCATGCCATTGCGGCGCTGAAGCTGGTCGATCGCGGAACGTTGACCGCCTCGTCGGTCGGGGCCATGCATGGCGAGATCGGCCATACGCAGTTCCTGCCCGGAAATGTCCTGAAATATGGAGTGGGCAGCGGAAACCTGCGCGATAAGAGCACCGCGCTGGCTTCCACGGCCAACTTCCTCAAGGCGCATGGCTGGCAGGCCGGCGCGAGCGCTCAGGCGAATATGGGTGCAATTGCCGGCTGGAACTCGGCGAGTGTCTATCAACAGGCCATCGCCCGTATCGCCACCGCAATCGATGGCGAGTAATCGTTAGGGCAGTTCACCGTTTCACGGAGACGGCGAACCGCTCTATGTCTTTGTTTTTGCGCGATTCCCAAGGGAAAGCGCTACGCGCTTTTCCCGGGAAAACCGTACACACTTTTCCTGGAATTGCTTTTCAGCAGAAAGCCCGGCCGCGTTGCCGGGGTTCCTGTTCGCTGACTGGCAGAGTGGTCAGTCCCGGCGGTTGCGTGCGGCGAGCGTGCGCAGCCTCAGCGCATTGAGGCGGATGAAGCCGGCGGCGTCCTTCTGGTCGTAGGCGCCGCGGTCGTCCTCGAAGGTCACCAGCGCGTCGGAATAGAGCGTCTTCTTCGACTTGCGGCCGGTAACGATGACATTGCCCTTGTAGAGCTTCAGACGCACCGTACCTTCGACATCCTCCTGGCTCTTGTCGATCATCGTCTGCAGCATCAGCCGCTCGGGCGCGAACCAGAAGCCGTTGTAGATGAGTTCGGCGTAGCGCGGCATGAACTCGTCCTTGAGGTGGGCAGCTCCCCTGTCGAGCGTGATCGATTCGATGGCTCGGTGGGCAGCGATAAGGATGGTGCCGCCGGGGGTCTCGTAGACGCCGCGCGACTTCATGCCGACGAAGCGGTTCTCGACGAGGTCGAGCCGGCCGATGCCGTTGTCGCGGCCGAGATCGTTGAGGGCGGCGAGCATGGTTGCCGGCGACAGCTTCTTGCCGTCGAGCGCGACCGGATCGCCCTTCAGGAACTCGATCTCGATCTCGGTGACCTTGTCCGGCGCGTCCATGGGCGAGACGGTGCGCTGATGGACGAATTCCGGCGGCTCGCTCCACGGGTCCTCAAGCACCTTGCCCTCGGAAGAGGAATGCAGGAGATTGGCGTCGACCGAGAACGGCGCGTCACCCTTCTTGTCCTTCGGCACCGGAATCTGGTGCTGCTCGGCGAAGTTGATGAGGTCGGTGCGCGACTTGTACGACCAGTCGCGCCAGGGCGCGATGACCTTGATATCGGGATTGAGCGCATAGGCCGAAAGCTCGAAGCGCACCTGGTCATTGCCCTTGCCGGTGGCGCCGTGGGCGATCGCGTCGGCGCCGGTCTCCTTTGCGATCTCGACGAGGTGTTTCGAGATCAGCGGCCGGGCGATCGAGGTGCCGAGCAGATAGGTCCCTTCGTAGACGGCGTTGGCGCGGAACATCGGGAAGACGAAGTCGGCAACGAATTCCTCGCGCACGTCGACGATGCGGATGTCCTTGATGCCCATCATCTCGGCCTTGCGGCGCGCCGGCTCCAATTCGCCGCCCTGGCCGAGGTCGGCGGTGAAGGTGACGACCTCGGCGCCGAGCTCGGTCTGCAGCCATTTCAGGATGATTGATGTGTCGAGGCCGCCGGAATAGGCGAGCACGACCTTCTTGACGTCTTTTGTTTTCGACATTTGCTGTTTCCGCGACAAGAGTTCTCGGCCGGCGAGGTATCACGCCGTTTCCGGTCACCGCAAGGGATGAACGGGGCAAGGCGCGGAGAAACAGGCATACGGGACAGCTGGATCATCCTTTCCGTCGCACAGCCGCTGGCAACGGCAGGCCCCGTTCATTATAGCTGCGTATCGAAAGTCAACGGGCCTACCATGTCCTTCATTCCCGACACCGCAACGCTGATCCAGTTCGCCATCGCCACGGTCATCCTGGCGATCACGCCGGGGCCGGACATGACGCTGTTCGTCTCGCGCACGCTGAGCCAGGGCCGCGCCGCAGGCTTCGCCTCGATGGCGGGGGCGCTGTGCGGCACGCTGATCCACACCACGCTGGTGGTGGTCGGCGTCTCGGCGCTGATCGTCGCCTCGCCGATGGCCTTCTTCGTGCTGAAGATCTTCGGCGCCGGCTATCTCGTCTTCCTGGCCTGGCAGGCGATCACCAAGGGTTCGGCCTTCTCGCCGGAGAAGAAGACGGGCCCGCAAATCTCGCTGTTCCGGAGCTGGATGGTGGGGCTGGGCGTCAACCTGCTCAACCCGAAGATCATCCTGTTCTTCATGACCTTCCTGCCGCAATTCGTCTCGGCGCATGATCCGCACGCGCCGGGAAAGCTGTTCTTCCTCGGCGCCATGTTCGTCGTGCTGTCGACCCCGGTGACGACACCGATGGTGCTGGCGGCGGAGAAATTCTCGGCGGCGATGAAGGCCAGCCCGCGCGTGACGCGGGTGGTCGACTATCTCTTCGCCGGCGTGTTTTCCGCGTTCGCGCTCAAAATCCTGACTGCCCAGGCGAAGTAGGATTTTGCTGTTCGCTGCTGATCTCTTCCGAACCGGAGGTCAGCAAAGCTCCCTGCTTACGCGGGCGCTCGGTTCGAGGTCAGGGTTCGGCTTTCCACCAGCTTCCGGCCCAGCGCCCGGCGCTGAGCCAATAGAAAATGCCCCCGACCATGCCGCCGCCGATGACGGCGGCCATGGCGCGCGGCTCGGTGATGGCGAATGGCGTATCGCCCATCTGGTCGGCGAAGCCGAGGAAGACGGCGGCGACGATCGCACCGGCCAGCGCATAGAACAGCCAATCGCGCCGGCCGAGGATCTCGGCGATCAGAATCGCGAGGGCCGCCGGCATGAAGGCGAAATAGGCGGCAAACAGCGCGACGAAGGGGATCGAGAAATAGAGCGAGGCGGTCGCCGCCGGCTCCGCATGCGCCAGCGTGTAGCCGAGCGAGGCCAGGAACAGGACATTAAGGAACGCGCTCGCCGCCAGCGCGGCGACGGCATAGCCGAACAGGATGACGGCAAGGCGCACGATATAGGCGACGAGGCGGGTCATTGCGGATCCCGGCGCATGGGATGGCCGGACTTGCGCCCGGCCAGAAACCAGTAGACCGAACCGGCGGCAATGCCGGCGGTGGCCAGGAAGCCGAGAAAGCCCGGGTTGAAAACAAACCCTCCGGCCGAGCCCGGGACAAGAACCCCGAATGCGATGGACGTGATCGCGCCCGTGGCCGCGAAGTAGAACCACCCCCGAAGCGACAAGCGTTCGGCCATGAAGATCGCGGGGCCGACGATCAACAACGCGCAGACCGCCACTGTCACTACCGCGAGCGGGAAGGAAACCAGCCAGTCGAACGCGAAAACGATGGACCAGGTGCCATATTCGAGCCCTTCCAGAAGAGCGATCAGCAGCACAGGCACCAGGATCGAGGTCAGCACGGCGGCGATATAGCCGACTGCTATGATGACGAAGCGCTTGAGCCCGGCGACGAGACGCCTCACGCCTCGCCGTGCCCCGCGATCATCATGGCTTCCAGCGCCAGCCGGTCGACCTTGCGCATGCGCTCCGATTCCGACTTGAGCTGGCCGCAGGCGGCGAGGATGTCGCGGCCGCGCGGCGTGCGGATTGGCGACGCATAGCCGGCGTTATTTATGTAGTCGGCGAATTTCTCGATCGTCTCCCAGTCCGAGCACTGGTAGTTGGTGCCGGGCCAGGGGTTGAACGGGATCAGGTTGATCTTGGCCGGAATGCCCCTGAGCAGCTTGACCAGCGCCTTGGCGTCGTCGAGGGAATCGTTGACGTCCTTCAGCATCACATATTCGAAGGTGATGCGCCTGGCGTTCGACAGGCCGGGATAGGCGCGGCAGGCGGCGATCAGCTCCTTGAGCGGATATTTCTTGTTGATCGGCACCAGAAGGTCGCGCAGATCGTCATTGGTGGCGTGCAGCGAGATGGCGAGCATGACGCCGATCTCCTCGCCGGTGCGGAAAATCTCCGGCACCACGCCTGAGGTCGACAGCGTGATGCGGCGCTTCGACAGCGAAAGGCCGTCGCCGTCGGAAGCAATCAGCAGCGCCTTCTTGACCGCCTCGAAATTGTAGAGCGGCTCGCCCATACCCATCATGACGATGTTGGACACTTTGCGGCCCTCGGCCGGCACGATGGCGCCGTCGGGCGTGTCGCGGTCGGGGAAATCGCCGAGCCGGTCGCGCGCGGTGAGCAACTGGGCGAGGATTTCCTCGGCAGTCAGGTTGCGCACCAGCTTCTGCGTGCCCGTGTGGCAGAAGGAGCAGGTCAGCGTGCAGCCGACCTGCGAGGAGATGCAGAGCGTGCCGCGGCCTTCCTCGGGGATGTAGACAGTCTCGATCTCGACCGGGCGACCGGCGCCGCGCGGCGGGAAGCGGAACAGCCATTTGCGCGTGCCGTCGGCGGAGACCTGCTCCTCGACGATCTCGGGCCGCGCCACCGTGAAATGCCTGTCGAGTTCGGCGCGCAGATCCTTGGAAATGTTGAACATGCCGGCGAAATCGGAGACGCCGCGCACATACATCCAGTGCCAGAGCTGCTGTGCACGCATTTTTGCCTGGCGCTCCGGCACGATGCCGGACGCGACGAGCGCCTCGCCCAGTTCGGCGCGCGTCAGGCCGATCAGCGACGGCTTTTCCGGCTGTGTCGCGCGGGCACGCAACGCGTCACGGGCGCCTTCGGCGGTCAGGTCGAATGAAAGGGTCATGGTTGCACTGATATAAGCGGTTTGCGGCCGATTTCATCCGTCGGCCCGATATGAAGCGCGGCCCATAGCACAGCTTGGCGGCGGAGTCATGCGATGGCGAGGCGATCCGTGCGCCGACCGATTGACAGATGCGCCGGCCGGTCAGACCTGCGGTCCGTGCTTTTCGCCCGAAAACGGATCACTTGATCGTGTTGAAGTAACGGTTCTCACCGCGCGTTCGAACCCTGAATGGGGCAACCATGCCCCGACAAATGGGAGTATGCACGATGAACTCTATCAAGCTCGCCGTCATTGCCAGCTTCGTCGGCCTTTCCGCCTCGCAGGCATTTGCCGAAGACGCGATGGGCACAATGACAATGATGAAGGCAGGGCAAGTCACGGCAATCATGCCGGACGGGCATATGGGCACCATGACGCCGGACGCGAAAATGAGTGCCGAGATGATGAAGATGGCAAAGCCGATCAAGCACTGCATGATGATGATGACCGACGCCAAGGGCAAAGCCTTCATGATCGACACGTCGACCAAGAAGGCTCAGGCGGAATGCGAAAAAATGGCCATGTGAGGCCTGCCGTCGATCGATATTCCCGCCGGCTCGAAGGTCGGCGGGAGCCCATCCGAGCCTTGTTCCCGCAGACCACTCCAGCACACGCAGGTCGAGATATCCACCTGTCGGTGTTGAGGGTGTCTCACGATCAATGCGGAAACGACGATCATTGCGCCGAACCGGCATAACTCATGGTTCCTTGTTCATGGTGCCAAACCGCAGCCATGGACTTTTGCTCCACGTCCGTCTTCCATTTCACGTTTGATGCGAACGCTTGATCGAGGCCATGCCTGTGTTAGGGCTGGGGCTCCGTCGAGAGGACAGACATGGCCGGTACAGTGCGAAAATACCCCTTGCTGCGGCGTTCGCGCGCGATGTGGGGCTCTCGCCGGGTGTGGCAGCCGCGGCTGGTGTTCTGGGCCGGCGCGATCTGCATCGGCGTGATCAGCGTGCTGTTCGCGGTGCTCGCCGACAAGGCGCAGGTGCTGTTCCATGCCATGACCGGCGATGACGGCGGCTGGCGCTTCTACCTACCTTTGGCGATCACGCCGCTCGGCTTCGTGCTGTGTGCCTGGCTGGCGCAAGCCTTCTTCCCGGGCTCGCAAGGCAGCGGCATTCCGCAGGCGATCGCGGCGCGGCATCTGCGCGACGACGACGACCGTGGCCACATCCTGTCGCTGAAGCTGGTCGCGGGCAAGATCGCGCTCACCCTGGTCGGCCTGTTCTGCGGCGCTTCGATCGGCCGTGAGGGACCGACCGTGCAGGTCGGCGCGTCGTTGATGCTGCAGGCGGCACGCTGGGGCGGCATGGCGCAGGCGCGCGGCCTGATCCTGGCCGGCTCCGCCGCAGGCATCGCAGCCGCCTTCAACACGCCGCTGGCCGGCATCGTCTTCGCCATCGAGGAAATGGGCCGCACCTACGAAGCGCGGACCAATGGACTGGTGCTGACGGCGGTGATCCTGGCCGGCATCGCCTCGCTCGGCCTGCTTGGCAACTACACCTATTTCGGCGTCTCGAAGGAGACAATCTCGTTTGCCGCCGAGTGGCCGCTTGTCATTGCCTGCGGCGTTATCGGCGGCGGCTTCGGCGCGCTGTTCTCGCTCCTGGCGCTGAAGGCGACGCGCCGGATCCGGCGCTGGAACACGGGGCAGCCCTTGCGGCGCGTCCTGCTGGTCGCCGCCATCTGCGGGCTCGGCGTGGCGGCGATCGGCATCGCCTCGGGCGGCCTGACCTTCGGCACCGGCTACGCGCAGGCGCGCGGCGCCGTTGAAGGCACGCCGCTGCCCTGGTTCTTCTTCGCCGAGAAGTTCCTTGCCGGGCTGCTGTCAATGGTCTCAGGCATTCCGGGCGGCATCTTTGCGCCTTCGCTTTCGGTCGGCGCCGGCATCGGCAGCTCGCTCGGCCTCGTCTTCGGCGCCAGCACGGGTGCGGCCGCGTTGCTCGGCATGGCCGGTTATTTCGCCGGCGTCGTGCAGGCGCCGATGACGGCCTTCGTCATCATCCTGGAGATGACCGGCAATCACGACAATGTCATCGCGCTGATGCTGGCCTCGATGCTGGGCTACGGCACGGCGCGCATGATCTCGCGCGAGCCGCTCTATCATGCGCTGTCGCGCGTCTTCATCGCGGAAGCCATCCGCAGGCGCAGGGCGGCGGAGGCGGCGCCGGAACCGGGTCCTGCGTGAAAAACAAAGGCCGGACCCAGCGGTCCGGCCTCTCTGTTCAAAGCGAAATTTCGACTATTTGCAGTTGGCGATCGACGACAGCGCCGCCGAGATGCCTTTCAGCGAGAAGACGTAGGAGGTGGTGTTGCCGCGGCCGGACTTGGCCTGCACCTTCATGTCGGTGCCGGATTTCATGGCGGCGATCAGCACCGGCTCCTCGGCGGCGTTCTCGACCCAGGCCGACTTGCCGCGCGTGAACATCGAAAACGTCTTCTTGTCGATGGTGACGGTGGCCTTGGAGTTTTCCTGGAAGGTGTAGCCGGCGATGAATTGCGGCTCGTAGGACACCTGCTGGCCGGGCCGCTGGCTGACGAAGAAGAACATGTCGCCATGGTCGAGCGTCGGCGGCTGCTTGTCGGTCGGCACGGTGAGGACATAGCAGACCTTGCCGCCCGATGCCTGGTAGCTGTAGGTGCCCCAGGCATTGTGCTGGCCGATCTTGGTCGCCTGCTGCGCCATCGCCGGCGCTGCGAAGGCCACCAGGACCAGGCTCGAAACTGTAGCAATCAATCCGCGCATCGTTTTTCCCGTATTCCAAATGGTGCGGAGGCGGGCCGCGTGGCGTCCTGCCGTCGCTTCATTTTGATTTAATCTGGGTTACCAAACGGTGAATTACCTCTGAGAAAAGGACGCTCACCCCAGGAAACCGCCGCCGTCTTCGCGCCGCCGCCTTTCAAGCGGCTGGCGCGATGTCCCTTCGGCGACTTGGAGGGCATGAAAGCGGCAAGAGTTTGACTTTTCCACAAGCCCTCTGAACGCTGGTGTCCAGCGCGCGCGAAGGCCGGTTCCAGGGCTCAGCCCTTGTCCGATATGGCGTCCTTGGCGGCCTGCCGGTGCGCCGGCGTGATATGGGCGCTGACGGCGGTGATCGCGGCGGTGAGCACGGCGATATCGTCGGTGAAGCCGAGGCCGAGGATGAAGTCGGGGACCATATCCACCGGCAGGACGAAATAACCGAGTGCCGCCACCAGGATGCCTTTTGCGCGCAGCGGCGTGTTCTTGTCCATGGCGCAGTAATAGGCCGCGACGACATCTTCCATGAACGGGATCTGCCGCGCGGCCCTCTTGGCCGTGCGCCAGAATTTCTCGCGCACCTCGCCCTCACCGCCCAGCCTGTCGCCAAAGCCGAAGAAATCAAAACCGGATTTTTGCGCCATCAATTTCTCCTTGCGGGCTCATGCGCTTGCCTGCGCATGGCCGCGGGGCAAAATGTGGTGAAACCCGACGCTTGCTGCAAGAGCTTGGGAGATCGCTGGCCTGAAAATCGGATCAGTCTTTACCGTGCTGTCCTGCGGATCAGGTGATGCCGGCCTAGCGGACACTCCGGTGGCAGTCGTCCTCCCTTGGAGTTCGGCGGCAAACGCCCCTCCCGTCGTCATTCTAGGGCGAAGCCAGGAGCGAAGCGACGCGGCGCAGACCCTAGAATCCATGCCGCGACTCAAGAGCGACGCAGCGGTGCTGAATTCTGCTCGACTGCACCCCTTGGTCAACGTCGCGGCATGGATCCTCGGGTCTGCGCGTCCGCTTCGCTCCCGCTCCGCCCGTGGCTGACGAAGCCGGGGTTGCCGCACCTATGAATTACCCTAGCCAGCAAAGCGGTCCATTTTCTTCGCCAACTCGATGTCAAGCGCCGTGACTCCGCCGGCATCGTGCGTGTTCAGCGTCACGTCGACGGTTTTGTAGACATTCGACCAGTCGGGATGATGGTCCATCTTCTCGGCCGCAAGCGCGACGCGGGTCATGAAGGCGAAGGCTTCGGAGAAATTCCTGAAGGTGAACGTCCGTTTGATGGAAGCGCCATCCGCAGCCAGCGACCAGCCTTCGAGGTCTGTCAGCGCCGCGACGATGGCTTCCTTGCCAAGTTTCTCTCTCGTCATGTCCGGTTCCTGTGCTATTTCGAAGATGACTTTCACCATAGCGCCGGATCGATGAGCACGAAGCCCATAAAATCCATTCTGTTCGTCTGCCTGGGCAACATCTGCCGTTCGCCGCTGGCGGAAGGCGTGCTTCGTTCCGTGCTGACGGAACGTGGACTGGGCCGGGACATAGTGCTCGATTCAGCCGCAACCAGCGACTGGGAGGCGGGCTCCGCCCCCGATCGGCGTTCGATCGCCATCGCGTCGCGCCACGGCATCGACATATCGGAACTGCGGGCACGCAAGATCGCGCCCGAGGATTTCTCGCGTTTCGACCTGATCTTCGGCATGGACAGGTCGAACGTCGCCGACCTGAAGACGCTGGCGCCCGCCGGCGTGCGCGACCGCATCCACCTGTTCCTGGAATTTGCGCAGGGAAAGGCGCGAGACGTTCCGGATCCCTATCACGACGGCGAGGAAGCCTTCGCCGAGGTCTACCGCATGATCCGCGAAGCGTCGGAGGCGCTGGCGACGCGGCTTGCCGCGCGCGTATCGGCGCCCGACAACGGCCAGGCTTCCTCGACGATGTAGGGGCCGCCGCCGACCGAATCGCGCGACGACATCAAGACGAACCGGCTGATGCGGAACGGCAAGGTCGAAAAATTGCCGCGCGCCGAAAGATATTGGGCGACGTCCAGCGGGCTCGAATTGCGCAGGCGGGCCAGTGTGACATGCGGCATGAACTTGCGCGGATCGGCCGGAATGCCGAGCCGCTGGCAGATGCGCTCGATTTCAGCCTGAAGCGCCGAGAGATCCGGCGAGGCAGAGACCCCGGCCCATACGGCATGCGGTTTCTTCTGGCCGAAAGCGCCGACGCCCGACAGCGTCAGCGGGAAGGAGGGGCGGTGGACGCGGTCGAGCGCGTTGGCGATCTCGTCGGCGACATGGCCTTCGACATCGCCGATGAAGCGCAGCGTCAGATGATAGTTCTCGACGTCGATCCAGCGGGCCCCGGGCAGGCCGCCCCTGAGCAGGGACAGCGAAAGGGCGGCGTCACGCGGAATTTCGAGGGCGGTGAAAAGACGCGGCATGAAGAGCCTCCCTTCCTCGAATCGAACTGTGCCCCCAGCGAATCATCGATAATCAAGCGGGGCAAGAGGTTTGTTGGTCACAGGTCTCGTCAAAAAGATTTCCCCAACGGAAAGGGCCTATCCCGTCTTACGATCCTCCCGGCGCCGCCGCGATGGCCTTCTCGACCGCAGGCAGGATGCGCTCGACCATCTGGGCGACCCCCTTGGCGTTCGGATGCAAGCCATCCTCAAGCTGCAGGGCGGACTGGCCGGCTACGCCGTCGAGAAAGAACGGGTACAAGGTAACGCCGTATTTTGCAGCCAGTTCCGGGAAGATGGCGTCGAAGGCGTTCTGATAGTCGGCGCCGAGATTGGGCGCTGCGCGCATGCCGGCCAGCAGAACGGCGATCTTGCGCTCTTTCAACTTGGCCAGCATCGTATCCAGGTTCTTGCGGGTGATGTCGGGCGAAACGCCGCGCAGCATGTCGTTGGCGCCGAGTTCGAGGATGACAAGCTGCGTGCCGTCCGGCACCGACCAGTCGAGCCGCGCCAGCCCGCCGCTGGAGGTGTCGCCGGAAACGCCGGCATTGGCGACGGTTACATCCCTGCCCCTGGCGCGCAGCGCCGCCTGCAGCCTGTCGGTAAAACCCTCGTCGGGTCCGAGGCCGTAGCCGGCCATCAGGCTGTCACCGAAACCGACGATCTCGAAAGGCTCGGCGCGTGCCGACGAGATGGCGCCGCAAATGGCGAGGAAAACGATCAGGCCTGCGGCAATTCTGCGTTGGAAAGACATGCGGCAGGTCCCATATGACAGAGAATTCTTCCGGCGACGGCCCGCAGGCGGAGCCCTCATCTCCATATAGGACGCTTTCATTTTGACAGAAGCCGTCATCGAGCTGAAAGACGTATCGCTGACATTGGGCGAAGGCGCCTCGTCCGTCCATGTGCTGAAGGGCGTCAGCCTCGATGTGGCGCGCGGCGAGGCGACCGGCATCGTTGGACCGTCGGGGTCGGGCAAGTCGACGCTGCTCATGGTTCTCGCAGGTCTGGAAAGGGTCGATTCGGGCACGGTACGAATCGCCGGCGAGCTGCTCAACGGCAAGAGCGAGGATCAGATCGCATCGTTTCGGGGGCGAAACATCGGCATCGTGTTCCAGTCCTTCCATCTCATCCCCAATATGACGGCGCTCGAAAATGTCGCCGTGCCGCTGGAGCTGGCCGGTCATGCCGATCCGTTCTCGGTGGCGGAACGCGAGCTGGCGGCCGTCGGTCTGAGCGACCGCGTGACGCACTATCCCGGCGAACTTTCGGGCGGCGAGCAGCAGCGCGTCGCGATCGCCCGGGCGCTTGCGCCATCGCCGCGCATCCTCATCGCCGACGAGCCGACCGGCAATCTCGACCAGGCAACCGGCAAGCAGGTCGCCGACCTTTTGTTCGCCAAGGCGGCCGAGCGCGGCATGACTCTGGTGCTGGTCACGCATGACCAGGCGCTCGCGGCGCGCTGTTCGCGCCAGGTCTCCATGCGCTCCGGCAGGATCGAGGCACCGGCGCCGACCAAGGCCATCGCCTGATGTCACCGGCGCGGACGTTGAAGCTCGCCGTCCGCTTCTCCTTGCGCGAGATGCGCGGCGGCCTGTCCGGTTTCCTGATCTTCCTTGCCTGCATCGCGCTCGGCGTCGCAGCGATCGGCGGCGTGAATTCCGTGGCCCGCTCGATCAGTGGCGGCGTCGCCAACCAGGGCCAGACGCTGCTTGGCGGCGATCTGCGCTTCCAGCTTAACCAGCGCGACGCAAGCGAAGCCGAACGCGGCTTCCTCGATGGGCTGGGCACGGTGTCGAGAACCGCCAGCATGCGTTCGATGGCGCGGCTTGCCGACGGCTCCGATCAGGCGCTGGTCGAGGCCAAGGCCGTCGACGAGGCCTATCCGCTTTACGGTGCGCTGGAAACCGAGCCGGCGCTGACGAAGCAGGAACTGTTTGGCGAACAGTTCGGTGTTTTCGGCGCGGCCGCGCCCGACCTGCTGTTCGAGCGGCTGCATGTGAAGCTCGGCGATCGGCTGAAGCTCGGAACCGCCACCTTCGAACTGCGCGCCAGGCTGGTCACCGAGCCCGATGCCGTGTCCGAAGGTTTCGGTTTCGCGCCGCGCCTGATGATCTCGACCGAGGGCCTGGTCGCGACAGGGCTGGTTCAGCCGGGCAGCCTCGTCGAGAATTCCTACAAGATTCGGCTGGCCGCCGACGCCGACGAGGCGCGGCTCAAGGCCATCCAGGACAAGGCTGCCAAGGATTTCCCGGAGTCCGGCTGGTCGATCCGCACGCGCAGCAATGCGGCCCCGGCGCTCTCTTCCAACATCGAACGCTTTTCGCAATTCCTGACCCTGGTCGGGCTGACGGCGCTGGTGGTCGGCGGCGTCGGCGTCGCCAACGCGGTGCGCGCCTATCTCGACGGCAAGCGCGGCGTCATCGCCACCTTCAAGAGCCTGGGCGCATCGGGCGGCTTCGTCTTTGCCGTTTACCTCGTGCAGATCCTGATGATCGCGGCCCTCGGCGTCGCCGCAGGTCTGGTGCTCGGCGCACTGATGCCCTTTGCCGCGAGCGCCGCACTTCAGTCGGTCGTTCCGGTGCCGGCGCAAGGCGGCTTTTATCCCGGCGCTCTCGGCATGGCAGCGCTGTTCGGACTGCTGGTGACGCTGGCCTTCGCGCTGCTGCCGCTCGGTCGCGCCCGCGATGTGCCGGCGACCGCGCTGTTCCGCGAGATGGGACTGGAAGGCCGCGGTTTTCCACGCCCTGTCTATGTCGTTTCGGCGCTCGGCATCGCAGTGCTTCTTGCAGCGCTCGCCATCCTGTTTTCGGGCGACCAGCGCATCGCTTCGATTTTCGTCGGAGCCACCATCTTCGCCTTCCTGGTGCTGCGCCTGGTCGGCGCGCTTGTGCAATGGGCGGCAAGGAAGTGCCCGCGCGTGCGCTTCGTGGCGCTCAGGCTCGCCGTCGGCAACATCCATCGGCCGGGCGCGCTGACGCCGTCGGTGGTGCTGTCGCTGGGGCTTGGGCTGACGCTGCTGGTGACGCTGGCGCTGATCGACGGCAATCTGCGGCGGCAGATCTCCGGCAGCCTGCCGGAGCGGGCGCCGAACTTCTTCTTCGTCGATATCCAGAGCAGCGATGTCGACGGCTTCTCCAGTCTGATCAGCAAGGAGGCCCCGCAGGGGACGCTTGCCAAGGTGCCAATGCTGCGCGGCCGGGTGATGGCGCTGAACGGCGTTGCCGTCGACAAGGTCAAGGTACCGGCGGAGGGCGCTTGGGTGCTGCGCGGCGATCGCGGCCTGACCTATGAGGCCAAGCAGCCGGACAACGCGACGCTGACCGAGGGCAGCTGGTGGCCGGCCGATTATACCGGCGAGCCGCTCGTCTCGTTTTCCGACAAGGAAGGCAAGGAAATCGGGCTGAAGCTCGGCGATACCGTCACCGTCAACGTGCTCGGCCGCAATGTCACGGCCAGGATCGCCAATTTCCGCCAGGTCGAATGGGAGACGATGGGCATCAACTTCGTCATGGTGTTCTCGCCCAACACATTTGCCGGCGCGCCGCATGGCTGGGTGGCGACGCTGACCGAAAAGAGCGCCACCGCGGCTGATGACGCCCGCATCCTCAATGCCGTCACCCGCGCCTTCCCGGCAGTCACCACGGTGCGCGTCAAGGACGCGCTCGACATCGTCAACCGGCTGGTCGGACAGCTCGGCGCGGCGATCAGGGCGGCGGCCGGCGTGGCACTGATCGCGTCGGTGCTGGTGCTGGCCGGCGCGCTCGCCGCCGGCAACCGGGCGCGCATCCATGACGCGGTGGTGCTGAAGACGCTCGGTGCGACGCGGCTGACGCTGATATCGGCCTTCTCGCTCGAATACATGCTGATCGGCCTCGCCACGGCGGTCTTCGCGCTCGCCGCCGGCAGTGCCGCCGCATGGTTCGTCGTCGCCCGCATCATGACATTGCCGTCGCATTTCATGCCGGAAGTGGCGGTGGCGACCATTCTCTTTGCGCTGGTCATCACCGTCGGCATCGGTCTCGCCGGCACCTGGCGGGTGCTCGGCCACAAGGCAGCGCCCGTGCTGCGAAACCTCTGAGTCCGTATTGGTTCCACCCCGCCGACGGCCGTCATTTGGTTAAATCGACGTAATGTTTCGCGGCCAAAGGGCTGGAAAACCGCGCCATGCGTGCCTCACGAAGCATTACACCCGGTTACGGTCTTGTTCTTGACGCGAATAACCATCATATTTCGCCGCAGGCATGCTGGAGTCCCGCCAGCGGCGCCTGGGTCCGGGTGGACCCGACACCGGACGGGGCAGAAGCAATAGAGGACCACAATGGCTGAACCCATTCGCAACTATCAGACGCGCGCCGTGCCCGGCGCCGCCGTCGACATCGATCAGGGCCTGCGCGCCTATATGATCAAGGTCTACAATTTGATGGGGCTTGGTCTCCTCATCACTGGTCTTGCCGCCGTCGGCACGATCATGCTGGCCACAACCACCGATCCGGCCTCGGCTGTCGCGACGCTGCCGAGCGGCGAGATGCTGACCTCGTTCGGCTACGCGATCTTCGGCTCGCCGCTGCGCTGGCTGGTGATGCTGGCCCCGCTGGCCGCCGTTCTGTTCCTGTCGTTCCGCGTCCAGTCGATGAGCGTGTCGGCGGCGCAGACGACGTTCTGGGTCTATGCGGGCCTAGTCGGCCTGTCGCTGTCGTCGATCTTCCTGGTCTACACCACCGCCAGCATCTCGCAGACCTTCTTCGCCACCGCCGCGGCCTTCGGCGCGCTGTCGCTGTTCGGCTACACGACCAAGCGCGACCTGACGGCGATGGGCTCGTTCCTGATCATGGGCGTGTTCGGCATCATCATCGCGATGGTGATCAACATCTTCCTGCAGTCGTCGGCGCTGTCCTTCGCCGTCTCGGCGATCGGCGTGCTGGTCTTCGCCGGCCTCACCGCCTACGACACGCAGAAGATCAAGGAGATGTATTTCGAGGGCGACGCTTCCGACGTTGCCGGCCGCAAGGCCATCATGGGAGCGCTGACGCTCTATCTCGACTTCATCAACCTGTTCATGTTCCTGCTCCAGTTCATGGGCGACCGCCGCTAAGGGCTGGTCCGCGTCATGGTCTGACTGGACCATCGGGTTTGGAGGGGCGGCCCAACGGCCGCCCTTTTCTTTTGCGCCGACCTTTGCTGTTATTGCAGGCAGACAAAGAGGCCTGCATAAAGAATGAGCACTATCGTTATACGGGCCGCGCGCGCGGCCGACCTCGACACCATTACGCAAATCTATGCCGACGCTGTGACCCGCGGCACGGCGAGCTACGAGCTGGAGCCGCCGGGGCGCGCCGAAATGGGCATGCGATTCGACACGCTCCAGGCCGGCGGCTTCCCCTACCTTGTGGCGGAAAAGGATGGCGCCGTGCTCGGCTATGCCTATGCCGGTCCCTTCCGGCCGCGCCCGGCCTATCGCTTTGTCGTCGAGGACTCCGTCTATGTCGCGCCTGATGCCAAGGGCCAGGGTGTCGGCCTCAAACTGATGCAAAGCCTGATCGCGGCCGCCGAGGCGGCGGGCTTTCGCCAGATCGTCGCTGTGATCGGCGATGGCCATCCCGACAGCGCTTCCGTCAAGCTGCACGAAAAGCTCGGCTTTCGTCATTCCGGCCGCCTTGAAGGCTCCGGCTACAAGCACGGACGCTGGCTGGACACCGTGTTCATGCAACTGGCGCTGAACGGCGGGGCCTCGGCTCCGCCGGATCCGGAATCATTGCCGGAACGGAAATTCCGTCAAGAAAAATAAGGGCTTAGATGAGCGCCAAGACTGAGGTCAACCGAGCAATTGCGCCGCGGTTCAGGCCTCGACCAGCTTCAGCTTGTTGTCGAAGACGCCGAGCACACGGCCAAGCTCCTGCCCGCGCTTGAGGATACGGCCGCCCGCGGCGATGACGGCGAAGGCGCCTTGTTTGCGTGCCAGTTTCGGGTCCTTGACGATCTGGAACAGCGGCACCTCGCTGGCCCGGCGGAACACTGAAAACACGGCCCTGTCGGTGAGATGATCGATAGCGTAGTCGCGCCATTCATTGGCGGCAACCATGCGCCCGTAGAGTTTCAGGATCTGGTCCAGTTCGCGCCGCTCGAAGCGCACCGGCTGGTCGAGGCGCGCACGGCGTGCCTCGTGGAGCGGGATCAGTATCGCGGATGCGTCGCCATCCTCCGTCCCGCCGCCGTGATCGGTCATGCCTCGATCCTTCAAAAATGAATCTTTGCCAACCAAAGTTGGCGCTTTCGCCATCGAATTGCAAGTGCCGGCGAAGCGGTGCGGACCCGCGCCATTTCCGTCGCGTCCAGTCACGTTTGCAAACGACATGTTGGAATTGGTGATGCTCCGCCACATTCTCGCCATTTTTTATCCGCGCTCATGCCCCAATGTCCGACGAATTTACCGGCGTTGCCTGAGACGGTTCGGTCCGGCACCGGCTCGTAAACCCCAAGCCCCCCGCCCACGGGTCTGCGTCGGATCGAACCAACCTCGGTTTTTCCTCGGAAAGACCGGGTGCGACGATCCCAAAACCTAAATGACCGACGTCAGAAGCAAGCTGACGTCGGTTTTTTCATGCCTGGGTCGCCGCTAATGCGGATTTCCCGCCGTATGGACGGTTTTCAGCCCGATCCGGTGCGACCGGCAGGATCGATGGGCGCCGAAATCTTGGCATGCCGTCCGCGCTTGCCAACGCCATCACCACTTAATAAGGTGTTAAGTGAAACGGGAGCGGCAATGCCACGCATATCGGACTCCACGGCGAAAGAGGTGAATGGTACGGTCGCGGCCACCCCTGAGGCCGGCGGCGTCGGTCCCCGCATCAAGGCGCTGCGCATGGCAAGGCGCGTCTCGCTGCGCCGGTTGGCCGACATGACCGGCACGACGGCGAGCTTCATCAGCCAGCTCGAGCGCAATCTGTGCGGCGCCAACACAGGCACGCTGCTCAGGATCGCCGCCGCTCTCGATCTCGGCATCAACGACCTGTTCGAGGGCAGCAGCCGTCCGTTGCACAAGGTGCTGAGGCGCGAGGAACGGCCTGTCGTTCCCGTCGGCGTGCGAGGCCGCAAGATGCTTTTGTCGCGGCGGCCGATCCATCAGTTCGAGGTTTATGCGGGGCATTTCGAGGTCGGCGGCTCGACCGGCGACGACGCCTATGTGCATGGCGGCGAGCATGAGATGTTCATGGTGCTCAAGGGAACCGTCGAACTGACGCTTGCCGACGAGCGCCATCTGATGCGCGAAGGCGACAGCGTCGAATACGCGACCTCGGTGCCGCACCGCACGGTCAATGTCGGCGACACACCGGCGGAGGTGCTCTGGATCATCGCGCCGCCGACCGCCGGCGCGCTGGAACTCGATCAGTACAGGACCGGAAACCGCTCGCATCCGGGTGAATGAGAACAAATGCGAGCTCTGGAATGGGAGAGTTGAACATGAGAGTGAAATTTGCACATGCGGCGTGCCTGGGCGTGCTTCTGGCGGCGACGGCCGCGCTCGCGCAATCGAAGCCGGTTGCCGGAGAGGTGGCCGAAGGCTCGCTGAAGGGCAAGACCCTGACTTTCGTGTCCTATGGCGGCATCTACCAGGACGGCCAGGCGGCAGCGCTCAAGGAGTTCGGGGACAAGTCGGGCGTCAAGCTGCTCAATGACGGCCCGACCGAGATCGCCAAGCTGCAGGCGCAGGTCGAGTCCGGCAATGTGACATGGGACGTTGTCGATACCGACGATCTGCCGCCTTATGTCTATTGCGGCAAACTGTTCCAGAAGCTGGACTTCACCAAACTCGACGTCTCGAAAATTCCCGAGGGCCAGGTCGGCGAGTGCTCGGTGCCGGCGATGAACTACGGCGTCGTGCTGATGTACAACACCGAAAAGTACAAGGACAATCCGCCCAAGAGCTGGGCCGACTTCTTCGACACGCAGAAATTCCCCGGCGTGCGCGGAATCGACGGCTCCGGCAGCCCGACCGGTGGCTTGCTGGAACAGGCGTTCAAGGTTGCCGGCGGGGACCCCAAGGCGATGACGGTGGCCGATATCGACAAGGCCATCGATGTGGTTCGCAAGCTCGGCCCCGATACCATCTTCTGGAAGACGGGTGCAGAATCGCAGCAACTCGCCGAATCCGGCGAGGCCGACATGCTGATGATGTGGACAGGCCGCGCCATGACCGCGGTCAAGAACGGCGCCAAATACGCACCGGCCTGGCAGGACTGGCTGGTGGTGATGGATCAGATGACGATCCCCGTCGGCGCCAAGGACACGGAGGCATCCTACGCGCTGCTCAACGCCTATCTTGGCAAGCACGCGCAGGAGGTGTTGACGGAGCAAACGTCTTACACGCCGATCAACAGTGAAGCGCAGCCCAAGGTCGACGCTTCCGTCTCCGCTTTCCTGACCAACACGCCCGAACGCCAGAAGCAGGGCTACAAGCAGAACTTCAAGTTCTGGGTCCCGAACTTCGCGGTGGCGCAGGAGAAGTGGTCCGCGCTGATGTCCGGCAACTGACCGGCTGAGGGAGACCAAAAGCCGTGAGCGCGTCCCAGCCAGCCATTCCGGCCGCCGAAAGGCGCCGGGCATGGCGGCCGTTCGCGCTCGCGCTGCCGGCGCTGGTCCTGCTCTTCGCGGTGATTGGCTATCCGCTGCTCACCATCGTCGTGCGCAGCCTGTCGGAGCCGCAGTGGGGCCTACAGAACTATATCTGGTTCTTCGGCGCGCCCATCAACCTAGCCGTGCTCCGGCGGACCTTCCTCATTTCAGCATGGGTCACGCTGGTCTGCGTGGTTTGCGCCTATCCCTATGCCTATCTGATGACCGCGGTCCGACCACGCGTGCGCTTGGTGCTGCTGCTCTGTGTGCTGATCCCGTTTTGGGTAAGCGGCGTGGTGCGCACTTTGTCCTGGGTGATACTGCTGCAGGATTCGGGGGTTACCAACTCGATCCTGCGGGCGCTCGGGTTCGGCGGCATCAGGCTGATCCGCACCCAGACGGGCGTGGTCATTGGCATGGCGCAGGTGCTTTTGCCTTTCATGATCCTGCCGCTCTATTCGGTCATGAAAGGCATCGATCTCAGGCTGATGCAAGCCGCGCGGAGCCTCGGGGCGAGACCCTCGCGCGCGTTCCTCACGGTGTATCTGCCGCTGTCGCTGCCTGGCGTCTATGCCGGCGCGATCATCGTCTTCATCCTGGCGCTCGGCTTCTACATCACGCACGGACCGCGCTCGACGATGCTGTCGACGCTGGTGCAGACACAGGTGCTCAGCCTCCTGCAATGGGGCAGGGGCGGGGCCATGGGCGTGGTGCTGCTCGTCACGACCTTCGTGCTGCTGGCGCTTGCCGCGCCCGTGATGCGGTCCAGCCATCGGCAAGCGGGGCGGCCCTGATGGAGATGAAGCCGCTTACCCGCGTCATGCTGGGTCTTGTCTGCCTGCTGGTAGCCATATGGCTGGTGGCACCGACGCTCGTCGTGGTGCCGATGTCATTCAACGAGAACAAATCGCTGGCATTTCCACCCCAGGGCTTCTCCTGGCAATGGTACGAAAATTTTGTCACCAATCCGGATTGGTCGACCAGCTTCCTCAACTCACTGAAGGTCGCATCGATCGTTGCGGTTCTGGCAACGGTGCTCGGCACCCTTGCCGCCTTCGGCCTCGACCGCATGCAGGCGCGGCCGGCAAACCTCCTGCGCATGCTGATGCTGACGCCGATGGTGGTGCCGGGCGTGGTCCTGGCCATCGGCATCTACGCCGTCTATCTCGACACGCGGCTTGTCGGCACGCTGCTCGGCTTCGTTCTGGCCCACACCATCCTTGCGCTGCCTTTCGTGCTGATCGCCGTTTCGGCCAATCTCGAAGTGTTCGACAAGCGGCTGGAGACAGCCGCGGCGAGCCTGGGCGCAGGTTCGCTCACCACGTTCCGCACGGTGACGCTGCCGCTGATTGCCCCCGGGGTACTGTCAGGCCTGCTGTTCGCCTTCGCCACCTCCTTCGACGAGATCGTCGTGTCGCTGTTCATCACCAATCCCTATCTCAAGACGTTGCCGGTGCAGATCTTCGCTTCCATCACGCGCGACGCCGATCCGACGGTCGCGGCCGTCGGCACGATCCTCTTATGCGCAACGACACTGCTGATCGGCGGCGGCATGCTGCTTCTTGGCCGTGAGCGGAAGGGAGGCTTATGAATCAGAAAGCGGAAAATCGCGGTGCGGCGATCGACCTGGAGTCGGTAAGCAAGGCCTATGGTTCCTTCAAGGCGCTCGACGGCGTGTCGCTGCGAATCGAGCCGGGTGAATTCATGACGCTGCTCGGCCCGAGCGGCTCAGGCAAGACGACGACGCTGAACGTGATCGCCGGCTTTACCGACCTGACCAGCGGCAAGCTGCTGGTCGGGGAAAAGAGCGTGGTCGGCGTGCCGGCGCACAAGCGCAACATCGGCGTGGTGTTCCAGCACTATGCACTGTTCCCGCACATGACGGTCGGCCGCAATGTCGCCTATCCGCTGAAGCTGCGCGGCGTCACCGGGGCAGAACGCGAACGCCGCGTCCGCCACGCGCTCGACATGGTCAAGATGGCCGATTTCGGCCATCGCTTTCCAAGCGAGCTTTCGGGCGGCCAGCAGCAGCGCGTGGCGCTGGCCCGCGCCATCGTCTTCGATCCGCCGCTGCTGCTGATGGACGAGCCGCTCGGCGCGCTGGACAAGAAACTGCGCGAATGGCTGCAGCTCGAGATCAAGCGCATCCACCGCGAACTCGGCACCACCTTCGTCTATGTGACGCACGACCAGGAGGAGGCGTTGGTGCTCTCCGACCGCATCGCCGTGTTCAACCGCGGCGGCATCGAGCAGATCGGCACCGGCCGCGAACTCTACGACGAGCCGGCGACGCTTTTCGTCGGCAAGTTCATCGGCGATTCTACCGTGCTGCGCGGCCCCGCCGCCACTTCCGGCAAGGAGACGGCGATCGAGATATCAGGCCAGAGAGTGGCGACCGCCAAGCGTCTCGCCAATGGCGGCAAGCCGGTGATGCTGCTGCGCCCCGAAAAGCTGGCGCTTGCGCGTCGCGGCGGCGGCGGGGATGGCCGCAACCGGCTCGCCGGGCGTATCGGCGAGGCCATCTATCTCGGCTCCGGTTCCAAATACGAGGTGGAGCTCGCCGACGGCTCGAAAGCCATCGTGCGCTCGACGCTCGAGGCGGACACCTTTGCCATTGGAGACGAGGTCGACGTGCTCTTCGCCGGCGGCGACGTGAAACTGCTCGCCGATGACGACAAGGCCGACCTGACGCTTACCTGAAACAAAGCGGCCTCGCCTTTCCATGGAAAACGACGGGCCGCCTCCTCTCTTGGTTTTGAACGCAGTTCCGGACGGGAAACCGCTCCACACTTTTCCTGGAATCGCACGGAGAACGGATCACAAGATGCAAGCCCAGCGCAATGGCGACGTGTCGTTCTGGTATGCCGACATAGGTGGCCCGCCGGCCAGCCGCCCACCCTTGCCCGGCGACATCGAGGCCGATGTCTGCATCGTCGGCGCCGGCTATACCGGACTGTGGACGGCCTACTATCTGAAGAAGGCGGAGCCCGCGCTGCGCATCGCCATCGTCGAAAAGGAGTTCGCCGGCTTCGGTGCCTCGGGCCGCAATGGCGGATGGCTGTCCGGCGGCTTCAGCTGGTCGCGCGAGAAATATGCAAAAACCTCCTCGCGCGGGGCGGTGATCGACATGCAGCGCGCCATGTCCGGCACGGTCGACGAGGTGATCGCGATTGCCGCTGCCGAAGGGATCGACGCCGACATCCGCCGCGTCGACAACATCACCGTCGCCACCAACGCCGCGCAGCTTGAGCGCGCCAAAGCCGAGTACGAAGAGGCCCGGCACTGGGAAATGCCGCCGGAGCGGTTGGCCTTCCTCGGTGCGCAGGAAGCGCGCGAGCGCATCGCCATCGACAATGTATTGGGCGCCTTCGTCGTGCGCGACGTCGCGCGCGTGCAGCCGGCCAAGCTGGTGCAGGGTCTGGCGGCGGCGGTCGCGCGGCTCGGCGTTCCGATCTACGAGCAGACGCAGGTGCTGGCGCTCGAGAAGGGCAAGGTCACCACCGACCGCGGCGTCGTGCGCGCCGAAAAGATCGTGCGCGCCACCGAGGGCTTCACCGCCGGCATTGCCGGCTACGAGCGTCTCTGGCTGCCGCTGAACAGCGCCATCGTGGTGACCGAGAAGCTGCCGCAGAAGCTCTGGGACGAAATCGGCTGGAGCGGCTACGAGGTGCTGGGCGATGCCGCGCATACCTACTGCTATGCGCAGCGCACGCGGGAAGGCCGGATCGCCATGGGCGGCCGGGGCGTGCCCTACCGCTTCGGATCGCGCACCGACACGCGCGGCAAGACACAACAGGCGACCATCGACCAGCTGCACGAGATCCTGACCAGGCTGCTGCCGCAGACCAAAGGCGTGCGGCTCGACCATGCCTGGTGCGGCACGCTCGGCGTGCCGCGCGACTGGTGCACGACGTGCGGCTTCGATCGCGAAAGCGGCATGGGCTGGGCCGGCGGCTATGTCGGGCTCGGCGTTTCCAGTTCGAACCTGTCCGGCCGCACCTTGCGCGACCTGGTGCTCGGACATGACACGGAGCTGACCCGGTTGCCTTGGGTCAACCGCACGGTGAAGAAATGGGAGCCGGAGCCGCTGCGCTGGCTCGGCGTACACGCCATGTACCAGCTCTACCGCATCGCCGACCGGCGGGAGGCAAACGGCCTGGGGCGGACGTCGCGCCTCGCCGCTTTCGCTGATCGCCTGACCGGCCATTGAGGCAGGTCACTCAAACGCGATTCCGTTTGGTCGACAGGCATGAATGGAGACCGACAGCGCGTCGCATCATTTCCGTTTTCGGCGGCGCGCCTCAGAGCCTTCGATCGAACGGCGCATCGGAACCGGGGCGGTGAATGAAGGCGGCGCCCAGGATGGGCCCTGGCAGGCCGTCCTTGCCGACGGACTGCAAAAGCACGGCGCAGCCGCCCTTCTTGGAAATCTCACTCATCGGCAATTCGTAGCGCTGCGCCTTGCCGTGCCAGATGCCCGCTGTCTGGATGCCGGTCACCGCGTTCCAATAGGTCATCTTGCGGCCCGTGTTCTCGCCCTGGCCGATCGTGACCGTCTGCGGCGGCTCGAAATAGACGATGACGACATGAGCATCGCTGGGACCGGTCCCGCCATCGCCGGCATCGATCATGACGCGGTCGCTGGTCCGGCTGACCTTGATGGCGACCCGCATGTCTTCGCCGATCCTTGCCATGCGGGCGAGTTGGCCATCGACCTCGCCGCGATTGGCGCCGTTCACATGGACCCGGCCGTTGATGACCGCCTGCGGCGTATAGACTGAGCGGTTGCCGAAGGCCCGCATATACTCATATTGCCGCTCGGTGTTTTCCTTGCTGCTCAGCGTGTCCCGCCAGCCGAGATAATCCCAGTAGCCGACGTGATAGGAGAGCGCGACAAGATCCTGCCTGGCGGCAAGTTCGGAGAAGAAGGCGTCGGCAGGCGGGCAGGAACTGCAGCCTTGGCTGGTGAACAGCTCGACCACGCCCACGGGCCTGTCGCCCTGGGGCTTGTCGGCCAGGAGCCTGCCGGACTCGCCGGCGTGCCCGGCACCGGCAAACGCCGAGAAGGCCAGCGCGAACGCTGCCAGCCACAATGATCTACGCGAGGCCATGACCATTCCAATTCCCGCCGGTGATGCCGGCTTTGTTTTGATTGGCTGAAATATGTGGCAGAACCGGAAGTCAACGGGAAGTCACGTTGCGGTGAAATTTTGCCATTGCAAGCCTGGGTAGGGCGGCAATAGGAGAAGCCACTGCATTTCAACCGGCGGTTCGATTCGGGGGCGGGATCATCATCATGTGGCAAAGTTTCCTGGCTCCAGTCGATCTTTATTGCGAGCGAACGGGTCCTGAACTTTGGGCCGAGCCGGTGAATGCTTTGACCAACCTGGCTTTCATTGCCGCGGGACTATGGGGCGTCCGCGAAGTGCGGCGATGCAGGACCGGCATTTTCGCCGAGGTCCTGGCCTGGTGGGTGGTGGCGATCGGCGTCGGCTCGACGATCTTTCACATCTTCGCCACCAAGGGAACGGTCTGGGCCGACGTGGTGCCGATCGCCGGCTTCACGCTGGCCTACACGCTGTTCAACCTGCGCCGCTTCCTGCGCCTGGAATGGGGCAAGGCGATCGCGATCTTCGTCGTTTTCTATGCCGTTGTCGGAGCGATAACTCTGGCCGTGCCGGATTGGCTGCGCCAGGCGTCGAACGGCACCACAGGCTACCTGCCGCCGTTCCTGGCGCTCGCCTTCTTCGGTGTCTGGGTGACGGCCCGCGGCAATCGCGCCGGCTGGTATAATCTGGCCGGATCGGCGATCTTCGTGCTGTCGGTCATCTGCCGCATGGTCGATCCGCTGGTCTGCACCAGCTTCCCGCTCGGCACGCACTTCCTCTGGCACCTGCTCAACGGGCTGATGCTGGGCGTGCTGCTGGCCGCCGCGGCGCGCTACGGCGCGCCACAGCGAGGCAGTAGGCAGTAGGTCCTATTACTGCCTAAGCCCTACTCCCTTGCCGCTACGCGGCAAGATCGCGCAACACGTACTGCAAAATGCCGCCGTTCTTGAAGTAGTCGAGTTCGTCAAGCGTATCGATGCGGCAAATGATCGGCACCTTCTTCACCGTGCCGTCGCCATAGGTGATCCTGGCTTCCATCTTCTGGCGCGGCTTGAGGGCGTCCAGGCCGTCGATCTCGACCAGCTCATCCCCTTTCAGGTTGAGCGAAGCCCATGAGGTGCCTTCCTCGAAGACGAAGGGGATGACGCCCATGCCGACCAGGTTGGAGCGGTGGATGCGCTCGAAGGACTGGGCGATGACCGCGCGGACACCAAGGAGATTCGTTCCCTTGGCCGCCCAGTCGCGCGACGAGCCGTTGCCGTATTCGACGCCGGCGAAGATGACCAGCGGCACGCCTTCCTTCTTGTATTGCATCGCCGCGTCGTAGATCGATTCCTCTTCCTTCGACGGGTAATGGATGGTGTAGCCGCCTTCCCTGCCGTTCTCGCCCAGCATGTGGTTGCGGATGCGGATGTTGGCGAAGGTGCCGCGCATCATCACCTCATGGTTGCCGCGGCGCGTGCCGTACTGGTTGAAGTCGGCAACGCCGACGCCATGCTCGGTAAGGTATTTGCCGGCCGGCGAGGCGGCCTTGATCGAGCCCGCTGGCGAAATGTGGTCGGTGGTGATCTTGTCGCCGAACAAGCCCAGCACGCGGGCGCCCTTGATGTCGCCGATCTTGCCGAAGCCCGTGGTCATGCCGGCGAAATAGGGCGGGTTCTGCACATAGGTGGAATTGTCGTCCCAGGCATAGGTCTGGCCTTCCGGCGCCTTGACGTTCTGCCAGTTCTCATCGCCCTTGAAGACGTCGGCATATTTGCGGGCGAACAGCTCGCGCGTCACGTTCTTCTCGATGAATTCCTGGATTTCCGCCGAGCTCGGCCAGATATCCTTGAGGTAGACCGGCTTGCCGTTCCTGTCCTCGCCGAGCGGCTCGGTAGTCAAGTCTTTCGTCACCGTGCCGGCCAGCGCGTGCGCCACGACCAGCGGCGGCGAGGCGAGATAGTTGGCCTGCACGTCGGGCGAGACACGGCCCTCGAAGTTGCGGTTGCCGGAAAGCACCGCGGCGGCAATCAAACCCTTATCGTTGATGGTCTTGGAGATCGGCGCCGGCAGCGGGCCGGAATTGCCGATGCAGGTGGTGCAGCCGAAGCCGACCAGGTTGAAGCCGATCTGGTCGAGCTCCTTCTGCAGGCCGGATTTCTCGAGATATTCGGCGACCACCTGGCTGCCTGGCGCCAACGAGGTCTTCACCCAGGGCTTCTGCTTGAGGCCGAGGCGATTGGCGTTGCGGGCGAGCAGGCCGGCGCCGATCAGCACGCTCGGGTTCGAGGTGTTGGTGCAGGAGGTGATGGCGGCGATGACGACGTCGCCATGGCCGAGATCATGGCCGGTGCCTTCGACGGCGTAGCGCTTCGAGATTTCAGCCGCCTTCTTGTATTCGGTGTCCATAGCCTTGACGAAGCCGGCCGGGATGCCTTCCAGCGCGACGCGGCCCTCTGGGCGCTTCGGGCCGGCCATCGACGGCACGACGTCGCCGAGATCGAGCTCCAGCAAGTCGGTGAAGACCGGGTCGGCGGAGCCTGCGTCACGCCACATGCCTTGCGCCTTGGAGTAGGCTTCGACCAGCGCGATGCGGCTTTCCTCGCGGCCCGACATTGTGAGATAGCGGATGGTCTCGCTATCGACCGGGAAGAAGCCGCAGGTGGCGCCATATTCAGGCGCCATATTGCCGATGGTGGCGCGGTCGGCCAGCGTCATGTTGGAGAGACCGGGGCCGAAGAATTCGACGAACTTGCCGACGACGCCCTTCTTGCGCAGCATCTGGGTGACGGTGAGCACGAGGTCGGTGGCGGTGACGCCCTCCTTCAGCTTGCCGGTGAGGCGGAAGCCGATGACCTCGGGCAAAAGCATGGAGACGGGCTGGCCGAGCATGGCCGCCTCGGCTTCGATGCCGCCGACGCCCCAGCCGAGTACGCCGAGGCCGTTGATCATGGTGGTGTGCGAATCGGTACCGACGCAGGTGTCGGGATAGGCTGATGTTTCGCCGTCCTCGGTGTTGGTCCACACCACCTGGCCGAGATATTCGAGGTTGACCTGATGGCAGATGCCGGTACCGGGTGGCACGACGCGGAAATTGCGGAACGCCTGCTGGCCCCATTTCAGGAACTTGTAGCGTTCCTCGTTGCGCTCATATTCGAGCTCGACATTGCGCGCGAAGGCCATCGGCGAGCCGAACTCGTCGACAATGACGGAATGGTCGATGACGAGGTCGACCGGCACCAGCGGGTTGATCTTTTGCGGGTCGCCGCCGAGCGAGGCCATGGCGTCGCGCATCGCCGCCAGGTCGACCACCGCCGGAACGCCGGTGAAATCCTGCATCAGGACGCGGGCAGGGCGATAGGCAATCTCGACGCCGGCCGTCCCCTTGTCGGTCAGCCAGCCGGCGACGGCCTTGATCGAGTCCTTGGTGACGGAGCGGCCGTCCTCGTTGCGCAGAAGGTTCTCCAGCAGAACCTTCATCGAATAAGGCAATTGGGCGATGCCGGTGAGCCCGTTCTTCTCGGCCTCGACGAGGTCGAAATAGGTATATTCGGCGTCGCCCGCTTTCAGCGTGCGGCGGCAATTGAAACTGTCGAGGGATTTTGACACGTGCGATCCGTCCTTGTCTGTTCAGCCTGAAAGGGAACGGACGCCGATGGCATGCAATCACGCGCAAAGGTGCGGGTACGGCCATTTCCGCTGTCCGCTCCCAAGCAACCCGAGCCGTTCAAGGCGGCGCGTGCGCTGGTTCGGCGCTAGTTCTGTTCCCGCGCCGACCGCTGGCACGGATGCACCGCATATAGAGAATTTTCTGGAATAGTTCTAGACAGTTAAAAAGCAAATTTGTGCGATGCGGCAGGGGCCGAGGCGGATTGTTTCAGGGCGGGCGAGGGATGCGGCTTATCGCCGAAAATCTGGGCGGCGAACGCGGCGGCGAGACGGTGTTTTCGGGCATTGGCTTTGAGCTCGATCAAGGCCAGGCGCTTGTCGTCACCGGGCCGAACGGATCAGGCAAATCGACCTTGCTCAGGATCGTCGCCGGACTGCTGCCGAAGGCTGAAGGCAATTTGCTGATCGAGGGCGGCGGCGATGAATTTCCGTCGATCGCTTCGGCCTGCCACTATCTCGGCCATCAGAACGCAATGAAAACGGCGCTCAGC
This sequence comes from Mesorhizobium sp. B2-1-3, assembly GCF_006442495.1. Classification (NCBI taxonomy): domain Bacteria; kingdom Pseudomonadati; phylum Pseudomonadota; class Alphaproteobacteria; order Hyphomicrobiales; family Phyllobacteriaceae; genus Mesorhizobium; species Mesorhizobium sp. B2-1-3. The sequence goes on from NZ_VFWL01000001.1 coordinate 534,932, forward strand.
GTGACGGAAAACCTGCGCTTCTGGCGCGACTTCAACGGCGGTGGATCCTTCGGCGTCGAGGAGGCGCTGGAGACGGTCGGACTGGGCGGCATCGGCCATCTGCCGTTCGGCTATCTCTCGACCGGGCAAAGACGACGCGCGGCGATTGCGAAACTGCTGGTCAGCCACCGACCGATCTGGCTGCTCGACGAGCCGACGGCGGGTCTGGACAGGGATTCGGAGGCGCGATTCGCGGGATTGATGAGGGGGCATTGTGCGGATGGTGGGATGATCGTCGCGGCAACGCATCTGCCGCTCGGGATCGAGGGGGCGCAGACGTTGAGGATGGGGCAGGCCTTTTGATGACGGCACTCTACGGCGCCCCCCTCTGTCCTGCCGGACATCTCCCCCTCGAGGGGGGAGATCGGCTGCCAGCTTGGCTTTCGCCAATTACAACGGTTGAAAGATTGGCGCGCCACCGAAGCTGCCAATCTCCCCCCTCGAGGGGGAGATGTCCGGCAGGACAGAGGGGGGCGCTCAAGCGCGAGTATCTCATATCATGCTAGCCCTCCTCCTCCGCGATATCCGCCTTTCGATTCGGGCCGGCGGCGGGGCGCTGACGGGCGTGATCTTCTTCCTCGCCGTGATCGCCACCATTCCCTTCGGCGTCGGGCCGGACCTGAGACTGCTAGCCCGCATCGGCCCGGCGATCCTGTGGATCGGAGCACTGCTCTCTTGCCTGCTCGGCCTCGACCGGTTGTTCCAGGCCGACCGCGAGGACGGCTCGCTCGATCTCCTGGTGCTTGGCAACGACCGCCACATGCTGGCGCTGACGGTGCTCACCAAATGCCTGGCGCATTGGGCGGGCAGCGTGCTGCCGCTGGTGGTCGCCGCGCCCCTGCTCGGCCTGTTCATGAACATGGAGCCGGTCGCCATCGGCGCCACGGCGCTTACGCTGCTGGTCGGCACGCCGGCGATCACCTTCATCGGCGCCGTCGGCGCGGCGGTGGCGGTGGCGCTGCCGCGCGGCGGGCTCCTGATTTCGGTGCTGGTGCTGCCGCTGACCATCCCGGTGCTGATCTTCGGGGTTTCGGCGAGTTATGGCGCGACGGCCAATCCCGATCCGTTCCTGCAACCTTTCCTCATTCTTGCCGCGCTGACGTTGTTTCTTGCCGTGCTCGGACCGCTGGCGGCGGCGCTGGCGCTGCGCCATGGCACGGATTGAGGCGGCCATGACCGGCAAGGGCTGCGGCGCGGCGGCCAATTGCGCGGTCACCGGCGCGGGGCTAAGGGAAGGCATGATCGAGCACGGCGGAAGGATCGAATTGGCGGGCGGCATGCCGACGAGGTGGACGGCATGAGCCCGCATGCGCTCTACGTCACCGCCGCCTATGCCGTCACGGCGATTGCGCTGGCCGGGCTGATTGGCTGGATCCTGCTCGATCAACGGGCCCGCAAGCGCGAACTGGCCGAACTCGAGGCGGCGGGCGTGCGCCGACGCTCCGACAAGGGCGGGGAGCGCGTGTCATGAGCACGGATATGCCAACGCCGGCGCCGGCCCGGCGCCGCCTGTTCGTGCTGTTGCCGCTGCTGGTCTTCCTCGGGCTGGCGGGGCTGTTCCTGGCGCAGCTCCTGTCGGGGCGCGACACTTCGGAGGTGCCGTCGGCGCTGATCGGCCTGCCGGCGCCGCCGACCAACCTGCCCCCGCTGGACGGCACGAACCTGCCGGGACTCGATTCGAAATCGTTTGCCGGCAAGGTGACGCTGGTCAACGTCTTCGCCTCATGGTGCGCGCCTTGCCGCGAAGAGCACCCGGTGCTTTTGGGGCTGGCGCAGGACAGGCGCTTCACCATGGCGGCGCTGAACTACAAGGACCGGCCGGAAAACGCCCGCCGATTCCTCGGCGATCTCGGCAATCCGTTCCAGGCGATCGGCGTCGACGAGGCCGGCCGCACGGCGATCGACTGGGGCGTCTATGGCGTGCCGGAAACCTTCGTCATCGGCAAGGACGGCAAAATAGCCTACAAGCATGTCGGCCCGCTGACGGCCGAGACGGCTCGGACGCTGCTGTTGCCGCAGATCGAGAAGGCGCTGGCCGCGCCGAACTGAGGCGACTTGCCGGCCTACTTGCCGGCCTACTTGCTTGCCTTGGCCCGCTCGATCGCGTCGACGATCATCTTCTTGGCGTATTTGGAATCGTGCCAGCCCTCGATCTTGACCCATTTGCCGGGTTCGAGATCCTTGTAGTGCTCGAAGAAGTGCTGCACCTGATCGCGGGTGATCTCGGGCAGCTGCGTGTATTCGGTGACGTTCTCGTAACGCAACGTCAGCTTCGGCGACGGCACGGCGATGACCTTCTCGTCCTGGCCGGCATTGTCTTCCATGATCAGCACGCCGATCGGCCGCACATTGATGACGCAGCCGGGCACCAGCGCGCGCGTGTTGCAGACCAGCACGTCGATCGGATCGCCGTCGCCAGACAGCGTGTGCGGAACGAAGCCGTAATTGCCGGGATAGCGCATCGAGGTGTGCAGGAAACGGTCGACGAACAGCGTGCCGGCCTCCTTGTCCATCTCGTATTTGATCGGCTCGCCGCCGATCGGCACCTCGATGATGACGTTGACGTCCTCGGGCGGATTCTTTCCGGTGGCGATGGCTTCAATACGCATGATTTATCCCTCTCTCGATTGGCAGACCGATAGCGGGCGGCGCAAAATGGTGCAATGCGGCGAATGGTGCTCAAGAACGCCCAGCAAGACGCAATGGCATTCAATGCGTTCAATCATTAGCAGAAGATGTTTCAGTGTCGTGATTGCGTAGGTTGCGCTTCGCGCCGCTTACGCGATCGTTCCTCGCCGGTCATTCCCAGACGAAAGCAACCTTCTTCAGCGCCTTCTGCTCGAATATCTCGACGCCTTCGGCGATATCGCGGCCGCCGGCGCCGGAATAGAAGGCGAGCGCGTTCTGATTGTCTTCCAGCGCCCACACCACCGTGCCCTTCAATCCGTGGTCGGCAAGCCGCGCCCGTGCCGCCTTGAAAAGCCGGCTGCCGAGCCCGATGCCCTGATATTCCGGCCGAAGGTACAATTCATAGATCTCGCCCTGCTGCTTGAGTTCGCGGGCCCGGTTCTTGCCGATCGTGGCGTAGCCGGCAACCGTGCCGCCAATCTCGATCACCAGGACGGTGGCGGCGCGGCGGATGGCATTGGCCCACCAGTCGGCGCCGCGACGGTTGATCATCGATGTCAGGGTGCGGTGCGGGATGATGCCGCTATAGGCGCCGCGCCAAGCCTGCAAATGCACGTCGGCGATCGCCGCGGCGTCGCGCGATTCGGCTTTGCGGATATCGATGCTCAGCGTATTCATGATTTGTTAACCATAAACCCGCATCGCTCGAATGCAAGAGTCCGGGCAGTCCGGAGGACGCTTTCTCACAGGCCGTCATCGCCTGCGCAATGCGCGTTCGAGGCTGTCGGTTGAGCTCAAATCTCGACCAGATGATCGTCGAGCTCGTTGGTGTCGCCCGACGTCACCGGGAAGTGCTCGGCGAGCACCGCTCCAACCGATCGGATCGCCTTGACGAAGCCGTCGGCAAGCCGGTCGTCGCCGGCATGTGCGGTAAGCTCGCGCACCACATCGTCCCAGACATGCTGGCCGACCTTGGCGTCGATGCCTGAATCGGCGACCACCTCGGCGTAGCGCTCGGTGACCGAGACGAACACCAGCACGCCGGTGCGCGCGGTCGTGCGGTGGACGTTGCGGGCCAGGAACTGCTTCAGTGCGTTGTCATGCGCGGTCTGATAGCGCAGCCGTCTCGGCACCATATGGATGCGCAGCCCCGGAAAGGCCCATAACAGCAAAAGAAAGCAGGCCAGCGCCAGAAGCTGGGCAATGACGAAGTGCGGCAGGCGGATGGTGAGCCACCAGGCCTCGAGCCCATAGGCGACGGCGAGGCTGACCAGCAGCGTGGCGAGAGCCGCCACGAAGGCAGCCGGAAAGAAGTAGTTGCCGCTGGCATGCGCCACCACGCAGTAGATTTCGCCGTCGGTCCTTGATTCGGCGGCGCGGATCGCCCCGGCGATGCGTTCATGGTCCTGCGGACTGATCGGTCGTATCGCCATGATCCCTCTCACCAGCTTCCCGAAGAGCCGCCGCCGCCGGAAGAGCCCCCACCGCCGGAGAAACCACCGCCGCTACCGCCCGAGGACCAGCCGCCGCCGCCCGACCAGCCGCCGCCACCTGACGACCAGCCGCCACCTGACGATCGCCGGCTCGGCTCGAACGTCATGCCGAGCCAGCGGTAACGGCCGGGACCGATCTTCTGGCCGAAGATCGGCGGCAACACCGAGGCCGCTATGCTGCCGAAGAAAATGAGCGCCCAGATGCCGATGAAGATGGCGAAGAACAAATCGTCGGAATTGAACGGCGCCTGCTGGTTGCGCTTGCCGCGTGCTTCCAGCTCCTCGGGATTGCCGTTGAGCACCATGATCATGTCGTCGACGGCCTTGGTGATGCCGCCGGAGAAATCGCCGGCACGGAAGGCCGGCACCATGTCGTTTTCGATGATCAGCTTGGTGTGCAGGTCGGTCAGCGTGCCTTCCAGCCCGTAGCCGACCTCGATGCGCATCTTGCGGTCGTTCGGCGCGACCAGAAGCAGCACGCCGTTGTTCTCCTTCGCCTGGCCGAGTTTCCAGAACCGGTACAGCCGGTTGGCATAGGGCTCGATCTCCTCGCCGCCGAGACTGGGAATGGTGGCGACGACGATCTGATCGGAGCCCTTCGTCTCGAAATCGGCAAGCTTCTGCGTCAGTGCCGCCCTGGTCGCCGCATCGATGATGCCTGCATTGTCGACGACACGGCCGGTCAGCGCCGGGAGCTCGGCGGCGAGGGCCGCAAATGGCACCACGAGAACGAGGAGCAGGACAGCGACGCGATACATGGCGCGTCGTCCCTCATTGGCGAGCAGGATCACCACGTCGGAATCCGGCAATCATCCGCCCTGTTTCGTGCCGAAATCGACCTTCGGCGTCTGCAATTTGTCCTCCTCGACCGTGAAATTGGCGAAGGGCTCGTTGCCGCGGAACCAGAACGTCGCCCACAGCACCGAGGGGAAGGTCCGCAGCGTCAGATTGTAGTCCCTGACCGCCTGGATGTAGTCACGCCGCGCCACCGCGATGCGGTTCTCGGTACCTTCGAGCTGCGCCTGCAGCGCCAGGAAGTTCTGGTTGGCCTTCAGGTCCGGGTATGCCTCCGACACAGCAAGCAGCCGCGACAGCGCGCTGGTCAGCCCTGCCTGGGCATCCTGGAACCTCTTGAGGGCTTCGGGATCCTTCAACGTTTCTGGCGTTACCGTGACCTGCGTCGCCTTGGCGCGCGCCTCGACCACCGCGTCAAGCGTGTCCTTTTCGTGCGAGGCGTAGCCCTTGACCGTCTCGACCAGGTTGGGGATGAGGTCGGCGCGGCGTTGATACTGGTTCAGCACCTCACTCCACGCCGCCTTGGCGTTCTCCTCCGCCGTCGGGATGGTGTTGTAGCCGCAGCCGGCAAGCAGCGGCAGCATGACGGCCATCACCAGCAAGGCGGGCAGCGTGCGGAATGTCGGGAAAGCAAGGCGCTGGGCAAACATGATCGGTCCCCTCGGTAGAAGTTGCATGCGAAGCATTACCACAATCGGCGCGCAAGAAAACGACCTCGGCGCAGACGGTTACCGATGGGGTTACGGTCGGTCGCAAGGCGCTGTAATTGACGGAGCGAACGCGGTAAGGTCGCCACGAAACAGGACAGCATCATGGTGCAGCGCCAGGACAGCGACACCGAATCGCGCCGCATCCTCGAGCGCGTCGCGCGCGAAACCGATCCGGCCGCCACTTCGCTCGCGGCGCGGACCGCGAAGGCCGTTCGCGACCACGTCGCGGCGGCCGATGCCGACCGCGCGGATCCGATCGAAGTCTGGGGCACGCGCATTGGCCGGATAATTGGGCTGCTGCTGGCGCTGGGCCTGATGGTCTGGCTCGTGCTTTTCCTCACCCGGGGCAGTTAGGATTCCAATGAGCACCGAGCAAGCCGACGCGCCGCGCGCGGTCATCGTCATTTCCAGCCATGTCGCACGCGGCTCGGTCGGCAATCGCGCCGCCGTCTTTGCGCTGGAATCGCTGGGTTTCCCGGTATGGGCGGTGCCGACAATCCTCCTGCCCTGGCATCCCGGCCATGGGCGCGCGACCCGCATCGTGCCGCCGCTCGATCAGTTCAAGGCATTGATGGCCGATCTGGAGCGCGCGCCGTGGCTGGGCGAGGTCGGGGCGGTGCTGTCGGGCTATCTCGGCGAGGCCGGCCAGGCCGAAGCCGTCGCCTCGCTGGTCGCCGCGGTCAAGGCGAGGACGCCCGACGCCGTCTATATCTGCGATCCGGTAATGGGCGATTCGGGCGGGCTCTATGTGCCGGAGCCGACGGCGATCGCCATGCGCGACCGGCTGATGCCGATCGCCGACATTGCTACCCCTAACCGCTATGAGCTGGAATGGATGGCCGGCGTGCCGTTGCCCGACCTGAAGTCGGTGATGGCCGCGGCGCTCCATGCGGGGCCTTCAACCATGCTGGTCACCTCGGCGCCGTCGATGATTTCAGGCGGCACCGGGAATCTTCTGCTCGACGGCAGCCAGGCGCTGCTCGCCGAGCACCGCGTCATCGACAAGCCGCCGAACGGTTTGGGCGACCTGACAGCGGCGGTCTACCTGGCGCGCATCCTCTCCGGCCAGCCGGCGATCAAGGCGCTGCAATCGACGACGGCGGCGGTCTACGAGATCCTGGCGCGCACGGCCAAACGCGGCGGCGACGAATTGCAGCTCGAAACCGATGCGCAGAGCCTGTCGCACCCGATGGCGATGGTGCAGCTTCGCCGTCTCACGCATCCGGGGCGGGACCGCCGCGCGTGACATCGGCCGAAGTCGTTGTTGCCGGCGTCGACGGCTGCAAGGCCGGCTGGATCGTCGTTCGACGTGCACCCGGCTCATTGCCCTCCGTCGAAATTTTCGCCAGCTTCGCCATGCTGCTCGCTGCGGTTCCCGACGACGCGATCGTCGCCGTCGACATGCCGATCGGCCTGCCTGAATTTTCGAGCAAGGGCGGGCGCGGACCGGAGGCGCAGGTCAGGCGGCTGCTCGGGCCACGCCAATCCAGCGTCTTCTCGATCCCCTCTCGTGCGGCACTCTACGCCGATACCGCCGAGTTCACTTCGATCGAAGCCTGGTACGCCGCGCACCGCCGGGCGAGCGACGTGGCCAGGACGACATCCGATCCGCCGCGCGGCGTTTCGATCCAGGCATTCGGCATCTTTGGCAAAATACGCGAGATCGATACGTTGCTGATCTCGCGGCCCGAACTGCGTGGCCGCGTCTTCGAATCGCATCCGGAAGTGGCTTTCTGTCGGCTCAACGGCGGGCAGGCCATGCTGCTGCCGAAGAAGGTCAAGGGCAGCATCAATCCGGCCGGCATGGCGGAACGCAAGGCGCTGCTTAGCCGGCACGGCTATGCCATAGACTTCCTCGATCAGGCGCCGCCGCGCGGTGCGGCCGCTGACGATTTCCTCGATGCGGCGGCGATGATGCTGATCGCCGGCCGCATCGCCGCCTGCACGGCACGGCCGTTTCCCGACCCGCCACTTACCGACGGCTTTGGCATACCGGTCGCCATCTGGGCGTGACAACATTGCCCAGCTTTGCGCCTGACGCAGGGCATTTCTCACCAACCCCACAATTCTGCATTGCTCGCGACGGGCTTTTACCGCTAGAGCGTTTTCTCGACCGCAACGAGCTGCCGCCTCCAACCCGGAAAGCCGCCCATGCCTCACCTTCCCGACCACCTTCTTGCCGGCTACCGCAATTTCATGAACGGTCGCTATCTCACCGAGAGCGGCCGCTATCGCGAGCTCGCCCGGGAGGGGCAAGCGCCGGAAACCATGATCGTCGCGTGCTGCGATTCCCGCTCGGCTCCCGAGGCGATCTTCGACGCAGGGCCCGGCGAACTCTTCGTGCTGCGCAATGTCGGCAATCTGGTGCCGCCTTACGAGCCGGACGGCGAGTTCCACTCGACCTCGGCCGCGCTCGAATTCGCGGTGCAGAGCCTCAAGGTCAAGAACATCGTTGTCATGGGCCATGGCCGCTGCGGCGGTATCCGTGCCGCGCTCGACGCCAATTCCGCGCCACTGTCGCCGGGCGATTTCATCGGCAAATGGATGAGCCTGATCGCGCCGGCCGCCGAGACCGTGTCGGCCAGCACCTTCATGACTGCGACGGAGCGCCAGACGGCGCTGGAGCGCATCTCGATCCGCTATTCCCTCGCCAATCTCAGGACCTTTCCCTGCGTCTCGATCCTTGAGGGCAAGGGGCGGCTGTCGCTGCACGGTGCCTGGTTCGACATTTCGACCGGCGAGCTCTGGGTGATGAACAAGGAAACCGGCGATTTCGAGCGCCCGGTGCTGGAGTGACCGAAACGGCACGCCAGGCAATGAACATCCGGCCGGTCATGTTCACCGCCGCCGCACTGCTGATGGCGATAATGGCCGCCCGCGCCGATGACGGCGCCATCATCAGCCGGTGGTATTCGGCCCTGCTGGTCGCCGACCGCACCGAACTTTCCGACCTGCTCGCCGACAATGTGCGCATCGAACTCGACGACCTCGGCATCGTGCAGGGAAAGCAGGAGTTCATCGCCTCGCTCGACGAATGGAAAGGTGCGGTTGCTGGTGCCGCGATCCGACACCGGATCGAGAAGAACGAAGGCGGCGTCACCACGGTGATCGCCTGCTACGACTTCCCCGACAACGACATGCTGATGCATGAGACCTTCGCCATAGCGGGCGACCGCATCACGGCCAGCACGCAGAAAGCGCTTGCGGAAAGCTGCGAAGCCTACTGACCGGCAGCGCTGTTGCGCGCGCCGGACGAGCGCCCTACATCGGTGATTTCAGCCCCTCCCGACCTGCCAGCCCGAAAGACAATCCATGCCCGCCACGAAAGCCGTCGACCTCGCCGCCCATCCGCTGACCACGTGGCAAGGGCCACTCGGCCTGCCCGATTTCGCCCGATTTGGCGACGACGAGTTCGCACCCGTCTTCGACGCGGCGCTGAAGGCGCATGAGGCCGAGATCGAGGCCATCGCCGCGAACGAGGATACGCCGACCATCGAGAACACGCTTCAAGCCCTGGAGCTCGCGGGCGAAGCGCTCGACCATGTCTCGTCGATCTTCTGGTGCCGTGCCGGGGCCCACACCAACGAGGACATCCAGGCGCTGGAGCGCGACATCTCGCCAAGGATGTCGAGGCATTTCTCGGCGATCTCGATGAATGAAAGGCTCTTTGCCCGCATCGACGACCTTTACCGGCGCCGCGAGACGCTCAAGCTCGATGCCGAGACGCTGCATGTGCTGGAAAAGACCTGGAAGGGTTTTGTCCGCTCGGGCGCGAAACTCGATGCGGATGGCAAGAAGCGGCTGGCAGGGATCAACGAGGAGCTCTCGTCGCTCGGCACCAGCTTCGGCCAGAACGTGCTTGCCGACGAACGCGACTGGGCGCTGTTCCTCGACGAGGCCGACCTGGCCGGCCTGCCGGATTTCGTGAAGAGCTCGATGGCCGAAGCCGCCGAGATGCGCGGCCAGAAAGGCCGCTACGCCGTCACCTTGTCGCGCTCGATCTACGAGCCGTTCTCGACCTTCTCGGAGCGCCGCGACTTGCGAGAGATCGCCTTCCGCGCCTTCACCATGCGCGGCCAGAATGGCGGCGCGACCGACAATACGGCCGTGGTGCGCGACATGCTGAAGCTGCGCGCCGAGAAGGCGAAGCTGCTCGGCTACGGCTCCTTCGCGGCGCTGAAGCTCGACGACACCATGGCCAAGACGCCCAAGGCGGTGCACGACCTGCTCGATCCCGTCTGGGAAAAGGCGTTGGAAAAGGCCGCCGCCGACCAAAAGGAGCTGGAACGGCTGGCGGCGGAAGCCGGCAGCAACGAAAAATTCGCCGCCTGGGATTGGCGTTTCTACCAGGAGAAGCTGCGCGCGGAGAAATTCGCCTTCGACGAGGCGGAATTGAAGCCCTATCTCCAGCTCGACCGGATCATCGATGCCTGTTTCGACGTCGCGACAAGACTGTTCGGCATCACCTTCGAAGAGAGGAAAGGCATTGCCGCCTGGCATCCGGACGCGCGTGTGTTCGTGGTGAAGAATGCCGATGGCAGCGAGCGCGGCCTGTTCCTGGCCGACTATTTCGCGCGGCCGTCGAAACGCTCCGGGGCCTGGATGAGCGCACTGAAATCAGGCTACCGCCTGGGCCCCGGCGCGAGCCCGATCATCTACAACATCATGAATTTCGCCAAGCCGCCCGTGGGCGAGCCGGCGCTGCTGTCGGTGGACGAGGCGAAGACCTTGTTCCATGAATTCGGCCATGCCCTGCACGGCATGCTGACCGATGTCACCTGGCCTTCGGTGTCGGGCACTTCCGTCAGCCGCGATTTCGTCGAACTGCCCTCGCAGCTCTACGAACACTGGCTGACCGTGCCGGCGGTGCTGGAAAAGCACGCTTTGCATGTCAAGACCGGCAAGCCGATGCCGAAGGCTCTGCTCGACAAAATGCTGGCGGCGCGCACTTTCGGGGCTGGCTTTGCCACGGTGGAATTCACCGCCTCGGCGCTGATCGACATGGCCTTCCATGCAAGGCCCGACGAGCCTGAGGAGCCACTTCGTTTCGAGGCCGAAACGCTCGAAAAACTCGACATGCCCGACACCATCGCGATGCGCCACCGCACGCCGCATTTCGGCCATGTCTTTGCCGGCGAGGGCTATTCGGCCGGCTACTATTCCTACATGTGGTCGGAAGTACTCGACGCCGACGCCTTCGCCGCTTTCGAGGAGACGGGCGACCCCTTCAATCCCGCGCTGGCCGAGCGGCTGAGAAAGAACATCTATGCCGCCGGCGGCTCGAAGGATCCGGAAGAACTCTACACCGCGTTTCGCGGCAAGATGCCGTCGCCGGAAGCCATGATGGTGAAGCGGGGGCTGGTGTGATCAGCCAATTTCCCCCCTTGTGGGGGAGATCGGCTGCTTCCACGGATCCGCCACCCTTGGCCAGATCGCCCGCTTCAGTTTCCTGTAATCCGTCACCGCCGGATTGCTGGGGTACGCGCTCGGCGCCGAGAGATAGATGATCTCGGCGGCGATCGGTTCGAAGCCGGCGTAGAAATGGTTGGTCGATTTGATCAGCAGCATGTCCTTGGCCAGCGGATCGACGCCGATGTTGGAAAAAATGTCCGGCTCGAAGGTCTGCGTGCGGTTGGTGTTGAGGATGATGTCGACCTCGGTGCCCTCGATGCGGATCAACGCGGCGGGCCCGAGCGTCACCCGGCTCGGCCCGAAGCTCTGCCAACCTTCGGCGAGAACTTTCAGCATCATGACGCGGGCGTCGATCGGCTCGCCGGCCTGGGGACCGGCCTTGCCGCCGAAACGCAGGTCGATGACGGCGCCCTCGCCCGCGGCCCGGCAGAAGGTCACGGCGACCGGATCCCAGATCGTCGCCACGCCGACATTGTCGATGCCGCGGGCCAAAAGCTCCCGCAGCACGATGGTGCCGTCACCCGGCACGCCGCCGCCCGGATTGTCCCAGATGTCGGCGATGACCACCGGCCTGCCGCGCTTTTCAGCGTGCACCGCCAGCGCCCGATCGATGCCATCGCCGGCGCTCAGCATCGTCATCGCCGTCTTTTCGCGCATCGCGTAGAGCTCGCGGCCCAGCGTTTCGGCCAGCGCGTCGCCCTTGGCCTTGTCATTGTCGGTGACGACGAGGATGCGCGTGCCCATTTCGGGCACATCCGCGGCCATGAAGCCATGGATGACCGAGACCGACAGCACGTCGTCCTTGCCGTGCAGCGCCTTGATGCGGTCGACGAAGGAGCGCATCGGTTCGCGGCTGGTCGGCAGCACCTGGATCATGCGGCAGTCGAAGGTCGAGATGACGGGCTTGATCTCGCCACGCGCCGCGGCGAGGCCGAGTTCGACGACATGCTCGCCGCGCTCGTAGAAGTCGGTGTGCGGGAATTCGAGGAAATAGGCCATGATATCAGATGCCGCCACGCGCTTGGGCGTGAGATGACTGTGCGGATCGAACTCGCAAGCGATCACCACGCCAGGCCCGACGATCTCGCGCACCCGTTCGAGCAGGTCGCCCTCGCAGTCGTCATAGCCTTGCGCCACCATGGCGCCATGCAGGCCGAGAATGACGGCCTCGACCGGCAGCGCCGCCCTGAGCTGGCCCAGAATCTCGTCGCGCAGCGCCTCGTAGGTCTGCCGCTGCACCAGGCCGCCGGGTTCGGCCCAGGTGGCGGTGCCCTCGATGACGGTCAATCCCTCTGCGGCCGCGCGCCGGCGCAGCGCGACGATCGGCGAGGAGCACAGCGTCGGCGTCTCCGGATGCTTGCCCGGCCCGGCATAGAAGGCCATCTCGAACGATGCCCTGTCGGTCGGCACCGGCGAGAAGGTGTTGGTTTCCGTCGCCAGCGAGGCGGTGAAGATGCGCATGAAAGCTCCGTGGACAGGTTACTCTTCGCTCTCGCAATTCCGGACGGAAAACCGCCACACACTTTTTCAATGGAATTGCTATTTGACGGCCCCGAGCGCCAGCCCCCGCACGAGGTAGCGCTGCAGCCAGATGAACAGGATCGCCACTGGCAACGTCGCCAGCAGCGTGGCGGCCATGACGTGATGCCATTCGATGGTGTAGCGCCCGGCGACCAGCGAGAACACCTGGATCGGCAGCGTGTAGCTCTCCTGGCTGCGCAGCATGGTGAGCGCCACGACGAATTCGTTCCAGGCGTTGATGAAGGTGAAGATGGCGGTGACGGCAATGGCCGGCAGGCAGAGCGGCAGGAACACTTTGCGCAGCGTCAGCCAGCGGCCGGCGCCTTCCATCCAGGCCGCCTCCTCGAGATCGCGCGGGATGGTGTCGAAATAACTCTGCAGCATCCACACGGTGAAGGCGACGTTGAAGGCCATGTAGATGAAGCCGAGCGCGGTCGTCGATTCGACCAGCCCCCAGGCGGCCATCAACCGGAACAGGCCCAGCACCAGCACGATCGGCGAGATCATCTGCGAGATCAGCAGGAACTGGCGGAAGGCGCCATAGCCGGCAAAACGAAAGCGCGACATAGCATAGGCCGCCGGCACCGAGATCAGGATGGCGCCGACGGTGGCGATCACCGAGACATAGAGCGAATTGGCGAGCGCCCGGCCGAAGCCGGTCGCCACCCACATGTCGGCAAAATTCGACCAGCGGAATTCGCTCGGCCACCAGGTCGGCGACAGCACCTCCTGCCGCGGCTTGACCGCGGTCAGGAACATCACCGCGAAGGGGAAGACCGTCACCACGATCAAAGGCGCCAGCAGCAGCCAGGCGATGACGGTACGTTTCAGCTTGCTCCTCATACGCGCTGCTCCCGCATGGCGAGGCGCACATAGATCATGGTGAAGACCAGCAATATGGCGAACATCACCAGCGACACGGCGGAAGCCTCCCCCAGTTTGCCGATGCGGAAGGCAAGCTTGTAGAGGTGAGTGACCAGGATGTCGGTCGAGTTGGCCGGCCCGCCCTGCGTCATTACCCAGATGATCGGGAAGGAATTGAAGACGTAGATGGTGTTGAGCACGATGGCGATGTTGATGAACGGTTTCAGGAGCGGAAAGGTGATTTCGCGGAACTGCTGTGCCGGCGTCGCTCCTTCGAGCGCGGCGGCCTCGTAGAGATCGTCCGGAATCGAAGACAGGCCGCCAAGGAAGATCGTCGTGGTGAACGGCACCGTCACCAATATGCCGATCAGCACCTGCATCGGGAACGCCGTCTCGGCGCTGGCCAGCCATTGGACATTGTGATCGATCAGGCCGAGGCCGAGCAGCGCCGAATTCAGCATGCCGCTTTCGCCGCTCAGCGCCCAGCGCCAGACCACCGCCGTCATGGTCAGCGACACCGCCCAGGGCAGCATGATGATGACGCGGGCAAGGCCGCGGCCGTAAAAATCGGTGTTGAGGATGATGGCGACCGGGATCGACAGAAGCAGCGCGCCGCCAACCACCAGAACGGTCCATATCCCCGTGCGCCACAGTGCGGCGACGAAATCGGGATCGGCGGTGAGGGCGGCGAAATTGGCAAGACCGCTGAATTCGCGCAGCTGGCCGAAACGGTTGACGTCATGCGTGGCGATCTGGATCAGGTCCCAGACCGGCCAGAAGATCACGATTGCCGCCAGGAACAGGCTGGGCAAGGTCAGCAGATAAGGCAGGAAACGATTTTGCATCGGCTGGCCTGTAACCTCGGCGCACGGGATCGGAAGGTTCTGCTTATGCGGATTTCGGATCGGGAGACCAAAGATGTGGCGCGCCCCGCCTGAGTGGGGCGCGCCACGGGCGCAGGGAGATACGCCCTATTTCTTCAGCACGGCGTTGGCCTTCGCCGCCGCATCCTTCAAACCCGCCTCCGGGTCGCCGCCGAGGTATATCTTCTGGATCGCATCCGACGTGATCTGGGCGATCTCCTCCCAGCCCGGAATGACCGGCGCGAAGCGCGCATCGGGCAACAGCGCGGTGAAGGCGGCGAGGTCGGCATTGTTGACGTAATAGTCCATCTTGGCCTCTTCCTTGTTCACCGGCAGGAAGCCTTCGCCTTGCGTGAACTTGGCGCGCTGCTCCGTGGTGAACAGGAAGTCGAGCAGCTTCCAGGCCTCGTCCTTGTTCTTGGAGTTCTTGAACATGATGATGGAATCGGTGACGCCGTAGGTGCCGCGCGCGCCCGTCGGGCCGGCGGGTATAGCCGCCACGCCGTATTTGAGGCTCGGCGCCTCGTCCTTGATCTGGTTGGACAGGAAGGGTGCGGTGATCATCATGCCGACCTTGCCCTGCTTGAACAGGTTCTGAACGTCCTCACGGTTGTTGGAGGTGACGCCGGGCTCCGTCAGGCCCTCGTCGATCATCGACTTGTAGAGCTTGGCGGCTTCGAGCGCGCCAGGCGTGCTCAAGCCCGATGTGCCGTCCTTGTTGAGGATCTCGGTGCCGTATGACCACATCGCATAGTAATAGTAGACGTCGGTCTCGATCTCCTTGCCCTGCAGGCCGAAGCCGAATGTGCCGGACCCCAGCGCCTTGATCTTGCGGGCGTCCTCCTGCAGCTCGGTCCAATTGGCCGGCGGCTTGGCGATGCCTGCCTTCTCGAACAGCTCCTTGTTGTAATACATGGCGCGCGCCGAAGCGGCGATCGGCAGGCCGTAGGTCTTGCCGTCCATGATCGAGGGCGACAAGAACGTGTCGATGAAGCGGCCCTTGAAGTCTGGCGTGATGTAGCTGTCGAGCGGCTCGGCGACGTCCTGCTGCACGAAATCGATCAGCCAGCGCGTGCCGATGATCGAGAGATCCGCATTGGTGCCGGCGGTGATGTCGGTGGTCAGCTTCTGCAAGAGCACATCCCACGGCACCACTTCGAACTTGACCGTGATGCCGGGGTTCTTTGCCTCGAACTCCTTCTTGACCTCCTCGAAGTAGGGGCCGGTCTTGGCGCTGTATTCGGCGACGGTGACGCGCACCTCGCCGGCTTGCGCCTGTGCCGCGAAGGCCAGCATGCTCATTCCGGCCATCAAGCCGACAGTCCATTTCGCAATGCTCATCCGATCTCTCCCATTTTGTTCCGCGCTTTTGCGCTCCTCACGCCGATGTTGGCGCAGGATTATGTGACTTTCCTACATTATCGAGGATCTGGCCGCACGCAAGCAGATTATCGTGTTGCTTAATTACATTCCATTCACTAGCCTGCCGACATCTGCCTAGAGCAGTTCACCGTTTCACGGAAACGGAGAACCACTCTAACTCTTTGTTTTGACGCAATTCCGGACCGAAAACCGTATACACTTTCCTGGAATCGCTCGAACTGCCGGAGGAGCAAGCGCCGTGGTTTCGAAAGCCGAGTTCGAAGGCCGCACTGTCGTTGTCACGGGCGCCGGCGGTGGCCTCGGCTCGGCGATCGTCGCATTGCTGGCCGGAAGAGGCGCGCGGGTGATCGGCTGCGATCAATCGGAGGAGGCGCTGGCAAGCCCGCACCTCGCCTCGCGCCATGTCTTCAACCTTCTCGACCGGGTTTCGGTCGAGGCAGCCGTCGCGGCCGTGCTCGACAAGGACGGCGTGCCCGACATCCTGATCAACAATGCCGGCTGGACGCGCGCGGAGACGCTCGGCGCATTGACGGCCGACAGGATAGAGCAGGAACTCGACCTCAACCTGACCGGCGTGATGACTTTTGCCGACCCGCTGGTGAAGGCGATGGCGGCGCGCGGTTCGGGCAGCGTCGTCTTCATTTCTTCCGTCAACGCCATCGCCCATTTCGGCAATCCTGCCTACGCCGCCGCCAAGGCCGGTATCAACGCCTATGCCAAGGCGATCGCCGTCGAGCTCGGCCGCAGCGGCGTTCGCGCCAATGTCGTCTGTCCGGGATCGATCCGTACCGCCGCCTGGGACCATCGCCTGGCCAAGAACCCCGACATTCTCGGCAAGCTCCAGCGGCTCTATCCGCTCGGCCGCATCGTCAATGCCTCGGAGGTGGCGGAAGCCGTGGCGTTTCTTGCCTCCGACCGGGCGTCCGGCGTAACGGGCGTGGTGATGCCGGTGGATGCCGGCCTGACCGCCGGCTGCCTGCCGTTCATCGACGACATAGTGGGAGCGTGACCATGACCGACGTCCAGTTCCGCGACCTTTCGAAATCCTTCGGCCAGCACAGCATCCTCGAGAACATCGACCTCGACATCGAGAGCGGCGAATTCGTCGTGCTGGTCGGCCCGTCCGGCTGCGGCAAGTCGACCTTGCTGCGCATGCTGGCCGGACTGGAAACGATAAGCTCGGGCGATCTCGTCATTGGCGGCGTGCGCGCCAACGACCTGCCGCCGCAGCAGCGCAACATCGCCATGGTCTTCCAGTCGTATGCGCTGTTTCCGCATCTCAAGGCCTCCGACAATATCGGCTTCGGACCGAAAATCCGCGGCGAGAGCCGCGCCGCGGTCGAGGACAAGGTCAAGAAGGCATCCGGCGTCCTCAACCTGTTCTCCTATCTCGACCGTTACCCCCGGCAATTGTCGGGCGGTCAGCGCCAGCGCGTCGCCATGGGCCGCGCCATCGTGCGCGAACCCTCGGTCTTCCTGTTCGACGAACCGCTATCCAACCTCGACGCGCAATTGCGGGTGCAGATGCGCACCGAGATCAAGGCGCTGCACCAGAGACTGAGATCGACGGTCGTCTATGTCACCCACGATCAGATCGAGGCCATGACCATGGCCGACCGCATCGTGGTGATGGATCGCGGCCGGATCCAGCAGGTCGGGCCGCCACTGGAGCTCTATGACCGGCCATCCAACAAGTTCGTTGCCGGCTTTCTCGGCTCGCCCTCGATGAGTTTCGTTTCCGGGTCCCTCAAGACGACGGCCACGAACAGCTGGTTCGAATCGACTGGCGGCGGAAGGCTTGCGCTTGCCGGCAAAGAGGTGCCGACAGGCGGCGCGGTGGAGGCCGGCATCCGGCCCGAACATTTTGTCATCGGCGAAGCTGCCGACGCCATGACCATCAAGGTGGACGTCGTCGAGCCGACGGGCTCCGAAACCCATGTCTACGGCGCCATTGGCAGCGATACGGTGCGCGTCGTCTTCCGCGACCGGATGCAGGTGAAGCCGGGCGACCGCCTGCCGGTCTCGGTCGAGCCGCGCAACGTCCATCTTTTCGACAAGGCGACGGGCCTGCCTCTATGAAAGCACAAGCGTGAAGACACCGGCATGAAGACACCGGCCGACATCATCACCCGGTTGCAGCTGATGTCGCAGGACGGCACCAAGTCGGATCGCCGGCTGGCGGGCCTGGTCCTGTCCGATCTCGATTTCGCCTCCAAGGCGGCGATCTCGGAGATCGCCGCGCGCGTCGGCGTCAGCGAGCCGACGGTGACCCGCTTCTGCCGCAATCTCGGCTGCGAAGGCCTGCGCGACTTCAAGTTCTATCTGGCGCAGGCGATCGCCATTGGCGGACAGTATCTGTCGCCCGAGCCGCTGAGCCGCGACGCCCGCGAGCAGCGCATCGCATCGGCCATCACCGAGGCGGCGATATCGGCCATCCAGCGCGCCAGCGAAAACCTCGACATGACGACGCTGGTCGATGTCGCCGCGCGCATTGCCACGTCAGGCAACGTGCTGTGTGTCGGCTCCGGCGGCATTTCCTCGATGATGGCGACCGAGATGCAGAACCGGCTGTTCAGGCTGGGCCTGCCGGTGCTGGCGCAGATCGACGGGCAATTGCAGCGCATGTACGCCGCCGTGGCCACGCCCGACACCACGCTGGTCGCCTTCTCGGTTTCCGGCTATGCACGGTCGGTCATCGAGGCGGTGCAGGTCGCGCAGCAATATGGCGCCACAACGGTCGCCGTCACCGCGCCGGACTCGGCATTGGCCAGGGCCGCCGACACCGTCATCCATTTGCAGCCGCTCGAGGACGGCAACATCTACAAGCCGACATCGTCGCGCTATGCGCTGCTGGCGATCGTCGACATGATCGTCACGTCGGTGGCCGAGACGCGCGGCCCGAAGGTGCTGGAGAATTTGCGCCGCATCAAGCAGAGCGTGAACACGCTGAAGGTCGACGATCCGCGTTTGCCGCTGGGCGATTGAACTTCAGGCCGAAGCACTGAGTGCCTCGATGCGCTGCATCAGCACCTGGGGTTCACCCGTCACGCGCAGCGTCTTGAGCCGTGCCGTGCCGCCGGCGACAACCGAAACGGCCGAGGCCGGCACTCCAAGCGTCTTGGCGGCCAGCTTCTCCAGCGCTTGATTGGCGGCGCCGTTTTCGGGTACGGCGCGAACCCGTGCCTTCAAATGGCTTCGCCCATCAGCCGATCTCTCTATGCCTTCGAACCTGTCCATGGAAGACTTCGGTGTCAGCCGGACGAACAATTCGATGCCGTTCTCGCGGATGCGGAACGGGGCACTCATGCGAGCATCGGGTTACAGCACCAGCGGTGCCACGGTGGTGAGCAGGAACTGCCTGAGGAAGAACAGGATCAGCAGCAGGATGATCGGCGAGATGTCGATACCGCCAAGGTCCGGCATGAAACGTCGGATCGGCCTGAGCGCCGGTTCGGTCAGCCGGTAGAGCATATTGCCGATGCTGCCGACAAACTGGTTGCGCGAGTTGACGACGTTGAAGGCATAGAGCCAGGAAAAGATCGCCGAGATGATGATGACCCACCAATAGAGGTCGAGCGCCATGACGATTGTTTGAATGAGGGCGAGCATGCCGGTCTCCAATTGTTGCCGACATGTAGCCATTGCGCGCGAAACCGGCAAGGGCAGGCTTCGGCCGCCAGGATTTCGGCAAAACGTCGCCTTGACAGAAAACTGCCGTGCCCGATAAATGCGCCATCCGCTGGACGGGGCTGTAGCTCAGCTGGGAGAGCGCGTCGTTCGCAATGACGAGGTCAGGGGTTCGATCCCCCTCAGCTCCACCAGCGGGATAGTCGTTTTCTTCTCTTCGCTGCATTGCAACAGCCGAACCCACGTCGGTGGCTACGGTGCGAAATGTCACGACACTGGCGCCCTTTTCCGTCCATCATGAAGGATTGCGAGAGCCTTCCGGGGCAAACGCCTGTCAATTGGACTTATGGCGGTGATCGCTATGGAATCGCGCTATTTTTTTTGGAATCCACCCCATTAGAGTGACATTACCAAATCAGTTTTTTCTGTGTGTTGTAGCAAGGCGTTTCGGTGGGGGCGGCTGACGGCGCTATACGGATTTGGAAGTCGATATGAAGAACCCGCCCGCGGAAGCAAAACGTGTCAATTCGCGAGTATCTCGCTGCAAATCTCAGACGGCTCTGTAAGGAGCATGCCTCGGTAAGCGCGGTATGCCGGGAACTGGGCATCAATCGCACGCAGTTCGAACGCTACCTTCAGGGACAGACTGTTCCGAACAAAGCGACAGCCAAGCTGATCTGCGACTATTTCCGCATCGACGAAGCCGAATTGTACCGGGAACCGGGCGCGCCGAAGCCTGCGGTTCGCGGCCTGCCACCGATTTCCGAAAGCCTGTTCAACCAAATGATCCGGCCGCCCGCCCCGTCGATCGCGGGCGGCACCTACTTCACCTATTTTTCGATCCCGGCCCGCCCCGACCTGTTGATGCGGTCGTGACCTTCGTGCGGCGCGACGCCGAGCTGGTGACGTTCCGAAGGGTTACCGGATGGTCGGAGCGCCGGGGAACGACATGGGCGCGGGCGCGCGGCAATCATTACGGCGTGGCGATCTCGCGCCTGAACTGGATCTACTTCAGCGGCGTCAATCGCCGCCAGACCGGTGAACCATCGCTGATCTCGGTGCAGTGGGCTCCCATCTCGGAACCGGTACTGATTGGCAAGGCCATGCTTCTAACGGAAGCCGGGCCGGCCTTCGTGTCGGTCATCATGCGGCAGGACGTATCCATCGGCCCGCGGCAGGCGATCCGCATGGCGCACGTCGTCAAGCTCGACGACCCGAGCCTCGACCACCTCGTGGTCAGCCTCGCTCGGGACGGGCTGGACTGATCGCGTCAGAATCTTCCCTTTTTACGCTAAATAAGAATAACTCTATCCGGAAATAGCGTATGCCGGCAGTCATCTACTCCGTATGTGAGTAAAATCGATTTTTTGTACTTTAGGGCTAAGAAAGATAATTTAGATTAATGCAGTTTTACTACCATTTTAACAAACCATTAACTCTTTCGATCTTACCTTCCGCCCGTGGATCCCGTTTTTGGGGATCTTTTCAACAGATCCCATTTGGGGGTCAGGAAGGGATGAAAATGGCGAAGAAAGTGAACACTGCTCCGAAGCTGACGATTGCCGCAGGCACCCAGACCGTCTTCTTTTCGCAGGGCATGCACTACAACAAGCGCTGAGCTGCCCGAGGCGCCGGCGACGGTTGTTCGTCGGCGCCTCGCCTTCGCAATGACATTTCTGCATTCGGCTTTCGGCATCATGAAAATACGCTCCGCAAAAACGCTTGTCTTCTACCCCGGCGCCAACAAGGTCACGGCGTGCAATTTCCTGACCAGAAGCGTCTTCGAATGCAGTTCCGAGGTGATCGGTCATCTCGCATCCTGGGACAAATGGGCATCCGCCGCGGAGATCGCGCGGGACCACGGATGGTCGCGATCAGAGCTGGATGCCGTCATCCCCCAATTGCTCGATTTTTCCGCACTGGTGACCGCCGGGTCGCAACTGGCCGAACAGGAGAGCCAATTCTCGGGACAATGGAACTGGGGCATTCCGACCGCGCTGATGCATTTCTGCGTCCAGGACAGCGAGTTCATGACCATCGAACAGGCGGAGGCACGGCAGATCGAACGCGCCGGTCACACCGTGCAGCCCGACCTCGTGCTCAGGAATTCCGCGGCGGCCATCCGGCTGCCGGACGCGCTGGACGACAATGAACTCATTGCCCTGATGGCGCAGCGTCGCACGAACCGAACGGCGGCGGCGCCCACCATCACCGCGAAACAGCTTTCCGACTGTCTGTTCGCGGGCATGGGCATCACCGGCGAGACCAGCAACTGCGTTGGCGCCCTGCCGCTGGGCATGACCCCTTCCGGCGGCGCGAGAAACCCCTACGAAGCCTATGTGGTCGCGCCGGCGGTGGAAGGGCTGGAGCCCGGCGTCTATCACTACTCGGCTGTCGGACACGATCTTGAAAGGATTTCGGCGAACCACCTGCCGAAAGTCTCCGAGCTGGTCGGCGGACAGGAATGGGCCGACCCCATGCCCTGCCTGGTCCTGCTCTGCGCAAGGCTCGACCGCACCATGTGGAAGTATGAGGACGCCAACGCCTATCGTGTCGTGCTGATCGAAGCTGGCCATATCGGCCAGAACATGATGCTTGCAGCGACCAGGCACGGCCTGTCGGCCTGCCCGACCGCGGCGCTCAGCCACTCGGCGATCAAGCGCTTGCTCGGCCTCGACCGGCTCACCGACGCGCCCATCTACGCCTTGACCCTGTCTATCCCGGAAACCAATCCGCGCCTGGCAGCGCGGTCAATCAATTAGCCGATTGATTATGTTCAGAGTGCCCGGTGAGGGGGTCCCCTGAATTCCACCACATCACAGGAGCAGCACGTGGCCAACCAATCCCTACGCCAGTCCGAGATCGATAGTCTCCAATATATCGCGTCGATGGCCAATGAGCTGGTGCAGATGGCCGAAGCAAGCCGTTTCCCCATGATCTCCTATCTGCTGGGCATGGCTTATGCCGAGGCCTTCGACGTCCTTCGCGGCGCCCGGCCGGCTAGGCATCCGCAGCTCAGCGGCAATTCGATGCACCCCAGGACGCAGGCGAAAGACAATCGCGTCCAGCCGAGGAGGGCATAGCCAGATGCAGCCATCATCTCTGTGGCGTGCCCCGGGACGTGCGCGGCAAGGCCTGCTGCCGTCCTTCAGGAAGGCCGCCGTCGGCTTGACCGCATCGAGATGGCCGATTGGTTGGAACACGCGGGCGCAGAGGCAACATCATCCAAGGCCGGCCGATGTCGCCGCGATCGCTGCAATGATCGCCCGCAGCCCGCCGAACCGGCATTTATGCACGACGACCTGAGGGGAACCCACAAATGAACATGATCGCAGCCATCAAAAGCGCCGATGCCGGTGAAAGTGTCTTCAGCCGCCTCCATGCCCTGATCGCCAGCCGGCCGGCATCGCCGGATGCGGCGCGCCTTCAAGCGCGCCAACTGGTTTCCACGGCGATAGCCGACACCTGGCACGCCGACAGTCTCTGGGGCGCGGTGGATGCCTTCCATGCCCATTTCGACTTCATGATGCAGACCATCGAGATCAACGGCGCCGGCGATCCGAACCTCAGGATCCTGCGCATGAGATGCCGCTTCTACCTCGAGCAGGTCGAGGCCCTGTGTCTGTCGATGAGCTATCGGTAGGCCGACCGTTCGACCTTGCTTTGATCCGTGGACGTCGTTTCTCCCGAACCGGGTTCAGTCTTGGGCGGCATGCGTCAATTCCGAAGGCTGAATACGAATGGCGCCGTGCGGCTGACGCGCGAACCCAGCTCCGGCGGCGGCGGCGGCACGGTGGCGCCCTGCAGCACGGCGAGCGCGGCGCGGTCGAGGTCGGGATCGCCCGAGGAGCGGACGACGCGCGCCGACGTCACCCGGCCTGAGGCGTCCACCGTGAAGGTGACGTTCGCATTGCCTTGCGAGCGTCGCGATTTCGCGGCGCTCGGATAGCGCGTATGCCGCTTGATCCATGACAGCAGCCGCGATTCCCACTTGGCCGGGCTGACGCCGGACGCCCCGGACGCCGATTTCGGCGCCGCTGTCCTGGGGGCGGGCTTTGCTTCCGCGCTCGCGGCGGTTATCGTCTTCGGCGGCGCCTTATCCTTTTTCGGCTTGGGCTTCTCGACCGGCTTTTTCACCGTGGCCTGGACGGGTTTCTTTTCCCTGGGCGTCTCGACCGGCTTCGGCTGCGGCAGCGGCACGACGACGTCAGGCGCGACCGTCTCGACCATGTCAGGGACGATCTCTTCAAGCGGGGGCTGGTCGGCCGGCTCAGCCCGCGTCGTTTCAGTCGGTTCGGTCGTGTCAGGCGGCGTTGCATCCGGCTCGGCAACGGGCTCCGCTTGCTCGGCCATTTTCTCGGGCTCGGCTTCGGCGGCCTTTTCGGTGTCCTCGACCGGCTCGGCCTGGTCGGGCACAGCGGCGTCCAACATCGCGGCTTGTTCGGGCACGGCCGGCGTCGCGACCATCGGCGCCATCTCGATGGCCAGCGCCGGCGGCGGCCCGCCATCCGCCGGGTCGACCGGAGTGAAGCTCTGTACCGCATAGGCGACCGCAACATGCGCCCCAAGCACCAGCGCGGCCGCAACCGCCCACAGGCCGAGGTCGCGCCAGCCGAGGCGCGACAGCTCCACCGTGGGCGAGGCGGCCGCTTGCCCGGTCATGGACCAGCGGCTCCGCCTGGATCCGCTGCGGGAGCACCGCCGGCGGGCGCAGCCTCCAGGCCGACCAGGGCGATCTTCAGATAGCCGGCGCCGCGCAGCAGGTTCATCGCCTCCATAAGGTCGCCATAGGCAACCGCCTTGTCGGCGCGAAGGAAGATGCGCGTCTGCTTGTCGCCTTTGGTCCTGCCGTCCAGCGTGGCGGCGAAAACCTGGCGCGGCACGGTGTCATTGCCGATCGCCAGCGAGAGGTCATCCTTCAACGTCAGGAACAGCGGCGTCTCCGGCCGCGGCGCCGGCGTCGCGGTCGAGCCCGGCAGGTCGACATTGACATCAACCGTCGCCAGGGGTGCTGCGACCATGAAGATGATCAGCAGCACCAGGATGACGTCGATGAAGGGCGTGACATTGATCTCGTGGCTTTCCTCGAGATCGTCGTCCATGGCCTGACGGATGCGGCTGCCCATGGTCTTGCCCCGCTACTGCGCCGCCAGCGCCGTTGCCGGCGCCACCGTGCGAAAATCGAGGTCGCGGCTGACCAGCCGCTCGACGCCAGCCGATGCGTCGGCGAGGATCTGCCGGTAGCCGGCTATCGAGCGCGCAAAGACGTTGTAGATGACGACGGCCGGTATCGCGGCGACGAGCCCCATTGCGGTGGCGAGAAGGGCTTCGGCAATGCCCGGCGCCACCACCGCCAGATTGGTGGTCTGCGCCTGCGAAATGCCGATGAAGGCGTTCATGATGCCCCATACCGTGCCGAACAGACCGACGAAAGGCGCGGTCGAGCCGATCGTCGCCAGCAGGCCGGTGCCGCGCGACATGCGTCGCGCCGCCGCCGCCTCGATGCGTGTCAGGCGCGAGGCGACCCGTTCCTTCAGCCCGTCGCCGCCGGCATGGTCGAGCGCGCCGGCCGAAAGTGCCGCTTCTTCCTCCGCCGCCCGCACCAGCAGGGCGCCGGTGCCGCCGTTGCGGCCGAGCGCGCGGCTCGCCTGCTTCAGCGTCGCGGCATTGCCGATGGCCCGCGCGGCGCGACGAGCGCCAAGCTTGCCGGCAAGCACTTCCAGCGACTTGGCCAGCCATATCGTCCAGGTGACGAGCGAGGCGAAGGCCAGCCCGATCATCACCGCCTTGACGATGATGTCGGCAGCCATGAACATGCCCCATGGCGACAGATCATGCGGCAAGCTCAGCGCCGGCGAGGGCTCGGCCGCCGTACCGGCCCCGGCTTGCGGCTGTGCAGGCGCTAGGGCTCCCACGGGAGCGGCGGGCGCGGCCGGCGATGGTGCTGGCGCCGTAATGGTAGCGGGCGTGCCGCTTGCCGGCTGCTCCTGCGCCGGCGCGCTGGCGGCCGCCAGCATGGCGGATGCAAACAGCGCTGCGACCAAACCGGTTCTCGACATCGTCTTCTTCCTCGTTCTCACAGCCGCCGGTCTCCCCCGCCGTGGCGCTGAAGCGTCACTGGACGTAGCCGACGGGCTGGCCTGTGACGGGGTGCGCGAACACACCCATCTCGACCCCGAAAATGCCGTTGAGCACATCGCCTTGCATGATTTCGCCGGGCGTGCCGCGCGTCAGCAGCCTGCCGTCCTTCAGGGCAATCAGCTCGTCGCAATAGCGCGCCGCCATGTTGGGATCGTGCAGCACCACGACGACGCAAAGGTCGCGCTTGCGGCTGAGATCCCTGACCAACCCAAGCACCTCGACCTGATGGGCGATGTCGAGCGCCGAGATAGGCTCATCGAGCAGCATGACGCCGGCATTCTGCGCCACCAGCATGGCGAGCCAGGCGCGCTGGCGCTCGCCGCCCGACAGCTCGTCGACCAGCCGGTCGGCAAAGCCGGCCATGTCGGTCAGGGCCAGCGCTTCCTCGACATGCCGTCTGTCGTCCTGGCCGAAGCGGCCGAGCGCGCCATGCCACGGATAACGTCCGAGCGCCGCCAGCTCGCGCACGGTCAAGCCGGTCGCCGCCGGCGTCGTCTGCGGCAGATAGGCAAGCGCCCGCGCCAGTTCGCGCGCACCCCACTGGGCCAAAGGCCGCCTGGCGAAGGTGATGGCGCCAGAGCTTGCCGGCTGCTGGCGCGCCAAAAGCTTGACCAGCGTCGACTTGCCGGACCCGTTGTGGCCGATCAGCCCGTAGACGCGCGCACACTGCAATTCGAGCGAAACCGGACCGAGCAGCGTCCGCTCGCCCACGGCAAAGCGCAACGCGTCGATGTGGAAAGCAGTCTGGGTGTCAATTCCGGTCAAGGTCCGTCTCCAGTACGGCTGCGGGCATGTCATCAATCCGGTTTTCGGCAGCCGTGCCCGGTTGACTATGAAACATGACTTTACTAGTCAACAATGAAGTTGAGTTTTTTCGTCAACAAGACATCGTGACGCCTGATGCCGCTTCGAATTTCAGGCAAGGAAGCGTTTCCGTGAAGCGATGAACCGCTCTAAGGTCTTCGCTGAAACAGGAAACCGCGCATGATCAAGGCGACACCCTTCGATTTTCCCTATGACGGCAGGCTGGTGGCCGAGAACACCGCGCTGGTCGTGATCGACCTGCAGCAGGATTTCCTGTCGACGACGGGTTACTTCGCCAGGAAGGGATATGATCCATCGCCGTTGAGAGCGATCCTGCCCGCGGTGAGCCGGCTGATCGCCGCTGCCCGCGAGGCGGGCGTCAGCATCGTCCATACAAGGCAGGGCTACCGGGCCGACATGGCCGACATGACGCCGTACGAGAAATGGCGCCGCAGGCGGGCCGGCCTCGACGGCACCGAGATCCTGCTTCGTTCGGGTCCGGGTTTTCAGATCGTTCCGGAGATCAACGTCGCGCCGCGGGACATCATCGTCGACAAGACCTGCAACGGCGCCTTCACCTATACGGATTTCGAGCTCGTGCTGCGCGCGCGAGGCATCACGCATCTTCTGTTTTGCGGATGCACTACGGATGTCTGCGTGCACACGACGCTGCGCGAAGCCTGCGATCGCAACTTCCAGTGCTTGACGATCTCCGACGCCTGCGCCAGCGGCGACGGACGGGCGCATGAGGCGGCCCTTCACATGGTGACGGTCGAAGACGGCGTCTTCGGCGTGCTGGCGGATTCTGGTGCAGTCATTGAAGGCCTGTCACGGCTGGGTAGCAAGGCGCGTTAAAGGATTAGGTACCGCAGAGCAGCCTCGCACGTCATAGACACGGCAGGATAGCACCCTCCGGCAGGCCAGAGCGGTTGGAAAGGAAATTTCTCCGCAGTTCAGCCCGTTGCCCGTGTTT
The DNA here is from genome assembly GCF_006442495.1 of Mesorhizobium sp. B2-1-3. Classification (NCBI taxonomy): domain Bacteria; kingdom Pseudomonadati; phylum Pseudomonadota; class Alphaproteobacteria; order Hyphomicrobiales; family Phyllobacteriaceae; genus Mesorhizobium; species Mesorhizobium sp. B2-1-3. Next base: position 562,185 of record NZ_VFWL01000001.1, read on the forward strand.
CCAGTCCCGTGCGCTGCGCGAAAGCCCCATGCTGGAACTCGCCGCTTTCACGCCGCGCCAGCGAATTGCGCAGCAGCGCGATCGTCTCGCGGCCGACTGTCGCGATCTCGCGCGGCGTGTCGACACCGACGATCATGAATTCATCGATGCCGAGAGCCGCGTAAGCAAGCAGCGACAGGGCGGCCTGGGCCGGCGGACCGGAGACATCGACCGCCTTGTGCCCTGCCGAGGAAATTCCCCGGTGGATGCGGACCGGAAGGGCGAAGCGTAGTCTGGCGGCCCGGCCATGTTCGGCGGCGGCGCCGCGCACACGCTCCATCAACTGCCTGACATCGTCGATCGAACCGGGCGCCAGTTCGAAGACGTCGGCATGCCGGCCGGCCACTTTCAGTGCCGTGCCGGACTGCCCGCCCATGCGGATGACGAGGTCGGCACCATGAGGCCCCTTGCGCGGAACATAGCCGCCCTTGATGCTGTAGAACGCGCCTTCGTGGTCGAAAGGCCGCTCGTTCGACCATAGCCGCTTCAACAGAACCAGATACTCGTCGATGCGCTGCCAGAGGACACCGTGTCCGACCGGACGCGCTTCGGCATCGTCGTCGCTTAACGGCTCGCTGATCATCCTGAGCGCCAGGCGGCCGCCGCTGCGGGCGTCGATCGAGGCAAGCTGCCGCGCCGCCACGGTCGGTTCGACCACGCCGGCCCAATGGGTGAGGACCACTTCCAGCGACGAGCTGCGGTCCAGCACCTGGGCGGCAAGATCCATATTGGTCAGCAGGCCGGCCGGATCGTCGACGACGAGGTTGCGGAAACCGCCATCCTCGATCAGCGCCAGCCTGGTCGCCGTCTCGGCAAAGTCGTAGAAAAAGGAAACTGCGCTATCGGCAGGATAGGTCTTGCCGGGCACATGCGTGAATTCGATCGGCATTGCCATCTCCTCCATCTCTGGAATCACGGATGCGGTCAGATACGAATCAATGGCGCACGCGAAAGCGCACCAGGATCCGGTTCATTCAACTCCGATTGCCTGAAGGCGGTGGGTCGTCAGCCTGGCCGGACCACGGCTCAGGGAATGAGGCCCAGAACAACAGCCCCGGTGAACACGAACGCAAGGGCAAAGACGACATAGGCGAAAGCACCGGCATAGGCCGGGCGGAAGCTCTGGGCATTGGCCAGCCTCTGGCCGCTGCTGCGGGTCTCGGTGTTCTGCATATAGGACATGTCGACCTCCGTCTCGCCGGTTAATCTATAAAAGTTGTAGACTTTGTCGATTGCTATTTTTCGGCCATGCGCAGAATTTTTTTCTAACAGCGCCGTGAGAACTGGCGCTGAGTTGCTGCAGAGCGGCATCGGCGTGATCGACGGACATGGCAGCGTCGGTTTCACTTCCGGCGCTCGACGGCACTTCACTTGCCGATCCATTCGTGCATTGGCCGCCCCGCGCGGGCAGGATAGCATCGCGGCAGAGCGACAATGCGAGATCGTCCAAAGGACATTTGGGAGGAGCAAGGAAATGGGAGCAAGACTGGCCGGCAAGGTCGCCATCGTTTCGGGCGGCGCGACGGGAATGGGCGGGGCGGCCTCGGAACTGTTCGCGGCGGAAGGCGCAAAGGTGGCGATCATCGACCGCAATGGCGAAGCGGCGGCAGCCACCGCCGCGGCGATCCGGGCGCGCGGCCAAATCGCGGAGCATTTTGTCGCCGACGTTTCCGACGAGGCGCAGGTCGAGGCGGCCGTGAAGGGCGCGGCCGAGAAGTTCGGCGCGGTTACCGTCCTGTTCAATCATGCCGGCACCATCGTGATAAAGCCGTTCCTGGAGACCAGCGTGCAGGAATGGGACTGGCTGCATGCCGTCAACGTGCGCTCGATGTTCCTGATGACCCGCGCCGTGCTGCCCGGCATGATCGCGGCCGGCGGCGGCTCGATCGTCTGCACCTCGTCGATCTCGGCGGTGGCGGCGACGCCGAACGAAGTGCTCTATGACACCACCAAGGGCGCCTGTCACATGTTCGCGCGCGCCATCGCCGTGGAATTCCGCGACCGCAACATCCGCTGCAACGCCGTCTGCCCCGGCTTCATCCGCACACCGCATGGGCTGCGCGAGGTCGCCGATCTGGGCAAGCTCGGCGTCGATGTCTCCGACGCGGCGCTGGCTGCGCAGCAGGGGCGGATCGGCGAACCGGAAGAGGTGGCAAAGGCGGCGCTGTACCTCGCCAGCGACGAATCGAGCTTCGTCAACGGGGCCCATCTGTTCGTCGACAATGGTTTTACCGCGATGTGAGGTGTCCCAAAGGTCCAGGGTCTTCGTCCCAAGCCCTACTCGTCTATCGTTCTTCCCGTCGAAACGGCTTCAGCAGCGCCGACGGCGCCACCGCGTTGCGCGACATCACCGCCATGGCGACGATGGTGAAGATGAAAGGCAGCATCAGGAACGCCTCGTAGGGAATATGCCCGAGACCACTCGCCTGCATGCGCAACTGCAAGGCATCGACAAAGGCGAATAGCAGCGCGGCGCCCGCCGAGCGCCACGGGTCCCAGCGGCCGAACACGACCAGGGCGATCGCCACCCAGCCGCGCCCCGAGACGACGCCGAAGGTGAAGGCGTTGAACTGCGCCATCGACAGAAAGGCGCCGGCCAGCCCCATCAGCGCCCCGCCGAGAATGACCGCCTGGAAGCGGGTGACAATGACGCTGACGCCGGCGGAGTCGGCGGCGCGCGGGTTTTCGCCGACCATGCGCACCGACAGCCCCCATGGCGTGCGGTAGAGCACGAAGGCGGCGATCGGGATGGCCAGGATCGCCATGTAGACCAGCGCGAACTGGTTGAACACCGCCGGCCCAAGCACGGGAATCTCGGAGAGGACCGGGATCGGCAGCGTCTGAAAACCCTTGATGCTCGGCGGCACCGATTGCTGGCCGAAGATCAGCCGGTAGAGGAAATAGGCCAGACCCGACGCAAGCAGCGTCACGCCGATGCCGCAGACATGCTGGCTTAAGCCCAGCGCCACCGTGAACAGCGCATGCAGCGCCCCCATCAGCATGCCGGTCAGCACCGCCGCCAGGACGCCCAGCCACAGGTTGCCGCTGAGGCTGGCGGCGGTGAAGCCGGCCATCGCCGACAACAGCATGATGCCTTCGATCCCGAGATTGAGCACGCCGGCGCGCTCGGAGAACATTTCGCCGAGGGTGGCGAAAGCCAAGGGCGTGGCGATGCGGATGATGGCGGCCAAGAAGCCGACCTGGAAGATCTGTTCGAACACCGCGCTCATCGGGAGGCTCCGACGCGGCGGATGCGATAGGTGGTGAACAGCAGCGCCACCAGCATGGCAAGCAGTGCCGTGCCCTGGATGACATCGCTGAGGAAGGCCGGCACGCCGGTCGCGCGCGACATCGCCTCGGCGCCGGTCATCACGGCAGCCAGGAAGATCGCCGCCGGCACCACGCCGAGCGGGTTGAGCCGCGCCAGCATTGCAACGACGATGCCGGAATAGCCGTAGCCCGGCGAGATGTCGCTCATCACCTGAAAATGCACGCCGCCGACCTCGCCGACGCCGGCGAGCCCGGCTAGCGCGCCGGAGAGCAGCGCCGTCGAGAGCAGCACCCGCTGGACATTGATGCCGCCATATCTGGCCGCTTCCGGATTCTCGCCGGTCACCCGGATCCGGAAGCCGAGCGTGGTGCGCACGATCAGGAACCATATCAGCGGTGCCGCGATAAGCGCCGCGATGACGCCGAGATGCAGCCGCGTGCCCTCGATCAGCACCGGAAAATTGGCCGAATCCTCAATCGGCGGCGAGATCGGATAGCCGCTGAAACTATCCTTCCATGGCCCTTCGATCAGCGCCATCAGCGCGTAATAGATGACCGAATTGAGCAGCAGCGAACTGACGACGTCGTCGACCTTGAATTTCACCCGCAGTGTTGCCGGCACGAGCGCGACGGCTGCACCGGCCGCAGCGCCTGCCAGAGCCATCAAAAGCATGGCGAGCGGTCCCGGCATCGGGATCGCGCCGACGAAGCAGCTCGCCACCGCGCCGGCAAGCAGTTGCCCTTCGGCGCCGATGTTCCAGAATTTGGCGCGGAAGGCGACAGCCACCGCCAGCCCGGTGAAGATCATGGGCGCGGCGCGCACCAGCGTTTCGGTGATCGCATAGCTGTCGCCGAGCGAAGCCGTGAACATAACGCCGTAGGATTCGAGCACGCCGGCGCCGGCCAGCGCGATCAGGCCGCTGCACAGCACCAGCGCGGCACCGATCGCCAGCAGCGGTAATGCGAGGTTGAACCAGGCTGGCGTCGAGCTGCGGACTTCGAGGCGGAACATCAGCTATGGCCCTCCGCCCCGGTCATCAGCAGCCCCAGCCGTGCGATCGTCGCCTCGGCGCTGGGAAGCGTGCCGGCGATGCGGCCCTCATACATCACCGCGATGCGGTCGCAGAGCACGAGCAACTCTTCCAGATCCTCGCCGATGACGATGATGCCGCAGCCCTTGGCGCGCATGTCGAGGAATTTTTCATGAATGAAGCGGGCGGCTCCGATGTCGAGGCCGCGCGTCGGCTGCGAAACGACAAGCACCTTCGGATCGAAGGCGAGCTCGCGCGCCAAAAGCGCTTTTTGCAGATTGCCGCCGGACAGCGCGCCGGCGCGCGTCATCGGCCCGGGGCATCTGATATCATAGGCCTTGATCTGCGCCTCGGCGAAGGCGCGGATCGCATCCGGCTTGAGCAGGCCCTTGCTGCTGAAAGCGGCGGTGCCGATGCGCGGCAGCACCATGGAATCGGCGAGCGGCAAATTGGTAACCAGTCCCGTCGTCATGCGGTCTTCCGGGATGCGGCCAAGGCCCAGCGCCTGCACCTCGCGCGGCGAGAAGCGAGACACTTTCTGTCCCGCAATCGTCATCAGGCCGGCATCCGGGGCTCGCACGCCGGAGATCACCTCCGCCAGTGCCCGCTGGCCATTGCCGGAGACACCGGCAATGCCGAGGATCTCGCCGGCGCGCACGGATAGCGACACATCGCGCAGCGGCGTGCCCGAATGGCTCGAGGTGGAAATACCGTCGAGAGTGAGCACCGCTGCCCCCGGCGTCGACGGCCCCTTGGCCGGCGGCACGATCTCGTGGCCGCACATCAGTCGCGCCATTTCCGCCGACGTGGTGTTGGCCGGATCGTCGACGCGGCCGGCGACGCGGCCATGCCGCAGCACCGTGCAGCGGTGGGTGAGTGCGCGCACCTCGTTGAGCTTGTGCGAGATGAAGATGATGCCCAGACCCTGCGCCGCCATCGACCGCAAGGCCGAAAACAGCCCGTCGACTTCGCTCGGCGCCAGCACCGCGGTCGGCTCGTCGAGAATCAGCAGTTTTGCGCCGCGAAACAGCGCCTTGACGATCTCGAGACGTTGCTGCTCTCCGACAGACAGCGCCGAGACCGGCAGGCTGGGATCGAGTGTCAGCCCGTGCTGGCGGCTGATTTCAACCAACCGCGCCAGTCCGCCGGCGCGGTCGATCCGCCCGGATTTGCCCGGTATGCCGATAAGCAGGTTTTCCAGCACCGTGAGCCGTGGCGCCAGGTGAAAATGCTGGTGCACCATGCCGATGCCCGCGGCCAGTGCATCGGCCGAACTGGTGATCCGCACCTTCCGGCCCTGGATGAGGATCTCGCCGGCGTCGGGCGCATAGGCGCCGAACAGCACGTTCATCAGCGTCGTCTTGCCGGCACCGTTCTCGCCCAGCAAGCCGAGGATCTCGCCGGGCGCCACGCTGAGGTCGACGGCTTCGTTCGCCTTGACGGCGCCGAAGCTCTTGGTGATGCCACGCATTTCGATGAGGGGGGCGGGCAAGGGCGCTCCTGCGGAGATGGCTCTGCTTCACCCTCCCTCTTGTGGGGAGGGTCGGCTTGCGATCGCAGCGAAGCGAAGATCGTAAGACGGGGTGGGGTGCGGCGCCGACCCCAACCCGCTCCGCTTCGCGGATCGACCCTCCCTACAAGCGGGAGGGTGAGAAACTCAATCCGAAACCGGTGTGTTCTCGTCCACGTCGACGCGGAAATTGCCTTCAAGGATTTCGGCCTTCTTCTTCTCGACCATGTCCTTGACCTCGGCCGGCAGCGTCTTGTCGAACTTATGGTAGGGCGCCAGGTGAGAACCGCCCTTGGCCATGCGCGAGAAATCGCCATAGTCCTGCGCCGTGAAGACGCCGGCCTTGACCAGTTTTATGGCTTGTTCGACGGTGGGATACATATCCCAGACCGGGCCGGTAATGACGGTGTCGGGGCCAAGGCTCGACTGGTCGGACATGTTGGAGATGGCGTAGTTCTTTTTCTCCACCGCCGCTTCGATGACCCCGAAACGCTCGGCATAGATGACGTCGACGCCGGCGTCGATCTGCGCCACCGCCGCTTCCTTGGCCTTGGGCGGATCAAAGAAGGAACCGATGAAGGCGACCTTCTTCTTGATGTTCGGATTGACCTCCTTGGCGCCGGCGAAGAAGGCGTTGACCAGCCGGTTTACTTCCGGAATGCCCATCGCCGCGACGGCGCCGACCGTGCCCGACTTCGACATCTTGCCGGCGATCATGCCGGAGAGATAGGCGGGCTCGTGGATCCAATTGTCGAAGACGCCGAAATTGGGCTCCGCCGGCCCGGCGCCGGAGCCGAACAGAAAAGCAGTCTTCGGGAACTGCTTGGCGGTGCGGCGCGATTCACGCTCGGCGGCGAAGGCATCGCCCAGCACCAGTTCATAGCCGCCCTGTGCATATTCGCGCATGACGCGGCTGAAGTCGGCGGTCTGCACCTTCTCCGACCATTTATACTCGATGCCGAGTTCCTTCTCGGCCTTCTGCAAGGCGACATGGATCTGGTTGTCCCACGGCTCCTCGATGGGCGTGGCGAAGATCGCCGCTACTTTCAGCTTCTTGTCCTTGGCGAAGGCGGCGCCCGGCAGCATCGCCGCGGCCAGGCCAAGCGCGCCCAGTTCCAGCACGTTGCGCCGCGAAAGGCCTTCGCGCGTTGAATGAGATTTGTTCTTCCGGTTTTCCATTGCAGTCCCCTCTGTTCGACAGCCGTGTCGAGCCGGCCGTTCTAAAAATCAGACGAGGAACTATGGAACGGGTCCGGACTTTTGTCCACATGGTCAAATTTGGCAGATCGATCATATCCACTCTCCTGGACTAGCCGGGAGAGCGGTTGTTCAGACCCGTTCGAGCACGATGGCGATGCCTTGGCCGACGCCGATGCACATGGTCGCCAGCGCATAGCGGCCGCCGCGTTCGCGCAGCTCCAGCGCCGCCGTGCCGGAGATGCGCGCGCCCGACATGCCCAAGGGGTGGCCGAGCGCTATGGCGCCGCCATTCGGGTTGACGTGCGGCGCATCCACCGCGATGCCGAGCTGGCGCAGCACTGCGATGCCTTGCGAGGCGAAGGCTTCGTTGAGCTCGATGACATCGAACTGTTTTGGCGTCAGGCCAAGCCGTGCGCACAGTTTTTGCGTCGCCGGCGCCGGGCCGATGCCCATGATGCGCGGCGCGACGCCGACGGCGGCCCCGCCGAGGATGCGGGCGATCGGCGTCAGGCCGTATTTCCTGGCCGCCGCTTCCGAAGCGACGATCAGCGCCGCCGCCCCGTCATTGACGCCCGAGGCATTGCCGGCGGTCACCGTGCCGCCTTGCCGGAACGGCGTCGGCAGCTTGGCCAAGGCCTCTATCGTGGTGCCAGCGCGGGGGTGCTCGTCCTTCGAGACGACAACCGGATCGCCCTTGCGCTGCGGAATGGTCACCGCGGTTATTTCCTTGGCCAGCCGGCCATTGGACTGCGCGGCGACGGCCTTGTCCTGGCTGCGCACCGCGAAAGCGTCCTGGTCCGCGCGGGAAACCGAAAAATCCTCGGCGACATTTTCGCCCGTCTCCGGCATGGAATCGACGCCATACTGACTCTTCATCAGCGGGTTGACGAAGCGCCAGCCGATCGTGGTGTCGTAGATCTCGGCATTGCGTGAAAACGCCGTCTCGGCCTTGGGCATGACGAAGGGCGCCCGGCTCATCGATTCGACGCCGCCCGCGATCATCAGCTCGGCCTCGCCGGCCTTGATTGCACGGGCCGCGATGGTCAGCGCATCCATGCCCGAGCCGCACAGGCGGTTGACGGTCGAGCCGGGGATTTCCTTCGGCAGGCCGGCCAGCAGCAGCGCCATGCGCGCCACGTTGCGGTTGTCCTCGCCGGCCTGGTTGGCGCAACCGTAGACAACGTCGTCGACCGCCTGCCAGTCGACGCCGGCATTGCGCTCGATCAGTGCCTTCAGCGGAATGGCGCCGAGGTCGTCGGCGCGTACCGAGGACAGCGAGCCGCCAAAGCGGCCGATCGGCGTGCGGATATAGTCGCAGATATAGGCTTCGGCCATGTCAGTCAGCTCTCCCGTTTCCCTCATGCGCCGCCTTGGTGCGACGCGTGCAGGTCGCGCAATGTCGTAGCTCGGTTCGCTTGGCGCCGGCATTTCGTCAAGCGCCTGCGCGAACTTAACCACCCAGCCACAGCTCTCCTGCCCTGCTGGCGAATCACGCTTGGATGCAGCGCCACGATCAGCCGGTTGGCCGCGAGCTCAATGCTTCATCCGATCCCTCATCGCATACCACAGCATTCCCAGCACATAGAGCGGCCCGCGCAGCGCCGTGCCTCCGGGGAAGGGCATCGGGGTCAGCGTCGAGAACAGGTCCAGCCGCGAGGCGTCGCCGGTGATGGCTTCGGCGAGCAGCTTGCCCGACAGCGTCGACAGGATGGCGCCCTTGCCGGAATAGCCGTGCGCGTAATAGACCTCGCCATAGTGCCCGACATGCGGCAGTCGCGACGTCGTCACCGACACCAGCCCACCCCAGGCATGGTCGATCCGGCAGCCCTTGAGCTGCGGAAAGGTGCCTTCCATGTGCGGCCGCACGAAACCGGCAATATCGGCCGGCGGCGACGGCGTGTAGCGCTCGCCGCCGCCGAACAGCAGGCGACCGTCGGCCGACATGCGGTAATAGTTGACGACGAAGCGCGTGTCGGACACCGCGACATTGGCAGGAATGACGTTGCGGGAGCCCTCCAGCGGCTCGGTGGCGACGATGTAGTTGCCGACCGGCATGATGCGGCTGTTGACGCGCGGCTCCAGCCCATTGAGCAGCGCGTCGCCAGCCAGCACGACATGCTTTGCGCGCACCGATCCTTTTGACGTCGAGACCCGGATCGAAGGCTCGCGCTCAAGCCGCACGGCCACCGAATTCTCGTGGATGACGACGCCGGCCGCGCTTGCAGCGCGGGCAAGCCCGAGCGTGTAATTCAAGGGATGCATGTGGCCGCCGAGCGGCTCGTACATCGCGCCGTGATAGGGCGTGTCGACCTTGGCCCGGGCCTGCGCCGCCGACAGGATCTCGACGTCGCGGAATTTCATCACGCTCTCTAGGCATTTCGCCTCTTCCTCCAAATCCCTGAGATCGGAGCCGTTGACCGCGCCGACCAGATGGCCGGTCAGCCTGAGATCACAGTCGATCGTATGGCGCTCGATAATGTCGAGCACCAGGCTGCGCGCCTCGAAGGCGAGATCGAACAGCGCCTTTGCCCGTTCAGGCCCATAAAGCTTGACCAGGCCCTTGGCGCCCTTGCGCAGGCCGGGGATCATTTGGCCGCCATTGCGGCCCGAAGCGCCCCAGCCAATCTTGCCGCCTTCCAGCAGCACCACCTTCAACCCGCGTTCGGCGGCGTGAAGAGCGGCCGACAGACCGGTGCAGCCGCCGCCGACGACCACCAGGTCGGCCTCGACATCGCCGATAAGTGCCGGATGGTCCGGCGCCGGATTGGCGGTGGCGACATAGTAGGACTTGCCGATGTCGAGACCGGAATTGAAACCCGTTGAAGATGCCATGATCACACCTTCAAGAGCAGGTGGTCGCGTTCCCAGCTCGTCACCACGCTCTGGAACAGGTCGAGCTCGACGCTTTTCACGCGCAGATAGGTCTGGAAGAAGTCCTCGCCGAGCAGTTTGCGCACCGGTTCACAGGCCTCGAAACGATCCAGCGCCTCCTCCATCGTTTTCGGCAGCGTGCTCTTGATCTTGTAGGCATTTCCGGATGCTTCCGCCGAGCGCGCCAGCTTCTGTTCGACGCCCAGATAGCCGGCCAGAAGCGAGCCGGCGATCGCCAGATACGGATTGCAATCGGCACCCGGCAGCCGGTTCTCCACCCGCCGCGCGGCGCGCCCGCCGGCCGGCACGCGCAGGCCGCAGGAACGGTTGTCATGCGACCATTCGATGTTGGCCGGCGCGCTGTGGTTTGGTCTAACGCGTCGGAACGAATTCACGTTGGGCGCGAACAGCGGCATGATTTCGGGAATGTATTTTTGCAGGCCGCCGATGAAATAACCGAACATCGCGGTATCGGCATCATCGCTGCCGGCAAACAACGTGTTGCCGGCCTCGTCGATGACTGACATGTGCAGATGCATCGAGCTGCCGGCCTGTGCGGCGATCGGCTTGGCCATGAAGGTCGCATACATGCCGTCTTGCTGGGCGGCCTGGCGCGTCAGCCGTTTGAACAGCAGCACCTTGTCGGCCAGCGGCAGCGCGTCGCCATGCAGGAAGTTGATCTCCAACTGCCCCGGTCCCGATTCATGAATCAGCGTGTCGAGCGGCAGTCCGGCCGCCTCCGCATAGTCATAGACGCGCCGGACCACCGGTTCATATTCCTCGAGCGCCGCCATGTCATAGGGATGCTGCACGGCCTCGGCGCGGCCATTGCCGCCGGTCGGCGCGGTCAGCGGCTTGTCGGGATCGGGATTGGGCGCGGTCAGGTAGAATTCGAGCTCCGGCGCCACTACCGCCCGCCAGCCGCGCTGCCGGTAGAGATCGAGCACGGCGCGCAGAACATGGCGCGGCGAGGCCATCCATGGCCGGCCGTCCATGTGGAAGGCGTCGGCGAAGACGTAGGCCTTGCCAGCGCCGGCGCCCGGCGCCAGGCAAAGCGTCGAGACATCGGGCACCATGCGCATGTCGGGGTCCGAATACGCAAAACCCTCGTCGATGGAACCGGAATAGCGCCCGTCTATGCTGACCAGGAAGGCGCTGCTCGGCAGATAAAGCGCGCGGTCTTCCAGCGCCGTGAGGAATTTTGCCGTCGGCAGCGACTTGCCGCGCAGCACGCCGTTCATGTCGGGCACCAGGCATTCGACCTCGTTGATGCCGTGCTGCGCCAACCATGCCTTGGGATCGCTGAAGGGCGCGGTATTCGTGTTCTTCTCAAGCATTTTGTTCGAGTCCGTATCAGAGAGAGTATGGCTTGCGCGACCACGTCCGTTCCGGGGTTCAGCGCCATCTGGGCTGCATTTCCCTTGAGGCGGGCGCGCATGGCGTCGTCGGCCAGAAGGCCGGGAATGGCGCTCTCCAATACTCCTTCGGTCCAGCCGTCACGGCCGATATGATCGCCGGTGCCGGTCTCTTCGGCGCGGCGTGCATTGTCGTGGCCGTCCCGGCAATAGGGCATGATCAGCGACGCCACACGGAAGCGCAGCGCCTCAAAAAAGCAGTTGCTGCCGCCATGGTGGATGAAGAAATCCGACTTCGCTGCGGAAACCAGGGGTCGAGATAGATATTGTCGGGCACCGCTCGGTAGGCGTCGCGCAGGCCGCCGACATTGACGATGAAGCGCGCCGGCAGCTTGTCGGCAAAGACACCGGAAAGGCCGGGTTGGGAGATGAAGACGGGGCGGGCGCCCCGCACGGCCTGCGCGATGCCGACGCAATTCAACGCCGCGCCGAAGCCTGCTTCGGGAAACAGCGCGATGGTCGGGCTGGCTTTACGCGTCAATTATTTCCTCTTCATTCCGGCCGGCTGGTCATGCCGAACGGCGCGAGAGCGCCGTGGCCGGCCGCTTGCGGTCGCAGTTTGCGAGAGCCGCAGATGGACGCGAAGCAGATCGGCAGTAACCTAATACTGCCGGCTTTCGAGCTGGTCGAGTGCTTTCAGATGTTCGCGCAGCGATTGCCGCAGCCGAAAGACATTGGCGACCACCGGCATAGATGCCGACAGCCGCCGCAGCTTAAGGTGATCGGACAACGCATCGGCCACGAAGCGATTGGCCGCAAACACGTGTGAGGCCGGCTGCCCCCTTGTCGCTGGCGATGCTACGGCGTCGGTTGCATGGCAGCGGCCGTCTCGTCGATCTTGCCGGCAAGGACGCCTTGGGCCCAAGCGGTGACCTCGGCGTCGACGGGCTTGTTGGCCATATCGGTCAACGCCGCGTCGAGTGCGGCCGGGTCGGTGCCGACCGCCGCCGCGTCGACCACTTCCTGCTGGGCGTCGATCTGGTCCTGCAGAGCCGATATCTGTCCAGGCAGGGCCGCCTGCTCCTCGGGGGTCATGGCGGCGATCTGGTCCGGCGTCAGCGACGTCAGCGCGTCCAGCTGTGAATTCAGGACGTCCAGCTGGGTTTGTGCGACCTTGGCTTTTGCCGACTGCGTCACGAAAGCCTGAAGCGCAGCGAATTTCCTGCTCTTGGAATTCATATAGGCGTTGACGTTGCGCTGCAGCGAGTTCAACCGGCCGAGCTTGGCGTGGAGGTTCTTTTCCTTGGGCAGGGACGAAACCTTTGTCTTCGTATCGACCGTGGTCGTTGCGTCCCTTGTCGCCTTGGCTACCTGCCCGCGGGCCGACGAGGACTTACCGTGCGCAGCGCCGCTGTTGCCGTGGGCGCCACCATTGCCGTTGCCGCCGCTGTGACCACCGCCATGGCCTCCGCCATGGCCTCCGCCGTGTCCATTGCCGGCCAGTGCCGGAGACGCCAGAAGCGCCAGTGCGGCTAACGCCGCCAACACAGTTTTCCGGTTTGTCATGTCAGTCTCCGGGGAAACGCCGCTCTGCGCCCGCTGCTATCGTAAGTTCGTATGAGAAGCCGCTAATTATGCGCAGTAAACTTTAGACAAAGACTGTCTCAATAAGAGAGCAGGGAACCTGTCGGTACGGCAACTGCTTGATATCCAACAGAAATCGACGTTTTCGAACGGCTGTGGTACTGAAGTCCCATGCCGGTCGGACCATGGTCCGAACTGCCGGTCAGAGTTGATTTCGGCGCTGCCGGCCGGCGACGCGGCTCTGGCCCAGAACGCGCAGGCGACGGCGCTTTTCACCAATCGGCCGAAGGCCCAGACGGCTGATTCAGCCGATGCTTTCGCCACCGTCGATCACCAACGCCTGGCCGGTCATGAAGGATGACCGATCGGACACGAGGAAGAGGATCGCCTCGGCGATCTCCTCGGCGCTGGCCCAGCGGCCCATCGGGATCTTGGTGCGGACATAGGCTTCGATTGCCTCGCGTCCGCCCATCTGGGCGATGAACGGTCCATTGAACGGCGTGTCGACCCAGCCGGGGCAGAGCGCGTTGACGCGCACATTGTGGCGGGCATAGTCGAGCGACATCTGCCTGGTCATCGCCACCACGGCATGTTTCGAGGTCGCATAGGCGATCATCTCGCGGTCGTAGAACACGCCCGAATTGGAGGCCGTGTTCAGGATGACGCCGCCGCCCTGTGCGACCATCGATGGCATGACGATCCTTGCCGCCAGGAACTGCGCCCGCACATTGACCCGCCAGGAAGCGTCCATGCCGCCGGTCTCGACCTCGGTCAGCGTGCCGCCGACCTGGATGCCGGCGTGATTGTGCAGGATGTCGATGCGCCCATGCCGGTCGAGCGTACCGGCAAGGAGCTGCTCGACCGCATTGTCGTCCGAGACGTCGGTGGCGACCGCCTCCGCCCGGCCGCCCGCGGCGCGTATATCTGAAGCCGTCGCCTCGCCGCTGGTCCGATCCCTGTCCGCGATGACGACTACCGCGCCTTCCCTGGCCATGATCATGGCGCCGGCGCGCCCGATGCCGGAACCGGCGCCTGTCACCACGGCGATGCGGTCTTCGAGGATCATGATGCGACCTTTAGTTTGACGGCTTGCGCTGGCGCAGCTGCCATTGGGCAAGCACCACGAGCAGGACGGACGCGACGAGCACGATCGTCGCGATGGCATTGATCTCCGGCGTCACCCCGCGCCGGATCGACGCAAAGACATAGATCGGCAGCGTCGTCTGCGCGCCGGCGACGAAGAAGGCGACGATGAAATCGTCGAAGGAGAAGGTGAAGGCGAGCAGGAAGCCGGCGACCACCGCCGGCAAGATCTGCGGCAGGACGATGGAACGGAACGTCGTCAGCGGCGTGGCGTAGAGATCGCTGGATGCCTCGACCAAGTTGCGATCAAGGCTGCCCAGCCGCGTGCCGACGATCATCGTCACCAGCGCCATCGAAAACAGGCCGTGCGCGGCGATGATCGAACCATAGCCGAGCGACAGGCGCGGCGGCTGATCGTCCGGCCAGATCGAGGCGAGGAACGGGTTGATGACGGCGAACAGCTGGACGAGTGCGACCAGTGTCGAAATGCCGATGACGACGCCGGGAACGACGATTGCGGCTCCAAGCAAGGCGTCGAAGACGGCGCGGGTCCGCACCCCGACGCGTGCCAGGCCGAGCGCGGCCGCGGTGCCGAACACCGCCGCAAGCAAGGCGCTGGTGGTGGCGATGAACAGGCTGTTCTTCAGCGCCTCGACCAGGAACGGGTTCGCCAGCGCCTTGCCGTACCATTGCACCGAAAAACCGGTGAACTCGCTGGCATGATGACCGGCGTTGAAGGAGAACAGCACGACCAGTGCGATCGGCAGGTAGAGGAAGGTGAAGACGGCAATGACGAAGGCGCGCATTAGATCAAATCCACCCGGCGGGCGCCCGAGACGCGGGTCGAGATGCGGTTGGCGGCAATCAGCACCACAACCGAAACCAGCACCAGCGTGATTGCGATGGCCGATCCGAACGGCCAGTTGCGCGACTGCAGGAACAGGTCGACCAGGGCATTGCCGATGAAGAACACCTTGCCGCCGCCAAGCAGCGTCGGGATCAGGTATTCGCCGAGCAGCAGGATCATCACCAGCGAGAAGCCGGTCATCACGCCGGGCAGCGACAGTTTCAAGGTCACGCCCAAGAAAGTGGAGAGCGGCGTCGCGCCGAGATCGGCGGAGGCCTCCAGCAGGAGGCGATCGAGCCGCTCGAGGCTGACATAGATCGGCAGGATCATCAGCGGCAGATAGCCGTAGACGATGCCGAGCAGGACGGCGCCCGGCGTGTTGATCAGCCTGACATCCTCGATGCCGGCAAGCGCGAGCAGCGCCGGGATGCCGCGTCCGCCCAAAATGTACATCCAGGCATAGGTACGCATCAAAAGGCTGGTCCAGAACGGTATGACGACCAGCGCGAGCAGGATCAACCGCCAGCGCTGCGGCGCCCGCAGGGCGAGGTAATAGGCGACGGGATAGGCCACGAGCAGACAGGCGAGCGCGCCCACCGGAGCCAGCACCATCGTGTTCCAGAACGCGGTCGCCCGCGCCGGAAGATTGGCATATTGCGCCAGCGTGAAGGCCGCCCGATAGCCGCCCTCCGGCGCCCGCTCGCCGACGCTGAAGACGGCGATGGCCATGAACGGCAGCACCAGGAACACGACGAGCCACGCGGCCGCCGGCCCGAGCAGCATGGCCGTCAGCAGATTTTTGCGAATGCCGCGCATCGAAGGATTGCCCCGGTGCCGGCGGGTCTGGGCCCGCCGGTCAAGTTGTCTCGAATGGGATTTGTTGCCCGCCTAGCTCAAGCCGACTTGAAGCGCGCCATCAGCTCGGCGCGACCCGGATCGGTCAGCGTTGCAGCAGCGCCGAATTCCAGCGGCGTCAACAGGTCGGCCGCCGGATAGAGGATCGGATTGTCCAGCACCTCCTTCGGCAGCAGCTTGTTGACGCGGGCGTCGGTGGAAGGCGCGCCGTTGGCGAGGTGCTCCTTGACCGCGACCTGCGGGTTCATCAGATAGTTGAGCAGGGCGTAGCCGGCCGGCTTGTTCGGCGCGTCCTTCGGGATGGCGTAGAAGTCGGTCCAGATCTCGCCGCCTTCCTTGCCCAGCACATAGGCGATCTCCGGAATGTCGCGATGAAGCTGCGCACCGTCATTGGTCCAGCACATCGTCATCCAGGCATCGCCCGCGCGCATGCCCGGCTGGTAGTCGGAAGACACCGCGAACAGATGCGGCTTGACCTTGAGCAGCAATTCCTCGGCCTTGGCGAGTTCGTCCTGCTTCAGCGAGTTGAAGGAGTAGCCGTAATATTTCAGCGCATTGCCGATGGTGGTCAGCTGATAGTCGTGCACCATAGTGCGGCCGTCGCCCTCGGTCATGGCGGTGTCCCAGAATTCCTTCCAGCTCGTCATCGGCTTGGTCAGCTTCTTGGTGTTGACGGCAAATCCTGTCGTGCCCCAATTCTTCGGCACGGCGTAGATCGTGCCGTCGATCGTGCCTTCCGAGGTGAAGCGCGGGTCTTCCTGCGTGCCGTCGAAATTCGGCAGCTTGGCCATGTCCAACGGCTCGATGATGCCGAGCTTCTTGTAGGTCGAGATGGTGTAATTGGTCGGCACGAACAGGCTCCAGCCCGACGCCCCGGCCTGCAATTTGGCCAGCATCTCCTCATTCGAGCCGAACACGTTGACCTCGACGGCCACGCCTGTGTCCTTCTTGAAATTCTCGAAGGTCTGCGGGTCGTGATAGTTGGGCCAGGTGGCAATCGACATGCGGTCGCCGAGGTTCTCGGCGGCAAAGGCCGGCGTCGGCATGATGCCGATCTCGCGCGCCATCACCGCCGTCGCGATGCCGAGGCCGGTGAGGCCAAGGAAGTCGCGGCGGCCGATCGAGCCGCGCTTGAGGCGCATTAGCTGGTCGACGAAATTCTCGGGGCTTATCGGCAGTCCGTCACGATATGATTTCGACATGTTTTTCTACCCTCTGGTTGGTCCCGTTGTTCTTTGGATCCGCGAACGCCAACGGCGTTCCGGCGGCAAAGCCGATGGCGACGGGTTCACCCGGCTTGAAGAGATTGCCCTGGCCGATCATGTGGTCGGCCTTGGCCAGCAGCGTTCCGATGCCCTGGACCTCGACTGCGTATTCCGCCGTGGAGCCCAGAAAGATCCGGTTGCGGACGATGCCCTTGAGCGGGCCGCTAGTCGGGCCACCGAGACTGAGCGATTCAGGACGCAGGCTGACCGAAACGGTTTCGCCCTGCCGCAAATCCACCCGCTTGCGCGCCGCGATGACGGTGCCATCGGCCAGCTTCACATCCACCAGATCGCCCGAATGCCCTGCGACGGCGCCGCTCAAGAGATTGGTCTTGCCGACGAAATCGGCGACGAACAGGTCGGCCGGTTCGTCATAAATCTCGCTCGGCTGCCCAAGCTGAACGATGCGGCCGCCATTCATGACGCAGACGAAATCGCTCATCGACAGCGCTTCCTCCTGGTCGTGGGTGACCAGCACGAAGGTGATGCCGATCTCGCGTTGCAGGTTCTGCAATTCGATCTGCATGTCGGTGCGCAGCTTCTTGTCGAGCGCCGCCAGCGGCTCGTCGAGCAGCAGCACCGCCGGTTTGTTGACCAGCGCGCGGGCGAGAGCGACACGCTGCTGCTGGCCGCCGGACAGTTCGTGGACCTTGCGGCCGCCATAACCGGCGAGCCGCACCATTTCCAGCGCTTTGCCTGCCCGCAGGCCGATCTCGCGCGACGACAGCCGCGGTCGTGCCTGGCGCAACCCGTAGGCGACATTGTCGTTCACGTCCAAATGCGGGAACAGTGCATATTGCTGGAACACCATGTTGACAGGCCGCCTGTAGGGCGGCGTGTCGGCCATGTCCTGGCCGCGGATGAGCACCTTGCCCTCGCTCGGCTGTTCGAAGCCGCCGATCATGCGCAGGCAGGTCGTCTTGCCGCAGCCGGATGGTCCGAGCAGGGCGACGAAGGCGGAGGGCGGCACGGCCAGATCGATGCCGCTGACCGCGGTCACCGCGCCATAGCGCTTGGTGACGCCGCGAAACTCGATGTCGGGCACTGCGGTCAAGGCTGCGGGCTCCAGCGACAGGACGATGCGATTTCGGGACGCTACCAGAGCCAATGGCAGCTAGTATATACCTCGCAGGTGGTATATCTGACCTATTTTCTTGTTTAAGGGGGTATTGGATGTCCCGCAGCGACGACTACAGCCAGCTCGCCGCGCTGGTCGCGGCGACGCGGGAGACGAGCGGCGACGTCTTCGGCAAGGCGATGGTCGCTTGGCTGCGGCAGCATGTCGGCTTCGACCACTGCGTGGTCTTCGGCTATCGCGGCGCTGCACGCCCGCCGCTGCTGTTCGAGACCTTCTCGTCGGCCGAGAACCATGTCTTCGTTGCGCTTTACCAGGAAGGCCCATACCTGCTGGATCCGTTCCACCATGCGGCGGTCGAGCGCAAGGAAGGGTTCTGGCGCATGCGCGAGCTGGCGCCCGACCGCTTCTACGCCAGCGAATATTTTCGCTCCTACTACAGCCAGACCAGGCTGGCCGAGGAGGTCGGCTTCTTCGTTCCGCTGCCGGGCAAGGATGCGCTGGTGCTGTCGCTGATGCGGCTGCGCGCTTCAGGTCCGTTCGGGACCGCCGACGCCAGACTGCTGCGCGACATGGCGCCGGCGGTGGTCGCCTTCGCCCGATTGCGCTGGCCCGCCCTTCCCGCCGACGAGCCGGCCGAGGCCAGGCAAGACGATGCATTGGCGGCGGTCAACGAGTTCGATCGCGCCCATATCTGGAAGAGCCTGTCCCTGACGCCGCGCGAAAAGCATGTCGTCGATCTAGTGCTGCAAGGGCATTCCACCGAATCAATCGCCCGGGCCATGCGCATCGTGCCGGGGACGGTGAAGGTCCATCGCCGCAACATCTATCGCAAGCTCAAGATCAAATCGCAGGCCGGCCTTTTTGCCCGCTTTGTCGAAATCATCGACGCGCGGATAAGATAATTCCGACGGCCTTCAACCGCCTTTCGATCAAGGTCTTGCGCCAGCCTCCCAGGAGCCGGTCTCGGCCATCCGTTTCAGCAGCCGCGCCGGCTTGAAAACATCCTTGCCCGTCCGCTGGTGCCAATATTCGAGCCGCTCGACGATCCTGGGCGCGCCTTCGAGGCCGGCCCAGAACATCGGACCGCCCTTGCCGATGGGAAAGCCATAGCCGTTGACCCAGATGACATCGATGTCGGAGGCGCGGGCGGCTATCCCTTCTTCCAGAATCTTGGCCCCCTCGTTGACCATGGGATAGAGCGTGCGCTCGATGATTTCTTCCGCGCTGATTTCGCGCGACGCGATGCCCTTCTCGGCTGCCTTACCGCGGATCAGCGCATCGATCTGCGGGTCCGGGACCGGCATACGTGACCCGTTCTCGTAAAGATAATAACCTCGACCGGTTTTCTGGCCGAAACGCCCCTGTTCGCACAACGTGTCGGCGATCACGGCCGTCTGGCCTCGCGCCTTGCGGTTGCGCCAGCTAATGTCGAGGCCGGCGAGATCGCTCATCTGGAAGGGCCCCATCGGCCAGCCGAAATCGGTGAAGGCCTTGTCGATCTGGCTGGGCGTCGCGCCTTCCAGCAGCAAGGCTTCCGATTCGGAGCCGCGCGCGGCCAGCATGCGGTTGCCGACGAACCCATGGCAGACGCCGACGACGACGGCCACCTTGCCGACCCGCCGCGCCAAGTCGACTACGGTTGCCAGCGCGTCGGACGCGGTCTTGCCGGCGCGCACGATCTCCAACAGCTTCATGACGTTGGCCGGCGAGAAGAAGTGCAGGCCGAGCACGTCTTGCGGGCGCGAGATCGAGGCGGCGATTTCGTCGATGTCGAGATAGGAGGTGTTGGTGGCGAGTATCGCTCCCGGCTTGGCCATGGCATCGAGCTTGCCGAACACCTCTTTCTTGACCGCCATGTCCTCGAACACCGCCTCGATGATCAGGTCGCAATCGGCGAGGTCGGAATAGTCGATGGAGCCCTTGAATTGAGCGAGGCGTTGGCGCTTGGCGTCTTCGGTCAAGGAGCCACGCGAGACCGAGACGGCATAGTTCTTGTCGATCATGCCGAGCCCGCGCTGCAAGGCTTCCTGGCTGGTCTCCAATAAGGTGACTGGAAAACCGCCATTGACGAAGGCCATGGCGATGCCGCCGCCCATCGTGCCGGCGCCGACGACGCCGACGCGGGCGATCCTGCGCCGGACAAGGTCCTTGCCCGGGATCTTTGCGGCTTCACGCTCGGCGAAGAACAGATGCCGCTGCGCCCGCGACTGATCGCCGGCAACCAGCTTCATGAACAGCGCGCGTTCGGCAGCCAGAGCTTCCTCGAACGACATCGTGACGGTGTTGCGCACCGCTTGCGCGCAAGCGATCGGTGCGTCGAGGCCGCGCGCCTTCCTGGCGAGATCCGCCGCCTCGGCATCGAAAGCGGCCAGCTCGGTTTTCTTGATCTCGTCATCGCGATCGCGCACCGGCGTGAACGGCCCGCCCTTGCGAGCGATCTCCCTGGCGAAGTTCACGGCATGCGTGGTCACGTTACTCTCGAAGACAGCATCGACCAGTCCGGCTTCATGCGCCTCATCAGCACCGACCAGCGCACCGGAAACGATCATCCTGAGCGCTTTGATCGCGCCGACGAGGCGCGGCAGCCGCACCGTGCCGCCGCCGCCTGGCAGCAGTCCAAGCTTCACCTCGGGCAGGCCGAGCCTGGCGTCGGCATCGGCAACGCGGAAGTGACAGCCGAGCGCCAGCTCCAGCCCGCCGCCCAGCGCGGTGCCGTGGATGGCGGCGACCGTAGGTTTGGCGATGGTTTCCAGCGTCCCAATGATGGCACGCAGCTCGGGCTGCTGCACGGGCTTGCCGAATTCGGTGATGTCGGCGCCGGCGACGAAGGTCCGGCCCGCGCATGCGACGACGATGACCGCGACGGATGCGTCGTCACGCAAGGCAACCAGCGCCTGCATCAGTGGTTCGCGGACATGAAAGCTCAGCGCGTTGACCGGCGGGTTGTCGATGGTGATGATGGCGACGTCGTTGTCCCTGGCGACGCTGACAAAATTGGACAAGCTGAACCTCCCGAGACCGGCTGCGATCGGGAGGGTTTACTAGGCCGCGCCGCGAATGGGAACCGCGTGTCGCACTGGCACAAGACTTGTCAGGACAGGCTGTAGGGCGGCACGCTGGCGAGTTGCGGTTGAAGTGAGGCGAATATCACCGCACCGCCTTCTCCCCGCCGGCCGCCGTGATCACGCCGACGATGATCAGCCCGGTCAAGAGCAGGCGCACGCCGGCGCTGACGCCGAATGTGTTGAGCATGGTCAAAAGCAGCACCAGGAACAGTGCTGCGCCCCAGACGCCGGGGACATTGGCCTTGCCGCCGGCCACCGAGGTGCCGCCGATGACCACCACGGCGATCGAAGCCAGCAAATACTCGTTGCCGATATCGACATTGGCGCCGCGGAAATAACCGGCGAGCAGCGCGCCGTCGATGCCGCCGAGCGCGCCCGACAGCGTGTAGGTGAGGAAACGGACGCGGCCGACATTGACGCCGGCGAGCCAGGCGGCGCGGATGTTCTGGCCTATCGCCAGCACCGAGCGACCATAGATCATGCGCTGCAAGGCGATGGCCGCACCGATGGTAAACAGCACGGTGAGAACCGCCAGCACCGGAATGCCGAGAACCTGCCGGTTGGCGAAATCGGCAAAGCCCGGCGGCGGCTTGATCTGCAATCCGCGCCCATAGCTGATGTCGACCGACTGGATGATGAAGCTCGCCGACAAAGTGGCGATGATCGGCGGTATTCGCAGCGCCCAGATCAGCAGATAGTTGACGGCACCGATAGCCGCACCACAGGCAAGCGCAGCCAGCAGCCCGACCACAATCATGGCATCGCTGCCGCCCATCACCTTCATGGCCACCGCGCTGGCGAGCCCGATATTGGCCGGTAGCGACAGGTCGACATTGCCCGGCCCAAGCGTGATGACGAACATCTGGCCGACGCCGACGATGACGGTGAACACCGCGAGCGAAAGGGCAGCGGTTACCATGCCGCCGGCGCCATAGCCGCCGGTGAAGGCGATCGTCGCCAGCCACACCACAAGCGCGCCGACGAACGACCAGATCCAGGGTTTGGCAGCCAGCGATCTAACCAGCGTCATCGCTCACCTCTCCTTGCGGCTGATCAGCACCCGCGCCGCCAGCACAATGATCAGGATGGCGCCATTGGCCGCCACCTGCCAGTCGGGCGGGATGTGCATGAAGGTGAGCAGCGGCGATGCCGCCAACGCCAAGGTCAGCGCGCCGATTACCGCGCCGATCGGCGACACGCGTCCGCCGACGAATTCGCCGCCGCCGAGGATGACGCCGGCGATCGAAAGCAGCGTGTAGCCATTGCCGATATTGGCATCGGCCGAAGTGGTGATGCCGATCAGCGCCATGCCGGACAGCACGCCGAACAGACCCGTCAGCGCGAACAACACGACCTTGGTCTTGAGCAGCGACCAGCCGGCACGTTTGAGCGCAGCCGGGTTGCCGCCCGAGCCGCGCAGGATCACGCCATAGGAGGTGCGCATCAGGCCGAAATGGACGATGAGGCCAATCAGCAGCGCCGCGATGATGGGGAAGGGCACAAAGGGCGGCTTGAACGCCATGATCGCCAGCAGCCAGTCCGGCGCCTTGCCGCCCGGCTTGGGCAGCACCAGGATGGCCAGCCCCTGCCAGACGAAACTCATGCCCAGCGTCACCACGATCGATGGCAAATTGCGCAGGTGGATCAGCGCGCCGAGCAGCGCATAGACGCCGATCGATCCGAGCAGGATGAGGACGCCGATGAGCGGTGCGTCCTTCAACCACGTCGCGGTGACGCAACCGACGAAACCGACAAAGGTGCCGATCGACAGGTCGAGCTCGTTGCCCGATATGACGAACATCTGCGCTATCGTCGCCAGCGCGATCGGGATCACCAGGTTCAGCATCAGGCCGAAGCCGAAATAGCTGATGGCGCGCGGATTGAGCCAGGCGATAGCGAGCAGCACCAGCACCAGCGACAGCGCCGGCAGCAGCCCACGCAGTAGGCGGGCGCGTGCCGCTCCGCGACCAAAGGTCTTCGAACCGTTTTGAACAGAGACGGCCGTCATCTCAGGCCGCGTCGCCGAAGGAGGACTGGATGATCTTTTCTTCCGTCAGCTCGTCGCGCGTCAGATTGGCGACGATGCGGCCGTTCTTGAAGACATAGACATGGTCGCAATTGTCGAGTTCTTCCGTTTCCGTGGTGTACCAGAGGAAGGTGCGGCCTTTGCCGGCCTCCTCGCGCACGAGATCGTAAACCTCGAGCTTGGTGCCGATGTCGACGCCGCGCATCGGGTCGTCCATCAGCACGATCCCGGCATCGGAGCCGAGTGCCCGGGCGAACAAGGCCTTCTGCTGGTTGCCGCCCGACAGCGAAAAGATGTTGTTGTTCATATCCGGCGTGCGGATGCCGATCTTCTTTTGCCAGAACCCGGCCAGTTCGGCCTCGCGCCGAGGCGAGATCAACAGCCCGTTGCGCAGCCGAGCCAGCGAGCGGATGCCGATATTTTCAGCGATCGACCACTGCGGGAAGATGCCGTCCGCCTGGCGGTCGCCGGCCACAAGCGCCACCGGTGCGGTGACCTCGACGCCGGCCTTGGCGCGCGATGCCGCGGCGAAGATCGCCAGCAGCAGATCGGTCTGGCCATGGCCGGCCAGGCCGGCAAGTCCGATGATCTCGCCGGCGCGGGCCACCAGCTCCTTGCCGTCCTGCTGCCGCGCCGGCCGTGCGCGCACCCGCAACGGGCCGGCCTCGGCTTTCCGGATTTCGGTGGCGGTCCTCCGATGTCCTTCGGCGCCGCCCATGGTGGCGACCAGCCTATCGCGGTCGAAAGCGTTCGCCGCGTCGGCGGCGACAACCTTGCCGTCGCGCATCACGACGATGCGATCGGCGTTCTGCAGCACTTCGCCCAGCACATGCGAGATGAGAATGCAGCTGCCGCCCGACGCGACGAAGCGGCGCACGAAGGCAAGCAGCTGACCCGCCGTGTGCGCGTCGAGCGAGGACGTCGGCTCGTCGAGGATAACCAGGTGCAGCGGCTCGCGGCTCAGCGTGAACGCGCGCGCCACCTCCACCATCTGTCGCCGTCCGATGGAAAGGTCACCGGCGATGTCGGCCGCCGAGATGCCATGGTCGGGAAAGATTTCGTCCAGCTTGGCCGTGATCAGTTCGGCCGCCTTGCGCCGCCAGCCGAAGCCGGTGAGCGAGGCGTGGTTGATGCGCGTGTTCTCGGCGACGCTGAGATTGGGGCACAGCGACAATTCCTGGAACACGCAGCGTATGCCGAGCTGCTGTGCCCGCGACACCGAGTAGTTCTCCTCGGCCTCACCATGCACGCCGATCGTTCCGCTGTCGGGTGTCAGCGTGCCCGCCACCATGTGCATGAGCGTCGATTTGCCGGCGCCGTTGTGGCCGACGAGGCCGACGCACTCGCCGGGCCCGACAGTGAAGTCGACGCCGCCAAGCGCGCGAACGGCGCCGAAGTGTTTTTCGGCGCCGCTCAGTCTGATGATGTCCGCGTTCCCTTCAGGCATGCTCAACGATATCCGGTCGGCGATGTGCACGGCAACGCGTGTGCGACATTCACTTGATATTGGCTTTGATGGCCGCGATGGCATCTTCCTGTGTGTATTCGTGCGTGGCGACACCGCCCTCCTTGATCTTCGGCAGAGCGGCCTCGAAATCGTCCTGAGTGAAGGCGAGATACGGCACCAGCAGGTCGTGGGGAATGTCCTTGCGGCCGTCGAGCACTTGCTGCGCCACCCAGAAGGCGAGCGTCGAGACACCGGGCGCGATCGAGGCCGACCAGGTCTGGTAGCCGTCCTTTTCCTTCTGTTCCTTCCACCATTTCAGCTCGTCCTGGCGGTTGCCCATGATGATGGTCGGGCGCGGCTTGCCGGCGGCGGCGAAGGCTTGCGCGGCGCCATAGCCGTCACCGCCCTGGTCGACGATGCCGACGATTTCGGGCAGCGAGGGCAGGATGGTCGCCACCGCCTTCTGCGCCGTCGTCTGGTCCCAGTCGCCGGTCACCGAGCCGACGATCTTGAACTCGGGATGGGCGGCCACGCCTTCGAGGATGCCGGCATGGATGGCGTCGTCGATCGAGGTGCCGGCGAGGCCACGGATCTCGAGCAGGTTGCCGCCCTTGGGCTGGAACTTGGCCATATGCTCGACTTCCTGCTTGCCCATGTCCTTATAGTCGACGACGACGCGGTAGGCGCAGGGTTCGGTGACGATGCCGTCGAAGGAAACGACCACGATGCCGGCGTCGCAGGCCTGCTTGATGGCACCGTTCAGCGCGTCGGGCGAGGCGGCGTTGATGACGATGGCGTCATAGCCCTGTAGAATCAGGTTTTGCACCTGGGCTGCCTGGGTCGGCACTTCCTTGTCGGCCGTCGTGAAGACATCGGCGGCCCCGACCACCTTGTCGGCCACCGCCTTCTTGGTGACGGCGTTGTAGCTGTCGAGCATCGCCTGCCGCCACGAATTGCCGGCGTAATTGTTGGAGAAAGCGATCTTCTTGCCGCTGGTGTCGGCAAACGCCGTACCGGCTGCGAGCACCGCTGCAAGGGTGCCCAGGACGAACAGTTTCTTCATGTCATACTCCTCCCGAGTTGCTGGTCTTGATGGCTGCTGGTGACTATCGCGCTTGCGTACCTGTTTTTTATCTATTGTCAGACAAAAGTGCAGAAGGCCGGCGAGCTGTCAACTGCAATCCATAAGATGCCGCTGATCACATTGCGGTGCGACGATTGAAAAGGCTTCGGTGGATGGGCTAGGCATGCGGGCAGGAGGCCGCAGACGCATGGCAGTGACGCCGATCGTTCCCCCGGGGGCTCCGGGAATTCCGGCGCGCTGGACGTCAAGCGCCAAAAGCGGCGTCGGCGCGGCGCTTTCGCCGTCGAGCCGCGTCTGGTTCACGGTCAGCCATGGCATCCTGAACGAGATCTACTATCCCGGTGTCGACAGTGCCTGCACCCGCGACCTCGGCCTGATTGTCACCGGCCCGAACGGATATTTCTCGGAAGAAAAACGTGATGCCGCGCATGGCATCGAACCGTTCGAAGAAGGCGTGCCAGCCTACAGGCTGGTCAACACCGCTGATGACGGCGCCTACCGGATCGAGAAGCGTATCCTGGCCGACCCTGCACGACCCACCTTGCTGCAGGAGATCACCTTCACGCCGCTCAAGGGCGCGCCGGGCGACTACCGCGTCCACGCCTTGCTGGCGCCGCATCTGGTCAATGCCGGCATGGGCAACACCGCCTGGGTCGGCGACCATGAGGGAGAGCCTGTGCTGTTCGCCTCGGGCCGCGGCACTTGCCTTGCGCTGGCCCCATCGCTGCCCTGGCGGAACGGCTCGGCCGGATATGTCGGCGTCTCCGACGGCTGGCAGCAACTGCGCAACACCGGTAGGCTCGATCCAGCCTTTCAGCAAGCCGAGGACGGCAATGTAGCGCTGACCGGCGAAATCGGGTTTTCCGCCAACAGCACCAAAACGGTACTGGCGCTGGGCTTCGGGGCGACGTCCGAAGAGGCCGCTCGAAATGCCTTCGCCAGCCTCAGGCAGGGTTTCGCGGCGGCGGCGACTTCCTACGCCGAACAATGGCGCGAATGGCAGGCTGGCCTGCTGCGGCTGGACCGCCGTGGCGCGTCCGGAGTGAACAGCTACAGGATCTCCACCGCCGTCCTGGCGACGCACCGGTCATCGCTCATGCCGGGCGCGGCGGTCGCCAGCCTGTCTATCCCATGGGGCTTCGACAAGGGCGACGACGATCTCGGCGGCTACCATCTGGTCTGGCCGCGCGATCTGGTCGAGACGGCGGGCGGCTTTCTCGCCGCCGGCGATGCCGCTTCGGCCCTGCAAACCCTCGACTATCTCTGCTCCATCCAGCAGCCGGATGGCCACTGGCCGCAGAACGCCTGGCTCGATGGGACAGCTTATTGGCCGGGCATCCAGATGGACGAATGCGCCTTTCCGCTGCTGCTGGCGGATGCGCTGCGGCGCCAGGGCCATTTGCCGCGCGCCAGGCTTTTGGCCTTCCTGCCAATGATCGAGCGCGCCGCAGCCTATGTCGTGCGCAATGGACCCGTCACCGGCGAGGACCGTTGGGAGGAGGATTCCGGTTACAGCCCGTTCACGCTCGCCGTTGAGATCGCGGCGCTGCTTGCCGCCGCGGATATGCTGGAGGCCTGCGGCAAGCAGGACGCAGCAAGCTATCTGCGCGAGACCGCCGACGGCTGGAACGACCAGGTCGAGCGCTGGACCTATGTCACCGGCACGGCAAGCTGCGAGGCGACCGGCGTCGCGGGTTACTATGTCCGCATCGCACCGCCCGACAGCGCCGAGGCCGGTTCGCCGAAGGACGGCTATGTGCCGATCAAAAACCGCCCGCCTGGCGATGCCGACCGGCCGGCGCAGGAAATCGTCAGCCCGGACGCATTTGCCCTGGTGCGCTTTGGCCTCAGGGCAGCCGACGATCCGCGCATCGTCGACACGGTCAAGGTCATCGACGCGCAGCTGCGCCGGCAACTGCCGCAGGGGCCGCTCTGGTATCGCTACACCGGCGACGGCTATGGCGAGCACGAGGACGGCGCGCCATTCGACGGCACCGGCCAGGGCCGCCCCTGGCCGTTGCTCGCCGGCGAACGGGCCCATTACGAGCTGGCGGCCGGACGCAAGGACAAGGCGACCTCGCTGCTGGCGGCGATGGAGGGCTCGTCCGGACCGGGCGGCCTGTTGCCGGAGCAGATCTGGGACGGCGCCGACCTCCCCGAGCGCGAACTGCTGCATGGCAAGCCCTCGGGCAGCGCCATGCCGCTGGTCTGGGCGCATTCCGAACATATCAAGCTGCTGCGCTCGCTGCGCGACGGCGCGGTGTTCGACATGCCGCCGCAAGGCGTCGAACGCTATATCGACAATAGGACCGTCTCGCCGTTCCGGACATGGCGCTTCAACAACAAGATCCGTTCCATGCCGGCCGGCAAGACAATGCGCGTCGAGCTTTTGGCGAAGGCAACCGTTCATTGGAGCGTCGACAATTGGGCGACCGTGCATGACAGCGCGACCAGCGAGAATGCCTTCGGCGTCCATGTTGCTGATCTGCCGGTCGCCGGCCTGCCCGAGGGGAGCACGCTGATCTTCACTTTTTTCTGGCCCGGCAGCGGCGATTGGGAGAATGTCGACTTCTCCGTCATCATTGGTGAACAGGACAGACTGTAGATCCTTCCCGGCAGATCCTCTTCAAGACACAAGGATGAGACCATGCAGATCGGAATGATGGGACTGGGCCGAATGGGCGCCAACATGGTCCGGCGCCTGATGCGTGACGGCCACGAATGCGTCGTCTACGACATCAACCCGGCAAGCGTCGCGGCCCTGGTCGGCGACGGCGCCTCGGGGGCTGCATCGATGGCGGAATTCGTCGGCAAGCTCGCCAAGCCGCGCTGCGTGTGGCTGATGCTGCCTGCGGCCATCACCGGCAAGATCGTCGATCAGGTGGCGGCGCTGATGGAACCCGGCGACATCATCATCGACGGCGGCAATTCCTACTATCACGACGACGTCGACCGGGCCGCCAAGCTCGCCGCCAAGGGCCTCAACTATGTCGATGTCGGCACCAGCGGCGGCGTCTGGGGCCTGGATCGCGGCTACTGCCTGATGATCGGCGGGCCCGATGACGCGGTCCGGCATCTCGATTCGGTCTTCGCCACGCTGGCGCCCGGCGCGGATGCCGGTGCGCCCGCTCCCGACAAGACGGCCGGCACGGCGCCCTTCGGCTATCTGCATTGTGGCCCGAGCGGCGCCGGCCACTTCGTCAAGATGGTCCATAACGGCATCGAGTACGGCGTCATGGCCGCCTATGCCGAAGGCATGAATATTCTCAAGGCCGGCAATGCCGGCAAGGTCAAGCGCGAGGCCGATGCCGAGACCAGCCCGTTGCAGAACCCCGAATACTACCAGTTTGACATCGACCTTGCCGAAGTGGCCGAGGTCTGGCGGCATGGCAGCGTCATCGGCTCGTGGCTGCTTGATCTCACCGCCGGCGCGTTGAAGAGCGATCCCGGCCTGACCCAGTTTGGCGGCCGGGTGTCCGATTCCGGCGAAGGCCGCTGGACCCTGAAAGCGGCCATCGACACCGGCGTGCCGGCGCCGGTGCTGTCCTCGGCCCTGTTCGACCGCTTCTCCTCGCAAGGCGAATCCGAATTCGCCGACAAGCTCTTGTCGGCCATGCGCTATGCATTCGGCGGCCATGTCGAAAAACCGAAGGCCGGCAAGTGACGGCGGCAGGGGAGACGCGCTCATGAGCCCGGAACGGTCCGATACGCTGGTGCTCTTCGGGGCGACCGGCGACCTTGCCCATAAGAAGATATTTCCTTCCCTCTATGCCATGGTCGCCAAGGGGACGCTTACCGAACCGGTGATCGGCGTCGCCTTCGACGCCTGGGATTTGAGGAAATTGCAGGACCGCGCGCGCGACGGCATCGTCAATACGCTCGGCAAGATCGACGAGAAGGTGTTCGCCAAGCTCGCTTCGCTACTGCGCTATGTCAGCGGCGACTATCGCGATCCGGCCACGTTCGAGAAACTGAAGAGCGCGCTGGGCACCGCCCAGCGGCCGCTGCACTACATGGCGGTGCCGCCGACCATGTTCGAGACGGTGGTCCAGGGCCTGGAGCAATCGGGCACGGCGCGCGGCGCGCGGCTGATGGTGGAAAAGCCCTTCGGCCATGACCTGCAATCGGCGCGCTGGCTGAACCGGGTGCTGCATCTGGTGTTCGACGAACAGTCGATCTTCCGCATCGATCACTATCTCGGCAAGGAGGCGATCCAGAACCTGCTCTATTTCCGCTTCGCCAATTCCTTCCTGGAACCGATCTGGAACCGCAATTTCGTCGAGAGCGTGCAGATCACCATGGCCGAGGATTTCGGCATCGATGGGCGCGGCCGGTTCTATGACGAGGTCGGCTGCGTCAGGGACGTGATCGAGAACCATCTGCTCAACATCCTCCTGCTGCTGGCGATGGAACCGCCGGTCGGCCGTTCCGCCGACGACCTGATCGACGAGAAGGTGCAGGTGCTGCGCGCGATCCGCACCTTGACCAAGGACGATATCGTGCGTGGCCAATTCGACGGCTATCTCGCCGAGCCCGGCGTGGCGCCCAACTCGCCGGTCGAAACTTTCGCGGCGGTGCGCTTCTTCGTCGACACCTGGCGCTGGCGCGACGTGCCGTTCTTCATCCGCGCCGGCAAGAACATGCCGGTGCATGCCACGGAGGTGATCGTGCGGCTGAAGCGGCCGCCGCTCGATGTCTTCGACCCGATCAAGCCGAACGACGCCAATTATGTGCGCTTCCGCATCGACCCGCAGGTGGCGATCTCGATCGGCGCCCAGCGCAAGGCAGCGGGCGACGACATGGTCGGCGAACAGGTCGAACTGACGGCGCTCGACGACAGCAAGGGCGATATGCCGCCCTATGAACGGCTGATCGGCGATGCCATGAACGGCAATGGCCAGCTTTTTACCCGCCAGGACGCCAGCGAACTTGCCTGGCGCATCGTCGGGCCGGTCCTCGGCGACACCACGCCGCCGCATCTTTATGAACCGAAGACCTGGGGGCCGGCAGCCGCCATGAACGGCTTCGGGCCGCCGAACGGCTGGATCAATCCATCGAAATAGGCTGGGAGAGGGCAGCATGGCCAGGACGGCAAGGCCGAAAGCGGCGAGCGGCGATCCGATCGTGCTGTCGATCGACATAGGCGGCTCGCACGTCAAGATCCTCACCAGCTCAGGCGGTGCTGAGCGCCGCGCCGATTCCGGGCCGGACCTGAGGCCCCAGCAGATGATCGATGCGGTGAAGGCGCTGGCCGACGGACTGTCCTACGACGTCGTCTCGATGGGCTATCCCGGCCCGGTGCATCACAACAGGCCCTTGTTCGATCCCGCCAATCTCGGCAAGGGCTGGGCCGGCTTCGACTTCGCCGCGCAGTTCGGCAAACCGGTCAAGGTGGTCAACGACGCGCTGATGCAGGCCATCGGCAGCTATGAAGGCGGTCGCATGCTGTTCCTGGGGTTGGGAACCGGCCTGGGTGCGGCGATGATCGTCGACAACGTCGCCCAACCGATGGAACTCGCCCATCTTCCCTATAAGAAGGGCAAGAGCTTCGAGGACTATGTCGGTGAGCGCGGCCTGATAAAACGCGGCAAGAAGAAATGGCGAAAATCCGTTTTCGACGTCGTCGACCGGCTGCGCGCCGCCATGCAGCCCGATTATGTCGTCATCGGCGGCGGCAATGTCGACAAGCTCGGCGATTTGCCCGCCGACAGCAGGCGCGGCGACAACACACGCGCCTTCGAAGGCGGATTTCGTCTGTGGCGAG
Source organism: Mesorhizobium sp. B2-1-3 (assembly GCF_006442495.1). Lineage (NCBI taxonomy): Bacteria > Pseudomonadati > Pseudomonadota > Alphaproteobacteria > Hyphomicrobiales > Phyllobacteriaceae > Mesorhizobium > Mesorhizobium sp. B2-1-3. Next base: position 593,559 of record NZ_VFWL01000001.1, read on the forward strand.
ACAAGGCCCTGATCGTCTGATAGTATTACAGTTCAGTATAGTTATTCAAAATAATGTGTGACGCGGGGCCAAGTCGTTGCATTGCGCAGATTTGCCGACTAGGAATTCCGGCGCACTACATCGCGACGAACCGCGAGGGACGTGCAAAGACGCCGCCGCACTTTAACTTTGCGCATCATCCCATCCGAAACTGTGCCGATTTCGGGCCCCATACGCCATAGACGGAGGAAAATAGATTGACCGACGACAGCAACGACGCTCGCAAGGATATCGACCTTCTCGAGCTGACCGCCCATATCGTGTCGGCTTACGTCGAGAAGAACCGCCTGCCCGCCTCCGGCCTGGCCGACCTCATCGCCAGCGTCAGCGCTTCGATCAGCGGGCTCGGCCAGCCGGCCGTACCCGTGGCGGCGCCGCTCGTGCCGGCGGTCAATCCCAAGAAGTCGGTGACGCCGGATTTCATCATCTGCCTGGAGGACGGCAAGAAGTTCAAATCGCTGAAGCGTCATCTGGGCGTGCATTTCGGCCTGACGCCGGACGCCTACCGCGCCAAATGGGGCTTGCCGTCGGACTATCCGATGGTCGCTCCCAATTACGCGGCCTCGCGTTCGGAACTGGCTAAGTCGATCGGTCTCGGCCGCAAGGCCGTCGCCCCGAAAGCGCCGGCCAGGGGCAGGAAAGCCAAGGTCTCGGCCTGAGCGCGCATTCCGGCGCTGAGCCAATGGTTTGATTGAGGCCTGCCGGCGGTTCCGTCTTGGCAGGCTGCCCGATCTTACGCTCTTCCATGGCGAGCGCGCAATTGCAGGGCGGGCTCGATGCCATCTCCGGCGCGCTGAGGGAATGATTTTCCACCCCGTCTGCAGACTGGCAGGAAACCTCAGTTCGCTGCCGGAACGGAACAGCTCAGATCGCCTTCCTTGCAATTCAGGTAACCCTCGAAATCCTTGACCCGGGATTGCGTCAGGCCATCCATGCACATCGAGAGGAGCATGGGGACCACGCTGCCTCCGGCCGCTCCCGCGATCTGGAAATTGCACTCGGCGTCGCGGAACTTGATCCAATTCTGCTGCGCTTGGACAAGAAGCTTCTTGGTATCCGCGTCGTCCTTCAGGCGGGTTTCGATCTGCTTGTAAAGTTCGTTGAGCTTCTTGTCGGATTTCCTGAACGAAGCATCGGCGCATTGGTTCATGGTGGCCTGATCCTTGGCGTCGGCGCACTTGTCCTTGGCAAAAGCGAAAGCCGGCATGGCCAGAACTACGGCGGTGGTCAGAATTGCGGTTTTCATTGGTTCTCGTCCTCTTTGCAGGTGAGCGGCATCGTCATTCCGTAACGGTTTCGGCGAAGCACCTGGCCAGCTTTTCCGGCGCTCCGAGCTTCTTCGCCCAGGATACCAGTCCAGGCTTTTCCGATGGATCGGCATAGCCGCCCCAGACGTCACGAAACTGCTTCTTTCCGTCGACGGTCTGGAAGAACATCACGCCGTCATCGCTCACAGGCGTGGAGACATAAGCGGCGCTCCAGTTGCCGCTTTCCAAGATGGTGATGAACTTGGCGCGGGCGGGCTTGAACTTATTGTCCATCGCCGAAGCGACGAGCGGTGCATATTCCTGTTTGCGCGCCTTCGTCACTTCGACCTTGACGCCGTCGCAGGCATCGTTCGCGAAAGCAGATGTCGGTATCAACCCCGCCAGCCCGATCATGACGATTTTGGCGTGCCGTCGAACCAAGTCGCCGAATTCAGACATAGGTGGTTTTCCTCTTCCTTTGCGGAGTGTGGCTGTCAGTCGGAATCGTCGTCACCCGATGAATTGTCATCGTCAGGCGCATCGACCTGGCAGCCGATGCCATTGCACCCCTGATAGTTGCCCTGCGTATCGAAGCTTGGATTGCCGGGCTGTGGCCCATGCATTCGACGACTTTGCGGCCGGCCGTCGCAATTCCTCAAATCGAGGGGAGCGCTCCCAGCGGGAGCCGCCTTGGCGAATGTCCATTTCCCTCTCCATGCCTAGCGCCCATCCGCCCAAGCATGCCAACGATCCGCCGGCGCGGTTGATGTATCCATAGGTTGTAACCGATGTCCCCGGCTAGCAAGGAAAAATTGCCCGATCTTGAGTTCTGTTTTGAAAATGCTTAATAATCCAGTAAGCACCCTGCTTGATTTAGCAAGTACTTAAATGCAATGACAGAAAGGCGCCAGCAAAAAGATTGCTGATTACGCGTACGCTTTTCGCATTATTCCAACATGGAATGGTCTATTGTTCCAATTCACAAGGAACGACGATATATAAGGGTGAAGTTACGCTCGACATTATCGCCAAAACCCAATGTATCGGTAGGTTTCGGCCATGCCAGTGGGCAGGCCGAAAGAATGCTGCTCATCGATCGGCTTTCAAGGCTATCGCGTGCACGATGGGGAGACATGCGGTCTTCGAGACACCCGATAGGCTTTCCTGTCCCGCCGGGCCTTGGCGGGTGAGTTTCGTGTGCGTTCGATGGAACACGTCAGAAAATCCTTGATCCAGAACCTGTTTTTTGCGCGCGTCATACGTCGAACTGGGCTAAAGGGTTCCCCGGCCGGACCAGCGTCCTTCGTGGAAGTGCCCCGCCGGCCTCCATCCTTCTAACGGGGCCTCGTTCCATGACCTCCGAACAGATATCACCGGACCAGCGCTATACCGCGTTCCGCCATCGCTCCTTCCTGAGCTATTGGGCGGCGCGCTTCCTCACCACATTCGCCACCATGATCGTGTCCGTCGCGGTCGGCTGGCAGATGTACGACCTGACCCGCGACCCGCTCGATCTCGGGCTTGTCGGCATCGTCCAGTTCCTGCCTGCGCTGCTCCTGGTGCTGGTCACGGGGGTCGTTGCCGACCGTTTCGGCCGCCGGCTGATCATGGCGCTGGCGGTGCTGCTCGAGGCGATCTGCGCGCTCGCGCTGCTCATCCTGACCCTGCGCGGCATCAGCGGCCCGCTGCCAATCTTCATCGTGCTCGCCATGTTCGGCATTGCCCGCGCCTTCTTCGGACCGGCCTCGTCGTCGCTGTTCGCCAATCTGGTGCCGCCCCGGGATTTCGCCAACGCCATCGCCTGGAACTCGTCGGCCTGGCAGACGGCGACCATCGTCGGGCCGGTCGCCGGCGGCCTGCTCTACGGCGTATCGGCCGAGGTGGCCTATGGCACGGCCACGGCGCTGATGCTCGTCGCCGGGCTGCTGATCTTCACCATACCGAGGCCGGCACAGCGCAGCGAGACCGACAAGCCGACCATGCAGACCCTGTTCGCCGGCTTCGGTTACATCTGGGGCGAGAAGATCGTGCTTGGCGCCATCTCGCTCGATCTCTTCGCCGTGCTCCTGTCCGGCGCCTCGGCGCTGCTGCCGATCTATGCCCGCGACATATTGCAACTCGGTCCCTGGGGACTTGGTTTGCTGCGCTCGGCGCCAGGGGTGGGTGCCATCTGTGTCGCCATCTGGCTCGCTGGTCATCCTATCCGCAACCACGCGGGCCTGATCATGCTCGGCTTCGTGGCCGCGTTCGGCGCCTTTACGGTGCTGTTCGGCCTGTCGACCATCGCCTGGCTGTCGATCCTGGCATTGGCCTTCCTCGGCGCCACCGACATGTTCAGCGTCTACATCAGGGAAACCTTGATCCAGCTCTGGACCCCCGATCATGTCCGCGGCCGCGTCAACGCCGTCAATCAGGTCTTCGTCGGCGCCTCCAACGAGCTCGGCGAATTCCGCGCCGGCACCATGGCGGCGCTGATCGGCACGGTGCCGGCCGTCGTCATCGGCGGCGTCGGCGCCATCGCCGTTGCCGGCCTGTGGGCCTACCTGTTCCCGGCGCTCCGAAGGGTGCGGCACCTCAATGGACGAAACTGACGGGGCATCGAATTCAGGTCCACCGGTATCGGCGGGCTGCGAATCCGTGCTAAGCCGCCGCCCGACCAACCAAAGGACGATAACTGTGAGCGAACCGACCGTGGCTGAGGCAACCGAGAGTATCTATGTGTCGCTGCGGGCCGACAATGCCGATCTCGACGCCCATATCGCGACGCTTAAGGCAGCGCTGGCACGAGAGGGGATGAAGCAGGCGGTGTTCGATCCCACCAAACTGGCGCAGAACAACCGCTCGGGCCGCAAATTGATGCAGGCTTATTTTCGTCAGCGCGGCGTGAGCGTGACGTTTTCGAACTAGCAGGCGTTAAACGACCCGCCATCAGGGGATGGTTGTGCCGCGACCGCGCCGTCGGCCGCCGAAAATCAGCACCAGGAACTCGTCCAGCCAGCGCTTGAGGTGCATGTCCCAGATCAGCCTGCCGCCGAGATGGTCGCGGCCGGGCTGGGCGCCCGGCAATTCGAAGCGGTGCGCGCCGCGCACCACCCAGCGCTGCATCATCAGCCTGGTCAATTCGCCGTGGAACTGGATGCCCCAGGCATTGTCGCGGTAGCGGAAAGCCTGGTTGGGATAGGTCTCGGCGGTCGCCAGCAAGGTCGCGTCGCTGGGCAGCGAAAAACCTTCGCGGTGGAACTGATAGACCATTTCCGGCCAGCGCATCAGTTTCTGGCCCGCTTCCGTCGCCTTCAACGGATACCAGCCGATCTCGACAAGCCCTTCGCCATGCCCCTCGACCTTGCCGCCCAAATGGTTGACCAGCATCTGCGCGCCAAGGCAGATGCCCAGCAGCGGCCGGTTCTCGCGCAGCGGAACCTCAAGCCACTCGGTCTCGCGGCGGACGAACTCGTCCTCGTCATTGGCGCTCATCGGCCCGCCGAACACCACGGCCCCGGCATGGCCGTCGAGCGTCTCTGGCAAGGGATCGCCAAGCGGCGGGCGGCGGATGTCGAGATCGAAGCCCTCTTCGAGAAGCATGTGGCCGACGCGCCCGGGGCTCGAATTCTCCTGATGCAGCACGATCAGGATTCTCGGCTTCGAACGCGGCGGCATCGGCGGCATCGGCGGATGGATCCTATTCGTCGCTCGACGTTCCACGGGCCCCCGGCGCCGCGGCCGCCGCCTTGCGGCGCGCCTCGATGCGATCCTGGCGTTCGACGCCGATCAGCTCGGCAACGCGCCAGACCGTGTTGTCTTCCAACTCGTGCAGCTCGCCATCGGCATAGACGATCTCCCACATCAGGCCGATGAAAGCCTTGCGGCCTTCGGCATCGAGGTGGCGCTTCAGCACGCTGGTGAAGGCATAGAGGTCGATCGCCTCGTTGTCGGCGCGCTCGCCGGCGGCGGCCAGCGCGTCGAGCTCGTTGCCGCTGACCGAATAGGCCTGCGCCAGCACTGCCTTGAACCGTTCCCACTCGACGTCCTGGCGCACGCCGTCGGCGCTCATCACGTGGTAGAGCAGCGCCGAAGCCGCCACGCGCGGATCATCGGCGCTGGCGCGGGCGCCGGTACCGGTCGGCAAATCCCTCAGAAACGACAGGACGCGTTCGAACATCGATCCATTCCCAAACGGCCGGGCCACCCAGCCAACTCAAAACAACCGGAACCGGCGCGGCGACTTTTCCGCCGCATCGTCCGGATCGACGCCGGGATCGTCCGGCAGGCGTGCCAGTTCCTGCGCCGGTTCGACGGCCTCGGCATCGGCGGGCGCCGCGGCGAAAGCCTGCGCCGTCACCGGCCTGACGTGGTCCTGATCGTTCTCGGCCTGCTTGCCGGCCGTCTCGCCGCCCGGGCCAGCGTGATCGATCACCTCGACCGACTCTTCCTGCGCCGGCCTGCCCGGCGCCTCGATCGCCACCGCCGGGGCGTCCGGCGCATCGTCACGGCTGTCGATCAGCTGGCCGAGACGCTCCATCGGGGCGCGCCACTCGAAGGCGTCAAGCCGGCCGGTGACCGGCGATACCGGCGCCCAGCGCTCCGAGACGACGCCGTCGGCGACCCAGGCCGGGTCGCGCGGCGCCCGCACCGCCTTGGACAAGAGCTGTCGCACCTTGCCTTGGTCGCCCGTCTCGGCTTCTTCGATGTCGGCCAAAAGCAGATAGGCGCCCTCGCGGCGGTCCATCCGGATCGCCGCCTCGGCTTCGCGGCGGGCAGTCGCAAAATCCTGTGCATCGAGCGCGGCGCGCGCCACCGTCATCGAGGATTCGGCGTGGTTCTTCTTCATCTCCTGCAATTTCCTCGCCCGGTTGAGGCGATCGAGCACGGCGTCACCCGGCCTGGCATGGGTATAGAGCTCCGCTATCTCCGGATGCGGTTCGGCCCTCCAGGCTGTCTCGAGGATCTTCGAGCCCTTGCGCACGTCGTTCTGGCGAAACAGCAGCGTCGCAGCCGCGACCGCGGCCGGCGCGAACTCCGGCTGCAGCCGATTGGCCTCTATCGCCGCCGTGCGGGCAGCTGCGGGATCGCTGTCGGCGAGTGACTGCGCCTTGGCGGTCAACAGCACGGCGCGTCGGCGGTTGGCGGCGTCACGTTCGATCTGGCGGGTCGCCTTCTGCGCCTCGACCAGCTTCAGCGCGCCGTCCCAGTCGCCGCGCCCGGTCAGCTCTTCAAGCGTCGATTCGGCCGCCCAGGCCAGTTGCGGCGCCATGCCGGCGGCGCGCCCAGCATAGTGCCTGGCGGCATTGCGGTCCCCCAGGCGCTCGGCTTCGAGATAAAGCCCGCGCAGCCCGAGCAGCCGCATTTCGGGATCGTCGAGCATGCTCTCGAATTTCTGGCGCGCGCCTTCGTGGTCGCCTTCGAGCAGCGAAGCCTGGGCCTCGAGCAGATGGATCAATGGCTCCTGGTCGGAGCGGATCAGCTTGGCCGCTTCCTTGGTCTTCTTGCGGGCCAGCGCGCCGTCGCCGGCGCCGGCGGCGATCATGCCGGTCGACAGCGCCTGATAACCGCGGTCGCGCCGCCGCACCCGGAAATAGCGCGAAATGGTGTAGGGGCTGTTCCAGACCGACTTGATCAGCCACCACAGGATCATCACCGCCGCGACGACAGCAACCACCGCCACCGCCGCCACCATCAGGCTGACCTGATACTGGTAGCCGTTGAAGGTGATGACCATGTCACCCGGCCGGTCCGCCAGCCAGGCAAAGCCCAGGCCCAGCGCGAAGACGGCGGCGAGGAAGAGCAGGATTCGGATCATCGCCAGTTCCTCACGCCTTCATCGCGCCTGATATCAGCGCATCGATCAGCGTCTCGACCTCGATGCGTGCCTTCAGCTTGCCGGCAAAATCGGCGCCGGCCGCCTTTGCAGGCGCCGGCAGCGTCTCATATTCGGTAAGCGCCTTGGCATAGTCGCCCTGATTGACCGCCACCTCCATGCGCGCAATGGTTTCCGGCGCGCCGGCGCCCTGGACGGCGCCGATCGGCCGGACCTTGACCAGCGATTCGGCGCTCGACAGAAGGTTCTGCAGCAGCCCGGCATTTTCGTCGACCGGCGTGGCCGCCGCGACCATGGCGTTGGCGGCGGCATCCATCTGCGATGCGATCTCGGTGCGGGTCTGGACGCCCTTTTGCGCGTAGGCGCGCAGAGCCGCAAGCTGCGGCGCGTCCGGCGCGATCGCGGCGAAGGTCTCGAGTTCGGCACCGAACGGCGCGCCACGGTCGAGCGCCGCCTTCAGTGCCGAAGCGGCGATGGCGAGCGCGACCTTCGGCTGTCCGGCCTGCGCCTCGACCTTGCCGGAAAGCTGCGCCACCGACTGCTCCAGCGCGGTGAGCCGGCCGTCCTGCTTCGCCGCCGCCTCGCCGGCCGATTTGACCAGCGCATCGAGGCCAGCCAGCCTTTCATTGAGCGGGCCGAGATCGACTGGAGCCGGGTTGCCGGCCTTGCCTAGCGCCGTAACCGCCGTCTCGATCTGCCTGACCTTGTCGCCAAGCGCGGCCAGCCCGGCATTGTCGCCCGCTCCGCCTTGCTCGACCGCCGATTTGAGCGCTGCGACATCCGTCCTGACCTGATCCAACGCCGCGGACAACCCGTCGACCTTGGCCGACGCACCGCCGTCGCCGGCTTGCCTCAGATCCGCGATCTCGGTTCTGAGCGCGGCGATTTCGCCGTTGACGCCTTCGAGCGAGACGCTGGGAGCGGACCCCGGCGCGCCGAGCAGGCCGGCGAACTGCAATCCGCCGGCGCCGACCAGTGCGATGACACCGCCGATGATGCCGGCCGCGATGCCGTTGACCCGCTTCGGCGGTGGCGGTGCGGATGCGGTTTTCCCGTTCCCCGCCGAGGCGCCGGTCACCCGCCCGGCCGGTTCAGGTTCGGCGCGCTTCGCCGATGTGTCCTCGAAACTGTAGTCGAAGGCGCCGGCCTTGCCAGCGGCGTCGTCCGGGGAACCGGGGTAGGCTGCCGCCGGTTCGTCCGCCTCGGCGGCGCGTTCCGCGGATCGTTCCGATCGGGGCGCTGTCGCCTCGGCGTGCTCCCAGGGTTCTAGATCGGTCTGGTCGGCGTGCACAGGCTCTTCGGGCGCCTCCGGCCGCGAGGCGTTCGCGGCTTCCTCCGCCTTGGCCTCGTCGGTTTGCGCCCCGGCCCTGGCGGCATTCTCGTCGGCGATGCGGGAAACGGCGCCGGGCTCAAGTTCGATGGTCACCGGCTCGCGGCGGCTTTTCGAATGTCGCATCTTCGGCGTCTTCACCATGCTTGGGCTCCGCAAATTCGCTTGGGGATGGTTCAAAGAGGGTCTAGCACATCACCAAGCGGTGAAAAGGGGCGGTGTGATGACGCGGCTCAGGACCGGGGCCGCAAAAGCGAAAGCAGCGCACCCTCGTCGGGCCGTGCGGCTATGTGGATACGGTCGCCAGCGACGTCGCCAAGGACAGCGGCGATGCGATGCGACAGGGCAAAAACCCGCGTCTTGTCAAAGGCTTCATGCAGCGCAGGCCGCCTGACCAGGGCCTGCAGCGCGGCAGCCGCCCTGGCGGAATAGAGCAGCACCGCATCCGCGGTTTGCCCCGACAGACGGGCAAGCACGGCCTCGTCCGAATAGGTCACGGCGAGCGTGTCGTATGTCTCGACGGGGCGGACCCTGACATCGGCAGCTTGCAGCCGCTGCTCGAATGCCGGGAAGCGCACGCGTCCGCAGAGATAGACAATGGTCTTGCCCTGGAATTCGCCGGCAAGACTGCCGGCAAGACCTTCGGCATTGCCGGGACCTTCGCTGACGGACAAAAATCCTGCTTCACGCGCGGCTTGCGCGGTCCTCTTGCCGACGGCATGGCAAGGCAAGTCCGAAAGCCGGGCGACGACCTCCTTAGGCGCAAAGCGCACGCCATTGGCGCTGGTCACCGCAACGGCCACGGCATTGCCGATGACGAGGTCCGTATCGATCGGCAAGGCCACCGTCTCGGTCAGCGGCAAAAGCAGCGGTAGAAACCCCATGTCCTTGAGCATTCGCGCGGTGCGGGAGGCGCCCGGTTGAGGCCGCGTCACCAGAACGCGCTGCACCGTCAGGCCCAGCCGTCGAAGAATGTCTCGCCGGCCCTGGCCCGCACCGTCCTTGCCGCCTCTTCACCGATGCGGGCGGCATCCAGCGCCAGGCCTTTCATCTCGACCATGTGCGACTGCGTGCCATCAGGCGAGATGATCAATCCCGCGAAAGAAAGGTCCGCGCCGTCTATCACGGCATGACCGGCAATCGGCGTGCGGCAGGAGCCGTCGAGGGCCGCCAGGAAAGCGCGCTCGCAAGCCAGCGCCTGTCCGGTCGGCAGGTCGTGGATGGCCGCCAGCATCTGTTCGACGTCGCCATCGCCTATGCGGGTTTCGATGCCGATCGCGCCTTGGCCCGGCGCCGGCGGAAAGATGTCGAGCGGGATCAGATCGGTGACCACGTGGCCGAGCCCGAGCCGCTTCAGCCCGGCATGGGCGAGGATGGTGCCGGCGGCAACGCCTTCATCGAGCTTGCGCAGCCGCGTCTGCACATTGCCACGAAACATCACCACGTCGAGATCCGGCCGCATGCGGCGGATCAGCGCCTGCCGCCTGAGCGACGACGAGCCGACTTTGGCGCCACGCGGCAGGTCTGCAATCGTCTTAGCCGCCTTGCCGACGAAAGCATCGCGCGCGTCCTCGCGCGGCAGGAAAGCAGACAGCTCCAGCCCATCGGGCAACTGCGTCGGCATGTCCTTCGAGGAATGCACGGCAATGTCGATCGCGCGGGCGAGCAGCGCCTCCTCGATCTCCTTGGTGAAGAGGCCCTTGCCGCCAGCTTCCGACAGCGGCCGGTCCTGGATGCGGTCGCCGGTGGTCGAGATGACGACGATTTCGAACGCTTCTTGCGGCAAACCATGCGCCGCCATAAGCCGCGCCTGGGTTTCCTGCGCCTGCGCCAGCGCCAGCGGGCTGCCGCGTGTTCCGATCTTCAAGATTGTTTGCATGGCGCGCGGTCCGTGATAACCCCCGGCAGGCGAAGTCGCCTTTTCCGGGCGTCTCCTACCGGGGAATGCCCCGATACACAATCCTTGGGGACAGCGACCAATTGATCCGCGTTCTGGGCATTGAAACGAGTTGTGACGAGACCGCCGCCAGCGTCGTGGCGCTGGAAGGCAATGCCGCGCCCAAAATCCTGTCCAATATCGTGCTGTCGCAGATCGAGGAGCATGCCGCCTTCGGCGGGGTTGTGCCGGAGATCGCCGCGCGCGCCCATGTCGAGGCGCTGGACGGCATTGTCGAGGCAGCACTTGCCGATTCGGGCGTGGCGCTGGCCGATATCGACGCCATCGCCGCGACCGCAGGCCCGGGCCTCGTCGGGGGCCTCATCGTCGGGCTGATGACGGCCAAGGCGATCGCGGCCGCGGCCGGCAAGCCGCTGATCGCCGTAAACCATCTCGAAGGCCATGCCTTGACGGCGCGGCTGACCGATGGGCTCGACTTTCCCTATCTCCTGCTGCTGGTCTCCGGCGGCCACACACAGATCTTGGCCGTGCGCGGCGTCGGCGACTACCAGCGCTGGGCGACGACCATCGACGATGCGCTCGGCGAAGCCTTCGACAAGACGGCCAAGATGCTTGGCCTGCCCTATCCCGGCGGTCCCAATGTCGAGAAGGCGGCGGCATCGGGCGATGCGGGTCGGTTTGCCTTCCCGCGTCCGATGAAGGGATCGGCGCAGCCCGATTTTTCTTTCTCCGGCCTTAAGACCGCCGTGCGCCAGGCGGCGAGCGCGATCGAGCCCTTGAGCGACCGGGACGTCGCCGACATCTGCGCGTCGTTCCAGGCGGCGGTGGCCGACGCGCTGGGCGACCGTGTCTCGCGCGCGCTCGCCCGGTTCCGCCGGGAATTCCCCGACACGGCCGCGCCGGCGCTGGTCGTCGCCGGAGGAGTCGCCGCCAACCACACGATCAAGGCGACGCTGGAACGGCTGTGCGCCGAGGCGCGCTTCGCCTTCGTCGCGCCACCCCTGAAACTTTGCACCGACAATGCGGCAATGATCGCCTGGGCCGGCATCGAGCGGATGCGCGAAGGCCTGGCCCAGGAAAACGGCTTCGACTTCGTGCCGCGCTCGCGCTGGCCGCTGGACAGCATCTCCGCGCCGATGATCGGCTCGGGCCGGCGCGGGGCCAAGGCATGAGCAAGGAGGGCATGAGCAAGGAGGGCATGAGCGAGGAAGGCATGAGCGGCATCGAGACCTCGCCAACCGGCTGGCGCGTTGCCGTGCTCGGTGGCGGGGCCTGGGGTACCGCTCTGGCGCTGGCCATGCTGCGTGCCGGCCATTTCGTCCGCCTTTATGCGCGCGACCCGGAGACCGTCGCCGCAATCGACCACGGCGAAAATCGACGCTATCTGCCTGGCATAGCGCTCCAGGCCGGCATCGTGGCGACGAGCAACATCCAAGCCGCGCTCGACGGTGCCGATTGCGTGCTGGCAGTGGCGCCTGCGCAATCGCTGCGGGCGATGCTGACAGCCACCAAGCCGCATATGCCTTCCGGCGTTCCGCTTGTCCTTTGCGCCAAGGGCATCGAACGCGACACCGGCGACTTGCTTTCGGCGATCGTCGGGGAGATCCTGCCTGGGAATCCGGTCGCCGCTCTGTCCGGCCCGAGCTTCGCCACGGACGTTGCCCGGGGCTTGCCGACAGCGGTGGTGGTTGCCGCCCGCGACGAGGCGCTGGCGGCCAAGCTTGCCGCGCGCTTCTCGGCGGAAAATCTGCGTTGCTATTCGAATGATGATTTGATCGGCGTCGAGATCGGCGGCGCCTTGAAGAACGTCTTCGCCATCGCCGCGGGTGCCGTCACCGGCGCCGGGCTTGGCGCCAGTGCCCAGGCCGCCATGGTGACGCGCGGCTTCGTCGAACTGCGCCGCATCGGTGCCGCCTTCGGCGCCAGACCCGAGACGTTGATGGGGCTTTCCGGCCTTGGCGACCTGCTGCTCACCTGCTCGTCCACGCAATCGCGCAACTTCGCCTACGGACTGGCGCTCGGCCAGGGCAAGCCGCTTGACGGGCTGCCGCTGGCGGAAGGCGTGCCGACGGCGGCGATCGCCGCCCGCATCGCCACCGAGCGCGGCATCGACGCGCCTATCATCGCCGCAGTCGCCGCCATACTGGACGGCACCATCACCATCCGGCAGGCTGTGGCGGCCTTGATGACCCGGCCGCTGAAGACCGAAACCGACGATTGATTCCAGCATCAGGAGACAGAGACATGTTGTTCGCGTTGATTTGCAAGGACAAGCCCGGAAGCATGCAAGTGCGCATCGATACGCGGCCGGAGCACCTCGCTTTTCTCGAAGGGCTGAACAGCGACAAGAAGCTGGCCTTCGCCGGTCCGTTCCTCGACGCCGACGGCAAGTCCAACGGCAGCCTCGTCGTCGTCGAAGCGCCTGACATGGCAGGCGCGCAGGCGCTGTCGGCAGCCGATCCCTATGCCAAGGCGGGACTGTTCGAAAGCGTCGAGGTCCGCCAGTGGAACTGGACCTTCAACAAGCCGGCGGCTAATTAATCGGCACAAGGCTGGAGGAGCAATACGAATGAACTACTGGCTGTTCAAATCCGAACCCTCGGTCTTCTCGTTCGAGGCGTTGAAGGCCAAGGGCAAGGCAGGCACGCAATGGGACGGCGTGCGCAACTATGCGGCGCGCAACAACATGAAGGCCATGCAGATCGGTGATCTCGGCTTCTTCTACCACTCCAACGAGGGGCTGAACGTGGTCGGCATCGCCGAAGTGTGCGCACTGGCTCATCCCGATACCACATCGGACGATCCGCGCTGGGAATGCGTTGACATCCGCGCCTTCAAGGATGTGCCGAACCCGCCGACTCTGGAGCAGGTCAAGGCCAATCCCAAGCTCGCCGACATGGCGCTGGTGCGGCTCGGCCGGCTTTCCGTGCAGCCGGTGACGCCGGCCGAATGGAAGGAAGTCTGCCGCATGGGTGGCCTGACGCCGGCTCCGTGACGGTTCTCACGAGCCATAGCGCGGAACGCTTCATCCTCGACAATACGGCGCTGATAGCGCCGCCGCACGTGCCGGAGATTGCGCTGCATCTTGCCGACGAGGCGCATGATCTGTGGCAGCGAACCGAGGACGAGCTGGTCGAGATTGGGCTGCCGCCGCCTTTCTGGGCCTTTGCCTGGGCCGGCGGCCAGGGGCTTGCCCGCCATATCATCGACAATCCGGCCATGGTGCGGGGCAAGCGCGTGCTCGACTTCGCCTCCGGCTCCGGTCTCGTCGCCATCGCCGCAGCCAAAGCCGGCGCGGCAGGGGTGACGGCCGCCGACATCGACCCGTTCTGCGCCACGGCGGTCCGCCTCAATGCGCAAGCCAATGGCGTCGCGGTCGAATTCGTCCAGAATGACTGCGTCGGAACGGATGCGGACTGGGACGTGGTTCTTGCCGGCGATGTCTTCTACGACAAGCCGTTCGCAGACCGGCTGACGCCCTGGTTCGCGGCTCTGAAGCGGCGCGGCGCCGATATCCTGATCGGCGATCCCGGCCGCTCCTATCTGCCGCGGTCGGGGTTGGAACCGCTTGGCGTCTACCAGGTGCCGGTGACGCGGGCGCTCGAGGATGCCGAGATCAAACGCACCACCGTCTGGCGGTGGAGCACCGCGCGCCCGGCTTGACGCCGCCACTGAACAGGCGTTTCCATGAGCTCCGTATCAGAGGGGAATATCATGGATTTTTCAGCGGTTAACTGGCTGGCGGTGATCGTCGCCGCAATCCTGGCGTGGCTGTTCGGCGCCGGCTGGTACACCGGTTTGAGTAAGCCATGGCTGAAGGCTGCAAAACTCGATCCGGCGACCATGAAGAAATCGTTGCTGCCGTTTCTCATCTCTTTCATCGCCGAGTTGGTCATGGCGCTTGTGATGGCCCTGGTCGTCGGCGCGGTGACTGGCGGCGAGCCGACATTGCTGGCGGGACTGGTCTTCGGTTTCGTGCTTTGGCTCGGCTTCGTCGCAACCACGCTGTCGGTCAATCATCGCTACGAGAATTTCGGCTGGGACCTGACCATCATCGACGGCGGCCACTGGCTTGGCGTGCTGTTGATCGTCGGCGCCGTGGTCGGCTGGTTCGGCGCCGCAGCGAGTTGAAGGCCTCCGCTACACCCGGTCCGCGGTTTGGGATTTTGCCATTTCCTCCAGAATCCACGTGCGAAAGGCAACGATGCGCGGATCGTTCACCAGTTCCTTGGGATAGACCAGGAAATAGGCGAATTCCGGCGCGACCTTGATGCCGAGTTCGAAAGGCCGCACCAACCTGCCTTCGGAAAGGTCGTTGGCCACCATGGCGAAATCGGCGAGCGCCACGGCGCTGCCCTCCATCGCCGCCTGGACCGCGTCGGCCGAGGTGCCGAAAACGATGGTGCGGCTGTCGTCGAAATCGTCGACGCCGGCTGCCGCCATCCACATGCGCCAGTTCGGCCAGGTCACGCCCTGACGCGCCCATTCGATATGGGCAAGCGTGTGATGGAAGAGATCGCGCGGTTCGCGCAGCGGCGGACCTGACGCCAGCAGGCTCGGGCTGCATACCGGGATGATGACGTTGTCGAACAGCCGATGCGCGCAAAGTCCCGGATATCTGCCGGCGCCGAAGCGGATGCCGACATCGACATCGTCGAGGTCGAAATCCCGCAATCCGTAGGCGATGTCGAACCTGAGTTCGATGCCTTCATGTTTTTTTCGAAAATCCTCGACCCGCCGCATCAGCCATTTCGTCGCGAATTGGGCGTCGAGCGTCACTTTCAGCAGCGTCGTGCCGCGCGTCATCTTCTGTGCCCGCGAGACGGCCTTGCCAAGCAGGTCGAGGGCATCGGCAGAGGCCTCGAACAGCACCGTTCCGGCCTCCGTCAGCCGGATGCTGCGGCTGGAGCGCGTGAACAGGACGATGCCGAGCTGGTCTTCGATCTCCTTGATCTGGTGGCTGACGGCGGCTGGTGTCAGGCCGAGTTCGTCGGCGGCCCGGGTGAAATTGAGATGCCGGGCCGCTGCCTCCAGCGTCCTCAGCGCCCGGGTTCCCGGCACCAGGCGGGCCATCAGCGTGGCCCCAGAACAGACGCGGTCATGGCGTCCTGATCCTCAAAGAAAACTTGATAATCCGGAAAGAACTACTCGTTTCTCTCCAATCTTTCAATCGGGCATGATGCGACCATCGAACCAATATCAAACCGGATTTTATGTCCGGATGGAAGGAACCGTATCATGTCTCACATAGCTTTGAGAGCTCCCGCGAGCCGGCTGAACTGGCTGACCGCCGCGTTCGACTGGCTCCGCCAGGCCAAGGTCGCGGCAAGCCTGCCGCAGGACGACATCGAGGACCTGTCGGATCGCCAGTTGCGCGATGTTGGCGCCACGCGCAAAGACGTCTCCCGCGCCATGGACCGCGAACTCGGCCGGCTGGGCCTGCTCGACATCGGCTGGCAGGTAAGGAAAGGGAATAGGAATTAGGAGTAGGCAATAGAAAGAGAACCCTACTGCCTACTGCCTATTCCCTACACCATTCCCTACCTTACCACCCTCACCACCGTCCGGTCCGACAGCAGCGGCAAAAGGCGCGCCATCGTGCGTGCGGTCACCGCGACGCAGCCTTGCGTGGGCGTGAAGCCCGGGCGCGCCAGGTGGAAGAAGATGGCGCTGCCGCGTCCGCGGCGGCGCGGCGTTATATTCCAGTCGAGCACAAGGCAGGCATCATAGAGCCTGTCGTCGCGCCGCATGCGTTCGTGGCTGGCGCCGTAGGGGATCTTGACCGGCCTGTTGTAGTTTCGGTCGTCGGGCACTTCGCACCAGCCGAGATCAGGCCCGATCGGCGTCATCGCCAGCCGGGTGATGCGGCCGCTGGAGAAGTGGTCTCCCCGGAAATAACCCGACAGGATCCGCATTTGGCCAAGCGGCGTGGCGCCGTCGCCTTCGCGCTTGCCCGCCGAGATGCCGCCACGCCCCAGCGCGCAGGCAAACACCGTTCTGCCCGCCTGCAGCAGCCCCTGGCTGGGACGGCCGGGCCTTGCCCGCACGGTCAGCACCCGCAGTCCTTTTCGCAAAATTGCGCCGGCTGCATTGCGATCGTGTTTTTTCTTGTATGATCGTGCCACGGAACAAATCACTGTGATCGGCTGTTGTGCCGGTCAGCTTCCGCATAAACAGGCAGCGGTCAACTGAATTTTCTTTTCAAAACAACGGATTGATCCATGACTTCACGAACCATCCTGATCGTCGACGACGATGACGACCTGCGCGGCACGTTGGTCGAGCAATTGTCTCTTTATGAGGAATTCGACGTGCTGCAGGAGTCCACTGCGGCAAAAGGCGTCGCCGCGGCGCGTGGCGGCCTCATCGACCTGCTGATCATGGATGTCGGCCTGCCCGACATGGACGGCCGCGAAGCGGTGAAGATCCTGCGCAAGGGTGGCTACAAGGCGCCCATCATCATGCTGACCGGCCACGACACCGATTCGGACACGATCCTTGGCCTCGAAGCCGGCGCCAACGACTACGTGACGAAGCCGTTCCGCTTCGCGGTGCTTTTGGCGCGCATCCGCGCGCAGCTGCGCCAGCACGAGCAAAGCGAGGACGCCACCTTCTCGGTCGGCCCCTACACCTTCAAGCCAAGCCAGAAGCTGCTGATCGACCCGCGCGGCGCAAAAGTGCGGCTGACGGAGAAGGAGGCCTCGATCATCAAATATCTCTACCGCGCCGACCAGAAGGTGGTGACGCGGGACGTGCTGCTCGAGGAGGTGTGGGGCTACAATTCCGGCGTTACCACGCACACACTAGAAACCCATGTGTATCGCCTGCGCCAGAAGATCGAGCGCGATCCTTCCAATGCGGAAATTCTTGTGACAGAAAGCGGTGGCTACAAGCTGGTTCCTTAAACATTTTATTATCCAATAAGCGGTCTGGGCGGGGCTGCTTTTGGGTGCGATCCTGTTGGAGCGGGATTCTGGATCGCACCGCAGAGGAGGGATTGGACTGACCGTTCGGGGACACAGCTAGATGGCGCTGGATGACGACATCCGCATCCTGTCAGCCGTGAGGCTTTTCGAGGGCTTCACGCAGGAACAATTGCGCCTGCTCGCCTTCGGCGCCGAGACCATGCTGCTGCAGGCAGACCACAAGCTCTATCGCGAGGACGATATGGCTGATTCGGCCTATATCGTGGTCAGCGGAGAGATCGTGCTCTACCGCGAACAGGCAGGCGGACGCATCCCTATCGGCACGGCCAGCCCCGGCACCATGCTGAGCGAACTGGCGCTGATCGCCGACACCAACCGGCTGACCAGTGCATCGGCCGCGGTCGATTCGGAGGTGATCCGGCTCAGCCGAAAGATGTTCCGCCGCATCCTGGAGGAATATCCGGATTTGGCGGCACAGCTCCACCAGCGCATCCTGGAAGACTTTCAGGCAATGATCCACCGCATCGAGAAGCTGGCGCCGCGCTTTTCCGAGTGAACGGGAGAGACAGGTGGAGTTCCGGCTGGTTCGCGCCACCGAAAATGACCTGCCCTTCATCATGGCGACCGAGCGGCTTGACGCAATTGTCGCCGGAGTGGGAAAAGCGCCGGCCCGGCTGATCAGTCCAGGTTGAACCGCGCGATGACCGGAACATGATCCGAGGGACGTTCCCAGCCACGCGCCGCCCGCAGGATTTCGTAGCCGGTGAAATCAGGCACCAGGTTCGGTGACGACCAGACATGGTCGAGCCGCCGGCCGCGGTTGGATGCCTCCCAGTCCTGCGCGCGGTAGCTCCACCAGGTGTAGAGCTTCTGTTCTGATGGCACGTTGAGCCGCATCAGGTCGACCCAGTCGCCGGCCAGCCGCATGGCCTCGAAACTCTCCGTCTCGACCGGTGTATGGCTGACCACGTTGAGCAGTTGCTTATGCGACCAGACATCGTGTTCGAGCGGCGCGATGTTGAGGTCGCCGACCAGGACCGAGGCGGACACTTCGCTGTGTTCGGCGCGGATTGCGTTCATCTCGGCGACGAAATCGAGCTTGTGCCTGAACTTGCGGTTGACCTCCGGGTCCGGTTCGTCGCCGCCCGCCGGAACGTAGAAATTGTGCAGCAGGATCGTCTTGCCGCCGGCCCGCACGGTCACCGACAAATGCCGGCTGTCGTCGATGTCGCAGAAGCGGCGCTTCTCGACCACCGCGATCGGCCGGCGCGCGACCGTCGCCACGCCGTGATAGCCCTTCTGACCGTGAAAGGCGATGTGCCCGTAGCCGAGCCTGCGGAAGGCCTTTTCGGGGAACAGCTCGTCGGGAACTTTTGTTTCCTGCAGGCAAAGCACATCGGGCGCGTATTCATCGAGCAGGCGCTCGATGATCGGCATGCGCAGGCGAACGGAATTTATGTTCCAGGTGGCGATGGAAAAGGGCATTTGGCGGGTCCGGCGAAAGATCGCCGAACTACTGCCAGCCCCGCGCCATAAAGACAAGCATTGCAGCAGTTGCGGAGGTCGGCGCCGCGCCGCCGAAACTGCACGAAAGGCTTCGCCAGCGCGAGGAAAGCTATCTGGTTTTCGTATTCAGCTCGCGATTGGCCGTATAGTCGATGGCAAACGTGTCGGGAGCGAAGCTGACGCCTTCCTTGGTGTTGAAGATCATCACCGTGGTGTCCTTGCCCTGCGCATCGGTGATCGTCCACTGGCGCAGATCATAGGTCTTCGGATCGAACATCATGGTGATCCGCGCATTGCCGAACACCGACTTGTCCGAGAGCTGGATGGTGGTGAGGTCGTCCTCTTCCTTGACGCTCTTGACGCGGTTTCCGGAGAGATCGATCCGGTCGTCGAGCAACAGTTTCAGCGGCGTCTTCGACAAGGGATAAAGATCGGACGTGTTCAGTTTCTTGTTGAGGATGACCACCGACTTGCCGTCCGAAATCACCCGGAAATTCGAGGATCCGTCATAATTGAAGCGGATCTTGCCCGGTCTTTCCAGGAAGAACTTGCCGCCGGTCTGTTCGCCCTTGGGGCCGAACTGCACGAATTCGCCGCTCATCGACTTAACCGAGGAAAAATGATCGGCGATCTTCTGCGCGGCCGCCGGCACGGCCGCCTGCGCGGATGCCAGCAGCTCGAATCCGGGCACCACGTTGAGGGCGGCAGCGCCCGCGAGCACCAGGCCGAGGCCAAGCAACTGACGGCGCGTCGGGGCAAGATCGCCGAGCGCGGAAAGATCGTTTTTCATGTCGGTCACTCTCATCTTGAGTCCTGATTTGTTGTTGTCCTGAACCCCCAGTTGGGCTGAAGTTTGACGGCGCGAACACTGCTTGACCGCTTGAACGCGCCAGAAGGTTCAAAGTTGCCGCCGGTATTTGTCGCGATCAGAATTTGTCCTCTTCGGTCGGCACCAGGATCTCGCGTTTTCCGGCATGGTTGGCGGGGCCGACAATGCCTTCTTTTTCCATCTTCTCGATGATCGAAGCGGCGCGGTTGTAGCCGATGCCCAGACGCCGCTGGATGTAGCTGGTCGAGGCCTTGCCGTCGCGCAACACCACGGACACCGCCTGGTCGTAAGGATCGTCGGAATCCTCGAAATTGCCGCCGCCGCCGCCCGAGCCGCCCTTGCCGGAGGGCTCGTCCTCGTCCTCATCATCGTCCTCGGTGATGGCGTCGAGATATTCCGGCACGCCCTGCAGCTTCAGATGCGCGACGATCTTCTCGACCTCGTCGTCGGAGACGAACGGGCCGTGCACGCGCTGGATGCGGCCGCCGCCGGCCATGTAGAGCATGTCGCCCATGCCGAGCAGCTGCTCGGCGCCTTGCTCGCCCAAGATGGTGCGGCTGTCGATCTTCGACGTCACCTGGAAGGAGATGCGGGTGGGGAAGTTGGCCTTGATGGTACCGGTGATCACGTCGACAGACGGACGTTGCGTCGCCATGATGACATGGATGCCGGCGGCGCGCGCCATCTGCGCCAGGCGCTGGACGGCACCCTCGATGTCCTTGCCGGCAACCATCATCAGATCGGCCATTTCGTCGATGATGACGACGATGTAGGGCATCGGCTCGAGGTCGAGATTCTCGGTCTCGTAGATCGCCTCGCCGGTCTGGCGGTCGAAGCCGGTCTGCACCGTGCGCGAGATCTTTTCGCCCTTCTTTTCCGCCTGTTGGACGCGTGCGTTGAAACCGTCGATATTGCGCACGCCGACCTTCGACATCTTGCGGTAGCGGTCTTCCATCTCCCGCACGGTCCATTTCAGCGCAACCACCGCCTTCTTCGGGTCGGTGACGACAGGCGTCAAAAGGTGCGGGATGCCGTCATAGACCGAGAGCTCCAGCATCTTGGGATCGATCATGATCAGCCGGCATTCCTGCGGCGTCAGCCGGTAGAGCAGCGACAGGATCATGGTGTTGATGGCGACCGACTTGCCCGAGCCGGTGGTGCCGGCGACCAAGACGTGCGGCATCTTGGCGATATCGACGATGACCGCCTCGCCGTTGATGGTCTTGCCCAGCGCCAGCGCCAGCTTGGCCTTGGTGGTCTCGAAATCGCGGCTGGCCATGATTTCCCTGAGATACACCGTCTCGCGCTTGGCGTTCGGCAATTCGATGCCGATGGCGTTGCGGCCCGGCACCACGGCGACGCGGCAGGCGATGGCGCTCATCGAGCGGGCGATGTCGTCGGAGAGGCCGATGACGCGCGATGATTTGATGCCTGGCGCAGGCTCCAGCTCATAGAGCGTGACGACGGGGCCGGGGCGGACATGGATGATCTCGCCCTTGACGCCGAAATCCTCCAGCACGCCTTCGAGCAGGCGGGCGTTCTGTTCCAGCGCGTCTTTCGAGAGGCTCGGGTCGCGCGCGATGTTCTTCGGTTCGGACAGGAAATGCAGCGACGGCATCTCGAATTTTTCCGAGCCGATCAACGAGGTCTGCGCCTCGCGCTGGACGCGCGCACCCGGAGCCGGGCGCGGCGCCGGCGCTTCAACGCGCGTGGCGGCATCCGAGCGGAACGGCTGGACCTTGGCGGTGGAAGCCGCGCGACGCTGGACGAGGGGTTCATCGTCGAAATCGACATCGTCATCGCCGGTGTCGAAGCGACCGTCGAAGACGTCATCGTCCGGATCGACGGAAACGCTGCGGTCGTTGACCATGGCGGCGAAGAATTCCGGTTCGACGCGGGCACGGCCATCCGGGCTCATCCGCTGCTCGGCGAACTCGGCCGATTCGACCCGTTCGGCGGCACGCCGCCAGGCGCTGGCGCGCGGTTCCATTCCCGGCTCGAATTCGTCCCGCCGCTGCCTGCGGCGCACGGCGCGGCGGTGCATCCACGCGCGGAACGAAAGCCACCAATGGGTCATTGCGCCGAGCGCCAGTATGCCTTCGTCGCCTTCATCCTCGTCATTGTCGAACAGCAGCTCATCCTCACGCGGATCGGCGGCGGCCGGTTCCTCCATGACGGCGAAACCGTTCTTGCGTGCGATCAGCGCCGAACCGTAGGCGAATAGCCATAGCGCCGGACCGGCCATCAGAATGGCGAGCACGCTGGCCACCAGCCCGGTCGGATAGCCACCGATGACGACGCCCGGAATCTTCAGTACCATGTCGCCGAACACGCCGCCGAGCCCGGTCGGCAGCGGCCAGGTCTTGGGCGGCACCACGCAGCCGGCGATCGCAGCGGCCAGCAGGGCAAAGCCGAACCAGAACAGACCGCGCCTGGGCAGCCTGTCGACGCCGCGCGCCGAAAACAGCAGATATCCCCAGATCACGGCCGGAACCAGCGCCGCCACGGCGGCAAGGCCGAAGAACTGCATGGCGATGTCGGAGAAGACCGCACCCGCATATCCCATGGCATTGGTGACGGTGTTGGCTGTGGCGTGCGAGAAGCTCGGGTCGGCGACATTCCAGGTGGCAAGGCTGGCGACGCCGAAGGCGGTGAACGCGAACATGCCGGCGCCGACAAGCCGGCCGACCTGGCGTCGCGCGAATGCCTGGATGCCGTGCCCCGTATCGGTCAGCGCGAGCGGTGCTGAAGCCCCTGAACGCATGCTCTTCCCCGTCAGTGATTGCCTGGCCCGAGCGCGTGACGCACTTCGGCAGATTTGGCTGCCAGACTATGCGTGGGAAGGTTAAGGCCGCATTAACCATGGCAAGGGCCCCAGCCGCCTGCCGCAAATAACAATGGCGAGCCTCACGGCCCGCCATTTCTGCATCGGCAACGGCAGGGTGACCAGGCTCGGTGGGCCTGATCCGCCGCGGTCTCAGTTGGCTCCGCCGAGCGCCTGGACGTTGGCGCAGAACTCGGCGTGCGGCTTGCTCATCGCCGCGTCCTGGCATTCCTTCTTCATCGCATCCTGCTTTTCCATTGGCATGGCCATGAAAGCGGTCTTGAATTCCGCCATCGGCTTCATGGTTTTCATGCTGGAATCGGTGAAGAACGGGGCCATATTGTCGGGTTCGTCGAGAGCCCCGGCAAATGCCATGCCGCTGACCATGGAAAGAGCGAGCGCGCCGAGACAGATATTCTTGACGTTCATTGGATAGTTTCCTTCCCTATTGTTTGCAACGACCGCCGAACAGTGGTCGTGCCCGGGAGTTCGATGCCAAGACGGCCGATGTTTCCTCGAAAATCTCAATCACGCGAACGTGATTGCGCTCGTCCAACCAAACGGGCTCCAAAAAAAGAGGCCCGGAGCGATCCGGGCCTCAAGGCGTGAGCACCTTGCGGAGCGTCACGACGGGATTTCAAAACAGTTCCGGAAGACGTGCAGCGGTTTTCCGTACGTGATTACCGAAAGAGATGGGACCGGCGGGAGGAGGTCCGCCGGTCCCATGGCAAAGAGGCCTTACGGCACCACTTCGCCGTGCTGGCTGATGTCGAGACCCTCGACCTCCTCCTGGGTCGACGGACGCAGGCCGACGAGCGCCTTGACGATGTAGAGGATGACGAAGGTGGCGATTGCCGTCCACAGGATGGTGAAGACGATGCCGTAGAGCTGCTTGCCGATCGACGCGCCCGAGGAGAGGCTGTTGATTGCCGGGTCGGCGAGCACGCCGGTCAGCAATGCGCCGACCACGCCACCGACGCCATGGACACCGAAGGCATCGAGCGAGTCGTCATAGCCGAACATGTGCTTTACCTTGACCGCCGAGATGTAGCAGACGACGCCGGCGACGATGCCGACGATGAAGGCGCCCGTCGGGTTGACGAAGCCGGAAGCCGGCGTCACCGCGACAAGGCCGGCGACGGCGCCGGAGATGATGCCGAGCACCGAGGGCTTCTTGGCGACGATCCATTCGGCGAACATCCAGGCCAGCGCCGCTGCCGCGGTGGCAACCTGGGTGTTGAGCATCGCGGCACCGGCGAGGCCGTCGGCGGCGAGTTCCGAACCGGCGTTGAAGCCGAACCAACCGACCCACAGCAGCGAAGCGCCGATCACGGAATAGACCAGGTTATGCGGCGCCATGTTGGTGGTGCCGTAGCCTTCGCGCTTGCCCAGGACCAGGGCGCAGACGAGACCCGCGACACCGGCATTGATATGGACGACCGTGCCGCCGGCGAAGTCGAGCACGCCGGCAGCGCCGAGGAAGCCGCCGCCCCAGACCCAATGCGCGATCGGCGCATAGACGACCAGCAGCCACAGCGCCATGAAGATCAGCAGGGCCGAGAACTTCATGCGCTCGGCAAAGGCGCCGGCGATCAGGGCCGGGGTGATGATGGCGAAGGTCATCTGGAACATCGAAAAGACGAATTCAGGAATGTTGGCCACGCCCGGCGCCCACAGCGTCGAGGTGGTGATGCCGTGATGGAAGAACTTCGAGAAGCCGCCGAGATAGGCATTCATGCCGCCGCCGTCGGAAAAGGCCAGCGAATAGCCGAACATGAACCACAGCACCGTCACCAGGCAGGTGATGGCGAAGCTCTGCATGACGGTGGCAAGCACGTTCTTCTTGCGCACCATGCCGCCGTAGAACAGTGCCAGGCCGGGGATGGTCATCATCAGCACCAGCGCCGTCGAAGTCAGCATCCAGGCGGTGTTGCCGGTGTCGAGCGCCGGGGTGGGAGCGGCCGGCGCGGCGGCAGCCGCGGCCGGAGCCGCTTCCTGCGCGAAGGCGGCGACGCTGCCCAACGCTGCGAGAGCGAGCGAGCCAAAAAGGGCGGCGCGTCCCGTCTTCTTCAAGGTGGAAGGAATATTCATTGAACTCTCCATTGGAATACGTGTTCGCCGCTTCAGAGCGCGTCGGTGTCTGTTTCGCCGGTGCGGATGCGCACCGCCTGGTCGATGCCGAAAACGAAGATCTTGCCGTCGCCGATCTGGCCGGTCTTGGCGGCTGCGGTGATGGCCTCCACGGCCTTGTCGACCATGTCGGCGCTGACCGCGACCTCGATCTTGATCTTCGGCAGGAAACTGACCGCGTATTCCGCCCCGCGATAGATTTCCGTGTGCCCCTTCTGACGCCCGTAGCCTTTGACTTCGGTGACGGTCAGGCCCTGGATGCCGACGGCGGTAAGCGCTTCGCGTACCTCGTCGAGCTTGAACGGCTTGATGATTGCCATCACGATTTTCATAAGGTTTCACCCTTTTGCTGTTGCGGTCCCCCGCGTTTGCACACCTTCACCGATCCCGAGGAGCCGGAGAGTGCCGACGAGGATTCAAGCTCCGTGCCAATTGCCGAAGCAGCGTGTTAACTGGTTGTAAACAAAGGAATTGACGCACCGGCGATCGCACCGTACCGATGAGCGCGGCACAGCTTCTGCTCAATAATTAAGCAATTTTCTGAAAACGCCTATTTGGAAGGCTTTGGGCGAAAGGACTGCTCAACGCTTGAGCCGGATCAAGCCTTCCTGGGCCATCGAGGCGATCAGCGTGCCGTCGCGGGCATAGAGCGTGCCGCGGCTGAATCCGCGTGATCCCGAGCTCGAGGGGCTGTCCTGCGCGTAGAGCAGCCAGCCGTCAAGCGAATGCGGGCGGTGGAACCACATCGAATGGTCGAGGCTGGCCGCCTGGATGTCGGGATCGAACAGCCCGCGCCCATGCGCGAAGGTCGAGGTGTCGAGCAGCGTCATGTCGGAGAGATAGGCGAGCAGCACCGATTGCAGCGCGCGGTCGTCTGGGACGGGGCCGGCGAGGCGGATCCAGACATTCTGCCGGGGCGGCAGCTTGTCGCGGCTTTCATAGTGCTGGAGATTGACCGGCCTGAGCTCCAGCGGTCGCTCGCGCGCCCAGAAGCGTCGCACCGCTTCCGGCACCCGGTCGGCCTTTTCGAGCAATTGGCGTTGCGTCTTCAGCTCTTCCGGCGGCGGCACGTCGTCAGGCAAAGCGAACTGGTGCTCCAGCCCCTTCTCATCGACCTGGAACGAGGCTTCCAGCGAGAAGATCGCCTGCCCGTGCTGGATCGCCAGTACCCGGCGGGTGGTGAAGGAGCCGCCGTCGCGGATGCGGTCGACCTCGTAGATGATCGGCACCTTGATGTCGCCCGGCCGCATGAAATAGCCGTGCAGCGAATGCACGTAGCGGTCGGGCTCGACGGTCCGCTGCGCCGCCACCAGCGCCTGGGCGATGGTCTGGCCGCCGAAGACGCGCTGCCACTCCACCTGGGGGCTGCGACCACGATACAGATTGTGTTCTAGCCTCTCGAGGTCGAGAATGCGCAGAAGCTCGTCCATGGCCGCCGTCATGTGTCGTGACCTCGCCTCAAGATTTCCTCGGCGGGTTTCCGACAGGAAGGACGGGCCGTCAAGGGCGGATGGCAGGCTGGCTTGCAAGGAGCGAAGACCATGGAAGGCAAGGCAGAGGCGAAAACCAGGTCCGGGCTCGATGTTCTGGTCGCCGGCGCCGGCTATGTCGGCCTGGCTGCCGCCGTGTCGCTGAAACAGGCGCAACCGGAGCTTGCCGTGGCCCTGGTCGATGCCGCACCCGCCGGCTCCTGGCAAAGGGACGGGCGCGCCTCGGCCATTGCGGCGGCCGCCTGCCGCATGCTCGAGCGGCTCGGCGTCTGGGCCGAGATCGCGCCGGAAGCGCAGGCAATCACCGAGATGATCATCACCGATTCGCGTGCCGCCGATCCTGTGCGCCCGGTCTTCCTCACTTTCGACGGCGAGGTGGCGCCGGGCGAGCCCTTCGCACATATGGTGGCCAACCGGGTGCTGAACGGCGCCTTGCGCCGCAGCGCCGAAAAGCTCGGCGTCGACATCATCGAAGGCGTTGCCGTGCAAGGGTTCGAAACCAATGGTGCAGGCATCACCGTGCATTTGGCCGACGGCGCGACGCTGAAGGCGAGGCTGCTGGTCGCCGCCGACGGCGTCAATTCGAAGCTGCGTGACATGGCCGGCATCAAGACGGTGAAGTGGGAATACGGCCAGTCCGGCATCGTCTGCACCGTGGCACATGAACGGCCCCACAACGGCCGTGCCGAAGAGCATTTCCTGCCCGCCGGCCCCTTCGCCACGCTGCCGCTGAAGCCGGGCGAGGACGGCTCCAACCGCTCGTCGATCGTCTGGGTCGAGCGGTCGGAAGATGCTCAGACGCTGGTCGCCGGCGACGACCTCCTCTTCGAGCATGAGCTGGAACAGCGTTTCGGCCTCAAGCTTGGCGAGATCCGCGTCGCCGACAAGCCGCGCGCCTGGCCGCTGGGTCTTACCATCGCGCGCGCCTTCGTCGCGCCGCGCGTGGCGCTTGCCGGCGATGCCGCCCACGGCATCCACCCGATCGCCGGCCAGGGCCTCAATCTCGGCTTCAAGGATGTCGCCGCCCTGGCCGAGGTGATCGTCGAGGCCGACCGGCTGGGCCAGGATATCGGCGCGCTCGACGTGCTCGAGCGCTACCAGCAATGGCGTCGTTTCGACACGGTGCAGATGGGCGTCACGACAGATGTGCTGAACCGGCTGTTTTCCAACGATATCGGCCCGCTGCGCGCGGTGCGCGACATCGGCCTCGGCCTGGTCGAGCGCATGCCACGGCTGAAGGAATTCTTCATCCGCCAGGCGTCGGGGCTTTCAGCCGGCACGCCGCGCCTTTTGAAGGGCGAGGCGATCTGACCCGCCGCGCCGCTTATGACCCGGGCACGTCATAGATCGCCCGGACCTCGATCGTGCCGAGTTCGGCCAGCGGAATGCCGCCGGCGATGTCCAGTGCCTCCTGGAGGTCCTTCGCCTCGATCATGACGAAGCCGAGCAACTGCTCCTTGGTTTCGGCGAACGGGCCGTCGGTGACCAGCCGCTTGCCCTTGCGACGGCGCACGGTTTTCGAGGTCTTCACCGATTGCAGCGCCTGCGCGACGATGAGCTTGCCTTGTTGGTCCAAGGACCGGTCATAGGCCAGCGAATCGGCGTCGAGCTTGGCCGATCCTTCCGGGGTGAGCGCGTAGAGGTCTTTCTCCTCACCATAGACCAGGCAGACATATTTCATTTCGCGCTCCCTTGCTGCGATGAATCATAGGATGCGGTGACGAGCGTGTCAGCCTTGCCTTCGACCGCTGCCGCATGGTCGAGAAGGCATGCCGCGACCGCGATGATGGCGACAGCCGCCAGCAGCCTGCGGACACCGGACGGCGGTGGCTCCAGCCAGAAGTCTTGCCGTCGTTGAGCCTTGCGGCCCGGGGTCTTCCATATTGCGAAAAACAGATTGTCCATGTGAACCTCCATCCGGCCACAATCCCGTGGTCGCCCGCAGGACGGCCGGGCCGAATGGAAGCCGACATTTTTGCACGCGGTTTTTTTTCTAAAGGAATGAACCGTCATCACGCCGTGGTCCAAACAGCGCAGTGGTCTTCGCGCATGCCCGCGTTATAGTTGGCCGGACGCTGGGCTCACCTGGACAAGTTCACGACAACCAAGGAGGAATT
The DNA here is from genome assembly GCF_006442495.1 of Mesorhizobium sp. B2-1-3. Taxonomy (NCBI): domain Bacteria; kingdom Pseudomonadati; phylum Pseudomonadota; class Alphaproteobacteria; order Hyphomicrobiales; family Phyllobacteriaceae; genus Mesorhizobium; species Mesorhizobium sp. B2-1-3. Next base: position 621,709 of record NZ_VFWL01000001.1, read on the forward strand.
CATGGACCGCACCGCAACCGCCGTCTGGAAGGGCAATCTGAAGGACGGCAAAGGCACGCTCGACAGCCAGAGCGGGACCCTGAACGGCACGCCCTATTCGTTCAAGGCACGCTTCGAGGACGAGAGCGGCAAATCCGGCACCAATCCGGAAGAGCTGATCGCGGCCGCGCACGCCGGCTGCTACGCCATGCAGCTGTCGCATTTCCTGGCCGAGAACGGCACCCCGGCGGCCGAGCTCGACGCCAAGGCCGTGGTGACGCTGGTTCCCGGCACCGGCATCACGGGCAGCGCGATCACCCTTGTCGGCAAGGTGCCCGGCATCGACGCCGCGAAGTTCAAGGAATTGGCCGAGAAGGCCAAGGCCGAATGCCCTGTTTCCAAAGCGCTGGGCGCCATCAACGTATCGCTCGACGCCAGGCTCGGCTGAGACCCCGGCATCCCGGCGCGCATGGTCGCGCCGGACACGCCCGACCGCTCAGGCGCCCAGCGCGTCGAGCCGGGCGCGAAGGGCTGCGACTTCCTGCTCCAGCGCCTCCACTCTCGCTTCAAGGTCGGAAGCGGGCACGGCCGATGCAGTGCGCTGCGCCGACAGGGCGGCAACGTCAACCGGCCCGGCGAGGAGATGCACATAGCGGTCCTCGCGTTGGCCTGGACCGCGCGGGATTTCCTGAACGAGCGGCGGTCGACGGCCGATCAGCATATCGAGTTCACCGCGCAAATCCTCGATCGATGAAAACCTTGCCATGCGCTCGCTGCGTGCCAACAATTCATGCGCCGTCTGCGGCCCGCGCAGCAAAAGCAGACCGACCAAGGCGGTCTGAGGCGTGGTCAGCGAGAAGCGCTGCGCCATCTGGTGCTCGTAGCGCTCGACGCGGGAGCCGAACATCTGCCGCACCAGCCCCTTCTGCTCGAGCAGCTTTAGCGCCCGGTGCACCTCTGTCTGCTCCAGCGCCATGCCGGGCTCGCGCGCCGTCTTCTGGTTGGCGGCGGCAAGCGCTGCGTTGAGGGTCAACGGATAGACGTCCGGCGTCAGCTCCTTCTTCTCGATGAGGCAGCCGAGCACACGCGCTTCGGGAGGAGACAGGATGGGGAGGTCCGTCATTGGATTGCAATCCTTTTTGAAGCTGGCAAGACAGCGCCCCTTTTGTCCTGCCGGAGAAAGGGGCGCGAAGGATCGCTGCGTTCAAGATTGCCGCGAGCGAGCGCCTAAACCCTTCTCTCCACCATCATCTTCTTGATTTCCGCGATCGCCTTGGCCGGATTCAAGCCCTTGGGGCAGGTCTGCGCGCAGTTCATGATGGTGTGGCAGCGATAGAGCCGGAAGGGGTCCTCGAGATTGTCGAGCCGCTCGCCCGTGGCCTCGTCGCGGCTGTCGATCAGCCAGCGATACGCCTGCAGCAAGGTTGCCGGGCCGAGATAACGGTCGCCGTTCCACCAATAGCTCGGGCAAGAGGTCGAGCAACAGGCGCATAATATGCATTCGTAGAGCCCGTCGAGCTTCTCGCGCTCCTCATGGCTCTGCAGCCATTCCTTGGCCGGCTGCGGCGAGACCGTCTTCAGCCACGGTTCGATCGAGGCGTGCTGGGCGTAGAAATTGGTGAGGTCGGGCACCAGGTCCTTGATGACGGGCATATGCGGCAGCGGGTAGATCTTGACGGCACCCGATATGTCGTCGCAGCCCTTGGTGCAGGCGAGCGTGTTGGAGCCGTCGATATTCATGGCGCAGGAGCCGCAGATGCCTTCCCGGCAGGAGCGGCGCAAGGTCAGCGTCGGGTCGATCTTGTTCTTGATCCAGAGCAGCGCATCCAGCACCATCGGCCCGCAATCGTCCATGTCGACGAAATAGGTGTCCATGCGCGGGTTCTCGTCATCATCCGGCGACCAGCGGTAGATGCGGTATTCCCTGAGATTGGTCGCGCCTTCCGGCTTCGGCCAGGTCTTGCCCTGCTGGATCTTCGAGTTCTTGGGGAGCGTGAGTTCGACCATTACCTCAGGTCCTTTCGGATGACGCGGCTGGACGTCATTTCAATACACCCTGGCCTTGGGCGCGATCTTGGCGAGACTGATGCCGCCGTCCTTTTCGGCCAGCAGCGGTTCGGTGTGCACCGGACGGTAGGAGAGCGTCACCTCACCGGTCTCGCTCAGATGGGCGAGCGTGTGCTTGCGCCAGTTGGCGTCGTCGCGGGCCGAGAAATCCTCCCGCGCGTGCGCGCCACGGCTCTCCTTGCGGGCCTCGGCGCCGTAGACCGTGGTGATGGCGTTGGCCATCAGGTTTTCCAGCTCCAGCGTCTCCACCAGGTCGGAGTTCCAGATCATCGAGCGATCGAAAACCTTTATGTCCTTGAGCTCGCCCCAGATCTGCGAAATGCGCTTGCAACCGTTCTCCAGCGATTCCTGCGTGCGGAACACCGCCGCGTCTTCCTGCATGGCACGCTGCATCTTTTCGCGCAGAACCGCCGTCGGCGTCGAGCCGTTGGCGTGGCGCAGCCGGTCGAAGCGATCCATGATCTTGTCGACCGAGGCCTGGTTGGGCGACGGGATCGCCGACTTGCGATCGATGACCTGGCCAGCGCGGATCGCCGCCGCGCGTCCGAACACGACCAGGTCGATCAGCGAGTTCGATCCCAGCCGGTTGGCGCCGTGCACCGAGGCGCAGCCGGCCTCGCCTACCGCCATCAGGCCGGGCGAGACCTGATCCGGATTAAGGATCGTCGGGTTGAGCACCTCGCCCCAGTAATTGGTCGGCACGCCGCCCATATTGTAGTGCACCGTCGGCAGCACCGGAATCGGCTCCTTGGTGAGGTCGACGCCGGCGAAGATCTTTGCCGATTCCGAGATGCCGGGCAGCCGCTCGTGCAGCACCGCCGGATCGAGATGGTCGAGGTGCAGGAAGATATGGTCCTTGTTCTTGCCGACGCCGCGGCCCTCGCGGATTTCCAGCGTCATGCAACGCGAGACGACGTCGCGCGAGGCGAGGTCCTTGGCCGACGGCGCGTAGCGCTCCATGAAGCGCTCGCCCTCGGAGTTGACGAGATAGCCGCCCTCGCCGCGCGCGCCCTCGGTGATCAGGCAGCCGGCGCCGTAGATGCCGGTCGGGTGGAACTGCACGAACTCCATGTCCTGTAAGGGGAACCCCGCCCGCGCGGCCATGCCGCCGCCGTCGCCGGTGCAGGTGTGCGCCGAGGTCGCCGAGAAATAGGCGCGGCCATAGCCGCCTGTCGCCAGCACAACCATCTTGGCCGAGAAGCGGTGGATGGTGCCGTCGTCGAGGTTCCAGGCGACGACGCCGGTGCATGTGCCGTCCGGCTCCATGATCAGGTCGAGCGCGAAATACTCGATGAAGAACTGCGCGTTGTTCTTCAGCGACTGGCCGTAGAGCGTGTGCAGGATGGCGTGGCCGGTGCGGTCGGCGGCCGCGCAGGTGCGCTGCACGGGCGGGCCATCGCCGTAATTCATCATGTGGCCGCCGAACGGCCGCTGGTAGATCTTGCCCTCTTCCGTGCGCGAGAACGGCACGCCGTAGTGCTCGAGTTCGTAGACGGCGGCCGGCGCTTCACGCACCAGATATTCCATGGCGTCGACATCGCCCAGCCAGTCCGAACCCTTGACGGTGTCGTACATGTGCCACTGCCAGGAGTCCGGGCCCATGTTGGAAAGCGAAGCGGCAATGCCGCCCTGCGCCGCCACCGTGTGCGAGCGGGTCGGGAAAACCTTGGTGATACAGGCGGTGCGCAGGCCCTGTTCGGCCATGCCCAGCGTAGCGCGCAGTCCCGCACCTCCGGCACCGACGACCACGACGTCGAATTTGTGGTCGACATAGGTATAGCCTGCCGTATTGGCTTCTTTCGCGTCCTTGGCCAAAACGTCAGCCTCCGAATGCCAGTTTGAGCAGGGCGAAGAGCGAAGCCACGCCGACCGCTACGGTGAAGAAAGTGTTGAGGGCGATCAGCGCCAGCTTCATGCCTTCGCCATGCACGTAATCCTCGATGATCACCTGCATGCCGATCCGCATGTGATAAAGCGGCGAGATGAGCACAAGGGCCATCATCAGCGCCACGAGCGGGTTGGCGAGCGCTGCCCGCACCTCCGCATAACCGGCGCCGTTGAGCGCGACCAGGAACCCGGTGAAGAACAGGATCAGCGGGATGTTGGCGATTGCCGTGAGGCGCTGGCGCCAGAAATGCCCGGTGCCTTCGCGGGCCGAGCCCAGGCCGCGGACTTTCGCCAGCGGCGTGCGCATGTCGGTCTTTCCAGTGCTCATGGTCAGGCTCCTCGCGCCATATAGCCGGCGATCCAGATCAGCACCGTGAGCAGGACCGAGCCGGCCAGGGTCGCCCAGGCGATCTTGGAGGCGGTATGCTTTTCGAGACCGGCGCCGGTATCCCAGATCAGGTGGCGCACGCCGCCCAGCATGTGGTGCATGAGCGCCCAGGTGTAGCCGAACAGGATCAGCCGTCCGAGCCAGGTTCCGAAGGCCCAGCTCACCCAATCGAAAGTGGCTTGCGAGCTCGCCGCCGCCATCAGCCATATCGCGGCCAGGAGCGTGCCGAAATAGAGCGCGCCACCGGTGATGCGATGGATGATCGACATCGTCATGGTGATCGGCGGCCGGTACACGCTGAGGTGCGGCGAAAGCGGCCGTTCACGTCTGGCGAATTCGCGGGTGGCTGGTGATTTGCTCATGGCTCCCCCAGTTCGGCGTTCCTGGAGCCTCAGGTGGAAATGCGGCATTGCCGCTTCCGGTTGCGACTTCGGACAGCCGGTTTCTAATGCTCTTTTTGCACCGCGTCAAAGCCAGAAAACCGTTTCGAAAACGTAATTTAGTCTGATTAAAAGGCAGGTCCGGGCTTCAATCGATTAGGCGTCGACGATGCCAAGCCGGCCCGTTCTCGCTGCGGTGCAGCATATATGTGGCGGGCGCGGGCTTCGGCTCAGCGGGTGCAGGTCAGTGGCGCCGAGCCCGCTTTCATCACCAGCGCCTCGCGACCGTCGATCACGATCGCGTCATGTGCCTCGTTAACCATGTTTATCAAGACATGGGTGAGAACCGCGCCAGCCTCTTAACAAAGGTTAAGAAAAGGTTAATTTCCGATTCGAGGAGGCTTTGTCTCCAACATGGAGGACGGCATGCGTTCGAATTCGGGCAGATCGCGCCTTGCGGCGCTCACAGTGGCGGTATTGGCCGTCGGCTTCGCCGCGCCGGCGCTGGCGGACGGACGCCACCAGGATCGGGTCTACGCCGATTCCTTCGGCAATCTCGTCATCGACAGTGCCGCCGGCTACAAGCGCATCCTCGTCGGTGAAGGCAAGCTCGCCAAGCAACTGTCCGACTATACCAGCGCCGGCCAGCCCAAGGTGATCTACGAGAACGGGGCTGACGTGATGTCGGGCTATGGCGACTGCTATCGGCCGCCGGTGTTCGTGAAGGGGCGCAGTTATATGTATGGCCTCTCCGACGGCGAGATGCCCGAGCTCAGCCCCTGCCGCTGAACAGCGCCACGGCCTCTGGCCTGGCTGGCCCGGCGGAAACGCGTACGCAGTCGCGCCCGGCATCCTTCGCCTGATAGAGCGCTTCATCGGCACGTCGCATCAGGTCGGAAAAATGCTCGCCGGCATGAAGTTCGGCGACGCCGAAGCTTGCCGTGCAGCGATTGTCGGCGGGGAGCCCGTCGATGGGCAGCGTCCCGAAGGCGCTGCGGGCGCCTTCGGCGAACAGCCGCGCGGCGGCAAGGTTGGTGCCTGGCAGGATGATGGCGAACTCCTCGCCGCCTATACGACCGGCGACATGGTGGTCGGCCGCGGCCTCGCGCAGGAAGCGGGCAAAGGCCTCGATGACCCGGTCGCCCGAGGCATGGCCGTAATTGTCGTTGATGGACTTGAAGTGGTCGAGATCGGCGATGACCAGCGCGACTGGGACGCCCCGGCGCGCCGCGTCCCCCAGCGCCCTCTCGGCGTGATGCTCGAAGCCGCCGCGGTTGAGGAGCCGCGACAGCGTGTCCGTTTCCGATTTCGACGTCGCCTCGGCGAGCACGTCGCGCACCAGTATGGCCAGCGCCAGCAAGGCCAGCGCCACGCCGAACACGGTGCCGAGCGATTGCGATACCAGGGCATAGCTGGTCTGCAGATAGGATTGTGGGGCGGCGCCGCGGCCGCCAAGCGCATCGGCGATGAATGGCTTGCTGGCGAACTGCATGGCGCTGGCCGCCAGCACCGCCATCAGCATCCGATCGAGCCGGTCACGCCTTTGCCTGGACGACCAGACAATGCCGAACCCGGTAAGCTGCATGACGGCGTAGGGCAGTTGGTAGGCCATCTTGCTGACTAGGGACTGGCGCGGCAGATCCTGGGCGAAATAGACCGCGACAGACGCAACGGCCAGGATCAGGAGCATCGCCGACCAGGGCGGCGTCACGCCATATCTATGCGCAAGCCCGCCGTTGAAGGCGATGGTGGCGCCAAGGAAAACGGCAAAGGCTGCGACGACCACCAGCCGCGCATTGTCGAAGGCGGGGATGCTGAATTCCACGACGAAATAGGCCATGCCCAGCACATAGCCGAACGCCAGCCAGCGTGCCGAGACGCGTCCGATGCCATAGACGGCAATCGCCATGAAGGCCGCCGCCAGCAGCCCGGCAACGAATAGATTGATGACAAGGATGAAGTCCGCGCCGCCCATGATTTCCCAAGCCCCTGACGGCAGCAAACCATCGACGGGCGAAAAAGAAGTTAACGTCAGGTCATATCGAGGCTCGCGCACGCCTCGGACATTGGCCGAAGGATGGTTGCCATCGCCCTTCAGGGCGAAGCAAGGAACGAAGCGGTGCGGCGCGGGTCCTGGATGATGAAGGCGTCGGGCCGATCGCCTTCAGCCGGCTTTGAGCGGCTCCGGCACAAACAGCGTTTCCGGCCGCTCATAGGACAGGCGCACGCTGTCGCGGCCGTTCTTCTTGGCCTTGTAGAGGGCCTCGTCGGCGCGGCGCATCAACGGCTCCAGCGCTTCGTCGCCGCTGCGCGCCGCCACGCCGAAACTGGCGGTGACCTTGGTGCCGGGCGGAAGTCCGTCGACGCCGCCGGCCGAGTAGGCCACGCGCACGGTCTCTGCGAGCAGCCGCGCGGCGGCAAGGTCGGTCAAGGGCAGGAGCACCGCGAATTCCTCGCCGCCGATACGTCCGGCCTCACCGCGCGCACCGGCGGCGGCACGAAGCTTGGCGGCGAAGTCGGCGATCACCCGGTCGCCCGCGGCATGCCCATGCAGGTCGTTGAGCGCCTTGAAGTGGTCGAGATCGGCCAGCACAAGGGCCACCGGCAATTTCGCCGCCGCGCAGCGTTGCAAGAGCAGTGCCGCCCGTTGCTCGAAGCCGCGCCGGTTGAGGAGGCGAGACAGCGGATCTGTGTAGGTTTCGACCTTCAACGCCTTCATCACGTCGAGCGCGGCGGCGGAGAACAGGCAAAGCGCGATCAGCAGCGACAGCAGCGCATGCGACAGCAACGCCGTCGTCCAATAGGATGATGTATAGAGCTCGTCATAGGTCGCGAAAGGCCCGTGCGCGACGATGACGGCAAGCGTGCGCACGAAGAAATTCAGCCCCGCGAGCAACGCCAGGACGAACAGGATATTTTCCGTCGGGCCATTGCCACGCACCTTGCGCAATTCGGCGGCCGCCACCAGGCTGATGCCGCCGAGCGCGAAATTGATGACGAGGACCCGCCATGTCAGGTCCGGCTGGACGAACAGGAACCAGCAAAAGGCGGCCATGCCGCCGCTCGCCAAGACGCAAAGCCCGGCATAGGGCACTCGCCGGCCATGCCGCGCCACAATCGCGCCGGCCAGGCAGGATCCGGCAACGCAGAAGCATAGGTTGGAGAGCAGCTTCGACGGTGCCAGGCCAACGGGCAGCGTGAAATGCTGGAACAGGAACCCGGCCGCCGCAAGCGAATAGCTTACCGCCAGCACGGCCAGATAGGGACGGTGGCGCTGATAGAACCAAAGCACGAGGAACGCCGCGCCGAGGGCCAGCGCGATCGTCGGGTTTAGCAACGCTATCAGCAGGCCGGTGTCCAAAGGACCGTGACTTCCCCTCGCTTGACGTCGGGGAAGACCTTAGGCTGCAAGCCCAAACAAGCGGTTAAGCGAAAGCGAATATGCGTCACGCTGGTGCGGAGCGTGACGTGGAACCGGCGCGCCGGACCTGCGTTTGTCCAGCGCAGAAGAGGAACCGATAATGGCCGATACAATCACCCTGACCGATCACGAGGCAATCCGTTCATGGGCCGCTTCACGCGCCGGCTTTCCGGCCATTGTCGACGTGTCGCCCGAGGCCGGCACGCAGGCGATGCTGCGGCTGGTATTCGGCCAGCACGCCTATGAGGACGAAGACCAGCCGGAGCGCCCGATCAATGCCGGAGGTTATGAGCTGGTCGAGTGGGACGAATGGTTCAAACTCTTCGATGAACGCGGGCTGGCCCTGGTGGTCGCCGCCGAAGAACCCGGGCGCCGCGAGCAGTTCCACGAGATCATCCGCCGCGACGACCGGTGAAGCTCCAAACATGCTCTGAACGCTTAAGCAGAAGGCCCGAATCGCATCGCGATCCGGGCCCTTGCGTTTCGATCGAACCAGCCGCGATTTACTTCCAGTCGCGAATATCGACGAAGTGACCGGCGATCGCCGCCGCCGCAGCCATGGCCGGCGACACCAAATGGGTGCGCCCCTTGAAGCCTTGCCGGCCCTCGAAATTGCGGTTCGAGGTCGAGGCGCAGCGCTCATGTGGCTTCAGCCGGTCGTCGTTCATGGCAAGGCACATCGAGCAGCCCGGCTCGCGCCAGTCGAAGCCGGCGGCGAGGAAGATCTTGTCCAGCCCTTCGGCCTCGGCCTGTTCCTTGACCAGGCCGGAGCCCGGCACGATCATGGCGTTGACGCGCGGATTGACTTTTCTGCCCTCGACCACCTTGGCGGCGGCGCGCAGATCCTCGATGCGGCCGTTGGTGCAGGAGCCGATGAAGACACGGTCGAGGGCGATGTCGGTGATCTTCGTTCCCGGCGTCAGGCCCATATAGTCGAGCGCGCGCTGCTTTGAGGTGCGCTTGTTTTCGTCGGTGATGTCTTCCGGGTTCGGCACAATCCCTTGCACCGAGACAACATCCTCCGGGGAAGAGCCCCAGGAGACGATCGGCGGCAGTTTGGCCGCATCGAGCACGATCACCTTGTCGAAATGCGCGCCTTCGTCGGATTGCAGCGTCTTCCAGTAGGCGAGCGCGGCGTCCCAGGCGGCGCCCTTGGGCGCGCGCGGCTTGTCCTTGACATAGGCGAAGGTCGTCTCGTCGGGTGCGATCAGGCCGGCGCGCGCGCCGCCCTCGATCGACATGTTGCAGATCGTCATGCGGCCTTCCATCGACAGCGAGCGGATCGCCTCGCCGGCATATTCGATGACATAGCCGGTGCCGCCGGCGGTGCCGATCTCGCCGATGATGGCGAGGATGATGTCCTTGGCGGTGACGCCTTCCGGCAACTGGCCGTCGACGCGCACCAGCATGTTCTTGGCCTTGCGCTGGATCAGCGTCTGCGTCGCCAGCACGTGCTCGACCTCCGACGTGCCGATGCCGTGCGCCAGCGCGCCGAAGGCGCCGTGGGTGGAGGTGTGGCTGTCGCCGCAGACGATGGTCATGCCGGGCAAGGTGAAACCCTGTTCCGGCCCGATGATGTGGACGATGCCCTGGCGGATGTCATTCTCGGAATAATATTCGACGCCGAAATCCTTGGCGTTCTTGGCCAGAGCCTCGACCTGGATGCGGCTTTCCTCGTTCTTGATGCCGAACTTGCGCTCGGGCGAGGTCGAGACGTTGTGGTCGACCACGGCCAGCGTCTTTTCGGGATGACGGACTTTGCGGCCACTCATGCGCAGGCCCTCGAAGGCCTGCGGGCTGGTCACCTCATGGACGAGGTGGCGGTCGATATAGAGCAGGCAGGTGCCGTCGTCCTGGCGGTCGACGACGTGGTCGTCGAAAATCTTGTCATAGAGGGTGCGCGGTGCGCTCATGTGCGTAAATCCGTCGATATGAGAAAGGGAAGGGCAGACGCCGAGATGTCAGGCGAAACGAGTTGATCAGTCGGCCCGCGTAAGTCGGCTGGTCGGCGCGCCACAGACGCGCGCGGAGAAGCGCGACGGCAGGCGTTTTCTGTCCTGCAGCACGAACCCCTTGTAGGCCGGATCGCCAAAAAGCTCTTCCATGGCGGGGTAGATAGCAATGTTTTGGCTTTTCGGCAATTGGCGGTGGCTGCGCGGGACCTGGGTTCCTCGTCCTCGCGTCCACGCCTCCGGGGGATGCGCACCAAGCTTGGCGGACCCGCGGTTCAAAGCACCTCGAAGACAAACGTCTTCACCAGCGCATCCGGCTCGGCAATCGCATAGCAGCGGAACCACGGGCTTTGCTCCATCAGCCGCCATTTTCCCGTCCGTTCCAGCTCATCGAAGACGGCCTGGAAACCACCGCTCTCGAACACCTGGTCGCGCACGGTGAAGATGGCGTGGCCGCCTTTCTTCGTGACGCGCACCAGTTCGTGCAGGCCGGAAGCCGGCGCATGGCTGATGGTGAACACGCCGGTCGAGAAGAAGGCGCGGAAATGGCCGTCGGGCCAGGGCAGCGGGCCGCCCAGCATTGCCTGCTTCAGCTCGCCATAGGCGTTGCGGCTGCCGGCGATCTTCAGCATGTCGTCCGACAGGTCGAGCCCGGCGATATCGCCGTAGCCCAGCGCCTTCAGCGACGGCCCGGACAGGCCGGTGCCGCAGCCGGCGTCGAGCAGCGGCCCTTCGCCCGCAGGCACGTGGCGCGCCACCCAGGCGGTGATGAGGAACGGCAGGAGATAGCCGAGCGAGGCGGTCTCGCTGTCATAAGTCGCGGCCCATGCGGCATAGGCCTGCGCCAGGGTTTCGGGCGTATCGGCCGTATAGACCGAATCCAGCGCAGCATTGGCCTTGTCGACGTTCATGGGCATGCTCCTCCTCCAGTGCGCAACTGGAGCGTAACGCCGTCCTTGCCGAAAGACTATTCCTGATGCTGGCGGCGCAACCGCCGTTCCAGCGCCCGGAGCGCCAAAGACAAGCCGACGGTCAGGATGAGATAGATGTAGGCTGTTATCGAATAGGTCTCGAAGAAGCGGAAGGAACCGGCGGCATAGACCTTGCCCATCTGCGTGATGTCGGCGACACCGAGCACCGAGACCAGCGAGGAATCCTTGACCAGGGCGACGAAGTCATTGCCGAGCGGCGGCAGGATGGTACGGATCGCCTGCGGAAAGACGATGAGCCGGAAACGTTGCGCCCGCGTGAGCCCGAGCGCCTTGGCCGCTTCGATCTGGCCCTTCTCGACCGCCTGGATGCCGGCCCGGAACACTTCGGAGATGAAGGCGGAATAGCCGATGGTCAGCGCCATGACGGCGCGCCACAAGAGCGAGACGTCGCGCACCTGCAACTCGCCGAGATAGCCGGTGCTCTGCAGCGGCGCGGTCAGCGCGTTCCAGGCTGCGACGAAAGCCGGTGCGCCGGCAAACGCGATCCAGAACAAAAGCACCAGGATCGGTACGCCACGGATGATCTCGACATAGAAACGCGCGATCTGCCGCAGCCACTGCGAACCCGACAATCCCATCAGCGCGATGCCGAGGCCGATGATCGAGGCCAGCGCGAAGGCGACAATGGTGACGAAGACGGTGACGCCGATGCCCTTGGCAACAGTGGCGAAGACCTGGGCATAAAGATCGCTGGCGGCGATGGCGAGCGCGGCGGCCAAGGCAAGGACAAGGGCGGCGGCCAGCCACCAGGGGAATTCAGGTTTGACGGAGGATGGTGGGGGGGCCATCAGGCGTGGCCGGCGAGGTGCATAGTGCGCAAGGCAGGCGCCAAGGCGCCCCCCTCTGTCCTGCCGGACATCTCCCCCTCAAGGGGGGAGATCAGATGTCTCATCGGCCTTCGCCAATCTTCATCGATGCTGCATGTGGGACGAAGGCCAAGCTGCCAATCTCCCCCCTTGAGGGGGAGATGCCCGGCAGGGCAGAGGGGGGCGTTCAAGCGCAAACTCAGCGCGAGTTCCCGCACGCGCACCGCCCGCATCAAGACGAACTACTGCCCCATCTTGTAATCAAGAAACCATTTCTTGTTCAGCGCATCGAACGTGCCGTCGGTCTTGAGCGCGGCGATCGCGGCGTTGACAGGCTTCACCAGGTCGGAGCCCTTGGGAAAGATGAAGCCGAAATCCTCGGTGCCCAGCGGGCCGCCGATCAGCTTCAGCTTGCCCTCGGAAGCGTCGACATAGCCCTTGCCCGCAGTGCCGTCCGTGAGCACCACATCGACGTCGCCAGTCTTCAGCGCCTGCACGGTGGCACCGAACGTCTCGAACAGCTTTATGCGCGGGTTCTGCTCATTGCCGTCCAGCACGCTGTAGACAGCGGTGTAGAAGGGCGTCGTGCCGGCCTGCGCGCCGATCAGCCCGTCCTTGAAGGCGCCGAAGGTCTTGGCGTCGGTGAAGCGGCTCTCGTCGCCGCGCACCAACATGAACTGTTCCGAGCGCATATAAGGGTCAGAGAAATCCACCTTCTGCTTGCGGTCGTCCTTGATGGTGATGCCGGTCATGCCGATGTTGTACTGGTTGTCGGAAACCGCCTGGATCATCGCGTCCCAGGAGGTGTTCTGATACTCGACGGTGAAATTCAGCCGCTTGGCGATCTCGTTCATCGCGTCATATTCCCAGCCGATCTGTTTTCCGGTCTTGGCATCGATGAACTGCAGCGGCGGATAGGCGTTTTCCGTCACCACCACCACTTTCTTGCCGCCGAGATCGGGCAGCGCCTGGGCGAAGGCGGCAACGGGCGCAAGCATGACGGCAAGCAGGCCGGCCAGCAGCAGTTTCGATTTTGTCATGACACACTCCCCGGAAGTGAAAGCGCCCGGACATGGGCCGGGCTTGCAAAGGAAATCCGGCGCCGACTTTAGCTCTCCGCAAGCGCCATGCAAGACGCTCCGCTGCGCCACGGCTGGCGAAAAACGCAAATAGATACTTTCGGCCGGGATTTTGGGAAACGATCCTTGCCGTGGCCGATCAGCCGCGCTGCGGCGCTCCGGCATCGGCCTCGCGCAGCCCGGCGACGAAGCGGGTCAGCGTGCCATGCAGCGACTTCAACTCGGCTGGGTCGAGCGGCATGCTGCAGAGCATGGCGGCGGGGATGTCCCTGGCGCGCTCGCGCAAGGCTTGGCCCTTGGCTGTCGGCTCGACCAGCACGCGGCGCTCGTCGGCAGGATCGCGCCGGCGCGTAACCAGGCCGCCGGCCTCGAGCCGCTTGAGCAGCGGCGTCAGCGTCGCCGAATCGAGGCCCAGCGCCTCGCCGAGCTCGCCCACCGTGCTCGGCGCGCGTTCCCACAGCGCCAGCATGGCCAGATATTGCGGATAGGTCAGGCCAAGCGGATCGAGCAACGGCCGGTAGAGCTTCGTCATCAATCCGCTCGCCGAATAGAGCGCGAAGCAGAGCTGGTCGCTGAGCCTTGGGACCGCGCTTGTCCCGGCGTCACCCGCCGGGACCTGGTTGGCCGTGTCTTTGGTTTTCGCCGTCATGTCGCCTTTGCCGAAATCGCCACCTCGATATTGCCCCTGGTTGCGTTGGAGTAGGGGCAGATCTGGTGCGCTGCCGATACAAGCGCTTCGGCGGCCGCCTGATCAAGACCTTTCGTCTCGGCCGCCAGGGAAACGCCGAGCAGGAAACCGCCCTGACCGTTGGGATGGAGGCTGACAGTGGCCGTCACCGAGGCATCGCGCAGCGGCAGTTTCTGCTTGCCGGCGAGAAACCGCATGGCGCTTTCGAAGCAAGCAGCATAGCCGGCGGCGAAAAGCTGTTCGGGATTGGTGGCGCCACCCTTGCCGCCAAGCTCCTTCGGCATTGCGAGATCGAGGCTGAGCAGGCCGTCATCGGTCTGGACGTGGCCGGCGCGGCCGCCGACGGCACGAGCCTGGGTCGAATAGAGTGCGGTCATATCAAGTCTCCAAAATTAGTTTGTACACGATTAATTAGCGTACCGTATTATAGAAATCAATCCCGCTTTGGAAGCCCGCATTTGGCAAAGGCTCCGAAACGAAAAAAGGCGGCCGAAGCCGCCTTTTTCAGAATGTCTGTCCAAAGCCTTTATTCGGCGGCGGCGGCTTCCGCAGCCTTGGCGGCCTCGTCGGCGGCTTTCTTCTCGGCGGCTTCCTTGGCGGCCGTCTCGGCGGCCAGCGCCTGCGCGGCGGCAACCTTCTCGGCCTCGATGCGCGCCTTCTCGGCGTTCAGCGCGTCGCGCTCCTCATCATTGAGCTTGCGGGCGCGCACGCCGGTGTTCTCCGAAATACGGGCCGACTTGCCGCGACGGTCGCGCAGATAATAGAGCTTGGCACGACGCACCTTGCCGCGACGCACGATCTCGACGCCTTCGACCATTGGCGAAAACACGGGGAACACGCGCTCGACGCCTTCGCCGTAGGAGATCTTGCGGACGGTGAAATTTTCCTGGAAGCCCGAACCGGCACGGGCGATGACGACGCCTTCATATGCCTGGACGCGGGTGCGGGTGCCTTCGGTCACGCGGACCTGGACGCGCACGGTGTCGCCGGGCTGGAATTCGGGAAGCTTGCGCTTTGCTTCGATCTTGGCGGCCTGTTCGGCCTCGATCTGACGGATGAGATCCATCTCAATAATCCACTTCTTGTTCTTCCGACAGTCAGAGCGCCCGGCGCTCGCCTTGCAGTTCCAATGACCGCTCGGCTATGCCCTTTGTTCGAAAACATCGGGCAGGGGCGACTACACCGCCATTGTTGACGGGTCCGGCAGATTTCTCCCGGTTCGGCGGGCACATACAGCTATTTCGACGCTTTGTCACGTCTTGGCCGCGTCTTTTTTGCTCGCGTGCACCATCGTATCTGTCCACTACCGGGTTGCAAGGGCCCTTCAAGCTGCCTAAGGCGGGGCAATCATAGTTCTCCGGCGGCATCCTCATGTCCTTTTTCGACGCGGTCCTGCTATTCATGGCGGGTTTTCTTTCCGGCGCCGCCAATGCGGTCGCGGGCGGCGGCACCTTCATCACCTTCGGTGCCATGACCTTGGTCGGCCTGCCGCCGATCGTCGCCAACGCGACCTCCTCGGTGACGCAATTTCCCGGCTACATCACCTCGACGCTGGCCTACCGGGACGACATCCGCCATTTCTGGCGTGGTGCCCTGCTGCTCTGCCTGATATCGGCGCTCGGCGCACTGGCCGGCGCGCTTATCCTGCTGGCGCTGGACAATCCGTCATTTCGCGTCCTGGTGCCATGGCTGCTGCTGGCCGCGACGGCGCTGTTCGCCGCCGGGCCGTGGCTGAAGCCCGCACCCAAGCCGGGGCATGAGGCTTCTGTGGGCTCGTTGGCCGGCTCGCTGGCGCAGTTCGTCACCGCCATCTATGGCGGCTTCTTCGGGGCCGGCATGGGCGTGATGATGCTGGCGACGCTCGGCCTGACCCAGGCCGGCGACTACCACCGCCTGAACGCGCTGAAAAACATGCTGGCCATGGTCATCGCAGCGGTCGCCATCATCGTCTTCGTCTCGGGTGGCGTCGTCGCCTGGCCGCAAGCGATCGTCATGATCCCCGGCGGCGCGTTGGGCGGCTATGCCGGCGTGTGGATCGCCAAGCGCGTGCCGCAGAACGTGGTGCGTGGCTTCGTCGTCGCGGTCGGGCTGTTCCTAGCTTTCTACTATTTCGCCAAGGGCTGAGGAGAGCCGAGCAAGTCCGGTCGCCGTTCTCGAGTCAGCTTCTCCGACTGTGCCCGCCGCCACGCCGCGATCTTGCCGTGGTTGCCCGAGGTCAGCACCTCGGGAATAGGCCGGCCCTCGAAATCCTGCGGCCGCGTGTAGTGCGGGTGTTCGAGCAGGCCGTTTTCAAAGCTCTCTTCTTCACCCGACACGGCATTGCCCATGACGCCGGGCAGCAGCCGCACGACCGCGTCGAGCAGCACAAGCGCCGCCGGCTCGCCACCGGACAGAATGAAGTCTCCGACCGAGACTTCCTCCAATCCTCGCGCGTCGATCACCCGCTGGTCGATGCCTTCGAAGCGGCCGCACAGGATGACGGCGCCCGGCCCGGCGGCCAGTTCGCGCACGCGCGCCTGCGTCAGCGGCTTTCCACGCGGGCTCATCAGCAGCCGTGGCCGCAAATCGCCTTCGGGCGAGGCATGGTCGATCGCCCTGGCCAAGACATCGGCGCGCATGACCATGCCGGCGCCGCCGCCGGCCGGCGTGTCGTCGACAGTGCGGTGGCGGTCGGTTGCGAAGTCGCGGATCTGGATCGCCTGCAGCGACCATGTACCGGCCTCCAGCGCCCGCCCGGCCAGCGACAGGCCAAGCAGACCCGGAAACATTTCCGGGTAGAGCGTAAGCACGGAGGCGGAGAAGCTCACCGGTTGCCCCCGGCGTCCCTCGGGCCGCGCGGCCTGCCCTTCGGGTCGAAGCCTTCCTCGCGCGGCGCTTCGCCGTCCTCGTCCTCGACCAGTCCGGCCGCCGCCTGGTTGACGCGCACAAAACCCTCGGCGATGGACACTTCGGGCACCGCGGCCTGCGTGAACGGGATCAACACGCCCTTGCGTCCGGCCAGCGTCACATCGAGGATGTCGCCGCCGCCGAAATTGTGCACGGCGACGACCTTACCAAGGACGGCTCCCGTATCGTCCCGAACCTCCAGACCGATCAGGTCGGCATGATAGAATTCATCTTCCTCGCCGTCATCGGGCAGCATGGAGCGATCGACGAACAGCTCCGTGCCGGCCAGCGCCTCGGCCGCGTTGCGGTCGCTGACGCCCTTGAAGCGCACCACGACCACGGTGTTGGCGGGCCTTATGTCGATGATCTGGAAGGCGCGGCCGTCCCTTGCGTAAAGCGGCCCGTAATCGGCGAGCGCCAGCGGATCGCCGGTAAAGGTTTTGACGCGCAATTCGCCCTTGATGCCGTGAGCGGCGCCGATCACGGCCATCTGGACGGGGTTCTGGGGCTTGCTCATGGCGCGCTTTTACCTTCGTCATCCACGGGCGGAGCAGGCGCGAAGCGACTGCGCAGACCCGAGGACCCATTCGTTACGGTGATCAAACAGTTCAGAAAGGCTCACGGGTCTCGTTCCTGCAACTCTCTATTTGCGGATACCCCGTTTGGCCAATCACCACGGTTTTGACTTGCCGCCGGTCGACTCCTAGCCCCACCGGATCGTCATTTCAATGACGCCTCTTCACCGCTTCCTAACCCGGCTGCCGGAAAATGACGGCGAACCGGAACGACGCCATGCAGGAATTCCTTATCCCGGCAAAGCCCGACCTCCAGGCGGCGCGCGAAAGCTGGCTCAAGATGCTCGCGCGAGAACGTCGGCTGTCGCCCGAGACGGTGGAAGCCTACGAGCGCGACACCAGGCAGTTCCTGCATTTCCTGACGGGTCATAATGGCGGCCCGCCCGGCATAGCCGACATCGCCCATCTGCGCCCGGCCGACCTGCGCGGCTTTCTGGCCGCCCGCCGCAATGAAGGCGCAGGCGCCCGCACGCTCGGCCGGGGGCTGGCCGGCATTCGCTCACTCTTGCGCTTTCTGGAACGGCGTGGTCTCGCCAACGCAGCGGGCGCGGCGGCCCTGCGCGCGCCTCGCCAACCCAAGTCGCTGCCGAAACCGCTGACGGCCAGTGACGCAAAACATGTCGTTTCCGTCGAGGGTCAATTGGCGGAGGAACCCTGGATCGCCGCCCGCAACGCCGCCGTGCTGACGCTGCTCTACGGCTCGGGCCTGCGCATTTCCGAGGCGCTCGGCCTTGCCGGCGCCGACCTGGCGTCGGAGGCCGACACGGTGCTGCGCGTCACCGGCAAGGGTGGCAAGACGCGGCTGGTGCCAGTGCTGCCCGTGGCGCTCAGGGCGGTTGCCGAATACCGCCGGCTGTGCCCCCACCATCTCGACCCCAAGGGCCTGTTGTTTCGCGGCGCGCGCGGCGGCCCGCTCAACCCGGCCATCGTCCAGCGGGAGATGGCCAAGCTGCGCTCGGCGCTCAACCTGCCGGACACCGCAACGCCGCACGCCCTGCGCCATTCCTTCGCCACGCATCTGCTCGGCCGCGGCGGCGACCTGCGCACCATCCAGGAACTGCTCGGCCATGCCAGCCTGTCGACCACGCAGATCTACACCGGCGTCGATACGGCGAGGCTGTTGGAGATCTATGAATCGGCTCACCCGAGGGCGTGAAGTATTGAGGTTGCGCGAGGCTTCCGGACTTCGCCACGGATGATGAGGGGTGGGCGGCTCAACCAACCGCAAGCCGTTCAGTAATTCGAGCGATAGTCAAAACTGATTGAACCGAAGACAATTTCGTTCTCCGGGTTAACCGTTTTGCCGTTTTTCCAGCTTAGGAAAGGACCATGAAACGGGTCATCGTCATCGCCGACCGCGCTGCGCTCTTCTCGCTGAAGCTGCTCCTGGCGTTCCATGTGCTGTTCTTCCTGTCTCTGCTCGCCGTCCTGTTGTTCGCGGCGGGCAAGGCGCATGCCGAAATCCCGTCCTGCACCGGCGCCGACATGCTGTCGGCGTTGCAGAAAAGCGACCCGTCCACCTACCGCAAGATCGAGGCGGAAGCCGCCGCAACGCCGAACGGCAAGGGCCTGCTGTGGAAGCTGGAGAAGACGGGCGAACAGCCCTCCTTCCTGTTCGGCACCATGCATATGACCGACCCGCGCGTCACAGCGCTGCCGCCGGCCGCGCAGAAGGCCTATGACGGCGCCGGCACCATCGTCATCGAGACCACCGAAGTGCTCGACCAGCAGAAGATGATGGCGGCCCTGCTCAAGCAGCCGGAGCTGATGATGTTCACCGACAGCACCACGCTGTCGTCGCTGCTGTCGCCCGACGACGCCGCGGCGGTCGACAAGGCGCTCGACGAACGCGGCATCCCGTCGGCAACCGTCGCCAAGATGAAGCCGTGGATGCTGTCGGCCATGGTGGCGCTTCCAGCCTGCGAGCTCGCCCGCAAGGCGGGCGGCGCGCCGGTGCTCGACGTCAAGCTTGCCGAGGATGCCAAGGCCTCCGGCAAATCCGTCGAAGGGCTGGAAACCGTCGTCGACCAGCTGCGCGCCATGGCTTCGCTGCCGATGGCGTTCCACATGAAGGGACTGGTCGACACGCTGAAGCTCGGCGACAAGATGAACGACGTCAACGAAACCATGATCGTGCTCTACCAGCGCGGCGAGACCGGCATGTTCTGGCCGCTGTTTCGCGCCGTGCTGCCCGGCGAGACGGGCGACGCGACAGGCTACGCGGCGTTCGAGCAGACCATGATCACCAGCCGCAACAAGGCGATGGTCGATCATGCCGGACCATTCCTCGCCAAAGGCAGTGCCTTCATCGCCGTCGGCGCGCTGCATCTGCCCGGTCCCGAGGGCCTGGTCGAGGATTTCCGCAAAGCCGGCTATACTGTCACCGCTGTCGATTGAGTCGCGTGGGCAGCGGAGGAACCGTGCGCCGCGTTTTCGGCGCTTTCCTTCCCTAGCGTGAAACCCCATCAACGGTTGCGCGTTGATGGCTGTTGATTGATCATTTTCATCCACGGAGGACACTTTTATGGCGAATCCATCAAACGACACGCCCAGATCAGGTGGCGGCGGCAGCCCTTGGCTGATTGCATTGGTCGTCGTTATTCTGGCGATTGTCGCGTATTATGTTTTCGGAAGAAGTGGTGAGCATCCGGCGACCGAACCGCCGGCCGCGAGCACACCGGCCCCGGCCCCAGCGCCCGCGGAACCGATGAAGCCCGCCGAACCGGCACCCGCGCCTGCCCCGGCACCCGCGCCTGCTCCTGCACCGGCGACACCGGCTCCTGCCCCGGCCCCAGCTCCCGCACCGGCCCAGTAATCCGGGCCACGGCTTTCAACGAAGAACGGCCCGCCTTCCGGTGGGCCGTTCTGTTTGGGCAGGCAAGGAGGCAATTCCCTCAGGGAAAGCGCTACGCGCTTTTCCCGGGAAAACCGTGTCACGGTTTTCCTGGATCGTTCTAAATATGGATCGGCTTGAAGAACGTCGCCAATGCCGCTTCCTTCACTGCTTCCGACATGGTCGGATGGGCATGACAGGTGCGGGCGAGATCTTCCGACGAGCCGCCGAATTCCATCAGCACCGCCGCCTCGTGGATCATCTCGCCGGCGCCGAAGCCGACGATGTGAACGCCGAGCACGCGGTCGGTGGCCTTGTCGGCCAGGATCTTGACGAAGCCGTCGGTGTGCAGCATGGCGCGCGCCCGGCCATTGGCGGTGAACGGGAATTTCCCGACCTTGTAGTCGATGCCGGCCTTCTTCAATTCTTCCTCGGTCTTGCCGACCGAAGCGATCTCCGGGCTGGTGTAGACGACGCTCGGAATGACGTCATAGTTCACATGGCCGGCCTGGCCGGCAATGGTCTCGGCCACTGCCACGCCCTCATCCTCGGCCTTGTGCGCCAGCATCGGCCCGGCGATGACATCGCCGATGGCATAGATGCCTGGTACGTTGGTCCTGAGGTGCGCGTCGGTTTTGACCCGGCCGCGCTCATCGACCTCGACGCCCGCTTCCTTCAGGCCCAGGCTGTCGGCGAAAGCGCGGCGGCCGGTGGCGATCAGCACCATGTCGGCCTCGATCGTCTCGGCCGCGCCGCCTTTCACAGGCTCGAAAGTGACGCTGGCGCCCTTCTTGGCCTTGGCGACGCCGGTGACCTTGGCGCCGAGCCTGAATTCGAAGCCCTGCTTGGAGAGCAGCCGCTGGAATTGCTTGCAGACCTCACCGTCCATACCGCCGAGGATGGTGTCGAGGAATTCGACCACGGTGACCTTGGCGCCGAGCCGCGCCCAGACCGAGCCGAGCTCGAGCCCGATGACGCCGCCGCCGACCACGACGAGATGGCCGGGCACCTTGTCCAGCGACAGCGCGCCGGTCGAGGACACGATGACTTTTTCGTCGAAGTCGACCGTGACGCCAGGAATGCCGGCGACATCCGAGCCGGTGGCGATGACGATGTTCTTCGTCTCGATTTCCTCGACCTTGCCGTCCTCGCTCGTCACCGACACCTTGCCCGCCGCGACCACCGTGCCGATGCCGCGAAAACTATCGATCTTGTTCTTCTTGAACAGGAAGGCGACGCCGTTGACGTTCGCCGTCACCGTGGCGTCCTTGTGCGCCATCATCTTCTTCAAATTGAGCTTCGGTGTCACTTCGACACCCAGTGTGTCGAAGGAGTGGCCGGCTTCGGCGAACATCTCGGAGGCATGCAGCAACGCCTTGGACGGAATGCAGCCGATGTTGAGGCAGGTGCCGCCGAAGGTCGGGTTCTTCTCGACCACCGCGACCTTCAGCCCGAGCTGCGCCGCCTTGATGGCGCAGACATAGCCGCCCGGTCCCGAGCCGATGATTACGACGTCATAAGCCATGTTTGTTTCCCTTTTTCTTGGGGCGCTCAGCGGCCGCCGCTGACGTTCAGGATCGCGCCGGTCGTATAGGACGCGGCATCGGACAACAGGTAGAGAACCGCGCCCGCGACTTCATCCGCGGTGCCGGCTCTTTTCATCGGCAGAAGATCGCGGAAGCGTTCTATCCGGTCCGGCTGTCCACCCGAGGCATGGATTTCGGTATCGATGATGCCCGGCCGCACCGCATTGACGCGGATGCCTTCCAGCGCCACCTCTCGGGCGAGCCCCATGGTGAAGGTGTCGATCGCGCCCTTGGACGCGGCGTAGTCGACATATTCGCCCGGCGAGCCCAGAACTGCCGCAGCCGACGAGATGTTGACGATGGATCCACCCGACCCACCGTGACGGCTCGACATCCGCTTCACCGCTTCGCGGGCGCAGAGGAACGACCCCACGACATTGATGCGCATCATGCGCTCCAGCCGTGAAACATCCATCTCATCGACCCGCGCCTTGACGTCGACGATGCCGGCATTGTTGACGAAAGCATCGAGCCGGCCATAGCCGCGGTCGACGGCTTCAAACATGGCAACGATATCGGATTCGACGCCGACATCGCCCCTGACCGCAAAGGCCTCGCCGCCTGCGGCCTTGATTTCGCCGACCAGTGCCTCGGCGGCGGTCTGGTGGGAGGTGTAGTTGACCGCTACGCGATAGCCAGCCTTCGACCCGAGCCGGCAGATCGCGGCGCCGATGCCGCGGCTGCCACCGGTGACCAGCAGCACCTTTTGCGTCCCGCTCATTCCTGGCATCCCTTCAAGGCAAACACGTCCGACGGCACTTTCGAAAACCCGGCGCCGCCATAGGCGGTGGATTGATGCAACACCGGACCGAGATCGGGCAGGATCAGCGTCTTCGGTGCTTCGACGCCTTCGGCCGGCAACAGGCCGATGCTGCCCTTTTCATCCGACGTATAGATGACGCCGTTCCACAAGGTGCAGGCGGCAAGCTCGGTGCCGGTAACGTCGCCTCCCGGGCATTTGTACATCAGCGCCCCGTTCGGTCGCGAAACACCTTCGTTCCATTGGACGATGCCGTTCAGCACCACATCGTTGTCGAGGATCAAGCGGAACGTGTTGGTGACGGTCGCCGACGTGCCGGTCGGCGTAAAATTGATCTCACTGCCGCTCTGGGCATCGCCGTAGACGGCGAGTTCGGCCGGGCATGCGGCATTAGCGTGGACAGCGGCGAATGCCATACCGGCCGCCAGCGCTATCGGTCTGGCAGGCCCAGGGAACAGGGCCATTATTGGCTACTCCGACCGCGAGCCGCCATCCGACCGCCTCACAGATCAAGCACCAGCCGTTCCGGATCCTCCAGGCTTTCCTTGACGCGCACCAGGAAGGTCACCGCTTCCTTGCCGTCGACGATGCGGTGATCGTAGCTCAGCGCCAGATACATCATCGGCCGGATCACGATCTGGCCGCCGACCACCACGGGCCGGTCCTGGATCTTGTGCATGCCCAGAATACCCGACTGCGGCGCGTTGAGGATCGGCGTGGACATCAGCGACCCGTAGACGCCGCCATTGGAAATCGTGAACGTGCCGCCCTGCATGTCGGCGACCGACAGCTTGCCGTCGCGCGCGGCGATGCCGAGCCGGCCGATCTCCTTCTCGATCTCGGCGATAGACATCTGGTCGGCATCGCGCACCACCGGAACGACCAGACCCTTCTCGGTGCCGACGGCGACGCCGATATGGGCGTAGTTCTTGAAGATGATATCGGTGGCGTCGACCTCGGCGTTGACCGAGGGGATTTCCTTCAAGGCATGGGTGACGGCCTTGGTGAAGAAGCCCATGAAGCCGAGCTTCACGCCGTGCTTCTTCTCGAACACGTCCTTGTACTTGGTCCTGAGCGCCATCACCGCTGACATGTCCACCTCGTTGAAGGTGGTGAGCATGGCGGCGGTCGACTGCGCTTCCTTGAGCCGGCGCGCGATGGTCTGGCGCAACTTGGTCATGCGCACGCGCTCCTCGCGCGCCGCATCGTCGCCTGAGGACGGCGCACGGGCAGCAACCGGCGCTGCCGAGACCGGAGCCGCCTTCGGCGTTTCGGCCGGCTGCGACGGCGCACCCTTGGAGATGGCGTCGAGCACGTCGCCCTTCAGCACCTGGCCGCGCTTGCCGGAGCCGGAAAGCTGGTCGACCGACAGATTGTTCTCGGCGATCAGTTTCGCCGCTGCCGGCGCCGGCGGCATGCTGCGCGGCTCGACCGGACCGGCGTCGCCGGCGACCTTGGCGGTCTCGGCGGCAGCCTGCTTGGTGGTCTGCGCCGCGTCGGGGCTCGATGCCTGCGCCACGGCTTGCGGCTTGGTGACCGGTGCGGCGGCGGCGCCGGCCGAAATCGAGCCCAGAAGCGCGCCGACCCCGACCGTCTCGCCTTCCTTGGCCGCGATCTCGCCCAAGGTTCCAGCGCCCGGCGAGGGAACCTCGACCGTCACCTTGTCGGTTTCGAGCTCGACCAGCGGCTCGTCGGCGGCAATGGCATCGCCCACCTTCTTGAACCATTTGCCGATGGTCGCCTCGGTGACGGATTCGCCGAGAGTGGGAACGCGGATTTCGGTAGCCATTGTGCCTGTCCGTTTGTTGTCTGTCTGTTCTATTCGCTCAACTCTGCCTACTCGCCGAGCGCATCTTCGAGCAAGGCGGCGAGCTGGGCGAGGTGCTTGGACATAAGCCCGGTCGCCGGCGAGGCGGCTGCCGGCCGGCCGGTGTAGCGCACCCGCTGGTGCTTGGCGTCGATATGCGCCAGCACCCATTCCAGATACGGGTCGATGAACGACCATGCGCCCATGTTCTTGGGCTCCTCCTGGCACCACACCATTTCGGCATTGCGGAAGCGCGACAATTCGGTGATCAGCGCCTTGGCCGGGAACGGGTAGAGTTGTTCGACACGCAGCAGATAGATGTCGTTGATGCCGCGTTTCTCGCGCTCCTCGTAGAGGTCGTAATAGACCTTGCCCGAGCACAGCACGACACGGCGGATCTTGGAATCCTTGGTCAGCTTGATGGCCTGGTTGGGCAAGAGCTGGGCATCGTCCCACAGCAGCCGGTGGAACGAGCTTTCGCCCGACATTTCCGGCAGCGTCGACACCGCCCGCTTGTGGCGCAACAGTGACTTCGGCGTCATCAGGATCAGCGGCTTGCGGAAGTCGCGCTTCAACTGCCGACGCAATATGTGGAAGTAGTTGGCCGGCGTCGTGCAGTTGGCCACTTGCATGTTGTCTTCGGCGCAGAGCTGGAGGAAACGCTCAAGCCGGGCAGACGAATGTTCCGGTCCCTGGCCCTCATAGCCATGCGGCAGCAGGCAGACGAGGCCCGACATTCTCAGCCACTTGCGCTCTCCGCTGGATATGAACTGGTCGAACACCACCTGGGCGCCATTGGCGAAGTCGCCGAACTGCGCTTCCCACAGCGTCAGCGCCTTCGGCTCGGCCAGGCTGTAGCCATATTCGAAGCCGAGCACGGCTTCTTCGGACAGCATCGAGTTGATGACCTCATAGCCGGCCTGCGCCGCCGACAGATTGTTGAGCGGGATGTAGCGGGTCTCGTCGCGCTGGTCGTAGAGCACGGAATGGCGCTGCGAGAAGGTACCGCGCTCCGAATCCTGCCCGGAGAGGCGGATCGGGTTGCCGTCGAGCAGGATGGCGCCAAAAGCCAGCGCCTCGGCCGTCGACCAGTCGATGCCTTCGCCGGATTCGATGGCCTGGCGGCGGTTTTCGAGAAAGCGGATGATCGTCTTGTGCGCCTCGAAATCTTTCGGCACTTCGGTCAGCTTCTTGCCGATCTCCTTCAGTGTCTTGGCCGGCACCGCGGTCTTGCCGCGCCGCTGTTCGTCCTGGTTGTCGGCCGTGCGCAGGCCCGACCAGGCGCCGTCCAGCCAGTCGGCCTTGTTGGGCTTGTAGTGCTGGCCGACTTCCCACTCGGATTCCAGATGCTCCCGCCAGTCGGCCTTGAGCTTGTCGAACTCGGCCTGCGTCATGTGCCCTTCGGCGATCAGCCGGTCTGCATAGATCTGCACCGTCGTCTTGTGGGTGCGGATGTTGCGATACATGATCGGCTGCGTGAAGGCCGGCTCGTCGCCCTCATTGTGGCCGAAGCGGCGGTAGCAGAACATGTCGACCACGACAGGCTTGTGGAACTTCATGCGGAATTCGATCGCCACCTTGGCGGCGTGCACCACGGCCTCCGGATCGTCGCCGTTGACGTGGAAGATCGGCGCCTCGATCATCTTGGCGACGTCGGACGGGTAGGGCGACGAGCGCGAGAAGCGCGGATTGGTGGTGAAGCCGATCTGGTTGTTGATGATGAAATGCAGCGTGCCGGCAACGCGGTGGCCGCGCAGGCCGGACAGGCCGAGGATTTCGGCAATGACGCCCTGGCCGGCAAAGGCAGCGTCGCCATGCAGCAAAAGCGGCAACACCTTGGCCCGCTCTTCCAGCGGCACGATCTCCTCGCGGCCACGGCCGAACAGATAATCCTGCTTGGCGCGCGCCTTGCCCATCACCACAGGGTCGACGATTTCCAGATGCGAGGGATTGGCGGTCAGCGACAGATGCACCTTGTTGCCGTCGAACTCGCGGTCCGACGAGGCGCCAAGATGGTATTTGACATCGCCGGAGCCCTCGACGTCGTCGGGTGCGGCCGAGCCGCCCTTGAATTCGTGAAAGATGGCGCGGTGCGGCTTGGCCATCACCTGGGAGAGTACGTTGAGGCGGCCGCGATGCGCCATGCCGAGCACGATCTCCTTCAGCCCGAGCTGACCGCCGCGCTTGACGATCTGCTCCAGCGCCGGGATCAGCGCTTCGCCGCCGTCGAGGCCGAAGCGCTTGGTGCCCTTGAACTTGACGTCGGCGAACTGCTCGAAGCCCTCGGCCTCGATCAGTTTCTGCAGGATCGCCTTCTTGCCGGTCGCGGTGAAGGAGATCTCCTTGTCGGCGCCCTCGATGCGCGCCTGGATCCACGCTTTCTCTTCCGGATCGGAGATGTGCATGAACTCGACGCCGAGCGTCGAGCAATAGGTGCGGGTCAGGATGTCGAGCATCTGGCGGATGGTGCCGAATTCGAGCCCGAGCACATTGTCGAGGAAGATCGGCCGGTCGTAGTCGGCTTCGGTGAAGCCGTAATTCTCTGGCGACAGCTCGTTGTAATCCTCGAGCGTGGCGATGCCGAGCGGGTCGAGATTGGCGTGCAGATGGCCGCGCATGCGATAGGCGCGGATCATCATGATGGCGCGCACGGAATCGCGCGTCGCCTGGTGCACGTCGGCGTCGGAGGGGACGGCGCCGTTGACGGCTGCCTTCTCCTTGACCTTCTTTTCGATGTGCTTCTCGACCAGGCCCCAATTGCCGTCGAGCGCCGACACCAGCTCGCCATTGGCCTGCAGCGGCCAGGAGGGCTTGGCCCACGAGGCGCCCTTGGCGTTCTTGCGGACATCCCCGGCATCGTCCTTCAGGCCGGCGAAGAACTCCTGCCATTCGGGATTGACCGAGGCTGGATCGTCCTCATACGCCGCATAGAGCGCGTCGATATAATCGGCATTGCCGCCATAGAGGAAAGAGGTGAGCGAAAATTGGTCGTTGGCCTGATCTTGTCGTGCCATTTTGTCTGCGGAGCCTGGCTCCGTCTCCTTTCGAGGGGAATAGTGAGTAGTCAGTAAGGAGTAGGAAAAATGAAGACTTTCCCGTTCAGCTGCTACTCACCCGTTCTTCCCTTTTCACTACTCACTATTGACTACTCACTAGCCCTTAATTGCCTCGACCAGCGTCGTGCCCAGCCGGGCCGGCGATGGCGAAACTTTTATCCCGGCCGATTCCATTGCCGCGATCTTGTCTTCGGCGCCGCCCTTGCCGCCCGAGATGACCGCGCCCGCATGGCCCATGGTGCGGCCGGCCGGCGCCGTGCGTCCGGCGATGAAGCCCGCCATCGGCTTGCGGCGGCCGCGTTTGGCCTCGTCCTTGAGAAACTGCGCGGCGTCTTCCTCGGCCGAGCCGCCGATCTCGCCGATCATGATGATCGACTTGGTCTCGTCGTCGGCGAGGAACATTTCGAGCACGTCGATGAATTCGGTGCCTTTGACGGGATCGCCACCGATGCCGACAGCGGTGGTCTGGCCGAGGCCGACATTGGTGGTCTGGAACACGGCTTCATAGGTAAGCGTTCCCGAGCGCGAAACAACACCGACCGAACCCTTGCGGAAGATGTTCCCGGGCATGATGCCGATCTTGCATTCGTCGGGGGTGAGCACGCCGGGACAGTTCGGGCCGATCAGCCGCGACGTCGAACGGTCGAGCCGCGCCTTGACCTTGATCATGTCCATGACGGGAATGCCTTCGGTGATGCAGACGATGAGCGGGATTTCGGCCTCGATGGCCTCGATGATGGCTTCGGCAGCACCCGCCGGCGGCACATAGACGACGGAAGCGTTGGCGCCGGTCTTGGCCTTGCCCTCGGCGACGGTGGCGAAGATCGGCAGGTTCTCGCCCTTGGCGCCGGTCCAGGTCTCGCCGCCCTTCTTGGGATGGATGCCGCCGACCATCTTGGTCCCGTGATAGGCCAGCGCCTGTTCGGTGTGGAAGGTGCCGGTCTTGCCGGTCAGGCCCTGCACGAGCACCTTTGTGTTCTTGTCGACGAGAATGGACATGGTGAGAACGCCTCTGAATTCAGCGATTACAAGAAAGGATTGACGGCTCGCACCGAGCCATAAACCTGGTTGTGGTTGAGATCTTCGGTGTAGAAAATCGGCGCGCCGAGATATCCGGCTGCGGCAAGAAGCGCGGCGTCGTAGTAGTGAATTCCGTAGCGGCGTGCGAGGTCCAGTCCTGCGCGAACATAGCTTTCGTCGACAGGCACCAGCGGACAAGTGCCGAGGAGGACCAGCCATTGGTCGAGCAGATCATCCCCCAGAAGGGATTTTCCTCGCGCCACCGCTGTGAATTCGGCCAAGGTTTGCCCCGACACGCCAAAGACAGTGCTCGATACCAGGTCTTCTGCGATTGGCGCGCGACGTGGGTCACGATTCTTCTCCGAAGCCGCGTAGATCAGGACGTTCGTGTCGAGAAAGCAGTCGATCTTCCCGGTCGGCATAGGCGTCCCTTCGATCCCACTTGTAGGGGGTGTCGGCGCTGTCGCTCCGTTTCGCAGCCTCGTCCATTAGCCGCTTCATTCCCGCCTTGGCCCAGGCAATCCGATCTTCCTGCTCGACTTCATGCGCAAGCAGTGAACGAATGAGGGCGTTGAGCGTCGTCTTGCGACGTCCGGCAAGGCCTCGCGCTTTCTCAAGCAGTGCCTCGTCCATGGCCAGGGTGACGTTCTTCATCGCTCGTCTCCACATAAACACACAGCCAATATATGTGTGATTATGTGTCTTTCTTCAACCGCTTTGCCCAGGATTTCCATCGCTCAGCCATCCCCCAAAACGGAAGGCGGGACGCGCCGGTAAAGGCCGCTCATCATGTCTTGCCAGCCGTCGCTGCCGACGGGCTGGAATTGCAGTCGCATGCGATAGCTGTCGCTGCCGTCGAAAGCGTAGGTCACGCGTGCGGCCCCGCGTGGCGACGAGCGCAACAGCGTCAGTGTGTTGCCCTCCCACGTGCCGGAGGCCGGCGAGGCCGGCACAAAGCCCATCGAATCGAACTGATGCATGGTGACAAGGCTGTTTTGCCGGTCGAAGCCGAACACGCTGTGCGCGCCGAACGAAATCGTCCCGTCGCGGCGCTGGCGATAGCGTTGCACTACGAACAGGCCGCCGAACTGTGCCTCTGCCAGTACTTCCGAAGTCGCTGAGCCCCCATCGGCCCATTGTGTGTCCGCGACCTTTTCCTCGCCGCGCCACGCGCCGACCAGAGCCTGTAGGCGCTGGTGATCGGCCGAGAGCGAGGAGAAAGGCGCAGCGTTCATGGGTTCACAGCCGCTTCAGGTCGGTGACGGTGAGAGCGCTCTTGGCATTGCCGGTGTTGAGCGTCGTTGCCGGTTCGAACATCAGCACCACAGGTTCCGGTGTCAGCGAACGCGGCCGGTGTTCGACGCCGCGCGGCACGACGATGAAGTCGCCTTCGCCGAGTTCGACCGGACCGTCGCGGAAATCGATGGCGATGCGACCGCGCAGCACGAGGAAGGCTTCGTCTTCGTTGTCATGGGCATGCCAGTCGAAAACCGCGCCGAACTTGGCGACCTTCGCCTGGCTGTCATTGACGTCGCCGGCGATATGCGGATCGAAGACATCCGCGATCTTCGCATCCGCAGCCTCGACGAGGTTTATCTTGCGCGGAGGCACTTGATCAGCCCTTCACCGCCGCCACGATCTTCTTGGCCGCGTCGTCAAGATCGTCGGCTGACACGACGTTGAGGCCGCTGTCGTTGATGATCTTCTTGCCGAGTTCGGCATTGGTGCCTTCCAGGCGCACGACCAGCGGCACTTTCAGGCCGACTTCCTTGACCGCGGCGATGACGCCCTCGGCGATGATGTCGCATTTCATGATGCCGCCGAAGATGTTGATCAGGATGCCCTTGACCGCCGGATCCCTGGTGATGATCTTGAAGGCCGCCGTCACCTTTTCCTTCGACGCGCCGCCGCCGACATCGAGAAAGTTGGCCGGCTCGGCGCCGTAGAGCTTGATGATGTCCATCGTCGCCATGGCGAGGCCGGCGCCATTGACCATGCAGCCGATATTGCCGTCGAGCGCGACATAAGCGAGGTCGTATTTCGACGCCTCGATCTCCTTCTCGTCCTCTTCGGTGGTGTCGCGCAGTTCGAGCACATCCGGATGGCGAAACAGCGCGTTGTTGTCGAACGACACCTTGGCGTCGAGGACGCGCAGCCGGCCGTTTTTCATGACGATCAGGGGATTGACCTCGAGCAGGCTCATGTCCTTCTCGACGAAGGCCTTGTAGAGGATCGGGAACAGCGTGCCGCCGTCCCTGGCAGCATCGCCGTCGAGCTTCAGCGCGCCATTGAGTTTCTTCACGTCATCCGCGGTAACGCCCTTTTCCGGATCGATGGCGACGGTGATGATCTTTTCCGGCGTGTCGTGGGCGACCGCCTCGATGTCCATGCCGCCTTCGGTCGAGACGACGAAGGCGATGCGGCCGACCGAACGGTCGACCAGAACAGACAGATAGAGCTCGCGCTCGATGTCGGCGCCATCCTCGATATAGAGCCGGTTGACCTGCTTGCCGGCCGGGCCGGTTTGCTTGGTCACCAGCGTGTGGCCGAGCATCTCGTTGGCGTTGGCGACGACGTCGGCGACCGACTTGGCCAGCCGCACGCCGCCCTTGGCGTCAGGCCCGAGCTCCTTGAACTTGCCCTTGCCGCGGCCGCCGGCATGGATCTGGCTCTTCACCACATAGAGCGGGCCGGGCAGCGCCTTGGCGGCGGCTTCCGCCTCATCCGCCTTGAACACCGGCACGCCTTGGGCCACCGGCGCGCCAAAGCCCTTCAGCAGCGCCTTGCCCTGATATTCATGGATGTTCATCTGGATCGTCTCCGGATCAGCTGCTGGGGTTCACTTCGAGGCGAGTTGCGGCGCGATCTTGACGCAGGCCTCGGTCAGGCCTTGCACCGCCGCTACCGAGCTATCGAACATCTTCTGCTCTGGCTTGGAAAGCTCGATCTCGATGACGCGCTCGACGCCACCGGCGCCGATCACCACGGGAACGCCGACATAGGTGTTCTTCACGCCATACTGGCCGGAAAGGTGGGCCGCGCAAGGCAGCACACGCTTCTTGTCCTTGAGATAGGCTTCGGCCATCGAGATCGCCGATGCGGCCGGCGCATAATAGGCCGAGCCGGTCTTCAACAGGCCGACGATCTCGGCGCCGCCGTCGCGGGTGCGCTGCACGATTTGGTCGAGCTTCTCCTTCGAGGTCCAGCCCATCTTGACGAGATCGGGCAGAGGAATGCCTGCAACCGTCGAATAGCGGATCATCGGCACCATGGAATCGCCATGGCCGCCGAGCACGAAGGCGGTGACGTCCTCGACCGAGACCTTGAACTCCTCGGCCAGGAAATAGCGGAAGCGAGCGCTGTCAAGCACGCCGGCCATGCCCACGACATGGGTGTTGGGCAGGCCGGAAAACTTCTGCAGCGCCCAGACCATCGCATCCAGCGGATTGGTGATGCAGATGACGAAGGCCTTCGGCGCGTACTTCTTCAGGCCGGCGCCGACCTGTTCCATGACCTTGAGGTTGATGCCGAGCAGATCGTCGCGGCTCATGCCCGGCTTGCGCGGCACGCCGGCGGTGACGATGCAGACGTCCGCCCCTTCGATCCCGGCATAGTCGTTGACGCCGGTCAGCCTGGAATCGAACCCGTCGACCGGCGACGATTGCGCGATATCGAGCCCCTTGCCCTGCGGGATGCCTTCGGCAATATCGAACAGAACCACGTCGCCGAGGTCCTTGAGGCCGATCATGTGAGCGAGCGTGCCGCCGATCATGCCAGAGCCGATAAGCGCTATCTTGTTGCGTGCCATGTCAGGATAGTTTCCCTTTGTTCGTGATGTCGCTCAAATCGCTGACGATCTGATGACGGCGTCGAGGAAGAGACCGGAATGCTGCGGGGATCCCGCGAGATTTCGCCGCACCCAATAGCCCCGGCGCCGCGTAAATTCAAACGATTATTTTGGAGCGAGCGTTTTCAATCGGTTAGAGTGACCGGGAATTACGTAAACGTAAAAGTTTGAAAACTCGACTGGGGAAAATCTACACGATGAAGATGGAGATCGTAAGACTTGATGCCGGCAATGACGCCCTTGTGATGCGGGTCGCCGAGGATGTGTTCGACGAACCGGTCAGGCCGGATCGATTGGCAGCCTATCTCAGGGAGCTCGGCCATTTCATGGTCGTGGCGCTCGCCGACGGCGTGACCGTCGGTCAATGCGCCGCGGTCATCCACCGTCATCCCGACAAAATGACGGAGCTCTACATCGATGAACTCGGCGTATCGCCGGCCTTCCAGCGCCAGGGCATCGCGCGAAAGATGCTCGACGCGATGTTTGCGATCGGCAGGGAGAATGGCTGCGAAGAAGCCTGGGTCGGCACCGAGCCGGACAACCGTGCCGCCCGCGCGCTTTACGAGTCGCGGAAGGAACCGCACGGTCCAGCGGAAGATTTTGTGATATATGTATACGACTTGTAGGGCTCTCATAGCAGGAGCCGTACGGATCAGCCTTTGAAGGCCCCCCGTCGGCTGGTTCTAGGCTTGCGCCTGCGCTTCGGTCGGCGTCGCCTTCGCCTTCCGCCGCTCCGCCCAATCCTCCAGCCAGTCGCGGCTCTGCATCTCGATCAGCCGCGAAGCCGTGCGTTCGAACTCGAACACCTCGACGCCGCGCTTGGCCACATAGAGTTGCTGCGGCGGCGCTTCCGCGCTTACCACCAGCCTGACGTGATGGTCGTAGAGCGTGTCGACCAGCAGGATGAAGCGCTTGGCCTCGTTGCGCCGGCCTTCACCCAGCACCGGAATGCGGTCGACAAAGATGGTCGAGAAGCGGTCGGCAAGGGCCAAATAGTCGCGCGCGCCGAGCGGCTTCTCGCACAGATCGGCGAAGGAAAAACGCGCCGCGTCGCCGGCGGCGCGCGGAACGGCCAGCTGCCGGCCCTTGACGGCAAGCGACGCCTCGGCCGTCGGCGCGCCGCGCGTCATCGTTTGCCAAGCCGCGTCCAGCGCCTCATCGGCCGCCGCATCGGCGGGCGTCACATAGACTGGCGTACGGGCAAGCTTCTCCAGCCGATAGTCCTTGTCGGCATCGAGCGAGAGCACCTGCGCATGCCGTTCCAATATGCCGATGAAGGGCAGGAAAAGCTGACGGTTCAGCCCGTCGCGATAGAGGTTCTCCGGCGCTACGTTCGACGTCGCCACCAGCACCACGCCGCTGGCGAACAGCGCCGAAAACAGCCGGGACAGGATCATCGCATCGGCGATGTCGGTGACCGAGAACTCGTCGAAACACAGTACCCAGGCCTGTTCGGCAAGCGCCCGCGCCACCGGCGGAATCGGATCGTCTTCCCTCACCGTGCCGTCCTTGCGCTCCTGCCGGTGCTTCTGGATGCGGTCCTGCACCTCGGCCATGAAGTCGTTGAAATGCACGCGGCGCTTGCGCCGCACCGGCAGCAGCTCGAAGAACAAGTCCATCAACATGGTCTTGCCGCGGCCGACGCCGCCATGGATGTAGAGGCCCTTGACCGCCTCGTGCGTCTCGCGCCTTCGGGCGAAGAGCCAGCCAAGCGCGCTCGATTTGTGCGCCAGCCGCTTCACCGAAATCTCTGATACCAGCCGGTCGAGAGCGGTGACGATCCGCTCCTGCGCCGGATCGCGCTCGATGGCACCGGTGTCGACCAGATGGTCGTAACGCTGCCTGACGGTCACATGGGTCTGGAGGCCGTCACGCAGATGCATAGGTCACGTCGTTGTCGAGGGGCTTGGCTACCTTGTAAGCGAGATCGGCAGGCCATTGGAAGTCTGGCCGTCGAATTTCGAGCCGCCCGAGGAATAGAGCCGTGCCAGCGTGCCGCCATTCTCATCGTAAAGCGTCAACTGCTTGCCGGCGACGTTCCATGACTTGATGCCGTCGATCGGCGCCGGGCAATGCAGCGGTCCGGCGCGGAAACCGGCGCCGAATTTGGTCTGCGGCGTCGCCACCTTGCAGCTCTGACCGGAAACGCTGGCGTTCCATACGCCGGCGACACTGGCCGCGGTCAGGTCCGGCGCACCCGCCGGCGCCGAACCGTCCGGCGGCAAGGAGGCGACCTGGCTGTTCTGCGGCGCGGTCGGGAATTGCGACGGATCCGTGGTGCCGGGAGAGGCCGGAGGCGGCAACTGGTTGGCCGTCACTTGCCCGGACGGTGCTGGCTGCAGCGGCGCCGGCTGCTGGTCGTCCATCGAGGAGAACCGTGAGGTTGAGCAGCCGCTCGCAACGAGCGCCGCCAGCGATACGGCCACCAGGGCTGTTTTCGAAAAAGTCATTTCAACCTCCGTCGGATCCGGCGGGGCTGCCGTCCGCACAATGTCGCCCTCCACCAAGATGGAGAAGGTGGCGAAATTTCAACCCGATATGGTTAAAATAGGGTTTGCGCCAAGAATTGTTGCAAATTTGTCGCTATCATCCGGCCAGCGGAGCGCTCGGCACGAATATATAGCCGTCCGGTCCGACGACATAGCTCTCGCGCAGGCCGTGCGGCTTGTCGATCGCTCCGGCCAGCACGATGTGGCCGTGATCGCGCGCGGCGGCCTCGACCGCATCCGGATTGGCGCCGTAAAGGCGCAGTTCGATGCCGGCGCCGCGTGTCTCGGCGCCGGCGATCGTCCCTGTCATGGCATTGTCGAGATAGGAATGGTCGGCGTGCAGCATGAACACCGAGCCCAGCAGCTCGATCGCCGCGAAATCCTCGTCGGCATAGATGATATCGGCGCCGAGCACGTCGCGGCAGAAGGCTTCCATGGCCGCCATGTCGCTCACCAGCAGGTTGACGCCGATGCCGCGCGCCAGCGAGCGGCCGAAATCCCCGGCCTTCATCCATGGTGTCCTGGTCCGCTTCATCGCCATGGCATCGTCCTCCCCAATCCGATCCTACTCAAGCCGGCCGCCCGGGCCGTTGGCATTCGGCCGGCAAACGCTTGCGCCAGCCGGCACAAGGGCTATGTCTATCAAGACGAAATTCGCTGGAGCCGCAAATTGGCTGCGAGACCGAAAGCCGCCAATCGCTACTATAACGGCCCGCCCAGCGATCATTTCGACGGAACCTTGTTCTTCAATCCCGGCGGCCAGCCGCCGGCGCGTTTCGCCGATCTGCTGAAATGGCAGTTCAATGGCCAACGCTCGAAATGGCCGGCCACCAATCCGAGCCCCTTTCCGCAGGCAAAGCCGCCTGCACGTGTCGAGGGCGCCGGCCTGACCGTGACCATGGTCGGTCATTCCACGCTGCTGGTCCAGACCGCGGGCCTGAACATCCTCACCGATCCGGTATGGTCGCTGCGGGCCTCGCCGTTCTCCTTCGTCGGGCCGAAACGCGTCAACGCGCCGGGCATCGCCCTGGCCGACCTGCCGCCGATCGATCTCGTGCTGGTCAGCCACAATCACTACGACCATCTCGACATCGCGACGCTGAAGCAGCTCAAGGCCAGGCACGACCCGCTGGTGGTGACCCCGTTCGGCAATGACATCCTGATTGGCGGGGCGGTTCCCGGCATGCGGCTCTCGGCGCATGACTGGGGCGACAGGGTCGACATCGGCGATGGCGTGGCCGTCCATGTCGAGCCGGCGCATCACTGGTCGGCGCGCGGCACACGCGACCGGCGCATGGCGCTATGGGCCGGCTTCGTCATCGAGACGCCGGCCGGCCGGATCTATTTCGCGGGCGATACCGGCTTCCATGACGGCATCAACTACCGGCTCATGGCTCACAAGCACGGCGGCTTCCGCTTCGCCATCCTGCCGATCGGCGCCTATGAGCCGCGCTGGTTCATGGCCTCGCAGCATCAAAACCCGGAGGAGGCGGTGCAAGGCATGACATTGTGCAACGCCGCCTATGCGGCCGGCTGCCATTGGGGCACGTTCCAGCTCACCGACGAACCGATCGACGAGCCGGCACGCAAGCTCGACGAGGCGCTGGAGGCCGAGGGCCTGCCGCGCGAACGTTTTCGCGCCTTGCGGCCAGGTGAGGTCTGGGACGTGCCGCAGGAAGCGGCGCTTTGACCGGGGCCGGCCGCGGCCGGCGGAACCCGAGCGCCACCGGCGCGTTTGTTGAAGGGGCTTCGATTTCTATCGCTTTGCGAGGCATTTCCATGCTTAAATGGATCATCATTCTCCTGATTATCGCCGCCGCTGCGAGCCTGCTCGGCATGCCGGCATTAGCAGGTGCGGCCGCCACCGGCGCGCGCATCCTGATCGGTATCGTGCTGATCATATTCCTGCTGATCGTGCTCGGCGTCTTCGCCGTCACCTGAAGGCGCGATGCACTGGTAATTCCCGCCCTTTTCCGCCATATAGCGGCAAACAGTACGGAATGACCGGAAGAAATGGCAGGCACCGCCCCTTTCGCCAAGATGAACGGCATCGGCAACGAGATCATCGTTGCCGACATGCGCGGCCGTGCCGACCGGGTGACGCCGACAGCTGCGATCGCGCTCAACGCCGATGCCTCGACGCGGTTCGACCAGATCATGGCGATCCATGAGGCGCGGACGCCGGGTACGGCCTATTTCATCGACATATTGAATTCGGACGGCTCGGGCGCGCAGGCCTGCGGCAACGGCATGCGCTGCGTCGTCCAGGCGCTGGCGGCCGAGACCGGACAAAAGACATTCACCTTCGAGACCGTCGCCGGAATCCTCAACGCGCAGGAACATGCCGACGGCTCGATCTCGGTCGACATGGGCACGCCGCGCTTCGGCTGGCGGGACATTCCGCTCGCTGAGGAGTTTCGCGATACCCGCATGATCGAATTGCAGGTCGGGCCGATCGACGCCCCGGTGCTGCATTCGCCCTCGGTCGTCTCCATGGGCAATCCGCATGCCATCTTCTGGGTCGACCGCGACGTCTGGTCCTACGAACTCGACCGCTTCGGACCGCTGCTCGAAAACCATCCGATCTTCCCCGAGCGCGCCAACATCACCATCGCGCAGGTGACCTCGCCCGACAGCATGATCATCCGCACCTGGGAACGCGGCGCCGGCCTGACCAAGGCTTGCGGCACGGCATCCTGCGCCGCCGTCGTGGCTGCGGCCCGCACCCGGCGCACCGGGCGCAGCGTCAATCTACTGACCCCCGGCGGCGGCTCGCTGCACGTCGAATGGCTTGAAAACGACCATGTCATCCTGACCGGTGCGGCCGAATGGGAGTTTTCCGGCAGCTTCGATCCCTCGAGCGGCGCCTGGGCGCGCGACACCGAAAGCGCGGCCTGATGCCCGCTCCTTTCAAGGATGGCGATGTGGGGAAGGGCCCCAATCGCATCGAACTGGTGACCTTCGGCTGCCGGCTGAACACTTATGAATCCGAGGTGATGCGGCGCGAGGCCGAAACTGCGGGCCTCGGTGGGCTGGCTGGGGGCGCCGTCATCTTCAACACCTGCGCCGTCACCGGCGAAGCGGTCCGCCAGGCCAAACAGGCGATCCGCAAGGCGCGCCGCGACAACCCCGAAGCTCGCATCATCGTCACCGGCTGCGCGGCGCAGACCGAGCCGCAGAATTTCGCGGCCATGGACGAGGTCGATCTCGTCCTTGGCAATGAGGAGAAGCTGAAGGCCAATTCCTATCGCGCGCTGCCGGATTTCGGCGTCAACGACAGCGAGAAGGCGCGCGTCAACGACATCTTCTCCGTACGCGAGACCGCCGGCCATATGGTCGATGCCATCGAGGGCAGGGCACGCGCCTTCGTGCAGGTGCAGAATGGCTGCGACCACCGCTGCACCTTCTGCATCATCCCCTATGGCCGCGGCAATTCACGCTCGGTGCCGATGGGCGCCGTGGTCGAACAGGTCAAGCGGCTCACCGGCAACGGCTATGCCGAGATCGTGCTGACCGGCGTCGACATGACCAGTTTCGGCGCCGACCTGCCGGGTGCGCCGAAACTCGGCAGGCTGGTGAAGACGATCCTGCGCCAGGTGCCGGACGTGAAGCGCCTGCGCCTCTCCTCCATCGATTCCATCGAGGCCGACGACGATTTGCTCGACGCCATCGCCACCGAGCCGCGGCTGATGCCGCATCTGCATCTGTCGCTGCAATCGGGCGACGACATGATTTTGAAGCGCATGAAGCGTCGGCATCTGCGCGATCAGTCGATCCGCTTCTGCGAAGACGTGCGCAAGCTGCGCCCCGACGTCGTCTTCGGCGCCGACATCATCGCCGGCTTCCCGACCGAGACGGAGGCGATGTTCGAAAATTCGGCAAAGATCGTCGAGGAATGCGGGCTGACCCACCTGCACGTCTTTCCGTTTTCGCCGCGCGAAGGCACGCCCGCCGCGCGCATGCCGCAGGTCCGCCGCGAAGTGATCAAGCAGCGGGCAGCCCGCCTGCGCGACGCCGGCGAGACGGCATATCGCCGCCATCTGTCGTCGCTCTCCGGAACGCGTCAGTCGATCCTGATCGAGCGCGACGGGCTCGGCCGCACCGAAGGGTTCACGCTCGCCGCGCTCGCCACCGGCGCGCCGGGCGAGATCGTCGAAGCAACAGTCACCGGCCATGACGGCGCCCGGCTGATCGCGGTTCCGCTTGCCGCCCGCGCCGCCTGAGAAACGCAAGAGATGGCCGGGTTCTTCAAGAAGATATTTTCGTTCGGCAAGAAGGAGGTCGTCGAGGAGCGCGTCGACGAGACCGCCCCGCTGCCGCCGATCAAATGGGATCAGCTCGACACGCTGAAGCCGGCGGCCGAGCAGGCCGTTCCGGAATTCCTGAAGCGGGAGGAGAGCCAGGCTCAGCCTCCCGTCGAGCCCGCGCCGCCCGAGGAGCCGACACCCGAGCCTGCCCCGGCCATTCCGCCGGTGCCGGAGCCGATCGTTCCGCCCGAGCCGGAACCCCTGCCGGAGCCGCGGCCGGAGGAGGAACCGGCACCGGCGCCAGAGCGCCCGGAGCCGCCGGCCCCTGAGAAAATTCCGACACCCCCGGCCATTCCGGAGCCTGCGCCCGAACCGCGGCCGCAGGAGGTACCGCAACCAGCGCCCGCCGAGCCGGAAATTGTCCCGTCGCGCCCGGAGCAGCTGCCGGAACCGGCACCCGCCGAAGTGCCGACGCCCGCCGAAGTTCCGGTCGAGACGCCGGCGCCAATCGAGATTCCTGCGACACCGTCTTCGGCGCAGCCTTCACAGGCCGGCGCCGCCCCTCATCCGCCTGCCGGCACCTTCTCCCCCTATAGTGACGGGGAGAAGGAAGAAGTTCCATCGCCAACGCCTCCCTCTCTCCGTCCTTCACGGGGAGAGGGCAAAGGTGAGGGGCAGCGCCGACCTGTCGAGAACCTGGCCCCCAGTGCCGAAACCGCCGCCGAAATCTCGCCGCCAATTCGCCAGCCTGCGCCGATCGAGCCGCGGCCTGTACGCGCCGAAATCGCACCGGAACCTGAGGCAGTTCCCGCGCCGCCGAAGCCCACGCCCGCTCCCGTCAAGGTGACGGTCGCCAAAAAAGTGGAGCAGAAGGCCGAGCCGCAGAAGGCGCCGGCGCCGGCGCCGCGGCGCTCCTGGTTCCAGCGCATGCGGGACGGGCTTGCCCGCTCCTCGCGCGAATTGTCGGGCAACATTGCCGGCGTCTTCACCAAGCGCAAGCTCGACGACGACACGCTGCAGGATCTGGAGGACGTGCTGATCCGCGCCGATCTCGGGCTGGAGACGGCCTTGCGCGTCACCGATTCGCTAGCCGCCAGCCGCTACGGCAAGGATGTCTCCGACGCCGAGGTCCGCACCGTGATGGCGCAGGAGGTCGAGAAGGTGCTGACCCCCGTCGCCCTGCCGCTGGAACTCGATCTCAGCCACAAGCCGCATGTCATCCTGGTGGTCGGCGTCAACGGTACCGGCAAGACCACGACCATCGGCAAGCTGGCGGCCAAACTGACCGATGGCGGCCTGTCGGTGATGCTCGCCGCCGGCGACACGTTCCGCGCCGCCGCCATCGAGCAGCTCAAGATCTGGGGCGAGCGGACGAAATCGCCGGTCATCGCCTCCAAGCTCGGCGCCGATGCCGCCGGCCTCGCCTACGATGCTTTCGAGAAAGCGAAGGAAGCAGGCTCCGACGTGCTGATCATCGATACCGCCGGCCGCCTGCAGAACAAGGCCGAGCTGATGGCGGAACTCGAGAAGATCGTGCGCGTGCTGGGCAAGCTCGATCCGGAAGCGCCGCACACCGTGCTGCAGACGGTCGACGCCACCACCGGCCAGAACGCGCTCAACCAGGTGGAGATCTTCCGCAACATCGCCGGCGTCAACGGCCTGGTGATGACCAAGCTGGACGGGACGGCGCGTGGCGGTATTCTGGTGGCGATCGCGGCAAAACACAGATTGCCGGTCTATTTCATCGGCGTCGGCGAACAGGTCGACGACCTCGAACCGTTCTCGGCAAGCGAATTCGCCAGGGCGATCGCTGGCGTTGCCTAACGGCATGATCCCGGAAGTTGCTTCAACCGGATCGTGCGTAAGAAGGAAGATATGAACCCACCCATTCTCGAACGCGATCCGTCCGACCCGCAGAAAGAGAAGAAGGAAGGCGTCAACCCGCTGCTCAAGCTCGTTCTCGAGCTAGGGCCGCTGCTGGTGTTCTTTTTCGCCAATGCGCGCGGCGAATGGCTGACGCAGAAATTCCCGGCGCTGGCTGAATTCGGCGGCCCGATCTTCGTCGCCACCGGCCTGTTCATGGCCGCCACCGCGATCGCGCTGGTCGCGTCGTGGCTACTCACCCGCACCCTGCCGATCATGCCGATGGTGTCGGGCGTCGTCGTCTTCATCTTCGGCGCGTTGACGCTCTACCTGCAGGACGACATCTTCATCAAGATGAAGCCGACCATCGTCAACACGCTGTTCGGCGGCGTGCTGCTCGGAGGGTTGTTCTTCGGCAGATCGCTGCTTGGCTACGTCTTCGATTCCGCCTTCAGGCTTGATGCCGAGGGCTGGAGAAAACTCACCTTCCGCTGGGGTCTGTTCTTCCTGTTCCTGGCCCTCGTCAACGAGGTGGTGTGGCGGAATTTTTCGACCGATGCCTGGGTTACCTTCAAGGTCTGGGGCATCATGCCGATCACGCTTCTGTTCACCTTCAGCCAGATGCCGCTGATCCTGCGCCATTCGCTGGACGACAAGACCGGCGGCGAAGAGAAGGCCGGCAAGTAAGGCCTGCAAATTGGGGGAGTGCCATGGAATTCGTCACCACGCGCGAAGAGCTGCGGACGATCTACAAGACGCCGCGTCCGACGGATGGTTCGATCCGCAAAGAATTGAAGGCGCTGGACGGCCATTGCCGCTCCTTCATCGGCAAGAGCCCCTTCGTGCTGATCGGCTCCTCCGACGGCGAAGGCAATGCCGATGTGACGCCCAAAGGCGACAAGCCAGGATTCGCCGCCGTGCTTGACGACAGGACCATCGCCATCCCCGACCGGCCCGGCAACAACCGGCTGGATACGCTGGAGAACATCCTGCTCAACCCGTCGGTCGGGCTGCTGTTCCTCATTCCCGGCATGAACGAGACGCTGCGCGTCAACGGCGACGCCCGCATCACCGTCGACGCGGGTTTGCGCGAACGGCTGGCCGTCGACGGCAAGGAGCCGCAGAGCGTCGTCGTGGTCGCCGTCAAGGCCGCCTACATGCATTGCGCCAAGGCCTTCATGCGCTCCGAGCTTTGGAAGCCGGAGAGCTGGCACGATCGCGCCACGCTGCCGACGCTCGGCCAGATCCTGCGCGACCAGCTGGCGCTCGCCGATTCGGCCGAGGCGACCGACCGCTGGCTGGACGACGAATAC
The DNA here is from genome assembly GCF_006442495.1 of Mesorhizobium sp. B2-1-3. NCBI lineage: Bacteria > Pseudomonadati > Pseudomonadota > Alphaproteobacteria > Hyphomicrobiales > Phyllobacteriaceae > Mesorhizobium > Mesorhizobium sp. B2-1-3. The sequence continues at coordinate 663,630 of NZ_VFWL01000001.1, forward strand.
AAGCAGACGATGTGGTAGCCTGCGCGGAAGATTCGTCCGAGCGTCGCCTTGCTGAACCTCCTTGCCATTTCCGGCAGCCTGCGGGCGGCCTCCACCAATTCGGCCCTGGTCGCGGCACTGGCGTGGAACGCGCCAGAGGGCTGCCGCGTCGCCATCCATGAAGGACTCGGCCTGCTGCCGATCTTCAACCCCGACGACGAGGGTGAGCGGACGCCGTCCGAAGCGTCCAGGCTGATCGATGCCGTCACCGCCGCCGACGGCGTCATCATCTCATGCCCGGAATATGCGCATGGCGTGCCGGGCGGCCTGAAGAATGCGCTCGACTGGCTGGTCTCGCGCGATGCCGCCGTCGACAAGCCGGCCATGCTGGTGCACGCCTCGCCGCGCTCGCTCTATGCCCGCGCCGCATTGGCGGAGATCATGCGCACCATGTCCTTCGCGCTTTATGACGGCGGGCTGGAGATCGGGCTGCTCGGCAAGAAGCCAGCTGAGGTGGAGGCCGTCCTGGGGGAGCAGGCGAACGCGTTGGCAATGCGCGATGCGTTGTCCGCTTTCGCGGATTTCATTCGCGCGCGTTAGCGCCTACCCTTTTCTCAGCGTCTCGACATCGGTCTTGCCGACGTACCAGTCGCGGGCGTTGACCTCCTCGAAGACCACCCAGACATCGTCATTGCCGAGCCCGGTGGCGTCCATGATCGCCGCTGTGACTTTTTTGGCGATATCGGCTTTCTTGCCGGCCGGATCGGCGGCGATCACTTCCTTGACGATGCGGATGTTGACGAATGGCATGACGTCCTCCCCTTTAATTCAGCTCAGTAGGTCTTGGCGCCGTTCACCATCAGCCGGACCATGTAGAGCGAGGTGGTGCCGGCGATGTAGAGACAGTTCAGCTTGGCGCCGCCGAACACGCAATTGGCCGTCACCTCGGGCACCTTGACCTTGCCGATCAGCGTTCCGTCCGGATCGTAGCAATGGATGCCATCGGCGGCGCTGGTCCAGATGCGCCCGGCATCGTCGAGCCTGAAGCCGTCGAACAGGCCTGCGGTGCAATCGGCGAAGACTTTTTCACCCGAGACCTTCTTGCCGCCCTCGCCGACATTGAATACCCGCATATGCGCCGGGTTCTGCGCGCCATGCGTGCGGCCGGTGTCGACGACATAGAGCTTGCTCTCGTCGAGCGAGAAAGCGAGCCCGTTCGGCCTGACCATGTCGGTGATGACGGCCTCGACCTCGGCCGTGCCGGGATCGACGCGGTAGACATGGCAGGCGCCGATCTCGCTCTCGGCCTTGTCGCCCTCGTAATCGGTGTCGATGCCGTAGGTTGGATCGGTGAACCAGATCGAGCCGTCCGACTTGACCACCACGTCATTGGGCGAATTCAGCCGCTTGCCCTTCCATTTGGCGGCAATGGTGGTGACCGAACCGTCGAACTCGGTGCGGCTGACGCGGCGCCCCGAATGCTCGCAGGTCACCAGCCGACCCTGCCGGTCGACGGTGTTGCCGTTGGAATTGCCGCATGGCTGCCGAAACACGCTGACGCTGCCGTCGGTCTCGTCGTAACGCATCATGCGGTTGTTCGGGATGTCGGACCAGACGACATAGCGGCCGGCGGGGAACCAGGCCGGCCCTTCCGCCCATCGGCAGCCGGTAAAGAGCTTGTCCACTTGCGCATTGCCGTTGAACAGCCGCGCAAAACGCGGATCGAGAATTTCATAGTCTGCGGCGGCCATTCTTTCCTCCCGGTAACGTTGGCAATCCGGCGGCGATCAAGCCAGCAGGAGATCGATATGGCAAGGTCGGCGGCGATGACATTTCCGCAATTTGTAAGACAAAACGACAGGAACAGGCATTCCCATCATGGGAAGGGCAATGCGCCGGCGCCGGGGGTGGCGTTCAGGCGCCATTAACCGGCTATGCACACAGCGCAATGGTGCATTGCAACATCTTCTTTTTGCGATGCACCATTCCTATGTCATGCTCCGTATCGATCAAGGGAGGAAGAAACCGGCCGCCAAATGCGGCCCAGAAGGAAACTCGCTATGATCCTCGACAGCCTCTTGACCCGCGCCCGCAGCAGCATCGCCAAGCGCAAGAACTACAACCGCCTCGTCGCTGAAATCGACAGCTTCTCCAGCCGCGATCTGGCCGACATGCGCGCCGACCGCTCGGAAATGCTTTATCAGGTCCATAAGCAGATCTACGGCTGAGCCCACAACAAGCAGACCAGCGCGCTCCGAGACATTGCTGTCCTCAACGGTGATGACGAGGGCGCGTGAAAACAGAAGCATTTGACACGTCGGCGAGCGGCGAACGCTTGTCCTTCAATTGTCGACGCGCCCGAAAGCCGGCACCTCGCCGATGACGGTGCGCCGGTCCTTGCCGCAGGCGAAGGACCGTGCTTTCTCGTCGGCAAGCTTGCGCGCCTGATCGTTGGCGGCAGGATTTCCTGTAGCCAGCACCAGTGCGACCGTGCAGCCGTCGCGCGCATCCATTTGCGCGACCTTGGAGACGAGCAGCACGTCGGTGGGTTTCTTCTCGTCTTCCGGATTGCTGATCGAGCGGCGGTGAATGACCGCGAACGGCACCGCCTTGTCGCCGTCGGTCTCGATGCGCCACTCGATCCTGGCGCCTGAGGAATTGAAGCCGGAGAAACTTTCCCAGACCGATGTCATGTCGCCGCCGGGCGGGAAACCATAAAACAGCGATTCGCGCGCATCGTCATAGGCGATCAGCACCGGATAGCCACGATAGCCCGAACAGGCGAGGTCGGCCCAGTCGCCATCACCGTCCCCGGCCTGCGCATAGGTGACGCAGTCGTTCTTCCAGTCGAGATCGGTGTAGGCGCTCGATATCTCGCCGGCATGCGCTGCCTGGCAGACGCTGGCGAGAACGAGCGGAAGAACCAGGCTGCGCATCGCGGACATCTCCGTTGGGGGTCGCAACAGCCTACCGCCAAATGCTATTTCTTCAAGCTCGCCTCGATCAGCAGATCGGCGTTTACGGCTACCGACGCCGCCGGGCCGCCGGCGCCGAACAACTGGCCGCTGATATAGGCGCCTTCGATCAGAAGCAGCAGACCGTCGCCCAGCGTGTCGGCGTCGGCGGCATTCATTGCGGCGGCCATGGCGCGCAGGCGGCGGCGCAGTTCCTGCTTGTTGTCCTCGCTCACCACGCGCGCCGGATGGCCGCGCTCGGGATATTCTACGGCCGCATTGGTCATGCCGCAGCCGCGATAGTCAGGCTTCTGCGTGCGCTTGCCGACGCGGGTCAGGAAGGCTCGGATTTGCGCGCGCGGATCGCCAGGATGGGCGTTCACCGCCTCGTCGAAGCGTTCCCAGAATTCGAGGTCGTATCGGCGCAGATAAGAGGCGGCCAATTCGTCCTTGGAGGGAAAGCTGCGATAGAGGCTGGGCTTGGTGACTCCGGCGCGCCTGACGATCTCGTCGACGCCGATCGCCCTGATGCCTCGCCGGTAAAACAGATCGCGCGCCACGCCGAGTATCTTTTCCGCCGCCTTTGGCGGAGCCGACGCGTGAGCGCTGCTGATGGACGGTTCAATTTTATTGTCTGGTGGCATTCGCGGTCTCGGTTGACACTGTTACCGATCGGTACGTATACATGTTTCCATCCTGCAACGTACCGGTCAGTAACATGCTAGCTCAATCCCGTCCATTTGGCCAGCGCTACGCTTTCGTCGTGGTCGCCGTCATCTTTCTCTGCCTGCTGATCGCGGCCGGCCTGCGCTCCGCGCCAGCCGTCATGATGCTGCCGCTGGAGGAAAGTTTCGGCTGGCGGCGCGACGTGGTGTCGCTGGCTGCCGCGGTTGGCATCTTCCTCTACGGCCTGACCGGGCCGTTTGCCGCCGCGCTGATGGAGCGGATCGGGCTGCGGCGCACACTGCTTGCCGCGCTTGTGGTGATGTCGGCCTCCACCGCGCTCAGCCTGCTGATGACCAAGCCATGGCATCTGCTGATCACCTGGGGCGTGTTTTCCGGCGTCGGCTCCGGCGCGGTCGCCACCGTGCTCGGTGCCACGATCGTCAACCGCTGGTTCAAGACCAACCGCGGCCTCGTCATGGGCTTGATGTCGGCCTCCAGCGCCACCGGTCTGCTGGTCTTCCTGCCGCTGCTGGCCTCGCTGGCGCAGTCAGGCGGCTGGAAGCCGGTCGTCACCGCCATCTCCGTCGCAACGGCCTGTCTGGTGCCGCTGGTGCTGCTGCTGGTGCCGGAACGCCCGGCATCGATCGGCATGGTGCGCTACGGCGCGGAAGCCGACGACGTGCCGCCGGTACCGCCGGCGGCACAAGGCAATTTCCTGACCCACACGCTGACGACGCTGCGCCGCGCCGCCGGCACGCGCGTCTTCTGGTACCTGTTCGCCACCTTCTTCGTCTGCGGTTTCACCACCAACGGGCTGGTCGGCACGCATCTCATCGCATTTTGCGGCGATATGGGCATCAACGAGGTGCAGGCGGCTGGCCTGTTGTCGATGATGGGCATTTTCGACCTGATCGGCACCACGCTGTCGGGCTGGCTCACCGACCGTTTCGATCCGCGCAAGCTGCTCGGCGTCTATTATGCGATCCGCGGCCTTTCGCTGATCTATCTGCCCTATTCCGGCTTTTCGGCGACCAGTCTGATCATCTTCGCCGTGCTTTACGGTCTCGACTGGATCGCCACCGTGCCGCCGACGCTGCGGCTCGCCAATGAAGCCTTCGGCGACCGCAGCGGCCCGATCGTGTTCGGCTGGATCGTCGCGGGCCATCAGGTGGGCGCGGCAACCGCCGCCTTCTTCGGCGGCACCATGCGCGAACTGCAGGGCAATTACGAACTGGCCTTCCTGATCGCCGGCATGACCGCGATTGCCGCCGCCTGTATCTCGCTCCTGATCAACACCAGCCGGCCGGCGTTCGACCCGGAGCCGCAAGCGGCATAGTGCGCCTTCGAACGAGTGTGCCGTCGGTCAGATTGGCGATCTTTTCGATAAAGGGGAGATCGGCAGTTCGACGGCGCGCAGCCGATCAGTCGGGATAGCAGACCAACGGGACGTTGGGCCAAACCGCACTATCGCAATTGGCGCTTTCCTGCCTTTGCTTGAAGGCCGCGCTGACGGGCCCCGTCACCACCGGATCGACGCCATCGGGCGCATCCGCAAAGACCTGTTCGGCGCTCGGGACATCGCTCGGCAGAGCGGGCCGCGCTTCCTTGAGCGTCGCCGCGGATTGAGCGGCGCCGGCAGCCAGCAGCACGGCGAGAGCCGCAGTTGCAAGAATCGGCCGAAATTTGACGACTGCGTTGGTCATGGTGTTCGAACTGCCCGGGCCCGCAAAAGGTTCCCGCCTTGGTTAACAAAACCATTTCACATGGCGATGCTTAAGATTTGATGATTATTTGGTGTCGCGCTTCCTCTTTCGCAAATGCGAAAAACCCTGTATGAGCCGCGCAACACGAAAGAGGCGGCGCCTTTTGGCCTGCTGCCTGCAACGCTCCCGAGACCAGATCATGAACCTCCGCAATATCGCGATCATCGCGCACGTCGACCATGGAAAGACCACCCTTGTCGACCAGCTTCTGAAACAATCCGGCGCCTTCCGCGACAATCAGCGCGTCGCCGAACGCGCCATGGATTCCAACGACCTCGAAAAGGAACGCGGCATCACCATCCTGGCCAAGGCGACCTCGGTCGACTGGAAGGGCACCCGCGTCAACATCGTCGACACCCCCGGCCACGCCGATTTCGGCGGTGAGGTCGAGCGCATCCTGTCGATGGTGGATTCGGCGATCGTGCTGGTCGACGCCGCCGAAGGCCCGATGCCGCAGACCAAGTTCGTCGTCGGCAAGGCGCTCAAGGTCGGCTTGAAGCCCATCGTCGTCATCAACAAGATCGACCGGCCGGACGCCCGCCATGTCGAGGTGGTCAACGAGGTGTTCGACCTGTTTGCCGCGCTCGACGCCACCGACGAGCAGCTCGACTTCCCGATCCTTTATGGTTCGGGGCGCGACGGCTGGGTCTCGGAAAATCCGGAAGGTCCCAAGGACCAGGGCCTGTCGCCGCTGTTCGACCTCGTCCTCAAGCATGTGCCCGCGCCGACCGTGCATCCCGGCCCGTTCCGCATGATCGGCACCATCCTGGAAGCCAATCCGTTCCTCGGCCGTATCATCACCGGCCGCATCGAGAGCGGCACGCTGAAGGCCAACCAGGCGGTCAAGGTGCTGCATCATGACGGCACCCAGATCGAAACCGGCCGCATTTCCAAGATACTGGCCTTCCGCGGCCTCGAGCGCCAGCCGATCGAGGAAGCGCAGGCGGGCGACATCGTGGCCATTGCCGGCCTGTCCAAAGGCACCGTCGCCGACACGTTCTGCGACCTGAGCGTGAGCGAGCCGCTGCACGCGCAGCCGATCGATCCGCCGACCGTGACCATGTCTTTCCTCGTCAACGATTCGCCGCTGGCCGGCACGGAAGGCGACAAGGTGACCAGCCGCGTCATCCGCGACCGCCTGCTGCGCGAAGCCGAGGGCAATGTCGCGCTCAAGATCGAGGAATCGCCTGACAAGGATTCCTTCTTCGTGTCGGGCCGTGGCGAATTGCAGCTTGCCGTGCTGATCGAGACCATGCGCCGCGAGGGCTTTGAAATCGCCGTGTCGCGGCCGCGCGTGGTCATGCAGAAGGGCGAGAACGGCGAATTGCTGGAGCCGGTCGAGGAAGTCGTCATCGACGTCGACGAGGAGCATGCCGGCGTCGTCGTGCAGAAAATGTCCGAGCGCAAGGCCGAGATGGTCGAATTGCGCCCCTCCGGCGGCAACCGCCAGCGCCTCGTCTTCCACGCGCCGACGCGCGGCCTGATCGGCTACCAGTCGGAACTCTTGACCGACACGCGCGGCACCGCCGTGATGAACCGGCTGTTCCATGCCTATGAGCCCTATAAGGGCGAACTGCCCGGCCGCACCAACGGCGTGCTGATCTCCAACGAGCAGGGCGAGTCCGTCGCCTACGCCATGTGGAACCTGGAGGATCGTGGCCCGATGGTCATCGATCCGGGCGTCAAGGTCTATCAGGGCATGATCATCGGCATCCACTCCCGCGACAACGACCTGGAAGTGAACGTGCTGAAGGGCAAGAAGCTGACCAACATCCGCGCCGCCGGCAAGGACGAGGCGGTCAAGCTGACACCGCCGATCCGCATGACGTTGGAGCGCGCGCTGGCCTGGATCCAGGACGACGAGCTGGTCGAGGTGACACCGAAGACCATCCGCCTGCGCAAGCTTTATCTGGATCCCAACGAGCGCAAGCGCTTCGAGAAATCGTCCAAGGCCGTCGGCGCCGCGTAATTTCTGCTTTCTGATCGGGAGGGGCGGAGCACCTGGTGCTTCGCCCCTCTGCCGTTCATCCCCTGGCGGCAGATATGATGGCCTGCCGGTCGGGTTCGCCGGCCAGATCGACGCGGACCGTCGTCCCGTCGCGTGCCGGCTTGCGCAAAGCCTTGGCCCCGTCGCAATCGACAACCAACAGGCGTTTCTCTTCCAGGGCCTGAAGCCGCGACCGTGAGATGCCGAGTTCGTTGGCGAGCAAACGATCGAGTCGCAGCGATATCGGCATTTCGAGCCCGAGCCGGAGCTCCAGCACGCTTGCAGCTTCGCTTGTCCCGCCAAGCGCCGTCTTGTGCACGTCGACGTCGGGAAACTCCTCGACACGCCCCACCTGGCCGCGCAGTGCGGTCACATCGAATGCATGGCGCCGGGCAAGTGCTGCATCGTTGCTCTCCAGCGCCCGCAGCAGCGCCGGCTCGATGTCGCGGCGGTTGCGGCGCTCGAAAATGCCGAAATTCCAGGAATTGTCGCAGTTGATACAACGATAGATCAGCCAGACGTCAATGCGCTTGCCGTTGGCGTTGACGCGGAACTTTCCGCTGCTGCGATAGGCTTTGACGCCGCCGCAGCGATTGCAGGTGATCAGGGGACGTGGTGCGGTTTGAGGCGCGATCGTCCAGCGGATGCGCAAGGCGGAAGACATGCCGATAAGCCCTTCCCGTCGGGAAGTTCATCAGGTCGGCAATGTCGAGATGCCCAGGCGGGCACGGCGTGGCGGTAGGCTGCGGTTCTTGGGATCAGGCGTCGCGGCGCATGCGACAGCGGTTCAGCAGTGCCAAACCGGTCTCGAACCGCCGCCCAGAGGAACACATGAAATGGAAAAAGGCACCGTTGTGGCGGCGCCATGCATTGTGTCGGGGGAGTTGACGAGACCGGCGGTTACGTAGGCAAAGTGAAGCTCGAAATTGTTTCGCGGCGATCTATCTAGCCGCGTGATGCCGGGCCGGCAAGCATGTTGATGCTACCGAAGCTCGATCGCTTGCGCTAATGTCTGGCATTGAAGGTTTTCAAGCCGAGATCCTCGCCATGCACCTCACCTCGCTCCTGATCTTCGCCGCCGCGCTCTTCGTGGCCGCCGGTTCGCCGGGCCCTTCGATCGCGGCACTCGTCGCCCGCGTCATCGCCAAGGGATTTCGCGACGTGTTCCCATTCCTGCTCGCCATGTGGATCGGCGAGGGCATCTGGCTGTCGCTGGCCGTGTTCGGGCTGGCGGTGGTGGCGCAGACTTTCCATTTCGCTTTCGTCATCGTCAAATGGGTCGGCGTCGCCTATCTCGCTTACCTCGCCTGGAAGATGTGGACCGCGCCTGTCGAAGCGAAAGAAGGCGAGATGCCGCGCGAGGATTCGCCCGGCAAACTGTTCTTCGCCGGCATGGCCGTGACGCTCGGCAACCCCAAGATCATGATGTTCTACCTGGCCTTGCTGCCGACCATCATCGACCTTGCTTCGGTGACGGTGGTTGGCTGGATCGAGCTGACGGCGACCATGGCGGTGGTGCTTGTTATCATCGACCTTGCCTGGGTGCTTGCCGCCGCCCAGGCGCGCAAGCTCCTGAAGAGCAAGCGCGCCATGAGAATTGCCAACCGCGTCAGCGCCACCACCATGGCCAGTGCAGCCGCGGCGATCGCGGCGCGCTCGTGACCGTCACATCATTTCGACGATCGGCGCGATCTCGACGCTGAAGGCCGGGTTCATCAGGATCGGGCAATCCCTGGCCTTGGCGACGGCATCGTCGATGTCCCTGGCTTCCACGATCGTGTAGCCGGCGGTCGGGTTGCTGCCGCCATTGTTCTCGACCTTGCCGTCGGGCAGCACCGTCTTCGACATGCCGACCGGATTGCCGCCGTCGACCACGGCCGAGCCGAGCTTGCCGTACCAGCCGTTCCAGGCATCCATCGCCGCTTTGCGTTCGGCCTCCTCGATCGGCATCTTGCCGGAGCCGTGATAGACATAGAGAAATTTCGCCATGTTCTCCTCCCTTGTCGGCGGCATCGAACCGGCATGCGGTCATGCCGCCCGGCGATCATCTGACCAAACCGGCAAACAAGCAATGAAAATGAGAGGTGGCTAATATATGAGCAGGTAGCCTGCTCGTCACCTTGCCATGGCGTGGTACTCGGAGTTCGGGCGCATATCGATTGCCGCCGCCACCCGGTTCGACATGTTGAAGAAGGCGGCCGTGGAGGCGATGTCCCAGATGTCGCGGTCGGTGAAGCCGGCCATGCGCAGGGCCGCGCGGTCGGCTTCGACGATCTTGGCCGGCTCCTCTGTCAGCTTGACCGAGAATTCCAGCATCGCGACCTGCTTCGATGAAAGATCGGCGGCGCGGAAATTCATTACCATCATTTCGCCGAGCGAAGGGTCGCCCGACAGCTGCCGCACGGCGGCGCCATGCGCCGTCAAGCAGTAGTAGCAATGGTTGATGGAGGAGACAGCGACCGCGATCATCTCGCGCTCCAGCTTCGACAGGCCTGAATCACCCAGCATCAGATCATTGTACATGTCGGTGAAGGCACGCAGCTTCTTGTCGTCGAAGGCATAGGCGCGCAACACGTTGGGGACCAGGCCGAGCTTCTCCTCGCATTTGGTGAAATAGGTCCTGGTCGCATCGCTCAGTTCAGCGGCGGCGAGATCGAGCGCGGTGATCTTGTCGGTCATGGGCATTCCTCCTCGTTTGTCGCCGGCTGCCGCCGAATTGCGATAATTCTTGGCACGCCGTCAAACCTTTGTCGCCAAATAGCGGTCATCTGCTACATAGTCCGCAAAAGCATACGACGGGAGGAAAGAAGCATCATGGCCAGCGTGAAATCGGCGAGCAGGTCGAAGAAGAAAGCCACGGCGATGCCGAAGACGCAGGAAAGGCCGGCCAGGCTTGCCGACTACCTGCTCGCCCGCGCGCCGGCGGAAGACATTGCCGCCTATGAGGTGGCCGACCTCGAACGCGCCGCGGATCTCGCCGGCCGCGCGGTCGCCGGTCACAAGAAGGGCGCGTGCGCCGTCGCCGTCGACACCGATTCCGGCGTCGTTCGCGAGGGCCGACCCGTCACGATCGTCACCGTCGTCAACGACAATATGCCTTTCCTGTTCGATTCCATACTCGGCGAGATCACCGAGAGTGCCGGCGAGCCGACCCTGGTCACCCACCCCGTCATCACCGTCCGCCATGGCAAGGACGGCGTCGAGGAAATTCTCGGCGACGGCAATTTTGCCAGGGACGACGGCAGCCACGACCGGCTGAGCGTCATTCACGTCCATATTCCCCGGCTGACCCCGGAGCAGGCGAACGGCTTGGCAGAGCGGCTGCGCAAGATCCTCGGCCAGGTCCATTCAGCCGTCAGCGACTGGAAGCCGATGCTGGCCCGCCTCGACCAGGCGATCTCGGAATTCCGCTATTCGGCGGTACCCCTGGACAAGAAGAGCGTGGCCGAGGCGATCGCCTTCCTGGAGTGGCTGCGCGACGACAATTTCACTTTCCTCGGCATGCGCGAATTCACATATGTCGGCGGCGAGGAAAGCGGCACGCTGGAGCGTGCCGACAAGCCTGGCCTGGGCATATTGTCCGACCTGGACGTGCTGGTGCTGCGGCGCGGCACCGAAGCGGTGACGACAACGCCGGAGATTCGAGCCTTCCTGCATGGGCCGGAGCCGCTGATCGTCACCAAGGCCAATGCCAAGTCTTCCGTGCACCGGCGCATCTATCTCGATTATATCGGCATCAAGACCTACACCGCCAAGGGCGCGCTGGCGGGCGAACTGCGCATTGTCGGCCTGTTCACGTCGACCGCCTACACGCGCTCGGTGATGAAGATCCCCTATCTCAGGTCGAAGGCCGAAACCGTCATCGCCAAATCCGGTTTCGACCGGCACGACCACTCCGGCAAGGCGCTGATCAACGTGCTGGAGAGCTATCCGCGCGACGAGCTGTTCCAGGTACCGGTGCCGATCCTGAGGAAGCATGCCGCGGCCATTCTGGGCCTCGTCGAGAGGCCGCGCGTGCGGGCACTTGTGCGCGCCGACCAGTTCGACCGCTTCGTCTCCATCCTCGTCTTCGTGCCGCGCGACCGTTACGACAGCGTCGTGCGCGAGAAGGTCGGCACCTACCTCAAGACGGTGTTCGAAGGCCGGCTGTCGGCCTACTACCCGGCCTTCCCGGAAGGCGGGCTGGCGCGTGTGCATTTCATCATCGGCCGCTCCGGCGGCAAGACGCCGAAGGTCGAACAGGCGACGATCGAGGCGGCGATCCGCGACATCGTGCGCACCTGGGAGGATGCCCTTTCCGAGGCGGCGGAAACCAGCGGCAGCGACCCGGCGCTGAAGAGGATCGCGGCACGATTTCCGGAAAGCTACCGGGACTCCTTCAGCGCCGGTGTGGCGCTGGTCGATGCCGGGCGTATCGCCAAGATCAGCGCCAGCAATCCGATCGCCATCGATTACTATCGCCATGCCGAGCAGAAGCCGCACCAGGCGGCGCTGAAAATCTATCACCATGGCAGCCCGGTGGCGCTGTCGCGGCGCGTGCCGGTGCTGGAAAACATCGGTTTCCGCGTCATCAGCGAGCGCACCTTCGAGGTCGGCGACGACAAGGCCGGGAATAGCGGCCAGCCCGGCATGATCGATAGTGATCAGCCCGGCACCGTGTTCATCCACGACATGGAGCTGGAGAACGGCTACGGAAAGCCGATCGACCTCAGCAATGGCGGCGCGCTGTTCGAGGACGCATTCCTGTCGGTGTGGCGCGGCGACGTCGACAATGACGGCTACAACGGCCTTGCCCAGACCGCAGGCCTGTGGTCGGGCGAAATCACCATCCTGCGCGCCTATGGTCGCTATTTGCAGCAGGCCGGAATCCCGCAGAGCCAGGATTTCATCGCCGCGGCCCTCAACCGCTATCCCGAGATCGCACGCGGCCTGCACGCGCTGTTCATCGCCCGGCTCGGGCCGACGGCCGAGACGGAAGGCGTGGTGGCGGCAAAGCATCTCAAGGCCAAGATCAGGGACGCACTGGAAGACGTTCCCAACATCGATGACGACGCCATCATCCGCCGCTACCTCAATCTCATCGAAGCCTCGCTGCGCACCAATCATTTCGTTGCCGATACAAAAGCCAAGGGCCAGTCGCTGGCGATCAAACTCGATTCGCGTTCGGTCGAGGGATTGCCCGAGCCGCGACCGTGGCGGGAAATCTTCGTCTACGGCTCTGAGGTCGAGGGCGTGCATCTGCGCTTCGGTCCGGTGGCGCGCGGCGGCCTGCGCTGGTCGGACCGCGCCCAGGATTACCGCACCGAGGTGCTCGGCCTGGTCAAGGCACAGCAGGTCAAGAACGCGGTCATCGTGCCGGTCGGCGCCAAGGGCGGGTTCTATCCGAAGAAGCTGCCGATGAGCGCCGGCCGCGACGCCATCTTCGAAGCCGGCACATCGGCCTACAAGAACTTCGTTTCCAGCCTTTTGTCGATCACCGACAATATCGGCCTCGACGGCGTCATCCCGCCGGCCGGCGTTGTCAGGCGCGACCAGGACGATCCCTATTTCGTCGTTGCCGCCGACAAGGGCACGGCAACTTTCTCGGACACCGCCAACGCCATCAGTGAAAGCCATGGCTTCTGGCTTGACGATGCCTTCGCCAGCGGCGGTTCGGCCGGGTACGACCACAAGAAGATGGGCATCACCGCCAAGGGCGCGTGGGAGGCGGTCAAGCGACATTTTCGCGAGATGAACCGCGACATCCAAACCACGCCCTTCTCCGTCGTCGGGGTGGGCGACATGTCGGGCGACGTGTTCGGCAACGGCATGCTGTTGTCGCCGAAGACAAGGCTGATAGCCGCCTTCGACCACCGCGACATCTTCATCGATCCCGATCCCGACATGGCGGCGTCGATGGCCGAGCGCCAGCGCATGTTCGCTCTTCCCCGCTCGAGCTGGCAGGACTACGACAAGAGCAAGCTCTCCGAGGGCGGCGTCATCGTCTCGCGCGGCCAGAAATCGATCACCTTGCCGGCCGCTGCTGCTGCTGCGATCGGCCTCAACAAGACGACCGCCACGCCGGTCGAGATCATGAGCGCCATCCTCAAGGCGCCCGTCGACCTCTTGTGGTTCGGCGGCATCGGCACGTATTTGCGGGCCTCGACCGAGACCAACGCCGAGGTCGGTGATCGCGCCAACGACGCCGTCCGCATCACCGCGCTCGACGTGCGCGCCAAGGTGATCGGCGAGGGGGCCAATCTCGGGGTGACGCAGCGCGCGCGCATCGAATTCGGCATGAATGGCGGGCGTTGCAATTCCGACGCCATCGACAATTCGGGCGGGGTCAACTGTTCCGACGTCGAGGTCAATATCAAGATCGCGCTGGCGTCCGCCATGCGCAAAGGGTCGTTGACCCGGCCTGCGCGCGACAAGCTTCTCGCCGAGATGACCGGCGAGGTCGGCGAGCTGGTCCTGTCCAACAACTACCAGCAGACGCTGGCGCTCTCCATCGCCCGCAAGCGCGGCCTCGCCGACATCGCCCACCAGGCCCGCTTCATGTCGGCGCTGGAAGCACGCGGCCTGCTCGACCGCACGGTCGAGACGCTGCCCTCGCCGGCGGCCCTTGCCGAGCGCGAGACGCGCGGCGAGCCGCTGACCAGGGCCGAGCTCGGCGTGCTGCTCGCCTATGCCAAGATCGTGCTGTTTTCCGACATCGTCGCAAGCGACGTGCCTGACGAGCCGCATTTCGACCGCGACCTGATGGGTTATTTCCCCGACCGGATGGCGAAGAAATATGCCGCTGAGATACACGGCCATCGCCTGCGCCGCGAGATCATCGCCCGCGTCGTCGCCAATGAGCTGGTCAACCGCGGCGGTCCCTCCTTCGTCAACCGGTTGCGGGAAGCAACGGGGCGCACCGCCGCCGACGTGGTGCGCACCTTCGCCGTGGTGCGCGACGGCTTTGCCTTGCCGGCGCTTTACCGCGAGATCGACGCACTCGACAATCAGATCGACGGCCAGATGCAGCTCGATCTCTACCAGGCGGTCAGCCGGCTGATCTACGTGACCAGCGGCTGGTACTTGAAGAACGACGCCGGCACGGCGCCGCTTGCCCAGCGCATCGCCGAATTGCAGGAGGCTCGCAAGGCGCTGGAGCCGAAACTCGTTTCGCTGCTCCCCGATTATTCGCGCGAACGGATCGACGAGAAGCGGCATGGACTGGTCAAGGCCGGGGCGCCGGACAGGCTGGCAGCGCAACTGGCGCTGGCCGATGTGGCGGAGCTGATCCCCGACATCGCGCTGACGGCGCGAACGGCAGGCGCCGACATCGTCGCCGCGGCGAAGGCCTTCTTCGCGGTCAGCGACGCCTTCCGTATTCCGCGCGTCGAGGAGGCGGCCCGCTCCATCACACCGGCGGACTATTACGACCAGCTCGCCCTGTCGCGCGCCACCGACACGATCGGGACCGCGCGGCGCGGCATCGCGGTGGCGGCACTCGTGAACCACGCCGGGGCAGCCGACCCGGTGGCGGCGTGGCTGGAGGCCGGCGGGGAGAGGATCGGCCGCACCCGCGAACGGCTGCAGGCGCTGACCGAGGGCGGCGACATCACCGTGTCGCGGCTGTCGGTGGCATCGGGCCTGATGAGCGATCTGACAGGGATGTGAGCCATCGCCTGACGTACCCTTCCCAGGCGGGTGCCCTGCGAAGCAGCGGGGAGGGGCGGCGCCGGACGCCACCCGGACCTTCGGTCCGACCTCCCACAAGGGGGAGCTAGGGTCGGCGCCCTTGCTCTCGTCGGAATGAAGGCGGGTAAGCCAAAGAACGGCCGCGCGACTCGTGTTCGTTTGCATGACCAGCGGAAAACATGCAGACATGGGGTGAACCGCCCAACGAAACGAAGGCGACCGGAGGGGACATGGCCGAAGTAGCAGTGCAGCGGGCGTCCGGGCGCGGCATCTGGGGGTGGATGTTGTTCGACTGGGCGGCGCAGCCCTTCTTCACGGTCGTCACCACCTTCATCTTCGGCCCCTATTTCGTTTCGCGCATGGCCAGCGATCCGACCACCGGCCAGGCCGTCTGGGGCTACGGCATCGCCGCGGCCGGACTGGTCATCGCCGTGCTGTCGCCGATCCTCGGTTCGATCGCCGACCAGACCGGGCCGCGCAAGCCGTGGATCGCCTTCTTCGCGGCGATCAAGATCGCCAGCCTGGCGCTGCTGTGGCTCGCCGCGCCCGGCTCGAACCTGTTCCTGATCGTGGCATTGTTCTCGCTGGCCTCGGTGGCGGCTGAATTCTCCACCGTCTTCAACGATTCCATGATGCCGCGCCTGGTGCCGAAGGGCGAGATCGGCCGCATCTCCAACATGGCCTGGGGGCTTGGCTATCTCGGCGGTATGATCGCGCTGATCTTCGTCGTGCTGTTCCTGGCCGGATCGCAGGAGACCGGCAAGACCATCATCGGCCTCGACCCGCTGTTCGGGCTGGACCCGAAGCTCGGCGAGGATGCCCGCGCCACCGGGCCGCTGTCGGCCGGCTGGTATTTCCTGTTCATCCTGCCGATGTTCCTCTTCACTCCCGATGCCATCAAAGGCATCCCGATCAAGCCTGCGGTGCGCGAAGGCCTGTCGGAGCTGAAGTCGACCTTGGTCGAGGTGCGCAGGCGCGGCGGCATCTTCCGCTTCCTCGTCGCCCGCATGATCTATCAGGACGGCGTCAATGCGCTGCTGGCGCTCGGCGGCACCTTCGCGGCCGGCATGTTCCAGTGGTCGATCACCGAGATCGGCATGTTCGGCATCATCCTCAACGTCGTCGCCATCTTCGGCTGCTGGATCGCTGCGCGGCTCGACACCGCGCTCGGCTCCAAGGCGGTGGTGATGATCGCGCTGGTCATGCTTTCGGTCGCCACCATCGGCGTCGTCTCGACCGGCCCCGGCTTCACGCTGCTCGGGCTTATCCAGCTCTCGACCACCGATTCCGGGGGCCTGTTCGGCACCGCCGCGGAAAAGGCCTACATCCTCTATGGATTGCTGATCGGGCTCGCCTTCGGGCCGGTGCAGGCGTCATCGCGGTCCTATATGGCGCGCAGCGTTACGGCGTCGGAATCCGGCCGCTATTTCGGCATCTATGCGCTGGCCGGGCGCGCGACCAGTTTCCTGGCGCCGTTCTTGGTGGCGACCATCACGGCGGTGAGCGATTCGGCGCGGCTCGGCATGGCGGTTATCATCCTGTTCCTGGCCATAGGCATGGCGATCCTGATCAGGACGCCGTATCCGGCGGACCGGGCGGCGGAGTGATTTACCCTCCCCCTTGTGGGGAGGGTCGATCCGCGAAGCGGAGCGGGGTGGGGGACGGCGCTGCCCCCCCGTCTCACGAGCTTTGCTTCGCAAACATCGCTCGCCGACCCTCCCCACAAGGGGAGGGTGAGGCGCTCAATGTCTGAAGTGTCTCACGCCCGTGAACACCATGGCGATGCCATGCTCGTCGGCGGCGGCAACCACATCGTCGTCGCGCATCGAGCCGCCGGGCTGGATCACCGCCGTGGCGCCGGCCTCGATGGCCGACAGCAGGCCGTCGGCGAAGGGGAAGAAGGCGTCGGAGGCGACGACAGAGCCCTTGGTCAGCGGCTCGGCCCAGCCCGCCGCTTCCGCAGCGTCGAGTGCCTTGCGGGCAGCGATGCGCGAGGAATCGACGCGGCTCATCTGTCCGGCGCCGATGCCTACCGTGGCGCTGTCCCTTGCGTAGACGATGGCGTTCGATTTGACGTGCTTGGCGACGCGGAAGGCGAATTTCAGGTCGGCCAGTTCGGCCGGCGTCGGCGCCCGTTTCGTCACCACCTTCAGTTCGAGGTCGTCGACGACGGCGTTGTCCCTGCCCTGCACCAGCAGGCCGCCGGCGACGGATTTGACGGTTGTGCCGATCGCGCGCGGATCCGGCAGGCCGCCCGCGACCAGCAGGCGCAGGTTCTTCTTCGCGGCCACGATCGCTGCCGCCTCGTCGGTGGCGCCGGGCGCGATAATGACCTCGGTGAAGGTCTTCACGATCTCTTCGGCGGCCTCGGCGTCAAGGATGCGATTGACAGCGACAATGCCGCCATAGGCCGAGACCGGGTCGCAGGCCAGCGCCCTGGCGTAGGCCGCCTTCAGCGTCGAACCCTCGGCGACGCCGCACGGGTTGGCATGCTTGATGATGGCGACGGCGGCCGAGCGCGCCGGGTCGAACTCGCCGGCCAGCTCGAAGGCGGCGTCGGTATCGTTGATGTTGTTGTAGGAAAGCTGCTTGCCCTGGAGCTGGCGCGCGGTGGCCACGCCCGGCCGCTTGTCGCCATTGACATAGAAGCCGGCGCCCTGGTGCGGGTTCTCGCCATAGCGCATCACGGTCTCCAGCCTGCCGCCGAAGGCGCGCCAGGTCGGGTGCTCGATCTCCAGCGCCTCGGCGAACCAGCCCGAGATTGCCGCGTCATAGCTGGCGGTGCGGGCAAAAGCCTTGGCCGCGAGCTTCTTGCGGAAATCCAGCGAAAGCGAGCCGATATTCATCTCCAGCGCATTGAGCACGGAGGCATAGTCGCCGGGGTCGGTGACGATGGCGACATAGGCGTGGTTCTTGGCCGAGGCGCGGATCATCGCCGGGCCGCCAATGTCGATGTTCTCGACGATCGCCGCGTAGTCGGCGCCGGAGCGGCGGACTTCCTCGAACGGATAGAGATTGCAGACGACCAGGTCGATCGGCTCGATGCCATATTTGTGCATCGCCGCGGCGTGATCGGGATCATCGCGAACGCCGAGCAGGGCGCCATGCACCGACGGGTGCAGGGTCTTGACGCGGCCATCCATGATCTCGGGAAAGCCGGTGAGCTCGGAGACGTCGCGGACCGCCAGGCCCGCATCGGCGATCGCTTTTGCCGTGCCGCCGGTCGACACCAGCTCGACGCCGGAAGCGGCGAGCGCCCTGGCGAGATCGATGAGGCCGGTCTTGTCGAAGACGGAGAGCAGCGCGCGACGCACGGGAACGAGGTCGGGAGCGGGAATGTTCTTGGCGGCGACGGCCATGGGCGTGCTTTCACGGCTGGAGGGGCAGGCCCGCGCCGTATCATATGAGATCAGGAAATCAAGGCGCAAGCTCGGTCAGCGCAGGCGCGGTCAGTTGTTTTCGGGATAGCCGGCGATTGAGGTGCGGGTGAGCTGCCAGTGGACTTCGGCGATGTCGGACGGCTTGAAGGCAAGCACGATCTGCCGGCTGCGGCGCGGGCCGCCGAGACCGGCGAAGTAGATCGATTCCTCGACCTCCGGCACCATCTCGGTGCAGGTGAACACCCAGCTATCGGCCTGCTCGGCGGTCAGCACCAGGCGGTCATGCTCGTCCTGCAAAAGGTTGATGTCGGGATGGACGTGGAAGCGCACGGTGACGAAATCGCGGCCATTGTTGCGGATCACCGCACCTCCAGGACGCTGGAAGCGGTCCCTGCCAGTCAGCACATTGCCGTTCGAGGACAGTTTCAGCTCGCGCTCGTGCAGGAAACCGAAGCGCTGGATATAGCCGTCATGGCGGGCGATGAAGCCTTGAACGCCCTTCTGGTCGATACGCTTGCACTGCACATGCTGCGGGCCGCCGATCAAAGGCGACCCCAGAAGATCGTTGATGCGCAGCGAATGGCTGAACCGCGCCGACGAGGTGTCGTTGATGGTGGCGGTCGAATGCGCGGCGGTGGCGCGGGCCAGGGGCCGGAATTCGGCGGCGCCATAGGTGTCGATGCCGGCATTGACGATGTAGTGCTGGCGGCCCGACGACAGCTCGAACGCAAGGCAGCTGGCATGGGCGGCATTGGAGACGTGGACGGGCGGCGGCAGGCCGGTGTCGGCGATGACGGTGACGCCACCCATGGACAGCCGCTCATAGCCCGAATGCGGTGCATGCAGCAGCGGCGAGCCGGCGGTGTCGTCGTGGCGCAGGATGCTGGCGATGCGGTCATGGATGGTGGCGCCCATGCCGTTGAAGCGGGCGAGGCTGCCGTCCTGGTGGCGGAAGAAGCGCAGCGCCGGCAGCATCCTGTCGATGGCGCCGATCAGGGCCTGTGGCGGCGCTTCCGCCTGGTTGGCGTAGGTCTGCCGCAGCGGCAAAAGGTCGGCGAGGATTTCCAGCACCGCCATTGGGTTGCGCGAGATGTGGCCGCCATCAGGAAGGATCTGGCGGTCCAGTTCCTCGGCGAGGTTGCGGGTGGCGCCGCGCAGCGCCGATGCGGGCGCCGGCAGCGACAGGGCGGCGAAGGCGAGGGCGATGCGGGCGCGCAGCCTGTCCTTGCCGTCAGGCATTTCGCGCGCCATCGACCTGAGGTAGCGGATCTGGACGGCCAGCGATTTCAGGAAGGCGCGGTAGAACGGGAATTCAGCGCCTTGCAGCACGATCGAGGAATGCTGCAGCCAGGCGATGATGCGCTTGGCGGCCGTGCCGGGCTCCCAGGCGATGCCGGAAATGTTGTTTCCATGCGTGGCGATCCAGTCGGACACCAGCGCACGCGCATTGGCGGCGGCAAGCTCGGTGCCGGCGGCGCGCATGTGACGCAGCCAGCGAAAGCCATGCAGCGTCTTCTGCCAGCCGTAATTGGGAACGCTGATCTGGAAGGGCGACTTGCCGCCGGTCTCGACCATATGTCCCGACAGGGGATAGCGGCCATAGTAGATCTCGAGCGCGATCTGCGGGTCGGCCAGCCGCAGGTCCGGCGGCGCGATCAGCACCCGTTCGGGCGTGCGGCCGGAATAGCGCCAGCGATAGACCGGTCCGGCACGCAGGCGCCGGCGCGTTTTGCGCCAAAACTCCTTCGCGACAAGCGCCCACAGACGCGTCGTGTTGCCGGCAGCAAGTGCCAAAACCCCTCCTGATCGTCCTCTATCCCAAGGGCAAGCTTATCTGATTCAACGATTCATGCGAAGGCGAATTCCCGCGAGCGGTGACGCTGCGCCTGGCTTGGCCGCGGTGGCTCCCCAAAAAAGCCAGCAGCTTCCTATGCTTAAACCTTGGAGCGGTTCAGTGCCCTATGGGCATCCATACTCCGCTCCAGATCCTTGTTCCACGCAATTCCGGACGGAGAATCATCACGCAGCTTTCGTGGAATTGCCCTAGCCGGCGCGACGCATGCGCGCGGCGAAAAAGCCGTCGAGACCGGAACGTTGCGGCGAGCCCAGATCGAGGTCGGCAGGTGTGGTGCGCAACGTGCCTTCCTGCGTCAGGAAGGGATCGATGCCGACGATCTCGCCGGCGCGAAGCGGGTCGGCAACGACGCCAGGCGTCGCGGCGAGGAAGCCACGATAAAGCTCCTCGCCTTCGAGTGGGTCGAGCGAACAGTTCGAAAAGACGATCCTTCCGCCCGGCTTAACCAGGGTGACGGCGCGCGCGAGCAGCCGGCGCTGGAGATCGGCGAGCTTCTCGACATCAGCCACAGTCTTGGTCCATGGCACGTCGGGATGCCGCCGCACCGTGCCGGTCGAGGAGCAGGGCGCGTCGAGGAGGACGGCGTCGAACAGCTCGTCCGGCTCGTACTGGAGGAGGTCGGCCTGCACGATATCCGCCGACAGGCGGAGGCGTTCGAGATTCTGCGCCAGCCGCGCCAGCCGGTTCTTCGAGGTGTCGATCGCGGTGACGCGTGCGCCGGCCACGATCAATTGGGCGGTCTTGCCGCCGGGCGCGGCGCAGAGATCGGCGACGCGAAGCCCGCCGACATCACCGAGCAACCGGGCAGGCAGGCCGGCTGCGGCATCCTGGACCCACCAGGCGCCTTCGGCGAAGCCAGGCAGTTCGGTGACCGGGCCGGCAAGCTTCTCCACCCGAATCGTGCCGGTCGGCAGGGCAATGCCGCCGAGCCTTTCGGCCCAGTGCTCCGGATCGGCCTTGACCGAGAAATCGACAGGGGCCTCCTGGCGGTGGGCGGCGAGTATCCGTCCGGCCTCGTCCACGCCATAGGCGGCCTTCAAACGGTCGGAAAACCATTTCGGCGCTTCATCGGTGGTAGCAAGGGCCTCTGGAAGTTCAGCCTCCTTGATCCGCGCGAGCGTGCGCAGCACACCGTTGACCAGGCCGGCAAAGCGCAATGTGCGGGGATCGGACTTGGCATGGGTGACGGCGAGGTCGACCGCGGCGCTGTCGGGAATGTCGAGGAACAGGATCTGCGCGGCCGCCACATGCAAAATATGCGACAGCGCGGTGGCATTGGCCGGCAGCGGTTTTTCCAGACGCCGCGCCAGCAGCCCGGCAATGGTCATGCGATAGCGCAGCGCGGTGACCAGAATGGCGCGCACGAGACCGCGATCGCGCAGGTCCAGCGCCTTGTACTGCGGATGGCCGTTTTCATGGTCGGTCAGGCCGTCGAGCGGCGTCCTGGCATCGATGACGGCGGCCAGCAGCCGCGCAGCCGCCTTGCGGGCGGCAAGGCCGGCAACGAACTCGCCGTCCTTTTTGTGTTCCTGACCACCTGTGCGTCGAGGTGCTCTGCCCGCCGCGCTCACGACCACGGGCCCTTGGGCCCGGTCGGATTGCGACCCCATGGATTGGATTTGGGCTCTGCCGAGGGTTCCGGCGCGGCCGGCTTGCCCCACGGTCCTGCCGATTGCGGCTCGTCGGCCTGCGGCGGCACTGGCGCCTGGCGCTGCGGGGACCGCGATACGCCCCCGTCCATGCGCTGCGCCATCGCTTGCAGCGCGGCGATGCGGTTCTCGGTGCTCGGATGGGTGGAGAACAGACTGTCCATGCGCTCGCCGTGCAGCGGGTTGATGATGAAGAGATGAGCCATCGCCGGATTGCGCTCGGCGTCCGGGTTGGGTATGCGTTCGGCGCCGCGGGCGATCTTGTCAAGCGCCGAGGCCAGCCATAGCGGGTGTCCACAGATTTCGGCGCCGCGCCGGTCGGCCTCGTATTCGCGGGTGCGGCTGACCGCCATCTGCACGATCATCGCGGCAAAGGGCGCCACGATCATCGCCGCCAGCACGCCGACAAAACCGAACGGGCTGTTGTTGTCGCGGTTGCCTCCGAGGAAGAAGGCGAAATTGCCAAGCATCGAGATGGCGCCGGCGAAGGTCGCGACGATCGTCATCGTCAAGGTGTCGCGGTGCTGGACGTGGGCGAGCTCGTGCGCCATCACCGCGGCCACTTCCTCATGCGTCAGCCGTTGCAAAAGGCCGGTGGAAGCGGCGACAGCCGCGTTCTGCGGGTTGCGGCCGGTGGCGAAGGCGTTGGGCTGCGGATTGTCGATCAGGTAGGTCCTGGGCATCGGCAGGCCTGCCTGCTCGGCCAGTGCCTGCACGATGGCGTAATATTCGGGCGCGTTCTTCTCGTCGACCTCGACGGCGCGGTTCATCGACAGCACCATCTTGTCGGCGTTCCAATAGCTGAACAGATTGGTGGCGGCGGCGATCAGGAAGGCGATCATCATGCCGCCCGTGCCGCCGATCAGGAAGCCGACGCCCATGAACAGCGCGGTCATCGCGGCAAGAAGCATGGCGGTGCGAAGTGTGTTCATCGTCTGCTCCCGTCCTGGTCGTGATGTAAGGGGGTCGATCCTCGTGGGCTCATCGCTATATGATGGGAAACGCCGGTACCCGTTTCAATCGGCCTGTTTCAATCCGCCGGAATATCGCATGAACGACGAGACCAGTAAAACACCTGCCAGGGATGACGAAGCGCGGCTGAAGACGCTGACGCCCGCCGCTCGCCGCGCGCTTGAAGAGGCCGCGGCGCGGCGCGAGGACTACCGCCGCAAGGAAGCCGCGGTGCCGAAGGAAGTCGGCGGCCGCGGCGGCAAGGAGCCCGGCCGCTACGGCGACTGGGAGATCAAGGGCCTGACCAGCGATTTCTAATATGCCGGCCCAGCAAACAGCTCATTTGCCGGCAATCGGGTGTTTGATTGTCCCACAGCCTAGAAGGCCGCTGCCGCCGCTCGCTGCGGCTCGAGCGCGATCCAGCCGCGCTCGTCGACGGTGACGCCGATGGCGTCGTAGCCAGCGATCGCGGCATGCCGCGTCGCCAGGGGATGCCGGTGGGTGGCGTTTATGACCATGACCGCTGCGCCCGCCGCCTCGGCCGCCGTGATGCCCGCCGGGGCATCCTCGAACACGAGGCAATCGCGCGCATCGACACCGAGCCGCGTCGCGCCGAGCTGAAAGCAGTCGGGCGCCGGCTTGCCGCGTGAAACATCTTCCGCCGCGATCAGCACGGCAGGGACGGGGATGCCGGCGGCCTTCATGCGCAAGAGCGCCAGTTCGCGCGGTGCCGAGGTTACGATCGCCCAGCGCCCCGGCGGGAGCGCGTTGAGAAACGCGGCGGCGCTGGCGATCTGAACAATGCCCTCCAGATCGGCGGCTTCGGCCTTGAGCAAGAGGTCGGCCTCATGCGCCGGATCGACGCCCGGGAGCGCCAGACCGGCGATCGTCTCGATCGCCCGCACGCCATGGATCGTCGGCAGGAAGGCGGCGACGTCGAGCCCTTGCCGCCGCGCCCAGTCGCTCCACACCCGTTCGGCCGAGGCAATGGAATTGATGAGCGTGCCGTCCATGTCGAAGAGGAAGGCGGCGAATTTTCTGCCCGCGTACATGATTTTCCTTGATTTCGGGGAGGTCTTTCGAGGGAGCGCCGATGGTAACGTCCCGGCGTCGGCATTGGAAGCCGCGCGGCCACCTTTTCGGCCAGTCCCCTTTTCCGTAAGTCAGGGAACCGCGATCCGCCTCCGGCGTTTCAACTTCGCTGCTTTTCCACGACCATCGAAGGGGGACGCGATGCTGATTCGGCTCGGCTACGAAATGGCCATTGAATGCGCTGGAGCCACGCCGGTGATTTCAATGCTCGAGATCCACAGGGACAGGCAGGCCGACATCAAGCGGCAGACGCGCATGCTGACGTCGCCCGCGGTTCCGACCAGGCTCTACAGCGATTTGCATGGCAATTCGTGCCGCCGCTTTACCGCACCCGCCGGCACTTTTCGCATCCTCTACGATGCCGTGGTCGAGGACAGCGGCGAGACGGACGAGGTCAACACGCTGGCACGCGAGGTGCCGGTGGCCGAGCTGCCCGACGAGGTGCTGTTTTATCTGCTGGGCAGCCGCTATTGCGAGACCGATCACCTGAGCCAGTTCGCCTGGGAGCTTTTCGGCCGTTTGCCGTCCGGCTGGGCGAGGGTGCAGGCGATCGTCGATTACGTCCACAACCGGCTGTCCTTCGGCTATGGCTATGCCCGCTCGACCCGCACCGCGGCGCAGGCGCATGAGGAGCAGGTCGGCGTCTGCCGAGACTTCGCCCATCTGGCGATCACGCTCTGCCGCTGCATGAACATTCCGGCACGCTATGTGAATGGCTATCTCGGCGACATCGGCGTGCCGGCCGATCCGGCGCCGATGGATTTCTCGGCCTGGATGGAAGTGTTTCTCGACGGCAAGTGGTACACGTTCGACCCCCGCCACAATGTTCCGAGGATCGGCCGCATCGTCATCGCGCGCGGACGCGATGCCACCGACGTGCCGTTGCTGCACAGTTTCGGCCCGCACCGGCTCAGCCTGTTCAAGGTATGGACCTACGAACAGGAGAACAATCTGTTCAACCCGCCCTACCACGCCATCGACAGGACGGTCACCGCGCAGATGCTGGCCTGAGCCGGGTTTCCATGTATCCCCATACTGCCTCGCTCTGGCACAGGTGCCGCTGTGCCGTGGCGGGACACGGCCGCGCGCCCTGTGCCGCGACGTGCAAGATCGTGGTAAGCGCTTGGTAATGCCGCGCGAACGCAGCATCGGCGTTTACCGGTCATTCACCTTTCCATTCTTGAAAGCGAAGCAAAAACAATAATCTAGTTCCTGGTGCGCGGCCGCTGGCCGCGCCCGGCCGGAATCCTGCATCGATCCGTTTGCCCGGCGACGAGGCCGGGGCGAGCGGAGAGAGAACGATGCGGATTTTCGGGGGTCTTGTGGACGCGGCCGGCGACTTTGCCAGGCATCGCGGCGGGAATTTCGCCATCCTGTTCGGATTCGCCGCCTCGGTCTTGGCGCTGGGCGTCGGCTTCGCCGTCAACATCACCCAGCTCTACAACGCCAAATCGAGCCTGCAGAGCGTGGTCGACGCCGCGGTGACGTCGACGGCGCGGGACCTGACGACCGGCGTCATCAAGGAGGCCGATGCCAACAAATCGGTGCAGGCCTTCCTCGATGCCAACAGCACGGCCGGCATCCTGCAGGCCAACCAGATCGTGCTCGACAGGCTGACGGTCGACAGGACCGCCAGGACGGTGCAGGCGGACGCCCATGTCGACGTCGCCTTCTATTTCCCGCTGTTCGGCACGCGCGACATGCAGCGCGTTCCCGCCTCGACGACAGCGCTCTATTCGGACAAGCAGATCGAGGTGGCCATGATGCTCGACATAACAGGCTCGATGGCGAAGCGGGGCAAGGTCGACAAGATCGGCGATCTGAAAGCAGCAGCGAAAAACGCCGTTCGGACGATGCTCCGGAACCAGGATCCGAAGAACCCCCGCATCCGCGTCGCGATTGTGCCTTACGCATCCGGCGTGAACGCCGGCAAGCTGGCCGAAAACGTCTATGCCGAGAAGCCAGGGAGCTCTGAGCTGCCACCCGTCGCCGGCAGTTCGCTTCTTGTCGCCAAGACGGGCAAAAATTTGCTGCCGTCCTTCAGCGACTACATCTCCATTGTCGGCGCGGCGATGCCACGCCCCGATAATTGCGCCACGGAGCGCAAGGACAAAAATGGCGACGCGGATTTGAGCGCCGACGGCCCAGATGCTGTTCGCACGGACAAGAACGGCAAGAAGTACTACGCCCTGGTCAACCGGGATGATCATCTCGATGGCGGCGGAATGAACAAGTGCCCCGATGCGGAAGTGATTCCGCTGACCGCCGATTCCGGCGCATTGCTTGGTTCGATCGACGACTTTCAGGCTGACGGTTATACCGCCGGCGCGATCGCCATTCAGTGGACCTACTATATGCTGTCGCCGCAATGGCGCGCAGCGATCAAGAATGCCGGCCTCGGCAACGGCGCCTCGGACGTCAACGCGAAGAAGATCGCCAAGGTCGCGATCCTGATGACCGATGGCCAGTTCAATACCGCCTTCGCCGGTGCCGGGGGCCGCTACAACAGCCAGGGCAATCTTGCGCGCGGCAACGCCGAAACGCTGTGCGGCAACATGAAAAATGACGGCATCGAAATTTTCACCATCGGCTTCGACCTGAACAACAAGGACATGTCGGCAACCGAGCGGGATCAGGCAAAGGCGGTGCTGAAGGACTGTTCGTCGAAAGATGCCTCCACCGCTCAAAAACACTATTTCGAGGTGTCGACCGGGGTGGAATTGGACGCCGCCTTTCAGGAAATCATCCGCAACACCGAAAAGGTCGCGCTGACGCAGTAAGCCGCACAAGGAAAAGGCCGCCGCTTCTTTCGAAGCCGGCGGCCTTCCGTGTTTCCGTCCATGGCGCGGCTCCTGGCGGCAACCCGAGGGGTCGCCCGCCGCGCATCTCGCGCCTTAACGGGAAGACTGCTTCCCGAAAGTGCAATCCGCTGAGGCCACGTTCTGGAAAACGAAATCACTCGACATCGGATCACCTCCTTTCAGTTTGTTGAACACGCACTGATGATGGGGTGCGTTGCAGCAAAAGACAAGACGCCGGATGGAAAAAGACGTTTTTCCGGCTTGGCCGCGTCCTTTCGCGCAAGCGGGTTGCGGCCAGGGGTTCAAGCGGACAAGATCGGCCTACCGAATGCAGGGGGAACGGCATGGACGCTACCGAAAGAGCAGCACGCATCGTTCGCACGGTCGTCGAGGCGTTGAAGCCGGGCTTTGCCGTCAGGCTTTGGACCGGCGAGCGCATCGGTCCGGCCGGCGGCCCGGTGCTTGCCATCAACGACCAGGACATCGTCTGGCAACTGGCCCGCCGGCCAAATTTCTCGACGCTGGTCGAGATGTGGATTTCCAAGGCGGTCGACGTGGAGGAGGGGTCGCTGTTTGACCTCTACGCGCTGCCTTCACGAGGCAAGCTGCGGTTCAAGGCGCTGCCGAAGCTCGCGATCATGCGCGACCTGCCGGCCGTGCTGTTCTCGCGAAGGCAGATGACGCAACGCGCCGATCTCGCCGGGCAAAATCCCTTTGTCAGCGGCTCCAACAAGCAGGCGATCCAGCATCACTACGACATATCGAACGCCTTCTACCGGCTCTTCCTCGACGAGCGCATGGTCTACAGCTGCGGGTATTTCAAGGATTTCGCCAATGACATCGACCAGGCCCAGGCCGACAAGCTCGAGCATATCTGCCGCAAGCTCCGGCTGAAGCCTGGCGACCGCCTGCTCGATATCGGCTGCGGCTGGGGCGCGATGCTGATCCATGCGGCGAAGCATCATGGCGTCGTCGGCCATGGCGTCTCGTTGTCGGAGGCCCAGACCGGACTCGCCCGCGAACGCATTCGGGCCGAGGGGCTGGAGGACCGGATCACAATCGAGATAAAATCCTATGCCGAGCTCACCGGAAGCTTCGACAAGATATCCTCGATAGGCATGTTCGAGCATCTGGGGCTGGCCAACCACGCCGCCTACTTCTCGACCGTCCATCGCCTGCTCAAGCCGGGCGGCATCTATCTGCATCATGCCATCACCAGGCGCAGCAAGGGCAGCATGAAGAAGACCTTGCGCAAGGGCTCGGAATACAAGGCGCTGATCAAATACATCTTCCCGGGTGGCGAGATCGACACGATCGGCATGACGTGCGGCAATCTGGAAGCACACGGCTTCCTCGTCCACGACGTCGAGAATCTGCGCGAGCACTACGCCCGCACCTGCCGGCTGTGGGCAGAGCGCCTGCATGCGCGCTTCGACGAGGCCATCGCCGAAGTGGGAGAAGCCAAGGCGCGGCTGTGGCTGCTTTACCTGGCCGGCTGTTCGATCGCCTTCGATCGTGCCTCGGCGCAGATTTTCCAGACGGTCGCCACCAAGCGGACGCGGGGCCCGAGCGGCTTGCCGCCGACGCGGGCGGACCTTTACCGGTAATTCAGGCGAATCGCATCCCGTCGCCGACCTTGACGCTGGCCGCGCGGTCGACCGTGCAGTAGACGCCGAGATTGTGCGCGTTATGACGCACCAGATTGCGCAGGATCGCCGGATCGTCGTCGAAACCGTCCTGGGCGATGATGGTGAAGCCGCAGCGGCGGCACGGCTCGGAAATGGTCAACAGCAGGTCGCCGACGGCGAGTTTCCTGCCGATCCATTCGGTTTCGGGGAAAGTGCCTTCGACCGCCGCCATGTCGATGACGATGTTGGGACGAAAGCGGCGCGGATCGGGAGTGCCTTGCGGATGCAGCGCCTTCAGGCGCGCCAGGGAGGCGGTGGTCAACAGATGGATCGGCGCCTTGCGGTAGCGCGCCTCGGTCAACGGGCCGGAATAGGCCGGCGGAGCGTTCTCCAGGCCGAACGGACGGATCGAGGCCGGAAAGCCTAGATAGTCGGAAACGGCACGGTCGCTTTCGGCGCCGGGCGCCGCCAGCCAATCTGCGCCGGGAATCGCGATCTCGAGCCTGCGGTCGCCAGTCAGCCGGGTGCGGATGCGCGGCACCTTGTGCCACTTCGGCTCGCGATCGGGACGGGCGATCTCATTGTCGGAGGCATCGACCAGGCCGAACATGCGGTCGCCCTCGATGCTCTCGGTGCCGACCGCGATCGTCTCCAGGCGTTCGCCGGCGAGCGAACTCGCCGGATAGCGCCAGAGTTCGGCAACGCTGCCTATCGCGGCCATGGCCGGTGTCAGCCTTTCTTGTTCTGGCGGTTGGCGACGAGGTCGTCGACGACGGCCGGATCGGCGAGCGTCGAGGTATCGCCAAGGGCGCCGAAATCGTCCTCGGCAATCTTGCGCAGGATGCGCCGCATGATCTTGCCCGAGCGGGTCTTGGGCAGGCCCGGTGCGAACTGGATCTTGTCGGGCGTGGCAATGGCGCCGATCTCCTTGCGGACATGGGCGAGGAGTTCCTTGCGCAAGTCCTCGCTCGGCGTCTCGCCGGCCATCAGCGTGACGTAGCAGTAGATGCCCTGGCCCTTGATGTCGTGGGGATAACCGACGACGGCGGCTTCCGAAACCTTGTCATGGCTGACCAATGCGGATTCGACCTCGGCCGTGCCCATGCGGTGGCCGGAGACGTTGATGACGTCGTCGACGCGGCCGGTGATCCAGTAATAGCCGTCGGCATCGCGGCGGCAGCCGTCGCCGGTGAAGTACTTGCCCTTGTAGGTCGAAAAATAGGTCTGCACGAAGCGGTCGTGATCGCCATAGACGGTGCGCATCTGGCCGGGCCATGACTCGGTGATGCATAGATTGCCGTCGGCGGCTCCTTCAAGCACCTTGCCCTCGCCGTCGACCAGTTGCGGCTTGACACCGAAGAAGGGCCGCGTGGCCGAGCCAGCCTTGAGGTCGGTGGCGCCCGGCAGCGGCGTGATCATGATGCCGCCGGTCTCGGTCTGCCACCAGGTGTCGACGATCGGCACCTTGGCGTTGCCGACGACGTTGAAATACCACTCCCAGGCCTCCGGATTGATCGGTTCGCCGACCGACCCCAGCACGCGCAGCGATTTGCGCGACGCCTTTTTCACATGATTGTCGCCGGCGCCCATCAGGGCGCGCAGCGCCGTCGGCGCGGTGTAGAAGATGTTGACCTGATGCTTGTCGATGACTTCCCAGAAGCGCGACTGCGAGGGGTAGTTGGGCACGCCCTCGAACATCAGCGTGGTGGCGCCGTTGGCGAGCGGCCCGTAGACGATGTAGCTGTGGCCGGTGACCCAGCCGACATCGGCGGTGCACCAGTAGATGTCGCCATCATGATAGTCGAAGACATATTGGTGCGTCATCGAGACGTAGACGAGATAACCCGCCGTGGTGTGCAGCACGCCTTTCGGCTTGCCGGTCGAACCCGATGTATAGAGGATGAACAGCGGATCCTCCGCCTTCATCTTCTCCGGCTTGCACTCAGCCTTAACGGTCGCGGCCTCTTCGTGGTACCAGACGTCGCGGCCCGGCGCCCAGCCGATCTTGCCGCCGGTGCGGCGGACCACTACTACCTTTTCGACCCTGGTACCGGCTTTTGCCGCGATCTCGATTGCCTTGTCGGTGTTCTCCTTCAACGGGATCGGCTTGCCGCCGCGCAGGCCCTCGTCAGCGGTGATGACGATGGTTGACTTGCAATCGTCGATGCGGCCGGCGAGCGCGTCGGGCGAAAAGCCGCCGAAGACGACCGAGTGGATGGCGCCGATACGCGTGCAGGCGAGCATCGCATAGGCCGCTTCCGGGATCATGGGCATATAGAGGGTGACGCGGTCGCCCTTCTTGACGCCGTGCTTCTTCAGCACGTTGGCGAAGCGGCAGACATGCGCATAGAGCTCATTGTAGGTGATCTTGCGGTCGTCGTAGGGGTTGTCGCCTTCCCAGATGATGGCGGTCTGGTCGCCGCGCTTCTTCAGGTGGCGGTCGATGCAGTTGTAGGAAACATTGGTCTGGCCGTCCTCGAACCATTTGATGGAGACCTTGCCGTCGAAGGAGGCGTTCCTGACCTTGGAGAAGGGTTTGAACCAGTCGATGCGCTTGCCGTGCTTGCCCCAGAACCTGTCCGGATTCTTCACGCTGTCGGCGTACCATTTGAGATAGGTGTCGTTGTCGATCAGCGCATTCTTCTTCCAGGCCGGCTGAACGCGGTGGACATGAACCTCGGACATTTCCTGCTTTTCCTCCCGAAACTAACGCCGGCTTGAACCGCCAGCGGGATCGCGGCGACGCGGCCGCGAATTCGCGCGCATTATTAACAGTTCCGCGATGACGGCAACATTAGACGTTGGGTTTGCGCGGCGGGATGCCGCACATGGGCCCGCGGCCGCTGTCAGCACTTGCACCGGACCGCTGCTAACTTCATGTTTTCGCGTGCTAAAGCCAGTTTCGATCAAGAAAAAATCAATAGACGGTTAAGCAACCGCGCGCACAATCCATTGTTGGGAGGAAGGAGAATCAACCCGGGGAGCAAAAATGCGCGACCAGCTTGAAATGGACCTGATGCTGCGGGGCTATGGCCTGACCACGGCCAATATCCTTTATCATTTCCCAGACCATCCGCATCTCTTGCAGAGCTTCATATGGCAGGACTACGACATCGCGCCGAAGTTTCCTGTGCTGATCCGCTTCATCGAGTTCTGGAAGACCAAGCTCGAGGGGCCGCTGCATTCGGTCAGCTACACGCACCAGAAGCTCATCGCGCCCAACGAGTGGCGCAAGGTCGACGGCGAATTCGTGCTGCATTAGGGTCGCTGCTTCGAGGCCGTAAGGTCGGCACTCTACGGCGCCCCCCTCTGTCCTGCCGGACATCTCCCCCACGTGGGGGGAGATCGGCAGCTTTGCTAACAGCGCCATCCCTCCACGTTGGAAATTGGCGAAAGCCGAGGTGACATCCAATCTCCCCCCGTGGGGGAGATGTCCGGCAAGACAGAGGGGGGCGCTGCCCCGCTAACCTTCGGCTCTAGCGGTCGGACACGCTCAAACCGCCGGCGGGCTCAGCCGGGCGAAGGCCTCCTGGCGGCGGTAGGGAAAATAAGGGTAGGGCGCGGTGAGCTCGCTTGCCGCATCGAGCTTCCCGATCTGCTCCGGCGTCAACGTCCAGCCGACGGCGCCGAGGTTCTGGCGCAACTGCTCCTCGTTGCGGGCGCCGATGATGACGGACGACACGGTCGGGCGCTGCAACAGCCAGTTGATGGCGATCTGCGGCACGGTCCTGCCGGTCTCCTGCGCCACCGCATCGAGGGCCTCCATGACCCGGTAGAGATGCTCGTCCTCGACCGGCGGTCCGAAGCTCGCGGTGTCGTGCAGCCGGCTTTTCTCCGGCAGAGGCTGGCCGCGACGGATCTTGCCGGTCAGGCGGCCCCAGCCGAGCGGGCTCCAGACCAGCGCGCCGACGCCCTGGTCGAGGCCGAGCGGCATCAGCTCCCATTCATAGTCGCGGCCGACCAGCGAATAGTAGACCTGATGCGCGACATAGCGCGGATAGCCGTGCCTGTCGGCCAGCCCGAGCGACTTCATCACCTGCCAGCCGGAGAAATTGGAGACGCCGACATAGCGCAATTTGCCGGCGCGCACGAGGCCGTCCAGCGTCGACAGCACCTCCTCGATCGGCGTGCCGGCATCGAAGGCATGCAACTGCAACAGGTCGATGTAATCGGTGCCGAGCCGCTTCAGCGCGGCGTCGACGGCCTTGATCAGCCGCGAACGCGAGGAACCATAGTCGGCCGGCCCGTCGCCCATCGGCAGCGAGGTCTTGGTCGAGATCAGCACGGCATCGCGCCGGCCCTTGATCGCCTCGCCGAGCACCTCTTCCGAGGCGCCGTTCGAATAGACATCGGCGGTGTCGAACAGATTGACGCCGGCCTCGAGGCAGATGTCGACCAGGCGCCGCGCTTCCCTGGCGTCGCTGTTGCCCCACGCGCCGAACAGCGGGCCGGAACCGCCGAAGGTTCCCGCTCCGAACGAGAGCACCGGCACTTTCAGGCCCGATGCGCCAAGATTTCGATAGTCCATTTTCTTACTCCTTGTGATTTTGAAAGAAGTCGAATCGATCCGGCTTTGCCGGCGAGCTTCACGACCGGACGCAGACAGGCGCGCCGAGCGCGGTGCCGCGATCGAGACGCAGGGCCAGTCCCGCCACGGCGAGTGCCGCGACCGGCAGCAGCGCGGCGACCCAGGTGAGCGAACCCAGGCCAAGACCTTGGGCAATGACCGCGCCGCCGAGCCAAGCGCCGGCGGCGTTGCCGAGGTTGAAGGCGGCGATGTTGAAGGACGAGGCGAGGCTCTGGCCAGCACCTTGGGCCTTTTCCAGCACCCACATCTGCAAAGGCGCCACGGTGGCGAAGGCGGCGGCGCCCAGCAGGCCGACATAGATCACGGCCAACACCTGGCTGTGGATAGCAAAGCTCATGGTCGCCAGAACCAGGGCGAGCACCACAAGACTGCCGAGCACCGCCGGCACCAGCCAGCGGTCGGCGATCTTGCCGCCGGCGATATTGCCGACGATGAGGCCGCCGCCGAAGACGAGCAGGATCGGCGAAACGGCCGCTTCCTGGAAGCCGCTGATCTCGGTCAGCAACGGGGCGATGTAGGTGAAGACGGCGAAGACGCCGGCATAGCCGAGAACGGTGGTGGCGAAGCCGAGCAGGACGGGCGTGCGGCGCAGCACGGCGAGATCGGCGCGCAGGTCGCTCTTCACGGGAGTTGCTTGGCTGCGCGGCACCAGTGCCAGGATGACGGCAAAGGCCGCGAGACCGACCGCGGTCACCGCCCAGAAGGTGGCGCGCCAGCCGAACGCCTGGCCGAGCCAGGTGCCGAAGGGAACGCCGAGAATGTTGGCGATGGTCAGGCCGGTGAACATGAGCGCGATCGCCGACGCCTTCTTGTTGGGCGCGACCAATCCGGTGGCGACCACCGAGCCGACGCCGAAGAAGGTGCCATGGGCAAAGGCGGTGATGACGCGCGCGCCCATCAACGTCCAATAATCAGGCGCCAGCGCACAGGCCAGATTGCCAATGGTGAAGATCGCCATCAGCGCCAGAAGCACCGTCTTGCGCGGCCAGTTGCCGGTGGCGATCGTCAGCAGAGGTGCTCCGATGACGACGCCCAGCGCATAGCCGGAAATCAGTTGGCCGGCGGCCGAGATCGAGACGCCGAGATCTTTGCTGACGTCGATGAGCAGGCCCATGATGACGAATTCGGTGACGCCGATGCCGAAGGCGCCGGCGGCGAGAGCATAGAGAGCGAGAGGCATGATGTTTCCACTTCGGCGGTGACGGGCGCCCTGTCCAGGCTGCGCCCCGACCGGGAAGATCGTGTGGCCATGCGATGTGAACCAGACTTGCTCCAGGCATACTTTCTGTGAAATAGATTCACAGATGGCGAGATCCGACATCAACCGTTCCGGCGAGATCGAAGTGTTTGTGCGCGTCGTCGAGGCGGGCAGCTTTTCGGCGGCGGCACGTGCCTTGCGCATGACCCCGTCCGCGGTGAGCAAATTGATCGCGCGGCTGGAGGCCAGGCTCGGCGCGCGGCTGGTCACCCGCTCGACGCGCAAGCTGCAACTGACGCCGGAAGGCACTGCTTTCTACGACAGCGGCATGCGCATCCTCGCCGACATGGACGCGGCCGAGCGCGAGGCGGCCGCCGGGGCGGCGCCGCGCGGCCGGTTGAGGGTCAACAGCTACGTGCCGTTCGGCCACCACCGGCTGATGTCGCTGCTGCCTCGGTTTCTGGAGCGTTATCCCGAGATTTCCGTCGACGCCGTGCTGACAGACAGCGTGATCGACCTTCTGGAGGAGCGCGCCGATGTGGCGATACGCGCCGGGCCCTTGCGCGAGTCACGGCTGGTAGCGCGCAAACTGGGGCAGAGCCGGATGGTGCTGGTCGCGGCACCCTCCTATGTCGAAGCGCGTGGGACGCCGCGCACGCTGGCCGATCTCGGGCGTCACAATATGCTGGCCTTCGGCTTTGCGCGGCATATAGACGGCTGGCCTTTTGTCGATGCGGCAGGTGCGCCGGTCATCGTCCCGGTTGTCGGAAACGCAACGCTGACCGACGGCGAGGCGATGCGGCGGATCGCGCTGGCGGGAGGCGGAATCGTTCGGCTGGCGCGCTGGCATGTCCAGCCGGACATCGACGCCGGGGCATTCGTCCCGTTGCTGGAGGAATTCAACCCAGGCGACGAGGAGGCCACCCATGCCGTCTATGTCGGCCAGGGCAAGCATCTGCCTGCGCGGGTGCGGGCTTTTCTCGATTTTCTCTCGGAGGCCGTTCGCCTCTAGAGCAGTTCACCGTTTCATGGAAACGGCGAACCGCTCTAACTCTTTGTTTTGACGCAATTCTGGACAGAAAACCGCACACACTTTTCTTGGAATTGCTCTAACTGAGAAGCCGCGTACCTAAGGCACGCGGCTTCGAAGCAAGCTCGAAAAGCGATCGGGCCTTCGGCACGAACGGCGCCGGCCGCCGGCCGGCCGCCTGCCGCTCCAGCATCCAGCCGGGATATTCGGCCGGCAGCGCGCTCACCTCGTCCAGTCTGGCGAGATCATCGGTATCAAGTTTGAGGTTCGTGGCGGCAAGGTTCTGTTCGAGCTGATCCATGCGGCTGGCGCCGATGATCACGCTCATCACGAAGGGCTTGGCCAGGACATAGCCTAGTGCCACGGTAGCGACGCTGACGTCATGCTTTTTGGCGATCTCGCGCATGACCGCGACCGCCGCCCAGGCGCGGTCCTCGTTGACCGGTGGGAAGTTGAAGGAGGCGCGGCGGCCCTCGCCATTGCCGGGCGCACCAGGGCCGTATTTGCCGGACAGCAGTCCGCCGGCCATCGGCGACCAGACCATAAGACCGAGCTTCTCCTCGTTGATCAGCGGCACGATCTCGCGCTCGAGATCACGACCGGCGATCGAGTAATAGGACTGGATGGTCTCGAAGCGGGCAAAGCCCTTGCGGTCGGCTATGCCAAGCGCCTTGGCGATGCGCCAGGCCTGCCAGTTGGATACGCCGACATAGCGGACCTTGCCGCTGGCAACGAGATCGTCCAGTGCCCGCAGCGTTTCGTCGATCGGCGTCACCGCGTCGGTTCCGTGCAGCTGATAGAGATCGATGTGATCGAGCTGCAGCCGCTCGAGGCTGGCATCGACCGAATCCATGATGTGGCCGCGCGAGGAGCCGCGCTGGTTCGGGCCCTCGCCCATGGCACCATGGACCTTGGTGGCGATGACCACGCTCGACCTGTCAACGCCGAGATCCCTGAGCGACTGGCCGAGCAGGCGCTCGGATTCGCCGAAGGAATAGACATCGGCCGTGTCGAAGAAATTGACCCCGGCGGCGAGCGAGCGGCCGACGATCTCGTTGACGCCTTTCTGGTCGAGGCTGGCGATCAGGCCCCATTGGGCATTCTGGCCGGCGGCGCCGAAGGTCATGGTGCCGAGGCAGAGTTCGGAGACGAACAGGCCGGTATTTCCAAGCTGGTTGTAACGCATGGCGAAGGCTCCAGAGATTTGTGATGACACAGATCAAATAGGAACGGTACGTTTCGTTTCCAGCGCTGGCGTAATCAGCCGGTAGAACTGGACCATCTTGCCGGTGACAGAAACTTGTCAGAGATGGACCGCTCGGATCATTGTGTTCGGGCGGCGATTGACCTCCTCGACAAACTCGTCATCCCAGACGGGGCCGGAGAGAAGATATTGCGCAAGGGAGGGCTTTGCGCCAACCCACCGTTCGTAGTCCTCAACCGCTAGCACCACGGCAGATGGCTGCCCTCGCACCGCAATGGTTTGCGGCCCTTTTTCGCGCGACTGTCTTACCAGCTTCGAGAGGTTGTTTCTTGCGTCCCGCAGCTGCCAGCTCAAGAAGACTACTCCTCGCTTAACTCGCAAGATGTGTTCAGTCCGTCTGTGTATCATAGGCTTAGAACTCACAGACGACAGGGCCAACCCAGGGCGGACGGTTTTATCGACTGCCGAAGATCGCCGAACCGACCCTGACACTGGTGGCGCCGAAGGCGATGGCCGTCTCGTAATCGCCGGACATGCCCATCGACAGTTTGGCGACGCCTGCCTCCCGCGCCAATTTTTCCAGCAGGGCGAAATGCGGGCCGGGGTTCTCGTCCGCCGGCGGAATGCACATCAGGCCTTCGATGGCGAGGCCGTGGACATCACGGCAGCGGGCGACGAAGGTCACGGCCTCGCGCGGCTCGATGCCGGCCTTCTGCGGCTCGGAGCCGGTGTTGACCTGGACGTAGAGTTTCGGTGCCCGGCCTTGCCGGGCGATCTCCTTGGCGAGTTCGGCGGAAATCTTCTCACGATCGACCGTCTCGATGACGTCGAACAGCGCCACGGCTTCCCTGGCCTTGTTCGATTGCAGCGGGCCGATCAGATGCAGTTCGACATCGGGGAAAGCCTCTTTCAGCGCCGGCCACTTGCCCTGCGCTTCCTGCACCCGGTTCTCGCCGAAGACGCGCTGGCCTGCCTCGATGACGGGCCTGATGTCGGCGGCGTCAAAGGTCTTGGAAACCGCGACCAGCGTCACCGCGCCAGCGTCGCGCCGGGCTTCGCGCTCGGCGGCGGCGATCTTCGCCTTGACCGCTAAAAACTGCTGAACGGCGTCGCCCATGTCCAAATCCCGCTGTTTTGACCGCGTTTTTTCCAGACGCGATACCCATATGGTTGACGGGTTTGCCAAACCATGGTGAACACCCGGACCACATCCAATGGACTGCCGAGCTGTCGCCCGCAGTCCGCATGCTTTTTAAGTGAAAAACGTCCCATGGCAACCGAACGATACAATCCGCGCGCGTCAGAGCCCAAATGGCAGAAGGCCTGGGCCGACAGGAAGCTGTTCGAGGCGCACAACGATGATCCGCGCCCGAAATACTACGTGCTGGAGATGTTCCCGTATCCGTCGGGACGCATCCATATCGGGCATACGCGCAACTATACGATGGGCGACGTGGTGGCGCGCTACAAGCGGGCCAAGGGTTTCAACGTACTGCATCCGATGGGCTGGGACGCCTTCGGCATGCCGGCCGAGAACGCGGCGATGCAGAACAAGGTCCATCCCAAGGAATGGACCTATCAGAATATTGCCACCATGCGCGAGCAGCTCAAGGTCATGGGCCTGTCGCTGGACTGGGCGCGCGAATTCGCGACCTGCGATGTCGACTACTACCACCGCCAGCAGATGCTGTTCCTCGACTTTGTCGAGAAAGGCCTGGTGACGCGCAAATCCTCGAAGGTCAATTGGGATCCGGAGGACATGACGGTGCTCGCCAACGAGCAGGTCATCGACGGGCGCGGCTGGCGCTCGGGCGCGCTGGTCGAACAGCGCGAGCTGACGCAATGGTTCTTCAGGATAACCGACTTTGCGCAGGATCTCCTGGATTCGCTCGATCGCCTCGACGAATGGCCCGAGAAGGTCAAGCTGATGCAGCACAATTGGATCGGCCGTTCGGAAGGCCTGCTGATCCGCTGGCCGCTGGCGGCTCCCGTCGCCGGCGAGCAAGAGCTGGAAGTCTATACGACCAGGCCCGACACCATCTTCGGCGCCTCCTTCATGGCGGTCGCCGCCGACCATCCGCTGGCCCGGAAGGCCGCCGAGACCAATCCGGCGCTGGCGAGCTTTATTGACGAAGTCCGCCATATGGGCACTTCGGTGGCGGCGCTGGAGACGGCCGAGAAGAAGGGCTTCGACACCGGCATCCGCGTCGTGCATCCGTTCGACGAGAACTGGACGCTGCCGGTCTACGTCGCCAATTTCGTGCTGATGGACTACGGCACCGGCGCCATCTTCGGCTGCCCGTCCGGCGACCAGCGCGACCTCGACTTCGCCAACAAATACGGCCTGCCGGTGATCCCGGTGGTGATGCCGGAAGGGGCTGAGCCCAAGACCTTCCAGGTCATCGAGGAAGCCTATGTCGACGACGGCGTGATGATCAATTCGCGCTTCCTCGATGGCATGAAGCCGGAGCGGGCGTTCGACGAGGTGGCGAAGCTGCTGGAGCAGAAGACGATCGGCAACCGGCCGATGGCCGAGCGCAAGGTCAACTTCCGCCTGCGCGACTGGGGCATTTCGCGCCAGCGCTACTGGGGCTGCCCGATCCCGATGATCCATTGCGAGGATTGCGGCGTGGTGCCGGTGCCGAAGGCAGACCTGCCGGTGAAGCTGCCCGACGATGTCGAGTTCGACCGCCCAGGCAACCCGCTGGACCGCCACCCGACCTGGCGGCACGTCAAATGCCCGCAATGCGGCAAGGATGCGCGGCGCGAAACCGACACGATGGACACGTTCGTCGATTCGTCCTGGTATTTCGCCCGCTTCACCGCGCCCTGGGCGAACGAGCCGACCGACCCGAAGGCGGCGAACGAGTGGCTGGCCGTCGACCAGTATATCGGCGGCATCGAGCACGCGATCCTGCATCTGCTCTATTCGCGCTTCTTCACCCGGGCCATGCGCGAGACCGGCCATCTCGACCTGGCCGAGCCGTTCAAGGGCCTGTTCACGCAAGGCATGGTGGTGCACGAGACCTATCGCGTGGGATCGGCATCGAACGGGCGCTGGCTGGCGCCGACCGAGGTGCGGCTGGAGGACGTCGACGGCAAGCGCCGCGCCGTCGAGATCGCCACGGGCGAGACGGCGGAGATCGGCTCCCTGGAAAAGATGTCGAAGTCGAAGAAGAACACGGTCAGCCCGGAAGACATCACCGACGGCTACGGCGCCGACACCGCGCGCTGGTTCATGCTGTCGGATTCGCCGCCCGAACGCGACGTCGAATGGACCGACGATGGCGCCGCCGGCGCGCATCGCTTCATGCAGCGCATCTGGCGCCTGGTCTCGACCGCGGCCGAATCGCTGGCCGGCATCGCACCCATAGCGGGCGGTGGCGGTGAAGCCGGGGCGGTTTCCAAGGCCACGCACAAGATCCTGAAAGCGGTCGGCGAGGACATCGAGAAACTCGCATTCAACCGCGCCATCGCCCGCATCTATGAACTCGCCAACGTGCTGACCACGCCGCTCAATGACGTGGCCGAAGGCAAGGCCGATACCGCGCTCAAAGGCGCCTGCCGGGAGGCCGTGGAGGTGCTCGTGCACCTGATCGCGCCGATCATGCCGCATCTGGCCGAGGAATGCTGGGAGGCGCTCGGCGGTGCCGATCTGGTCGCCGAACGGCCGTGGCCGATCTTCGACCCGGCGCTGGTCGTCGACAATGAGGTCACCTATCCGGTCCAGGTCAACGGCAAGAAGCGCGGGGATTTGACAATTGCCCGCGACGCGGACCAAGGTGCGGTCGAAAAAGCCGTGCTCGCTCTCGACTTCGTGCAGAAGGCGCTCGAAGGCAAGGCTCCGCGCAAGGTGATCATCGTGCCGCAGAGGATCGTCAATGTCGTTGCCTGATCGGGAAAAGACAGAGCTGAGCCGTTTGCTGCGCCGTGCCGCGCTTGCCGGCCTTGTCGGCTCGCTTGCGCTCGTTTCGGCCTGCCAGGTGCGGCCGCTCTACTCGAGCGCGCCGCTGTCGACCGGCTCGAGCGCCAATGCCGAACTGGCGTCGATCGCCATCAAACCGGTCAGGACGCGTTACGGCCAGCAGGTGCGCAACAATTTGATCTTCGGATTTGGGCGCGGCGCCGGCGAACCGGCATCGCCGGCCTACTCGCTCGACCTCGGCGTGACCGAAGCCGTTGAATCCTCGGCGCTCGTGCAGGTCGGAACCGACCAGGACGAGCCGACCGCCGGTTCGGTGACGCTGACCGCCGGCTACAGGCTGACCGATGCCAAAACCGGGGCGGTGATCGCGACCGGCAAGCGGGCGATCACTTCGTCCTTCGACAGGCCGCGCCAGGAATTCGCCGCGTACCGGGCACAGATCGATGCCGAGAACCGCGCCGCGCGCGAGCTTGCCAACGCGCTGCAACTGTCCATCGCCCAGGATCTCGCACGGCACGGCAAGACGGCCGGTTAGCGCCGCTCTCCGTTTCATGGTGGCATAACAATCTGGTGCCTGAAGGCCGCCTTTGCCACGGCTCCGGAGCCGGTTCTCCGTTCGCCTTTAGCCGAAGCGCGCGGGTGTGTTGACGATCGTGGGATGACGATCGGCCGCACGGATCCGATCGTCCGACACCGCTGTGAAAGTCACGCTTCGCCGCTCTTGGGGGGCCGACGGGAAGCAACTGTTAACCACTCGCTCTCTATTGCTCAGCAGACATTTCAGCGTGAGTCTTGAGCATGGAATCCAAGCGTTTTCCTCGGGTCAGTTCATTGAAGGCAGCGTCGCCCGATGACCCCGGGGTGAAGCGTTTCACGGGTGTGGACAACAAGGCGGACAGCCAGCGGGCAAGAGCAGCAGGAGCCGGCCCTTCCCCATCCCCTGTCGATCTCGGCGGCAACGAAAGCCCTGCCTGGCAAGACTATTTCTTCCTGGCGCCCAATGTGCGGTTTACGCGCACGCCGGACTATGAAGCCAGCACGCGCCGTCCGCGGGACGAGGCGATTGCCGTCGAGCAAAGCGAATCACCAGCACCGCAGGCACCTGGCCAATCCACCGCGGCTGGGACGTCTTCATCGGCGCCGATACCAAGCCGAAACCTTTCTTCGGGCGCCGCCAGGCCGCCCGTCGGCAACAGAGCGGTGGTGCAACCGGCCCCGGCCCCCGTTCCGTCAGGGCATGCCGGCGAAAAGGCGCGGGCCGCCGCTACGCCTGCGGGCCACAGGATGACTGCGGCGGCGCGGGCGTCCGCACCGGCAGCGTCCGCCCAAGCAGCGACAGCCCCGGTCAAGACGACGGCGCGCGAAAATGTGCGCTGGCCCTATCTGTCGGATCACGTCTTTTTCGAGGTCATGGCGCCCTATTTGGTCGAAGGCCCGTCACCCGCGCCTCGGGCCGTTTCGGTTGCACGCACGACCGCGCCTGTGGTCACCGAGCGGATCGACAACCGCCCCGCGCCAACGGCCGATCCGACCGCGTTGTTCCGTGTCATCGAATGCCTTCCCGGGTCGCCAGCTCCGTCCGCCGTGCCGGATGTCCGTCCGGCCAACTCCAACCAGGCCGCGGTTCAGCCGGCGGCGAACCGCGTGCCGCAGCAAGCCCGGGCTCCGGCCGCAATTCCCGCCGTCGCAAGCAATGCCGTTCCGGCACTGGTCACGCAAAGTTTGGAGCAAGCCGTACCGGCTCCGGCTGCGCGCGCATCGTCGCGAGCGCCACTGGTCGGCAGGATCGTGCCGACCGCGACGGGCGAGACGTACGAACTCCCCTCAGAAGAATTGTTGCAGCAGCCGCCGGAGGGACAAGGCTTCTACATGTCGCAGGAGCGGCTCGAGCAGAATGCCGATCTTCTGGAAAGCGTGCTCGAGGATTTCGGCGTGCGCGGCGAGATCATCCATGTTCGCCCCGGTCCGGTCGTCACTCTCTATGAATTCGAG
This sequence comes from Mesorhizobium sp. B2-1-3, assembly GCF_006442495.1. NCBI lineage: Bacteria > Pseudomonadati > Pseudomonadota > Alphaproteobacteria > Hyphomicrobiales > Phyllobacteriaceae > Mesorhizobium > Mesorhizobium sp. B2-1-3. The sequence goes on from NZ_VFWL01000001.1 coordinate 705,940, forward strand.
CCGGCGCCGGGCGTCAAATCCTCCCGCGTCATCGGTCTCGCCGACGACATCGCCCGCTCCATGTCGGCGATCTCGGCGCGCGTCGCCGTCGTGCCGGGCCGCAACGTCATCGGCATCGAGCTTCCGAACGAGGCGCGCGAAACCGTCTATTTCCGCGAGCTGATCGAATCGGAGGGCTTCCGCAAGACCGGCTGCAAGCTGGCGCTCTGCCTCGGCAAGACGATCGGCGGTGAGCCTGTCATCGCCGAACTGGCAAAGATGCCCCACTTGCTCGTTGCCGGCACCACCGGTTCCGGCAAGTCGGTTGCCATCAACACGATGATCCTGTCGCTGCTCTACCGGCTGAAGCCGGAGGAATGCCGGCTGATCATGGTCGATCCCAAGATGCTCGAACTCTCCGTCTATGACGGCATCCCGCATCTTCTGACCCCGGTCGTCACCGATCCAAAAAAGGCCGTTACCGCGCTCAAATGGGCGGTGCGCGAGATGGAGGACCGCTATCGCAAGATGGCGAGGCTCGGCGTGCGCAATATCGACGGCTACAATCAACGCGCCGCCCAAGCCCGCGAAAGCGGCGAGACGGTCGTCATGACCGTGCAGGCGGGCTTCGAAAAAGGCACCGGCGAGCCGCTCTTCGAGCAGCAGGAAATCGACCTCGCGCCAATGCCTTACATCGTCGTCATCGTCGACGAGATGGCCGACCTGATGATGGTCGCCGGCAAGGAGATCGAAGGCGCCATCCAGCGCCTGGCGCAGATGGCGCGCGCGGCCGGCATTCACCTGATCATGGCGACGCAGCGCCCCTCGGTCGATGTCATCACGGGCACGATCAAGGCCAATTTTCCGACGCGGATTTCCTTCCAGGTCACTTCCAAGATCGACAGCCGCACCATCCTTGGCGAGCAGGGCGCCGAGCAGCTGCTGGGTCAGGGCGACATGCTGCATATGATGGGCGGCGGGCGCATCGCCCGCGTGCACGGCCCCTTCGTCTCCGACGTGGAGGTCGAGCATGTCGTGGCGCATCTGAAGGCGCAGGGTCGCCCCGAATACCTGGAAACCGTGACGGCCGACGAGGATGAAGAGGAAGACGAAGGCGATGAGGGCGCGGTCTTCGACAAGGGCGCCGTTGCGTCGGAGGACGGCGATACCAGCTATGACGAGGCGGTCAAGGTGGTGTTGCGCGACAAGAAGTGTTCGACGTCCTACATTCAGCGCCGCCTCGGCATCGGCTACAACCGCGCCGCGTCCCTGGTCGAGCGCATGGAGAAGGAGGGTTTGGTCGGTGCACCAAACCATGTCGGCAAGCGCGAGATCATCATGGGCCGGCGCCCGCCGGTAACCGCAGTTGAGGATGACGGCACGGATTGACCGGGCCTCTTGATCCGCAGCGCATGAAAAAGGCCGGTTGCCCGGCCTTTTTTCGTGTCGGATATAAGCTCGCTCAGCCGATTTTCTGGCCGGTCTTGGCCCAGTCGGCGAGGAAGGCGGCAAGACCCTTGTCAGTCAGCGGGTGATTGACCAGCGCCTTCAGTGTCGCGGGCGGCGCGGTGACGATATCGGCGCCGATGAGCGCCGCCTGCTTGACGTGGTTCACGGTGCGCACGGAAGCCGTCAGGATCTCGGTCTGGAAATCGTAATTGTCGTAGATCTGACGGATCTCCTGGATCACTTCCATGCCGTCCGAGCCGGTATCGTCGATGCGGCCGACGAAGGGCGAGATGAAGGAGGCGCCTGCCTTGGCGGCGAGCAGCGCCTGGTTGGCCGAGAAGCAGAGCGTGACATTGACCATGCGGTTCATCTGGGTGCGGATCGTCTTGCAGGCCTTCAATCCATCCAGCGTCAACGGCACCTTGATGGCGACATTCGGCGCGATCTTGGCCAGCACCTCGGCCTCCGCCATCATCTGCTTGTATTCGGTCGCCACGACCTCCGCGGAGACCGGACCTTCGACGATGTCGCAGATCTGCTTGGTAACCTCGGAGATCTTGCCGCCCGATTTGAGAATCAGCGACGGGTTGGTGGTGACGCCGTCGAGCAGCCCCAGATCGATCAGTTCGCGGATTTCCTTGATGTCGGCGGTGTCGGCAAAAAATTTCATGGCGGTCTCCTGACGATTTCCTCGTGCTTGGGAAGGCACGTTCAGCGTTGCCCTTTGATCTAGAGCAAAGTCGGGGCAAGGTCACGCCTCATGATCGAAGATTCGCCCTTTGTCGCAGCCGCACCGGTGCTGGTGCCGATGCCGGCCGAACGCCCCTACACCTATGCCGTGCCCGCCGGCATGCGGGTGGTGCCGGGCTCGATCGTGCGCGTGCCGCTCGGCCCCCGCCAGGTCGCCGGCATCGTGTGGGACGGCGCGGTCGAGACGGTCGACGCGAAAAAGCTGCGCCCGATCGAACAGGTCTTCGACTGTCCGCCGATCGATCGGGCGATGCGCCGTTTCGTCGACTGGGTGGCGCAGTATACGCTGTCGGCGCCGGGCATGGTGGCGCGCATGCTGCTGAGGGCGCCGGAGGCCTTCGATCCGGAACCGTGGATCGAGGGATTGCAGCGAACCGCGGCCGTTCCGGACCGGATGACGGATGCGCGGGCCCGCGTGCTGGAGACGGCCGAAGGCGGACTGGCCTGGACGCGATCCGGCCTTGCCCATGCGGCCGGCGTGTCGTCGACGGTAATCGAAGGGCTGAAGGCGCAAGGCGTGTTCGAAACGGTGATGATCCCGCCGCGGCCCGTGGTGGCGGAGCCCGACCCAGCCTACGCCGCGCCGGAATTGATGCCCGACCAGAACGAAGCCGCGCGGCTGCTGCGCGCCAATGTCGCGGGCAGCGGCTTCAACGTCGCACTGCTCGACGGCGTCACTGGTTCGGGCAAGACGGAGGTTTATTTCGAGGCGGTGGCGGCGGCACTCGACCGGGGCAAGCAGGTGCTGATCCTGCTGCCCGAAATCGCATTGACCCACGCTTTCCTCGAACGGTTCCAGCAGCGTTTTGGCGCCAAGCCCGCCGAATGGCACTCCGACCTGCCGCCGAGGATGCGCGAACGCGTCTGGCGGCAGGTGGCGGAAGGCGGCGTGCGGGTCGTGGCCGGCGCACGCTCGGCGCTGTTCCTGCCGTTCAAGGAGCTTGGCCTGATCGTCGTCGACGAGGAGCACGACCCCGCCTACAAGCAGGAAGACCGCGTCTTCTACAATGCCCGCGACATGGCTGTCGTGCGCGGCCATATAGGTGGCTTCCCCGTGGTGCTGGCATCGGCGACGCCATCGGTCGAGAGCCGCGTCAATGCCAGCCAGGGCCGCTACGCCAGGGCGGTGCTGTCCGCCCGCTTCGCCGAGGCGGCACTTCCCGACCTGAAAGCGATCGACATGCGGCGCGCGCCGCCGGCGCGCGGCGGCTTCCTGTCGCCGGTGCTGCTCGACCATATGCGACGGACGCTGGAGAGGAAGGAACAATCGCTTTTGTTCCTCAACCGGCGCGGCTATGCGCCGCTGACGCTGTGCCGCGTCTGCGGTCACCGCTTCGGTTGCCCGGTCTGCTCGGCCTGGCTGGTCGAGCACCGCTTTCGCGGCCAGCTCGTCTGCCACCATTGCGGGCACAATGAGTGCCGTCCGGAAGCCTGTCCGGAATGCGGCACGCTCGATCATCTGGTCGCCTGCGGGCCGGGCGTCGAGCGCATCGCCGAGGAAGTCGTCACACATTTCCCGGATGCGCGCACCATCGTTTTGTCGTCGGATCTGATGGGCGGCGTGCGGCGGCTGCGGCTGGAGCTGGAAGCCATCGCCAATGGCGAGGCCGATATCGTCATCGGCACGCAACTCGTCGCCAAGGGCCACAATTTCCCGAACATGACCTTGGTTGGTGTCGTCGATGCCGATCTCGGCCTTGCCAATGGCGATCCGCGCGCCGCCGAACGCACCTTCCAGCTGCTCAGCCAGGTGACCGGCCGCGCCGGGCGCACCGGCAAGAAGAGTCTCGGCCTGCTGCAGACCTTCCAGCCCGACCATCCGGTGATGCGGGCGATCGTCTCCGGCGATGCCGATGCGTTCTACGAGCGCGAGATTTCCGAGCGCGAGCGGGCGGCTCTGCCACCCTTCGGCCGGCTCGCCGGCGTCATCGTCAGCGCGGTGACGCGGGCGGAAGCCGAGGGCCATGCCCGCGCCCTGCGCCGTGCCGCGCCCGAGGCATCCGACCTGTTCGTGCTCGGGCCGGCCGAAGCGCCGCTGTCGTTGCTCGGCGGCCGTCACCGTTTCCGCCTGCTGATCCAGGGCGAGCGCCGCGCCGACATGCAAAGGTTTATCCGGACCATGCTCGCCAACGGGCCGAAGCAGCGCGGCTCGGTCCGGGTGCAGGTCGACATCGATCCGCAGAGCTTTTTGTAAGGTCGCTCAGCGTTCGCGCGGATTGCTGGTCGTGTCCTTCAGTTCGGGACGTTGCCTAAACTCTTCAGGATAGAGTCGACGGGCGTCCTCGATCGATATCACTATGGCCACGGGGCGTCCCCGCTTGGTGATTGTTGTCGGGCTGCCTTTGCTGGCTTCAGCGACCACGGCGCACAGTTCGCTGCGTGCTTTGCTGCTGGATTTTGTTTTCATCGAGTAGCCCTCAACATCGCCTTGGACTGTATCATAAGTCGCTGCAAGGAAAGGAAACCGTTTTGAAAACCCTTGGCCTTCTGGGCGGCATGAGCTGGGAATCGACGGCGATCTATTATCGCCTGCTCAACGATCTCGTGAGGCAGCGTCTCGGCGGGCTGCATTCGGCGAAATTGCTGCTGTGGTCCTTCGACTTCGCCGAGATCGCCGAGCTGCAGCATCACGGGGACTGGGACGGCGCCGGCGCGCTTCTGGTCGATGCCGCGCGCAAGCTCGAGTCAGCTGGCGCGGAAGGCCTGCTTTTGTGTACCAACACCATGCACAAGCTCGCCGACCAGGTGCAGGCCTCGGTATCGGTCCCGCTGACCCACATCGCCGACGCCACCGCAGCCGCTGTCAAGGCGGCCGGCATGCGGCGCCCGGCGCTGCTGGCAACACGGTTCACCATGGAGCAGGATTTCTACAAGCGCCGGCTTGCCGACACATATGGATTGCAGCCGATCGTGCCGGACCAGGCAGGACGCGACATGGTCCATCGCATCATCTATGACGAGCTCTGCCAGGGCATCGTCACCGAGCCATCGAAAACCGCCTATATCGCCGAGATCAACCGCCTGCGGCGCGATGAAAATGCCGACAGCGTGATCATGGGCTGCACCGAAATCACGATGTTGATCGGCCAGCAGGATTTCGACATTCCGGTCTTCGACACGACGCGCATCCATGCTGAAGCGGCGGTCGCCTTCGCGCTCTCCTGATGGGTTTGGCCTAAAGTGCCGGCCGCCATCTGGCGCGCGGCTTTTCCTCCGCTAGAATGCCCGCGATTTCAGAGCGGCATTTACGAGGGGACATTATGGATTTTGCGTTTCCATGGCCGGTGAGCCAGGGCGAATGGCTGGCCTGGTCGAGCGCCGTCGTCACGGTGCTGCTCGGCCTGGTGCTTTTCCTGGCGCCGGGGCTTGCCTTCCGCATTCTGCGCTTGCAGGTCAAGCCGGAGAAGGCGGCGGCGATCGCCGAAGGGCGCGGCCGCATGTCGGGCTTCTATCTCGGCGTCGGCCTGTGCTGCATCCTGCTGGCGCAGCCGCTGATCTACATGGCGCTCGGCTTCTCCTGGCTGTTCACCGCCTTCGGCCGGTTGCTGTCGATGATGTCGGATGGCGCCAACACGCCCTTCAACTGGGTTTCCATCGTCGTGGAACTGGCGCTGGCGGCGTTGCCGCTTGCCTTTGCCTTCGGCTTCCTGCCCTGAATCCGCAGGCAATCCAGGGACTTCGTCCCCGGATGCGACAATAGTGCCTGAAAACCATGCGGAACGACGCATTGCGGTCTTAAAAGGCCTGTGCTAGACGGCAATCGACTTTCGGCCGGGGATAGCGGAAGCCGCGCCTCCGTGCTTGAAAAAATGCAGTAAGGTCAAAGATTTAGCCAGAGTTTTCGCTCGCGCCAACAATCTGCGGCCTGTCAGACAAGAGAAAAGACGGTCCGTGGCCCAATCGTCATCGCCAATCTCAGGTGTCGCAGAACGCTATGCGGGTTCGCTGTTCGAACTGGCATCGCAGGCGAATTCCGTCGCCAAGGTCGAAGCCGACCTCAACAGTTTCGAGGCGATGCTCGCGGGCAGCGCCGACTTGACCCGGCTGATCAACAGCCCGGTGTTCTCCAGCGAGGACCAGGCCAAGGCCATCGCGGCGATCGCCGACAAGGCCGGGATCACCGGCCTGACCGGCAATTTCCTGCGCGTCGTCGCCAAGAACCGCCGGCTGTTCGCCGTGCCCGGCATGATCAGGGCATTCCGCCAGATCGCCGCCGAGCATCGTGGCGAGACGACCGCCGAGGTAACATCGGCTCACCAATTGAGCGCTGCCCAGCAGACTGAACTCAAGGCGGCGCTGAAGAGCGTTGCCGGCAAGGACGTTTCCATCTCCGTCACCGTCGATCCGTCGCTGCTCGGCGGTCTGGTGGTCAGGATGGGCTCGCGCCAGATCGATACGTCGCTCAAAACCAAACTCAATTCGCTCAAGCTTGCACTGAAAGAGGTCGGCTGATGGACATCCGCGCCGCGGAAATTTCCGCAATTCTGAAAGACCAGATCAAGAATTTCGGCAAGGAGGCCGAGGTCTCCGAAGTCGGACAGGTGCTGTCCGTCGGTGACGGTATCGCCCGCGTCTACGGCCTCGACAATGTCCAGGCCGGCGAGATGGTCGAATTCCCCGGCGGCATCCGCGGCATGGCGCTCAATCTCGAAGCCGACAATGTCGGCGTCGTCATCTTCGGCGCCGACCGCGACATCAAGGAAGGCGACACCGTCAAGCGCACCGGCGCGATCGTCGACGTTCCGGTCGGTCCGGGCCTGCTCGGCCGCGTCGTCGACGCGCTCGGCAACCCGATCGACGGCAAGGGCCCGATCAAGGCGACCGAACGCAAGCGCGTCGACGTCAAGGCGCCCGGCATCATTCCGCGCAAGTCGGTGCATGAGCCGATGTCGACGGGCCTCAAGGCCATCGACGCGCTGATCCCGGTCGGCCGCGGCCAGCGCGAGCTGGTCATCGGCGATCGCCAAACCGGCAAGACCGCCATCATCCTCGACACGATGCTCAACCAGAAGTCGGTGCACGACAACGGCCCCGAGAAGGAAAAGCTCTACTGCGTTTATGTCGCCGTCGGCCAGAAGCGCTCGACCGTGGCGCAGTTCGTCAAGGTGCTGGAAGAGCGCGGCGCGCTCGAATATTCGATCATCGTCGCCGCCACCGCTTCCGATCCGGCGCCGATGCAGTTCCTGGCGCCGTTCGCCGGCTGCACCATGGGCGAGTATTTCCGCGACAACGGCATGCATGCGCTGATCAGCTACGACGATCTGTCGAAGCAGGCCGTCGCCTATCGCCAGATGTCGCTGCTGTTGCGCCGCCCGCCGGGCCGCGAAGCCTATCCGGGCGACGTCTTCTACCTGCACTCGCGCCTGCTCGAGCGCGCCGCCAAGCTCAATGACGACATGGGCAACGGTTCGCTGACGGCGTTGCCGGTCATCGAAACCCAAGCCAACGACGTGTCGGCCTATATCCCGACCAACGTGATCTCGATCACCGACGGCCAGATCTTCCTCGAAACCAACCTGTTCTTCCAGGGCATCCGTCCAGCCGTCAATGTCGGCCTGTCGGTGTCGCGCGTCGGCTCCTCGGCGCAGATCAAGGCGATGAAGCAGGTTGCCGGCTCGATCAAGGGCGAGCTCGCGCAGTACCGCGAAATGGCGGCCTTCGCGCAGTTCGGCTCGGATCTCGATGCCGCCACGCAGCGCCTGCTCAACCGCGGTTCGCGCCTGACCGAGCTCCTGAAGCAGCCGCAGTTCTCGCCACTGAAGACGGAAGAGCAGGTCGCGGTGATCTTCGCCGGCGTCAACGGCTATCTTGACAAGCTGCCGGTCAACCAGGTCGGCAAGTTCGAGCATGGCCTGCTCAGCCACATGCGTTCGGCCGGCAAGGACGTCCTCGACGCCATCCGCAAGGAAAAGGCGCTGTCGGACGATCTGCGCGGCAAGCTGAAGGCCGAGATCGACGCTTTCGCCAAGACCTTCGCCTGAGCGAAGCGCCAGTCCGGATGAGACAAGACGGGATCAGGTTTGAAGCATGCCTTCATTAAAAGACCTTCGTAACCGTATCGCCTCGGTCAAGGCGACGCAGAAGATCACCAAGGCGATGCAGATGGTCGCCGCGGCGAAGCTGCGCCGTGCACAGGAGGCCGCGGAAGCGGCGCGCCCCTATTCGGAGCGCATGGGTTCCGTGCTGGCCAACATCACCCAGGCGATCGGCGGCGGTGGCGATGCCCCGGCGCTGATGACCGGCACCGGAAAGGACGACGTGCACCTGCTCGTTGTCTGCACGGCCGAGCGCGGCCTGTGCGGCGGCTTCAATTCTCAGATCGCCCGTCTTGCCCGCGACCACATCCGCAGGCTCCTGGCCGACGGCAAGCAGGTCAAGATCATCTGCGTCGGCAAGAAGGGTTTCGATATCCTGCGCCGCGACTATGCGTCGATGATCCTCGACCGGATCGACCTGCGCGAGGTCAAGACGCTCGGCTTCGTCAATGCCGACACGATCGCCCGCAAGGTCATCCACCTGTTCAATGAGGGCGGCTTCGACATCTGCACGCTGTTCTATTCGCAGTTCAAGTCGGTGATCAGCCAGGTTCCGACCGCGCAGCAGATCATTCCGGCCGCTGCTTCGTCCGCTCCGGCCGAGGCTGCTGACGGCGCCAGCGCCGTCTACGAATACGAACCCGAGCCGGGTGAAATCCTGTCCGAGCTCATTCCGCGCAACATCGCGGTGCAGATTTTCCGCGCGCTGCTCGAAAACGCGGCTGGCGAAATGGGCGCCAAGATGAGTGCGATGGACAACGCCACGCGCAACGCCGGCGAGATGATCAACAAGCTGTCGATCACCTACAACCGCCAGCGCCAGGCGCAGATCACCAAGGAACTGATCGAAATCATTTCGGGCGCCGAGGCGCTCTAGGCGCGGTTTCCCGGGGTCAACGACCTCGATCCGACCGCGCGAGAAACAAAGGACGAAAAGGGTAAAGACGATGGCGAAAGCAGCGACCCCCAAGACGGCGGCTCCCAAGGCGGCAGCCCCGGCCAAGGCGGCACCGGCAAAGGCTCCGGCCGCAGCAGCGAAGGCGGCTCCGGCCAAGAAAGCGGCAGCGCCGACCAGGGCCGCCGCGGTAAAAACCCCGGCCGTGGCCAGCAAGGCCACCGGCATCGTCGGCAAGGTCCGGCAGGTCATCGGCGCCGTGGTCGACGTGCAGTTCGGCGATCACCTGCCGCCGATCCTGAATGCGCTCGAGACCACCAATGTCGGCAACCGCCTGGTTCTCGAAGTTGCCCAGCATCTGGGTGAAAACACCGTGCGCTGCATCGCCATGGATTCCACCGAAGGCCTGGTGCGCGGCCAGGAAGTACGCGACACCGGCGGCCCGATCGCCGTGCCGGTCGGTCCGGGCATGCTCGGCCGCATCATCAACGTCATCGGCGAGCCGGTCGACGAAGCAGGCCCGGTCGACGCGGTCGAGTTGCGCTCGATCCACCAGCCGGCCCCGGCCTATATCGAACAGTCGACGGAAGCACAGATCCTGATCACCGGCATCAAGGTGCTCGACCTGCTCGCGCCCTACGCCAAGGGCGGCAAGATCGGCCTGTTCGGCGGCGCCGGCGTCGGCAAGACGGTGCTGATCCAGGAACTGATCAACAACATCGCCAAGGCGCACGGCGGCTATTCGGTGTTCGCCGGCGTCGGCGAGCGCACCCGCGAGGGCAATGACCTCTATCACGAGTTCATCGAATCCGGCGTCAACAAGAAGGGCGGCGGCGAAGGCTCCAAGGCGGCGCTGGTCTATGGCCAGATGAACGAGCCGCCGGGCGCGCGTGCCCGCGTCGGCCTGACCGGCCTGACGGTCGCCGAATATTTCCGCGACCAGGGCCAGGACGTGCTGTTCTTCGTCGACAACATCTTCCGCTTCACGCAGGCCGGTTCCGAAGTGTCGGCGCTGCTCGGCCGTATCCCGTCGGCCGTGGGCTACCAGCCCACGCTCGCCACGGACATGGGTGCCCTGCAGGAACGCATCACCACCACCACCAAGGGCTCGATCACCTCGGTGCAGGCTATCTACGTGCCGGCCGACGACTTGACCGACCCGGCGCCGGCGACCTCGTTCGCCCACCTCGACGCGACGACGACGCTCAACCGCTCGATCGCCGAAAAGGGCATCTATCCGGCCGTCGATCCGCTGGACTCGACCTCGCGCATGCTCGACCCGCTGGTGGTCGGTGAAGAGCATTATGGGGTCGCGCGCCAGGTGCAGTCGATCCTCCAGCGCTACAAGTCGCTGCAGGACATCATCGCCATCCTGGGCATGGACGAGCTGTCGGAAGAGGACAAGCAGACGGTGGCCCGCGCCCGCAAGATCGAGCGCTTCCTGTCGCAACCCTTCTTCGTCGCCGAAGTGTTCACCGGCGCGCCGGGCAAGCTGGTCGACCTCGCCGACACCATCAAGGGCTTCAAGGGCCTCTGCAACGGTGACTACGACCACCTGCCGGAAGCCGCCTTCTACATGGTCGGCGGCATCGAGGAAGCGGTCGAGAAGGCACAGCGCCTCGCGGCTGAAGCGGCTTAATCAAGGGAAATAGGGAGTAGTCAGTAGTCAGTAGTGAATGGCAGGCAGGTGACCGGGGGCAATTGCCCTTTCTCCCTACTTCCCTACTCACTATTCCCTACTCGCTAAATCGACATGGCAGAAGCTTTCAAGTTCGAACTGGTCTCGCCGGAGCGCCTGCTGGTTTCCGCAGAGGTCGAGGCAGTCGTCATTCCGGGTGCGGAAGGCGAGATGACCGTGATGGCGCATCACGCACCGGTCATGACCACCATCAAGCCGGGCGTCGTCACGGTGAAGGCTGCATCGGGCGGTGAAGAGCGTTACGTCGTCTTCGGCGGTTTCGCCGACATCGTTCCGGCCGGCTGCACGCTGCTGGCGGAATCGGCTGTCGCGGTGAAGGATGTCGACCGCGCCGATCTCGCGCGCCGCATCCAGGAAGCCAGGGAAGACGCCGCCGACGCCAAGGACGACCGGTCGCGCACGAAGGCCGAACAATTCCTCAGCCAGCTCACCACGCTGGAAGGCGCCATCCTGCCGGCTTGAGGCTGGCACCAGTAGTCGACTGAAAAGCGGGGCCTTGCCTCGCTTTTTTGTTTTTAAATGCCCAATGCCGCGAAGGCCTGAGCCGGTCCGCCACGGCGCAACTGCTCGAGATGGACGGCCGCAAGGTCCATCAATCCTGGCCGCTCAGGCGCCCCGGTCGCGAAGCCGGCGAGATCGAACACTGCCGCGACGGTTTCGGCAGCGGGCAGATTCCGGTCAATGATCGCCGTCATCGGCATGTCGAGCGGGTCGGTAAAATGGCCGTCGGGCAGGGATTTGCCGCGCGCTTCGCAGGCGGCGATCCAGGCGGCAACCGCCAGCATGAGATGTCCGGGCGCGGCGCCTGAATGGAGGCGCTCGATCGCGGAGGCCATGATGCGCTGCGGCAGTTTCTGGCTGCCGTCATTGGCGATCTGCGCGGTGCGGTGGGCAAGTGCTGTGTTGGAGAAACGCTGGGCAAGCTCTGCCGTGTAGCTCGCGGTATCCAGTCCGGCATCGGTGGGCAGCGTCGGGATTGCCTCGGCCCACAGCGCATCGACAAAGCGCCTGATCGCCGGATCGGCGAAGGCGCGGTCGACGGTGGCGTGTCCGCTGAGCAGGCCGAGATAGGCAATGGCCGAATGCGCTCCATTGAGCAGTCTCAGCTTCATGTCCTCGAAGGGCCTGACATCCCCGACCATGGTGACGCCGAACTTTTCCCAGGCCGGGCGGCCTGCCGGAAAATTGTCCTCGACCACCCACTGGCGGAACGGCTCGGTCATGACCGGCCAGGCGTCGTCGACGCCGAGCTCGAGAGCGATCCGCGCCCGGTCGGCATCGGTCGTGGCCGGCACGATGCGATCGACCATGCTCGAGGGAAACGCGACCTCGTCGGCGATATGGCCGGCAAGCCTGGTAGCGCCCTTCTCACCGAGGCTGGCATCGCGCAGCGCGGCGAATTCCACCAGCAGCCTGTGCAAGGTCGCCCCGTTGGCAGGCAGGTTGTCGCAGCAGAGCACGGTGAAGGGCTGCAAGCCGGCCGCGCGACGGCGTGCAAGCGCCTCGGCCAGAAAACCGTGCGCGGTCTTCGGCAGATGCGGGTTCGCCAGATCGTGGGCGATGTCAGGGTGGGCTGCGTCGAGCCCGCCGCCGGCGGCCCGCAGATAGGCTTTCTCGGTGATGGTCAGCGTCACGATGCGGGTGCGCGGATCGGTCAGCGCGGCCAGCACGGCGGCGGGATCTTCCAGCGCCACCAGCATCGCGCCGATGGAGCCGATGACATGAAGACTTTCCTCGCCCCCGCTGCGGATCGCCAGCGTGTAGAGCCCGTCCTGCGGCGCAAGCGCATCGCGCGTGTCGGCACTGCGCAGCGACACGCCGACGATGCCCCAATCCGTCTCTCCGGCAGCCAGGCAATCGTCGACATAGGCTGCCTGGTGGGCGCGATGAAAGGCGCCGACCCCCAGATGCACGATGCCTTGCGTGACCGATGCGCGATCAAAACGCGGCACGGCGATCCTGGCCGGCAACGTCGCGATCGTATCCTTCGAAAGACGCCTGTTCATTGCTGTGCGAAGTCCCCGATTGGCCTTTGGGAGCCGCCCCGTAGGGTCGGCGAAGGAAAACGGCAGCGGCGTAACATCCGCTGCCGTCCGGCACAATGGCCGGTTGCCGATCCAAAGTCATCATACAACAACCCATTTTTTGTATGTTGACATTATTTCCCTGCGACCCTACCGATAGCGCCTCTTGGGAGGATCACCGTGGCACTGACCGATGCGGATTTGCTGCTTAGCACCGACGCGCGTCCACGCTCGCTCGCCCGCACCGGATGCTGACCGAATGGCCAAGATGAGCAGGGATGACAGGCTGGTGATGCGCCGGCCCTGAGCCGGCGCTTTGATTTTGAAAAAGGGAGGAAGTCATGTTGCATTTTTCGAAATTGATGGCTGCCACATTCGCCATTGGCTCGCTGTTGATCGGCATTGCCAACGCGCAAACCGTGCTGCGGTCGTCGGATACCCATCCGGACGGCTATCCGACGGTCGAGGCGGTTAAATACATGGGCGAGCTGATCAAGCAGCGCACCAATGGGCGCTATTCGGTCGAGGTCTATCATTCGGCCCAACTCGGCGAGGAGAAGGACACGATCGAGCAGACGCAGTCCGGCGTCATCGACCTCGACCGCGTCTCGATGGGCCCGTTCAACGGCATCGTGCCGGAGACCGCCGTGCCGTCTCTGCCCTATATGTTCCGCTCCGTCGAACACATGCGCCATGTCATGGACGGGCCGGTCGGCGACCAGATCCTGAAAGCTTTCGAGCCGCATCAACTTGTCGGTCTGGCCTTCTACGATTCCGGCGCGCGCTCCTTCTACAACACCAAGAAGGACATCGCCTCGATCGCCGACCTGAAGGGCATGAAGTTCCGCGTCATCCAGTCGGACGTGTTCGTCGACATGGTCAACGCACTTGGCGCCAACGCCACGCCAATGGCTTATGGCGAGGTCTATTCGGCGCTGCAGACCGGCGTTATCGACGGCGCCGAAAACAACTGGCCGAGCTTCGAATCCGCCAAGCACTACGAAGTTGCCAAGCACTACACGATGGACCAGCACCAGATCGTGCCCGAGGTGCTCGTGATGTCGAAGACAAGCTGGGACAAGCTGTCGCCGGAAGACCAGGCGATCGTGCGCCAGGCGGCCAAGGACAGCGTGGTCAAGATGCGTGAGCTCTGGGACGCGCAGGAGAAGAAATCCCGCGACATCGTCGAAAAGGCAGGCGTCAAGGTCAGCGAGATCGACAAGCAGCCGCTGATCGATGCCATGAAGCCGGTCTACGACAAATACCTGTCGACGCCCGAGCTGAAGGACCTGGCCGCGCGGATACAGGCCGAGAAATGACCAGGGCGGGCACCAAGCCAGGCAGCGCGGATATCCCCGCGCTGCCTTCGGGCGAGCCGGCCCTGAGAGGGTTCTGGTTGAGTGCGCAACGGTGGCTCTCCGGGCTCGCCCGGCTGGCGCTTTGGATCAGCGGCGTGGGCTTGACGCTGATGACGATCATCATCTTCTGGCAGGTCTTCTCGCGCTATATGCTGAACCGCTCGCCGAGCTGGACGGAATCCTTTTCGGTGCTGCTGATGGGCTGGTTCATCTTCCTGGGTGCGGCCGTGGGCGTGCGCGAACGCACGCATCTGGGCTTCGACGTGCTGCTCTATGTCCTGCCTGCCTCGGCCAAGGCGGTGCTACGCAGCATCTCCGATCTCGTGGTGCTGGCTTTCGGCGCCGGCATGATCGTCTACGGCGTGCAGCTGACCAGGCTCACCTGGAACACGGTGATGCCATCGCTTGCGCTGCCGGGCGGGGTCAGCTTCCTGCCGGTCATTCTGGGCGGTTTCCTGGTCTGCCTGTTTTCGCTGGAGCGGCTGGCCGGACGTTTTGCCGGCCTGCCCGTCGATGCCGACGTCTATGCAACGGGCGAGGAGATCTGATCCATGGCGCTAGCCGTCCTCTTCGGCACGTTCGTCTTTCTTCTCCTCATCGGCACGCCGATCGCCTTCTGCCTCGGCGTCGCCAGCTTCGCGACGGTCCTCACCCTCGGCCTGCCGCCGGTGGTGGTCTTCCAGCGGCTCAATTCCGGCGTCAGCGTCTTTTCGCTGATGGCTATCCCGTTCTTCATCTTCGCCGGCGACCTGATGGTGCGCGGCGGGATCGCTGCCCGCCTGGTGGCGCTGGCCGGCTCCCTGGTCGGCCAGCTGCGCGGCGGCCTCGGGCAGGTCAACATAGCCGCCTCGACCCTGTTCGGGGGCATTTCCGGCTCGGCGGTGGCCGATGCCTCGGCCGTCGGGGGGCTGATGATCCCGCAGATGAAGGCGCGCGGCTACGGCATCGACTACGCCGTCAACATCACCTCGGTCGGCGCCGTCATCGCTCTCCTCATTCCGCCGTCGCACAACATGATCATCTATTCGATCTCGGCCGGCGGCCGCATCTCGATCGCGGACCTGTTCACGGCCGGCGTGCTGCCCGGCCTGCTGCTAGCGCTGTCGCTGATGGTCACGGCCTATTGGGTGGCAAGCCGCCGGGGCTATCCGACCGAGCCCTTCGCCGGCTTCGGCCGGGCGCTGCAACTGCTTCTCGCCGCCATTCCAGGTCTCATCCTGATCGGCATCATCTTCGGCGGCGTACGGTCCGGCATCTTCACCGCGACCGAGAGCTCCTGTATCGCCATCGTCTACGCCTTCCTGGTGACGTTGCTGGTCTACCGCTCGATGAGCTGGGGCGACTTCGTTGCCGCCACGACCGCCGCGGTGCGCACCACGGCGATGGTGCTGATGATCATCGGCTGCGCCGCAGCCTTCGGCTGGCTGCTCGCCTATCTCAGGGTTCCGGCGGCGCTGGTCGCTTTCCTGCAGGCCGTGTCCGGCGACAAGCTGGTCATCCTGCTGTTGATCAACATCGTCCTGCTCATCCTCGGCACCTTCATGGACATGTCGCCGCTGATCATCATCACCACCCCGATCTTCCTGCCGGTTGTGATGGCCTACGGCGTCGATCCCGTGCATTTCGGCGTGATCCTCATCCTCAATCTCGGTATAGGCCTTTGCACGCCGCCGGTGGGCGCGGTGCTGTTCGTCAGCTGCGCCATCGGCCGCATCCCGATCTGGACCGCGATGCGCTCGATCTGGCCATTCTACGGAGCAGCCTTCGCCGTGCTTATGCTTGTCACCTACGTGCCGGAAATCTCATTGTGGCTGCCGAGCCTGTTCCATTAGGAGATCGCCACGTGTCTGTCGCCGCAACCGACCTCAGGGTCGAGAGAAAACCCAAACTGTCGGAAACCGTCGTCGCGGCAATCCGCAGGCAGCTTCAGGCAGGCGAGATCCTGCCCGGCCACAAACTGCCGACCGAGGGCCAGTTGACCGAAACCTTCGGCGTCAGCCGCACCGTCATCCGCGAAGCCCTGGCCAAGCTCGCCGCCGATGGCCTGGTCGAGCCGCGGCAGGGCGCCGGCGTCTTCGTCACAGAGCACATCTCGACGATGTTCGGGGCGCTCGCGGCCGATATGGGCAGCAAGGATTCGATCGCACTCAACGTGCTCGAAGTGCGGCTCGCCATCGAGATCGAATCGGCCGGGCTCGCCGCTATCCGCCGCAACGCGGCCCAGGAGGCGGCGATCCAGGAAGCCTTCTTCGACTTCGAACGGCTGCTGCTCGCCAGCGAGCCGACCGGTCCGGCCGATCTCGCCTTCCATCGCGCCATCGCCAGCGCCACCAATAACCCGTTCTATGTCGAAATGCTCGACGTGCTCGGCCGGCGTGCCATTCCGTGCGACGTGACCTCGCCCTGGTCGACCGAGCTTGTGCAGTCCGACAGCTATCAGCGCGGGCTGCAGCGCGAGCATCTGGTGATCCTGAACGCGATCACATCGGGCGATGCCGAAGCCGCGCGCGAGGCGATGCGCACGCATCTCTCGGCCAGCCAGCAGCGCTATCGCGAGCGCCTGCATGCGCGGCAGGTCTATTATTCCGACTCGGTCAAGGCGGCCGGCGGCGAATGATCCATCTCAAGTCAGGACAGCAATGAGCCAGAACCATACCGACTATACATCGCGTTTTGCCATCGACCCCGCCGCCGCCGCGGCCATGGGGACCGACGAGTTGCGCCACAATTTCCACATCGAAGACCTGTTCCAGCCCGACCGCGTCAGCCTGACCTACACACATTACGACCGCATGATCGTGGGCGGCGCGATGCCGGCCGGCGCGCCGCTTCGGCTGGAGGCAATCAAGCCGACTGGAACGAAAGGCTTTCTCGAGCGCCGCGAGTTGATCGCCGTCAATATCGGTGGCGGCGGCACGATCGAAGCCGGCGGCCAGCTCCATGAGTTGCAGGTACGCGACATGCTCTATCTCGGCATGGGCACGCAGGATGTGTCGTTTGCCTCAGTCGACAAGGCGGCGCCGGCAAAGTTTTATCTGCTCAGCGCGCCGGCGCATCAAACCTTTCCCAGCCGGCTGATCCGCATCGGTGACGCCCGGCGTCTCGATCTCGGCAGCAAGGAGGCCTGCAACGAACGCTCCATCTTCCAGTTCATCCATGCCGACGGGGCCAGGACCTGCCAGCTCGTCGTCGGCATGACGCAACTTGCGCCGGGCTCCATCTGGAACACCATGCCATGCCATGTGCACGACCGGCGCATGGAGGCCTATCTCTATTTCGACCTGCCGGAGGCGGCGCGCGTCTTCCATTTCATGGGCGAGCCGGACGAGACCCGACACATCGTCATGCGCAACGAGGAGGCCGTGCTGTCGCCCGGCTGGTCGATCCATTCAGGCGCCGGCACCTCCAACTACGCCTTTGTCTGGGCGATGGCCGGCGACAATGTCGACTACACCGATGTCGATCCGGTGGCGATGGAAGACCTGCGGTGAGCGATCTTTCCGCCTTCAGCCTGACCGGTCGGCGCATCCTCGTCACCGGCGCCAACACCGGAATCGGCCAAGGCATTGCCGTCTCGATCGCGCGCGCCGGCGGCATGGTCGTCGGCGTCGGCCGCTCCTCGATGGATGAGACGGCCGCAAGGATCGCCGCGGCGGGCGGTCGGTTCGAGGCGGTCGCGGCCGACCTTGCCGACACATCCGCCGCAGGTCCGATGCTGGAGCGCGTCTGGGACGAAAGCGGGCCGCTCGACGGGCTGGTCAACAATGCCGGCATCATCCGGCGCGCCGACGCCGTCGATCTCTCGGAAGCCGATTGGGACGAGGTGCTCGACCTCAACCTGAAGACGGCTTTTCTGCTCTGCCAAGGCTTCGCCAGGCGCGTCCTTGCCGGCGGACGCAGGGGCAAGATCGTCAACATCGCCTCGGTGCTGAGTTTCCAGGGCGGCATCCGCGTCGCGTCCTACACCGCCTCGAAGCACGGCGTGCTCGGCATCACCCGGCTGCTCGCCTGCGAATGGGCAGCGAAAGGTATCAACGTCAACGGCATCGCGCCGGGCTATATCGAAACCAACAATACGCAGGCGCTGCGCGCCGATCCCGACCGCAGCGCCTCGATCCTGGCGCGCATTCCGGCCGGCCGCTGGGGCCGGCCGGAAGACATTGGCGATGCGGCGGCCTTCCTGCTGGCGTCGGCGTCGGACTATATGCATGGCGCGGTGGTGCCAGTGGACGGCGGCTGGCTGGCGCGATGAGGATATTGCGATGAGCGAAACGAAAATCTTCTCCCAGGCCGGCGCGGGCGCCTGGACGGCGACGCCGGATGGCAACAGGCGGCGCGTTCTCCTGCACACGGATGAACTGATGATGGTCGAGTTCGCCTTCGACAAGGGCGGCGTCGGCGCCCTGCATTCGCATCCGCATGTACAGGCAAGCTACGTCGCCGAGGGCCGCTTCGAGGTGACCATCGACGGCCGGACCGAAATCATCGAGACAGGCGGCAGCTTCATCGTGCCGTCAGGCCTGGTGCATGGCGTCAAGGCGCTCGAAGCCGGCCGGCTGGTCGACAGCTTTACGCCGCACCGCGCCGATTTCCTCGCCTGAGGGCCGGCCATGCGATGAGCGATGGACGCTCGTTTCGGCGCGCTGTTTCCAAATGAAAAACCCGCGCCTCCGGAGAGGCGCGGGTCTGTTGCCTGGGCGCTTGCGCGCCGCGGTACTCGAAACGTGGCCGCAGGAAATGGAGCCTGCCGAATCATGGTGAAGATAGGCTTAACGCGCGGACGCCATGTGATAGCGCCGCCATGTGATCGCGTCGCCGGCGGCGGGCGCCGCACGGCGTTCAAGTGATGTGCCTGAGCAGGCCGAAAAGCCGTTCGAAGGTCCTGCCATAGGGCGGACGCAGAAGGCTCCCCGCGCTCAAGCGCGACTGCAGGAAAACCGGCTTCACCTTGCTGAAGGTGCGAAAGCCCCATTCCCCGTGATAGGCGCCCATGCCGCTGGCGCCGACGCCGCCGAAGGGTTGGTTCTCCTGCACCAGATGCAGCATGCAATCGTTGATGGTGACGCCGCCGGCGATGGTCTCGTGCAGGATGCGTTGCTGGTTGCCGCCGTCTCGCCCGAACCAGTAGAGCGCCAGCGGCCGGTCGGCCCGGTTGACATGGGCGATGGCGTCGTCGATCCCGGCATATTCGAGGATCGGCAGCACCGGCCCGAAAATCTCTTCGCGCATCAGCCGCAGGTCGGGATCGGCGTTCCTGACCAGGGTCGGCGGCAATTTGCGGTCTGCGGCGCCGAACGCCTCGCCGGCCGGGTTGATTTCGATGACATCGGCGCCGGCGTCTCGGGCCTCCGCGATCATGGCCCGCAGGCGCTGATAATGCCGGTCGCTGACGATGGCGGTATAGTCCGGATTGTCGCGCAGGCTGGGGTAGAGCTTCGCCATAGCCGCCGCGAGTTTCTCTGCCACGATGCCTGACTGTCCCTTGGGCACCAGCAGGTAGTCCGGCGCGATGCAGGTCTGCCCGGCATTGAGGAGCTTGCCATAGGCGACGCTGGCCGCCGCCGCATCGAGGTCGCATGAGGGGTCGAAGATTGCCGGCGACTTGCCGCCGAGTTCCAACGTGACTGGAGTGAGGTTGGCCGCGGCGGCCAATGCGACCTCGCGGCCGACGGCCGTCGAACCGGTGAACAGCAGGTGATCGAAAGGCATCGACACGAAAGCCTTGCCGACCTCCGCGTCGCCGGTGATGATGCCGAGTTCGTCCGGTGCGAAATGCTCGGCGGCCAGGCGCGCCAGCAGCGCTGAAAAGGCGGGCGTCAATTCGGAGGGTTTGACCAGCACGCGATTGCCGGCGGCGAGCGCCGCGGTGACCGGCGCGACGGCGAGCTGGAAAGGGTAATTCCAGGGCGATACGATGCCGACGACACCGAGCGGCTGCGGGACGAGGCGGTTCCTGCCCGGCAGAAACGGCAAGGTGGTGGCGACGCGGCGTTCCCGCATCCAGCCTTTCAGGTGAGACAGCGCGTGGCGGATGCCGGCCCGCACCACGAACAGCTCGGCAAGGCGGGTCTCATGAGCCGAGCGGCCGCCGAAGTCGGTGTCGATTGCCGCGCAGATGTCGGCCTCATGCTTTTCCGTGAGCGCCAGCAGCCGGACGAGGCGATCCTTGCGGACATCGAGGCCCGGAAAGGGCTGCGCCTCGAATGCGGCGCGCTGCTGCTTGAAGCGCTCGCCGAGAGCGTCCTGTCTGGTCTGCAGCATCGCTCCCTCCCTGATCGCGCCGGGCAAGCTTACATCGCAGCGCGTGAGCGAATCCAGCAGGGGTGCTGATGTCGCAGGGGAAGGCGCGAATTGGAGCCGGTGGACATGCCACCCCGCGCATCGCGGATAGCGTTCCGGCGATCTTCGCTTTAAGAACGTTGCCTCAGCCAAACCAGGGGACCATTGCGAGATGGCAATATCGACGGCGAGCGTTCCGCCGGATGTACCAGACCCCAAGCAACGCGTGTTGAAGGACGTGTTCGGCTTCGACGATTTTCGTCCCGGCCAGGCCGAAATCATGGACGCGCTGCTGGGCGGACGCCATGTGCTGGCCGTCATGCCGACGGGTGCGGGGAAATCGCTCTGCTACCAGGTTCCGGCGCTGGTCCTGGGCGGCCTTGCCATCGTCGTCTCGCCGCTGGTGGCGCTGATGCAGGATCAGGTCGCGGCGTTGCGCCTTGCCGGCGTGTCAGCCGATACGATCAACTCCTCGATCGAGCGCGAGGCCAATGTGGCGGCATGGCGCCGTGTCGCCTCTGGCCAGACGCGCCTGCTCTACCTCGCGCCGGAGCGGCTGATGACCGAGCGGATGCTCGAGGCGCTGGCCAAGCTCGACGTCAGCCTGATCGCCATCGACGAGGCGCATTGCATCTCGCAATGGGGTCCGGCGTTCCGGCGCGAATATGAGGATCTGTCGCGGCTGCGCTCCATTTTCCCGCAAGTGCCGATCATCGCGCTGACGGCGACGGCGGACGAGGCTACCCGCATCGATATCGAAGCGCGTCTGTTCGCCGGGCGCGCCGAAACCGTGGTGCTGGGTTTCGACCGGCCGAACATCAAGCTTGCCCTTGAGGCCAAGCAGGACAGCAAGCGCCAGTTGCTGCGCTTCGTCGAGCGTCACGCGGGCAAAAGCGGCATCGTCTACTGCCTGTCGCGCAAGAAGACCGAGGAGATGGCGGCTTTTCTCGAGAAGAACGGCGTGACCGCGCTCGCCTATCACGCCGGGATGAGCAAGGAGGCGCGTGAGGCGAACCAAAACGCTTTCATGACGCTCTCCGGCGTCGTCATGGTGGCGACCATCGCCTTCGGCATGGGCATCGACAAGCCCGACGTCGCCTATGTCTTCCACACCGACCTGCCGGGCAGCCTCGAAGCCTACTATCAGGAGATCGGCCGCGCCGGCCGCGACGGGCGGGCAGCCGAGGCGCATATGCTCTACGGGCTCGGCGATATCCGCATGCGGCGCCTGTTCATCGACGACGAAGAATCATCACCTGAACACAAGAAGCGCGGGCATCGCCGGCTCGATACGTTGATCGGCTATTGCGAGGCGGTACAGTGCCGCCGGCAGATCCTGCTCGGCTATTTCGGCGAACAGGCAGCGCCCTGCGGCAATTGCGACAACTGCCTCGACCAGGCGCCGCGCGCCGATGGCGGAGCGGAAGCGCGGATCATCCTGACGGCAGTCGCGCAGACCGGCGAGCGCTTCGGCGCCGCCCATGTCATTGACATCCTGCTCGGCCACGAGACCGAGAAAGTACTGGCGAGAGGCCATCAAACGCTGACCAGTTTCCGGGCCGGCGCGGCGTATAGGAAAACGGTCTGGCTGTCGCTTATCCGGCAACTGGTCGCCGGCGGGTTCCTTGTGCCGGATCCGGACGGCCATGGCGGCCTCGCCATTTCCGAAAGCGGCCGCGCCCTCGGGCGCGGCGAGGTTGCGTTCCATTATCGCGTCGAGATGCGGGACCCTCGCGCGCGGCAGGAAGCGTTCCGGGGAAAGCTCCGCCGCCAGCGCCGAGGGTGTGGATGCATCGCTGCTGGGCGCGCTCAAGGCGCTGCGGCTGCGGCTGGCCAAGGAGCGGCAGGTGCCGGCCTATGTCGTGTTCTCGGACCGCACGCTGATCGACATGGCCGAACGCCGCCCGCGCGACCTCGACGCCTTCGCCGAGGTGAATGGCGTGGGAGCGGCGAAGCTTAGGGAATTCGGGGAGATTTTTCTCGACGCGATTGCCGGGCATCATCCGAATTGAGCTGAACCGGTCGACGCGTCACGCACAGGCTACAGCGGCCATCCAGACAGAAGTGCCTTCGTGACGTCACCTCGCTGTCTGAGCTGATCAATATGGCACCGTCTGCTTTTCGGTGCCGCTTGCCGTGGCGGCTGGTGCGTTCGTCGCGTCAATGATCGACTTCCTTCGTTCCGGCGAGATCACGGAAGACCGTGCGCCAGAACGATAACCATCCTCTCGACTGTCTTCCATGCCTTGACACTGGTGCTAGATTGGCAGTCGTCAAGGCAGGCACCGCCCTGACGAACGACGAAAGGGAGGCAACAACCAATGCAAATCCGAGCCGATACCTTGATAATAGCAGCGGCTATTCTGTTGGGCAGTGGAATGCTCGCCAGGACGCAAGCTCCGCTGGCGGCGTCGCCAGCCGATTGGTTAGTGGCACCCGGCGACGGTATGATGGTGTTCAATTCCGCGTCGAGGAAAGCCTATCATTGCGCAATGATATCAGGCACTGGAAAAGCGCCTTTTGTGAGCTGCTACGCCCCAGCTACGCTGCCCTAACAGCGGGGTTGCTTCGATCAGTACCCGCGCTGCCTCCGTTGCTCGTCGCTGACTGGCGCTGTCACGCGGCCCGCCTGGACGAGCAGACGACTGAGTAGGCGACGCTGTGTCGGCGTCAGCCTGTCAACTGCTTGGCGAGCTTGCCAGTACCGTAAGCCGCCGAGCCTACCAGACGCGGCGAGACCGTCGAAATGGGGACAGTCAGTGCGCAGTGCGCAACGGCCGTCGCCGTGCCCGCCCTATAGACCTGCATCGCCGCTTGGACGGCGCTTTTCGTGTCGACCAGGTCCGAAATCGTTCAATCAGTCTTGGCTGTGCTTGCAGCCTATGGGTGGGAGGACTTGATCCCGGCTTTAGCTGGTCGGCCCGGCGCGAGGGAAGAACAAATCGAGGCGGACGCAACCGTGATCGAGATTTCGGACTGGCCAAATGGCCGTCCGACGGTTGGAACAAATTAGGCTCGTGCGTGACCTGTTCGCCAAGCTCCCGGCGCCGGCGCATTTGGATGATGTTTCCTTATCGTTCGATGGCAGGAACACCAGCAAGCGCAGCGGACGTGTGGCCCAGGTTTTGGAAACGCTGGTTGCGACCGGACTGGCGAGAGAGGACGCAGCTGGTGGCCGCGCCCGCTATTTCGTGCCTCGATGACCCGTGGGTTTCGGCACCGGGCTCGCTGGCGAAGCTCATCGTCAGATGATTACACGGCAATCCCGATGCCAGACAATTACAGCGCCGCAGGAGCTCAGGGCTGCACGCACTCCCCCGGTGCGGCTGCTTCGCTTTAGCAAACGTTTATGGCTGGGCGGGAAAAGCCAAATAAGGTAAGGAAATCAATTCGGACTGGCGGAGAGGGAGGGATTCGAACCCCCGATGGGCTTGCACCCATGCCGCATTTCGAGTGCGGTGCATTCGACCACTCTGCCACCTCTCCGCGGTCATGGTCGGCCGTTGCCGGCGCGGCGCACTAGATAACGGCTGAACGGGCAGGTTACAAGGCCAAATCCGCCGGAAAGTCAGCTTGCGTCAGAGGCTGGCCCGGAGCGACGCGGTCCCGACCGCGGTAGACGATGCCAGCCACTTCGCCGGCCAGCAATCCGGCCAAGATTTCGAACTCGGGTTAACGAGGCCTGAGGACGCCGGTCCGGCGGTGCCGGCGACCTCCTGATAGGAATTTTTTCTTGACGGGGTGAAGGCAACTATGGTAGAGATCTGGTTATGGTGCTGAGTTGCGCCAGAGACCCGCCGCACAGGCGGGTTTTTCCGTTCAAGGCTCCATCAACAGCGCGCCGACGAAAGCTCCGGAGGAACCCGTTAGCCCGGATTCGTTGCCCTGAGAATCTGGCCGTTTGCCTTGACTCGCAACAAACCTTCGGTTAGGGACAGCGCGCAATCGGCGTGGAGGGTTCTTCCGCGCCGCTTGTTTTTTGAACCCGCAGACTGACAAAAAGACGGCCGAACCGCCACAGGCGGTTCATCGAGGCCGACCGAACAGCGAAAGGCAAAAAATGTTCGCAGTCATCAAAACGGGCGGCAAGCAGTATCGCGTCGCCGCCAACGATCTCCTGAAGATCGAAAAAGTCGAAGCCAATGTCGGCGATATCGTCGAGATCGGCCACGTGCTCGCGCATGGCGAGGGCGAGAATGTCACGTTCGGCGCACCGTTCGTCGACGGCGCGGTTGTCACCGCCGAGGTCGTCGAGCAGGGCAAGAACCGCACGGTCATCGCCTTCAAGAAGCGCCGCCGCCAGAATTCGCGCCGCAAGATCGGCCATCGCCAGTTGCTGACCACGGTCAGGATCTCCGAGATCCTGCTGGGTGGCGCCAAGCCGGCCAAGAAGGCCGCTGCCAAGGCGGAAGCCAAGGCCGAGGTAGCCGCCGACGCGGCGCCGAAGGAAGCCAAGGCCAAGAAGGACGCCCCGAAGGAAGAGGCAAAGGCCGAGGCCGCGGCAGCGCCGCTGTTCAAGGCGCCGAAGGGCGAGCCGGACGATCTGACCGTGATCAAGGGCATCGGCCCGGTCGCCGCCAAGGATCTCAACGAACAGGGCATCATCACCTTCGCCCAGCTCGCCAAGCTGACCGAGAAGGATGTGGCCAAGATCGACGAGAACATGCCGTTCAGCGCCGACCAGATCAAGGACTGGCGCGAGCAGGCCAAGGAACTGGCGAAGAAGTAAGGCGAACCGGCGCGAAACGTCGCCGGATCGGACTTGAAACGGAACGCGAACGCGTTCATAAGACCATTCAAGCGCCCCTGGGCGCATCGGAGTTAGTTAGATGGCACACAAGAAAGCTGGCGGCTCGTCGCGCAACGGTCGCGACTCGCATTCCAAGCGTCTGGGCGTGAAGAAGTTCGGCGGCGAAGCCGTCATCCCGGGCAACATCATCATTCGTCAACGCGGCACCACCTGGCATCCCGGCGTCAATGTCGGCATGGGTACCGACCATACGCTTTTCGCGCTCGAAGCCGGCGCCGTGACGTTCAACAAAAAAGCCAACGGCCGAACCTACGTATCGGTCAACCCGATTACCAAAGCAGCGGAGTAGCCGGTTCCGCGCCACAACACCGGCAGCCCATCTCGGGAACCGGTGTCTGGAAGCCAGAAGGTTTGGCAAAGCCAGGAAAAGGATCAAGGGAGATGGGTTTCCATCTCCCTTTTTTCTTGTGCCTGGAGGACTTTGACATGGTTGCCGAAGCGGAAGACTCAGAAGACGAAAGTTATGCGATCGATTGCCCGGTGCTGGTCACCGAGCGGCTGGTGATGCGGGCTCCGCGCGAAAGCGACATCGCGCAACTGGTCGAGCTCGCCGACAACCGTCATGTCGCCGAGATGCTGGCGCGCATGCCGCATCCCTATGGCGAGGCCGAGGCACGCGCTTTCCTGGCCATGGCCAAGTCGCGCCGCGCCGGCATCGCCTATGCGCTGACGCTGGCAGGCACTGAAACCTTCGTCGGCTGCGCCGGATTGAACACCACCGACCGCGGACTGGAGCTCGGCTACTGGATCGGAGAACCCTACTGGAAGCGCGGCTTCGCCACCGAGGCGTCGCACGCCCTGGTCGATCTCGCGTTCCAGCGCACAAACATCCAGGTGCTGCATGCCTCGACGCGGGTCATCAATCCGGCCTCGCGCCGGGTGATCCACAAATGCGGCTTCCAGTATGCCGGCCAGGGCATGCTGAACTCGATTGTCGCCGGCCAGGTGCCGGTCGAGCGTTACCGCCTCGACCGGAAGACATGGACCAGCCTGCGCAACTGGGTACATTTTTGATGTGTGCCGATATTCAGGTGAGGCCGGCCTGCAAACGCTGATTTTCTGCGCTTCCGGTGCTCGCGTACTTTAAGTACGCTCCGCTCCGGTTCTCGAAAACCAACGTTTTCGGCTCGGCCTGACCTGAATCTCAGCACACATCGGCGCTGGGCCTCTGGTCAAAGGTTCGGAAAGAATCGTGCATCGATTTGGGCTCAGCCCAGTTCAGCCCATACCGGCAGATGGTCCGAGCCAACAGCCTTTCGGTCGACCCACAGGCGCTTCAGCGACCGGGCAAGCGAGGCGCTGGTGAAGATATAGTCGATGCGCTTGTGGCGGTCGGTATTGCCGGGGTCCTTGGGGTCGACCCAGCTGACGAGATCGTCGCCGGCGACATTGAGGCGCAGGGCGGCATCGACGGCGAAGTCGGCGGTCAGCGGCATGCCGAATTCGTGGTCCGGCCGGCCGGCGAGTTCGACATATTCGGGCGATCCGGCCAGCATGTTGAAGTCGCCCATGCCGACGAAGGCCTCGGGGTGCGGCAGTTCCGGCAGGCCGATCTCGGCGACGCCGGACAGCGCGCCGCCTTCAAGCGCATAGTTCAACAGGCGCCGGCGCAGGAACTGGATCTGGCTGGCGCGCTCGACCGGGCTGCGGTGATCGAGATGGATGGAATAGAAGCGGATGAAACCAAGCGGCGTCTCGATCAGCGCCTCCAGCGCGCCGCGCTGGAAGTTCATCATCTCGAAGCTGCGGCTTCGCGGCAGGAGCAGGTTGCGCGACAGATGAATGGGCGTCTTCGAAAGCACCATGTTGCCGAGTTGGAAGGTGGTGGTGATGGCGCGGCCGTTTTCGATGCGCGAGCCGATATTGGCCTCGAAATTGCTGCCATAGACGGCGAAATAGTCGGGCAGCGCCTCGCCGATCTCGGCGACCATGTCGCGTCCGCCGTTCCTGGGATTGTTGCGGGTGACCTCCTGCAGCGCGATGACATCGGCGCCGCGCACGGCGTCGGCGATACGCCCGACATCGTACTGCCCATCGAGGCCGATGCCGTACTGGATGTTGTAGGTTACAAGCTTCATGCCGACATCTCCGGCCAACCCCACGCGGCCACTGTCACAAAACGGCCTCGCCCTTCGCCGCGCCTTGGTTTAGAGCAAGGCGCAAGGTTTAGAGCAATGCCGCAAGGCCAATAAAGAAACTGCTGTCCGATGAAATTTCTCGATCAAGCCAAGGTCTATGTCCGCTCCGGCGACGGGGGCGCGGGTTCCGTGTCGTTCCGGCGCGAGAAATTCATCGAGTTCGGCGGACCGGACGGCGGCGATGGCGGCCGCGGCGGCGACGTCTGGCTGGAAGCGGTCGACGGGCTGAACACGCTGATCGACTACCGCTACCAGCAGCATTTCAAGGCCAAGACCGGCACCCATGGCATGGGCCGCAACATGACCGGCGCCAAGGGCGCCGACGTCACGCTGAAAGTGCCGGCTGGAACGCAGGTGTTCGAAGAGGACAACGAGACGCTGATCTGCGACCTCACCGTGGTCGGCCAGCGCTTCCTGCTGGCCAAGGGCGGCAATGGCGGCTTCGGCAACCAGCACTTCAAGACCTCGACCAACCAGGCGCCGCGCCGCGCCAATCCGGGTCAGCCCGGCGAGGAGCTCAACATCTGGCTCAGGCTGAAGCTGATCGCCGATGCCGGGCTGGTCGGGCTGCCCAATGCCGGCAAATCGACCTTTCTCGCCTCCGTCACCGCCGCCAAGCCGAAGATCGCCGACTATCCCTTCACCACGCTGCATCCCGGCCTGGGGGTGGCACGCATCGATGCGCGCGAATTCGTCATCGCCGACATTCCCGGCCTCATCGAAGGCGCGCATGAGGGCGTCGGCATCGGCGATCGCTTCCTTGGCCATGTCGAGCGCACGCGCGTGCTGCTGCACCTGGTGTCGGCGCAGGAGGAGAACCCCGGCAAGGCCTACAAGACCGTGCGCGCCGAACTCGAAGCCTATGGCCACGGCCTGACCGACAAGGCCGAGATATTGGCCCTTTCACAGGTCGATACGCTCGATGCGGATGAGCGCAGGAAAAAGATCGCCTCGCTGAAGCGCGCCGCCGGCCGTGCGCCGATGCTTCTGTCGGCGGTCACCGGCGAAGGGGTCGAAGCGGTGCTGCGCGCGCTGATGGCGGTGGTGGCCGAAGCGCGCGACGCGATCGCGGCGCCGGTCGACACGCGCTGGGAAAAATAGCATGACCGTGCAGTCGCTGAAGAAATACCGGCGCATCACCGTCAAGATCGGCTCGGCGCTTCTGGTCGACCGCACGGCCGGGCTGAAGCGCGACTGGCTGGCGTCGCTGGCCGACGACATTGCCGTGCTGGCTCAAGGCGGCGCGGAAATCCTGGTCGTCTCGTCGGGCGCCATCGCGCTTGGCCGTACCATTCTTGACCTGGGAAAAAGGGCGCTGAAGCTCGAGGAGAGCCAGGCGGCCGCAGCCGTCGGCCAGATCGCGCTGGCCGGCGCCTGGTCGGATGCGCTCGGCAAGGGCGGGTTGAAATCGGGCCAGATCCTGCTCACGCTTGGCGACACCGAGGAGCGCCGCCGCTACCTCAACGCCCGGGCGACGATCTCGACGCTCTTGAAGATGAAGGCGGTGCCGGTCATCAACGAGAACGACACCGTGGCGACCTCCGAGATCCGCTATGGCGACAATGACCGGCTGGCCGCGCGGGTGGCGACGATGATGGGCGCCGACCTTTTGGTGCTGCTCTCGGATATAGACGGTCTCTACACCGCGCCGCCGGCGCGTGACCCGGAAGCCAAATTCGTCGCGGTGGTCGATCGCATCACGCCTGAGATCGAAGCGATGGCGGGTGCCGCGGCTTCCGAACTGTCGCGCGGCGGCATGCGCACGAAGCTCGACGCCGGCAAGATCGCCACCGCGGCCGGCACCGCCATGATCATTACCTCTGGCACGCGGCTTTCGCCGCTGATGGCGATCGAGCGCGGCGAGCGCGCCACCTTCTTCCGCCCGAGCGCCAATCCGGTGAAAGGCTACAAGAGCTGGATCGCCGGCCAGCTCGAACCGGCGGGAAGGCTGACCGTCGATGCCGGCGCCGTCGGGGCGCTGACATCGGGCAAGTCGCTGCTGCCGGCCGGTGTGAAGCTGGTCAGCGGCAATTTCTCGCGCGGCGATACGGTGGCGATCCTGTCGCCCGAGGGCCGCGAGATCGCCCGCGGGCTGGTTGCCTATGATGCGGCGGATGCCGTAAGGATCGCAGGCCTGAAGACAACCGAAATCGAGACCGTGCTCGGCTACGAGGCGCGTTCGGCGATGATCCACCGCGACGACCTTGTGGTCAGCCTCGCGGGCGACCAAGTAACGGGCGGAGGATGAGCCATGCTGAAGCTGCATGAAAAATCCCGGAACGATACAGTGGCGACGATGGCCGACCTCGGCCGCCGTGCCCGCGCCGCCGCACGACCGCTGGCCATCGCTACGACAGCCGCCAAGAACGCGGCACTTGCCGCCATGGCGGAGGCGATCATCGCCCGCGAGCGAGCCATACTTGACGCCAATGCCATCGACATCGCGAACGGGCATGAAGCCGGCCTGTCGGCGTCCTCCATGGACCGGCTGAAGCTCAATCCAGCCCGCATCCGCGCCATGGCCGACGGCATTCGCGAAATTGCCGAACTCGGCGATCCCGTCGGCGACGTGATCGCCAGTTGGGAGCGGCCGAATGGCCTGCAGATCGAGCGCGTGCGCACACCGCTCGGCGTCATCGGCGTCATCTATGAGAGCCGGCCGAACGTCACGGCGGATGCCGGCGCGCTCTGCCTCAAGGCCGGCAACCCGGTGATCCTGCGCGGCGGCTCGGATTCGCTGAACTCGTCGTCGGTGATCCACGCCTGCCTGGTCGACGGCTTGAAGGCAGCCGGCCTGCCTCAGGACGCCATCCAGCTTGTGCCGACCGCCGACCGCGCCGCCGTCGGCGAAATGCTGAAAGGCCTCGGCGGCAATCTCGACGTCATCATCCCGCGCGGCGGCAAGAGCCTGGTCGAGCGGGTGCAGACCGAGGCCCGGGTGCCGGTCTTCGCGCATCTCGAAGGCATCTGCCATCTCTATGTCGACCGCTCGGCCAAGCTCGACATGGCAGTCGGCATCGCCGTCAACGCCAAGATGCGGCGCACCGGTGTCTGCGGCGCGGCCGAAACGCTGCTGGTCGACCGTGCGGTTGCCTCCACCCACCTGGTGCCGATCCTCGACGCCTTGCGCGCCGCCGGCTGCGAGATCCATGCCGATGCCGAGGTGCTGAAGCTGTTCTTCGACGCCAAGCCGGCGACCGATGCCGACTGGGTCACCGAATATCTCGACGCCGTCATCGCGGTGAAGCTGGTCGACGGTGTCGCTGGCGCAATCGAGCATATCGAGACTTTCTCCTCCCATCACACCGAGGCGATCGTCGCCGAGGACGCGCAGGCGGTGGAACGGTTCTTCAACGAGATCGACTCGGCGATCCTGCTGCACAATGCCTCAACGCAGTTCGCCGATGGCGGCGAGTTCGGCATGGGCGCCGAGATCGGCATCGCCACCGGCAAGATGCACGCGCGCGGGCCCGTTGGCGTCGAGCAACTGACCTCGTTCAAATACCGCGTGCGCGGCTCGGGACAGGTGAGGCCTTGACGCTTTTCGTCCAAAGGGCCTGAAGCTTGCGCCCAGCCACCCCCCTCTGTCCTGCCGGACATCTCCCCCGCAAGGGGGGAGATCGGCTGACATTTTTGGTTTCGCCGATCTTCAATGCTCCAAGATTTGTGCCTTCACCGAAGCTGCTAATCTCCCCCCTTGCGGGGGAGATGTCCGGCAGGACAGAGGGGGGTGCCTAGCGAATGCTTTCCCTGCTTGAGCAACCTATCCCGTCCAGCTACCTCAAAATGCCGCATGCCGGCAAAGGCCTTGCCGTCGGCCTGTTCGGCGGCTCGTTCAATCCGCCGCATGCCGGCCACGCGCTGGTCGCCGAGATCGCGCTCAGGCGGCTGGCGCTCGATCAGTTGTGGTGGATGGTCACCCCGGGCAATCCGCTGAAGAACACGCACGAGCTGGCGCCGCTGGCCGAACGGCTGTGCCTGTCCGAGAAGATCGCCAAGAACCCGAAGATCAAGGTCACCGCCTTCGAAGCGGCGCATCATGTGCGCTACACCGCCGACGCGCTGGCGCTGGTCAAGGCGCGCAATCCCGGCGTCGACTTCGTCTGGATCATGGGCGCCGACAGCTTGCGCGATTTCCACCGCTGGCAGCGCTGGCGCGAAATCGTCATGACCTTCCCGATCGCGGTCATCGACCGTCCGGGCGCGACGCTGTCGTTCCTGTCGTCGGTCGTGGCCAAGACCTTCGACTATGCCCGCGTCGACGAAGGCGATGCGCCAAGGCTCGCCCGCATGAAGGCGCCCGCGTGGACCTTCATCCACGGCCCGCGCTCGTCGCTGTCGTCGACGGCTATCCGCGAGCAGGCGAAGGGCTGATCGGTACGCACAGCGCCCTTTCTTCGCAAGGAGGAAGGCAAGTCCGGCAATGTCGCTTTTGCGGCGGCCTTTCGTCATCGAATGGATGATCTTGCGCTGATATGACCACTCTCGTGAAAAGCCAAACCGAAACGGAACCGAGGCACGGCGACACGCCCACGCCGCTGATCGCGATTGCCAGCGTCGTGGTGTCGATGGCGCTGATCGCCATCGGCAACGGGCTGATGTTCGCTTACATCCCCGTCCGGCTCGGCGTGGAAGGCTTCGATCCGACCTGGGCCGGTCTGATCGTCACCGGTCTGTCGGCGGGTGGTCTCGCCGGCTGCATCCTGACCGGACCGCTGGTGCGCAGGGTTGGCCATGCCCGTGCCTTCATGGTGCTGTCGGCGCTGATCGCGCTGTCGAATGCCGCAATCGGCGCCGGGCCGCACCCCCTGTTGTGGATCGCGGCGCGCGCTCTCTACGGCTTTGCCATATGCGGGCTTTTCATCGTCGCGCAGAGCTGGCTCAACGATGCCGTGGCCAACGCCATACGCGGCAGGGTAATGGCCGTCTTCTACGTCGCCTATGTCGGCGGGCTCGGCATCGGCTATGCGACGCTGGCGCTGGTCGACATCAGGACGGCGGATGCATCGCTGATCGGCATAGCCTTCACCGCGCTATCCATCCTGCCCGTCGGGATGACCCGGCTGGCCCAGCCGCCGGCGCCGCAGGCGGCATCGGTGGCGCTGCGCCGGGCCTGGCGGATTTCGCCGGTCGGCGTCGCCGGCATGCTGGCGGTCGGTGGCCTGTCCATGTCGATTTCCGGTTTTGCGCCGATCCACGCCACCGCGAAGGGGTACAGCCAGGCCGACGTGGCGCTGCTGCTTTCGGTGATGCCGCTCGGCACGCTGATCCTGCAGGTTCCGCTCGGCTGGATTTCCGATCGCACCGATCGCCGCTATGTGCTGGTCGCGGCATCCGCGATCGCCGCGGCGGCAGGGATGTTTGCGCTCGGCTTCGACGGCGGTACGCTGGCGGTGCTGCTGGTGATTTATGTGATGTGGGACGGCGCCTCGGAATCGATCTACTCGTTGGCCAGTGCCCACGCCGCCGACCGCGCCGGCAAGGACGACATGGTGGCGCTGTCGAGTTCCTTGTTGTTTGCCTGGTCGCTGTCCGGCTTCATCGTGCCGGGCATCGTGACCGCGCTGTCAGCCGTCTTCGGCACGCAGGCCTTCATCTATGTAACAGTGGTCATCGCCTGCGTCTTCTGCCTGTTCGTGCTTTTGCGCGTGTTCACCGCGCGGCCGGTGCCGGCAACCGAAACCGGCAGCTTCGCGCCGATGACGGCGCAAGCGCCATTGCCGGTGGAACTCGCCTTCGCGCCGGACGAACAGCACCGGCACAGGGGCGATTGACTATTGCCGGCGGGTTTCCGGCGCCGGGGCCTGCGGTGGCGGCAGCGGGATCGATATGCGTTCGCGGTCGAATTCCTGCTTGGCCCGCTTGGTGAGATCGGCCTGGGCGGCGAAGAAATCCACCGATGATGTCCAGTAACGCAAGGTGATCGAGACGGTGCTTTCGCCCAATGCCGCGACAAAGGCGGTCGGCGCCGGCTCACGCTTGACGCGGCGCTCGGCGGCGGCGATCGCAAGCAGCGTCTTCTGGGCGCGGTCGATGTCGTTCCAGGAGCCGATCGAGAGGGTGATGTCGCCGCGCCGCACGCCGTTGCGCGAAAAATTGCGCACCGGCTGGTTCCACAGCGTCGAGTTGGGCGCCAGGATGTAGACGCCTTCGGCGCTCCGGAGCTTGGTGGCGAAAAGGCCGATTTCCTCGATCGAGCCGGCAATGGACCCGACTTCGACGGATTCGCCGATGCGGAACGGCCGCAATGCCAAAAGCATGATCCCGGCGGCAATGTTCTGCAGCGTGCCTTGCAGCGCCAGGCCGATGGCCAGGCCGATGGCGCCGATCGCGGCAATGATCGAGGCCGTCTGCACGCCGAACTGGCCGAGCACCATGATGACGACCAGGACGAGGATGGCATAGCGGACGATCTTGGAAAAGAAGTGCCGCAGCGTCTGGTCAAAGCCATGGATGTGGCCCAGGCCGGCAAAAATCGAACGCTCGGCAAAGCCGGCGACGATGTAGCCGACAACCAGAAGGATGACGGCGCCGACCGCCGAAAGGGAATAGGAGACAATGAGCGCGCTGAGCTGAGAGAGCCCCGCCTGCACGGTCAGGAGGGCATTTTGCGGGTCGATCGGCATAATGGGATTCCGGTTGATCAATCAGCCGATAACCCCTGCGGAACGCCTGGGTTCCGATCTTTTGCGTGTCGCGCGGAACAAGCGGAGCCTCAATGAGTTCGCATGGAAGCGGGGCTCCGTCTTGAAACTGCAACGGAACTCTGCCTATCTAAGCGGTGTCACCCGCTTTCAGGGGTGATTTGGTTGTTCTTGCTGCGAAAGGAAATACACTGAGAACAGCACTGCGGAAGAAGGCCGACATCGTGCCTTCGCCGGCCGGGATCAGCGTAAACGACGCCGTGTCCCGCGCCATCAAGACAGTCCTTGCCAGTCTGGAAGACTCCAAGGCCGAAAACATCGTCTCAATCGACATTCAGGGAAAATCGAGCCTCGGCGACTACATGGTCGTCGCGTCGGGCCGATCGCACCGTCATGTCTCGGCTGTTGCCGATCATCTCCTCAAGGCGTTGAAGGATGCCGGCCTCGGCACGGCGCGTGTCGAGGGGCTGTCCGGCGCCGACTGGGTCCTGATCGATTCAGGCGACATTATCGTCCATGTCTTCCGCCCCGAAGTCCGCGAATTCTACAATCTCGAAAAGATGTGGCAGGCGCCGGACCTCGAGGAAGAGACCTTGCACTGAGCCGGTTGGTTTGGATGCGTGCCGTGGTTCCTGGCCCATTGACGATTTTCGGGCGACACGCATCGGCGGCCCTCTGAGGCGAGGATGAAGATTACCGTTCATGCCGTGGGCCGGATGAAAAGCGGCCCCGAGAGAGAACTCGCCGACCGCTATTTCGAGCGTTTCTCCAAGAGCGGCCCGGCTGTCGGCCTCGAATTCTCCGGCATCGCCGAGATCGCCGAAGGCCGCGCCCAGAACGCCGATGAACGCCGGCGCGATGAAGGCGCAAGGCTGCAGGCGCAGTTGCAGCCCGGCTCGGCGCTGATCCTGCTCGACGAGCGCGGCAAGAACCTGTCCTCGGAAGATTTCGCCGGCCGCATCGGCCAATTGCGCGACGCTGGCCGCAAGGCGCTGGCGCTGGCCATAGGCGGCGCCGATGGCCACGATCCGTCGTTGCGCGCCCAGGCCGAGCTGGTGATGTCTTTCGGTGCGCTGACATGGCCGCACCAATTGGTGCGGGTGATGCTGGCAGAGCAGCTCTACAGGGTCTCGACGATCCTGTCCGGCCACCCCTATCACAGAACCTGAAGGTCGCATCGCACCGAATTCCGCCCCAATGCCGCGCAAGATCACCGCTTCGGGCCGGCTTTCCCTATTTTGCTCACCGGTGTGCGAAACCGCTGCACAGTTTTGGGCGATGCGCATTAATATGGTTGATGGTTCGTTAACGAAGCCGCAGATAGAGTCCATCCCGCATGGCTGAAGGCTGGAAATCGACGACGGGCTCATCGACAGCGGGCTCCTGGCGCGCGCGCTGCGGCATCGCGGCGGCGGTGGTCATCCTGTCGCTCAATGCCGCGTGGGCCGAGAACACGCTCGACACGGCCCCCGATCCGGACCAGAGCCGCGCCGAATACGAACAGATCTCCAAGGAGATAAGCCTGTCGTCCGAGCGGCTGGCCAAGCTGGCCGCCGACATCGCCGCAGTCAAGAAGGACCACGCCTCGATCACCGCCGCGCTGATCCAGTCGGCAATGACCGAGCAAAAGCTTGGGCAGGATATCGAGGACATCGGCGCCAAGCTGGAGGGGCTGAAGACCCAGCAGCAGAAGATCCGCGCCTCGCTGATGGCGCGGCGCGACGTGCTGGCGGAGGTGCTGGGCGCATTGCAGCGCATGGGGCTGAACCCGCCGCCGGCGATCCTGGTCAAGCCGGAGGACGCGCTGTCGTCGGTGCGCAGCGCCATCTTGCTTGGCGCCGTGGTGCCTGAATTGCGCCAGCAGACCGACAGGCTCCTGGCCGACCTCAAGGAGCAGACAAGAGTGACGGCCTCGATCGAGGCCGAGCGGGCACGGCTGACGGCGGCAGTCGGCGAGCAGACTGCGGAAAAGAAGCGGCTCGGCATGCTGCTGGAAGCCAAGCAGAAGCTCGAAGCCGACACGCAGGCGCAGTTGTCGGCCGAGCGACAGCATTCCGAGGAGCTCGCGGCCAAGGCCAGCAGCCTGAAGGAATTGATCGCCTCGCTCGAAGCCCAGGCCGAACGCAACCGCAAGGCCGCGGATGCCGCAAAGGCCGCGGAGGCCGGCCAAGCCGGCGGCGACAAGGCGGGCGGCGACAAGGCGGGCAGGGAT
This sequence comes from Mesorhizobium sp. B2-1-3, assembly GCF_006442495.1. NCBI lineage: Bacteria > Pseudomonadati > Pseudomonadota > Alphaproteobacteria > Hyphomicrobiales > Phyllobacteriaceae > Mesorhizobium > Mesorhizobium sp. B2-1-3. The sequence continues at coordinate 742,212 of NZ_VFWL01000001.1, forward strand.
AAGGCGGGCGGCGATATGACGGCGTCGCTGCCGGTTCCCGAGGCCAACCGGCTTGCCGCCGCGGCACCCTTCTCGGCGCTGCAAGGACAGATCGCGCTGCCGGTCATCGGCCGCATCAAACGCCGGTTCGGCGCCGAAGACGGTAACGGCGCGGTGATGCTTGGGGACATGGTTGCGACACAATCGGGCGCCATCGTCACCGCACCGGCGGATGGGAATGTGCTTTATGCGGGGCCGTTTCGCTCCTACGGTCAACTCTTGATCCTGAATGCCGGCGACGGTTATCATGTCGTCCTGGCGGGGATGAGCAGAATCAGCGTCGCAACCGGCCAATCAGTGCTCGCAGGAGAGCCGGTCGGTGCGATGGGAGAGGCCCGGGTGGCAAGCACCTCGGCTTCGAAGAATGGAAATGCCACGCCGGAGCTCTATGTCGAGTTCCGCAAGGATGGAAAACCCGTCGATCCGACCCCATGGTGGGCGGACCGTTTTTCTGGAAGGACGTGAAATGATGCGGAAACTGTCGCTTCTGTTTGCCGGTGCGCTGATGGGCGCGTCCGCCATGAGCCTGGTCTATGGCGCGCCCGGCTCGGCAGCGAACGCTGCGGGGTCGGAGACCTACAAGCAACTGGCGATCTTCGGCGATATCTTCGAGCGGGTGCGGGCGCAGTATGTGACACCGCCCGACGACAAATCGCTGGTCGAGAACGCCATCAACGGCATGCTTGCCTCGCTCGACCCGCACTCCTCGTACATGAACGCCGAGCAGGCGCAGGACATGCGCGTGCAGACCAAGGGTGAATTCGGCGGCCTCGGCATCGAGGTCACCATGGAGAACGACCTGGTCAAGGTGATCACGCCGATCGACGATACGCCGGCCGCCAAGGCGGGCGTGCTGGCAGGCGATTACATCGCCAAGATCGATGGCGAGGAGGTTCGCGGCCTGACGCTGAACGACGCGGTCGACAAGATGCGCGGCCTGGTCAACACGCCGATCAAGCTCACCATCCTGCGCCAGGGCGCCGACAAGCCGATCGAGCTGACGGTGGTGCGCGACATCATCAAGGTCAAGGCGGTCAAGTTTCGGGTCGAGAACGACATCGGCTACATGAAGATCACCTCCTTCACCGAAAAGACCTATGACGACCTCGAGAATGCCATCGACACCATCAAGAAGCAGGTGCCGAACGACAAGCTCAAGGGCTATGTGCTCGATCTGCGCCTCAATCCCGGCGGTCTGCTCGATCAGGCGGTGAGCGTATCGGATGCCTTCCTCAACCGTGGCGAGATCGTTTCGACGCGCGGCCGCGATCCCAAGGACGTTACCCGCTTCGACGCCAAGTCCAAGCAGGTCGACGATATTGGCGGCAAGCCGCTGATCGTGCTGGTCAATGGCGGATCGGCGAGCGCGTCCGAAATCGTCGCTGGCGCGCTGCAGGACCTACGCCGCGCCACGGTGGTCGGAACGCAGTCCTTCGGCAAGGGTTCGGTGCAGACCATCATCCCGCTTGGCGAGAACGGCGCGCTCAGGCTGACGACGGCGCTCTATTACACGCCGTCCGGCAAGTCGATCCAGGGCAAGGGCATCACGCCCGACATCAAGGTCGACCAGCCGCTGCCGCCGGAACTGCAGGGCAGGGACCTGACGCGCGGCGAATCCGACCTCAAGGGCCACATCAAGGGTGCCGACGAGAGCTCGACCGGTTCGGGCTCGGCAGCCTATGTGCCACCGGATCCGAAGGACGACCTCCAGCTCATCTATGCCGAGCAGCTGCTGCGCGGCCAGAAGACCGATCCGTCCTTCCCGCCCAATCCGCAGAAGGCCGTCCTCAACCAGTAACAGGTGGCGGCCAACAACGGGTCTGGCCGCCCGATGGAAGCAATGCGATGCTGCCGGGACCGAAAGGTTCCGGCAGTTTGATTCGGGGGTAACGCGAATCCCTCGATACAGGGCGCCAGGGGTGCGCCGGCATGAAGAATTCGCGCATGTCTCTTCGAAACGGTTCCATGTTCGAAGCCATGCGGACGGGGACAGGGCTTGGCTGATATCGGCAAGGACATCGAACGACCGCTCGGGCTGACTGTCCGTCCGCCGCGCACTGCCGGCAAGGTCAGCGCGGGTGCGCTCGTGGCTGCGTTCGTCGTGCTGGCCGTTGTCGGCGTCTCCGGCGCGATCGCGCTCAGGGACAAGCCGTTTCGCAAGCCGCAGGAAGTCGCGGTTTCGACGCCGAAAGTGGTGCCGGAGCCGACCGCTGCGCCGTCCGCTCTAGCGCCGGTCACGACGCCAAAGGCGGAAATGCCGGCCAAGGCTGGAGGCCCGCAGATCATCCATGTGCAGACAGAGGAAGGCGATGGTCCGCCCAAGGCGGCAATCGTCATCCGCGATCCGTCGACCATCGGCCAAAACCTGAAGATCGCGCATATTCCCGACAGGGCGCTGATCGAGGCCGGCGATGCCGGCCCCTTGCCGGTGCGCGCCGCAGACGGCCGGCGGCCCTTCGATGTCTACGCGCGGCCGTGGTCAGGCGCGCGCGGCGCCCGCGTGGCGATCGTCATCGGCGGGCTCGCGGTTTCACAGACCGGCACCCAGGCGGCCATCGCCAAGCTGCCGGCGGAAGTGACGCTGGCGTTCGCGCCGCAAGGCAACAGCATCGGCCGCTGGATGCAGGCCGCCCGGCAGAGCGGCCACGAGATCGTCATGCAGGTGCCGCTCGAACCGTTCGACTATCCCAATGTCAACCCCGGGCGCAACACGCTGACGGTGGCGGCGAGCGCGGAAGAGAACCTGAAGAACCTGCGCTGGGCACTGTCGCGGACGACGAACTATACCGGTGTCATGAACTATATGGGCGCGCGGTTTTCCGCCGACCCGGCGGCAATGGAACCCTTCATGGCCGAGCTCGGCAAACGCGGGCTCGCCTATATCGACGACGGCTCGTCGGCGCGTAGCCTAGCGCCGGATCTGGCGCTGAAGGACGGCGTGCCCTTCGTCGCCGGCGACACGGCGATCGACGCCGTGCAGGATCGCGGCGCCATCCTGAAGAAACTGGACAGCCTGGAGGCGACCGCCCGTGCCAAGGGCACCGCGGTCGGCATCGGCTCCGCTTTCGACCTGACGGTCGACACGGTGTCGTCATGGGTGGCCGAGGCCAAGAAACGCGGCATCGAGATCGTGCCGATTTCAGCGGTGGCGATCGATCCGCAAAAGGGCTAGCCACCGGGAAACAGCTTGAAAGACTGAATGATGCCGAAGACGAAGAAGGTCGACCGCGAGACGCTGCCCTACCGTCCCTGTGTCGGGCTGATGATCCTCAACGCCGAGGGCCTGGTCTGGGTCGGCCATCGTATCGCCGAGCCGGACAGCGAATTCGCCGGCACCACGCAGCTCTGGCAGATGCCGCAAGGCGGCATCGACAAGGGCGAGGAGCCGCTGCAGGCGGCGGAGCGGGAGCTCTATGAGGAGACCGGCATGCGCAGCGTCTCGCTGCTCGCCGAGGCGCCGGACTGGATCAACTATGATCTGCCGGACCACCTCGTCGGCGTCGCCTTCAAGGGGCGCTATCGGGGTCAGACGCAGCGATGGTTCGCCTTCCGCTTCCATGGCGATACCAGCGAGATCCAGATCAATCCGCCGCCCGGCGGCCACACCGCCGAATTCGACAAATGGTCGTGGCGGCCGATGCAGGAGTTGCCCGACCTGATCGTGCCGTTCAAGCGCAAGGTCTATGAAGACGTGGTGACGGCGTTCCGTCACCTTGTGCCATAGCCGGACGGGCCGCGGCCGCGGTTCAAACGCCAGCGGTTGCCGCGCCGGTTCGACCGTCTTATTGATGTCCATCCGCCACAAGAAGGGCCGCCATGCACGACGCCCCCAAAAGATCGCTGCCCGAGGAAGCCGACGCCACAAGCGAGGCTGCTGCCGGGGCCATCCTCACCATCGACCTTGGCGCGATCCGCGAAAATTACCGGCGGCTGAAGGCGCGGCTGGGCGGCGTGCGCTGCGCGGGCGTGGTCAAGGCCGACGGCTACGGTCTCGGCGCCGCGCAAGTGGCATCGGCGCTGATGAAGGAAGGCTGCGACATCTTCTTCGTCGCGCTGCTGTCCGAAGGCATCGCGCTGCGCAAGGCGCTGGGGGCCGGACCGGACATCTACGTGCTGAACGGGCTGCCGCCGGGTTCCGAGCCGGAAGCGGTGGCGGCTGGCTTGTGCGCTGTCATCAACAGTGGCGCACAGTTGCAAGCCTGGCGCGCAGCGACACACCGCGCCGGGCGCCGGCTCCCGGCTGCCGTCCAGGTCGACAGCGGCATGTCGCGGCTTGGGATGGCGCCAGCCGAGGTCGAGGCGGCGGCCGGGGATGTCGGCGCTTTCGATGGCATCGACGTCAGATATGTGATGAGCCACCTGGCCTGCGCCGATGAACCGCGCCACCCGGCCAATGAACAGCAGAGGCTGGCATTCGCGCGGTTGCGTGCCATGCTACCCGTGGCGCCGGCCTCGCTTGCCAACTCCTCCGGCATCTTTCTAGGCCCGCTTTATCATTGCGATCTTGCCCGGCCCGGTGCCGCCCTCTACGGCATCAACCCGACGCCTGGCCAAGCCAACCCGATGCTGCCCGTGGTCGGGCTGCAGGCCAAGGTGGCGCAGACGCGCAGTGTCCAAAAGGGCACTGGCGTCGGCTATGGCCACAGTTACCATGCGCAGGGCCCGCTCAGCCTGGCGACGATTTCGTTCGGCTATGCGGACGGCTGGCTGCGCCGCTCCGCTTCGGCCGCATGGTTCGAGGCGGTGCGCCTGCCTTTCCTCGGGCGCGTGTCGATGGATTCGATCATTCTCGACATTTCCGCCTTGCCGCCCGGCCGGCTCGGAGAGGGCGACCTGGTGGAGTTGCTAGGGCCCTCACAGAGCGTCGACGATGCTGCCGACCATGCCGGCACCATCGGGTATGAAATCCTGGCCAGCCTCGGAACGCGTTTTCACCGGCGCTATCTGGGCGGTTGAGCGGTTTGGCCGCGCTTGACAAGCGGGCGCCATTCGGCAAGCTTTGGCACATGAGCAAGCTCGCTTATATCAAAACCTTCTTCAGGGTCTGCCCGATCGCGGGATCGTAGCCCCGGCGCGGCCGCCTTCCGGCGTCCGTCCGTACCGGGGCATCCATACATCCACAATCGCCATCAAGCCGAACAGCCCTTCGCGGCTGCCGGCCTTTCATCACGCCGCCGCCAGCGCGCCGGCAGGCGCGCATCCGCTCGATGCGCCGGTCCATGAGGTTTGCCATGCAACACGCGAAAGAACTGCGTCCAAACAGCCATCTTCTGATCAGCGACGCCGACCATGACAGGCTGACGGGCCTGGCCAGGGCTTTGCTCGATCGCGCGCCCGAGACGGCCGAGGAGCTGCTTTCGGAAATGGACAGGGCCGTCGTCACGAACGCGGCGGCGATGCCGGCCGGTGTGGTGCGAATGGGTTCGACGGTGATCGTGCGCGGCGAAAGCGGCGACGCCCAGCGCATCATGCTGGTCTACCCGGGTGAGGCCGACATAGCCGAGAACCGCATCTCGGTGCTGACGCCGATGGGAACCGCGCTCATTGGCGCGAGTGTTGGGCAGGCGGTTTGCTGGAACGGTCGTGGCGGTCGGGAACTGTCAGTGACCGTCGAGGCCGTCGATGCGCCGGCTTCCGGCCCGCAACGAGCTTGATGGCGAGGCGGTGATGACGAGCACGAATTGTTGCCTGACGACGAAGGACTTCGCCGTTCTCGAAGTCATGCTGGAGCGCCGACGGGCGTTCGCGGATCCGATCGTGCGCATGCTCGAACACAAGCTTTCAGGCGCCGATGTCGTGCCGATCGATTCGGTCGGCCCCGACATCGTTACGCTGAACAGCAGGGTGGTGTTCGGCGTCGATGCCGGTCCCGCCGAAACGCGAACCCTGGTGCAGCACGAGGTGCGCGGGCCGGTCGGCTCGAGCCTGTCGGTCGCAACGAGGCGCGGGCTCTGCATGCTTGGCATGGCGCAAGGCCAGACGGCAACGGTCGAACACGCCGACGGCAGGCGGGAGTCGATCCTGATCAAGGCCATGCTTTACCAGCCTGAAGCTGCCCGGCGCACGATCAAGCAGAAAGACCAGGCTGACGCGCGGCGACCGCACGGGCCCAGGCTCGTCTACAGTGCCGCAGCCGATTGGCGGCCTCTTGGCGAGACGGCCGGAATGCGGCAGACAGAAGAAGACGACCCCGGTCCCTCGGCGGCGTGAATAGGCAACGGCGCGTGGTCTCGAAGATCGACATCGATTTTCGCTCGGGATCATGCGCAAATCGAAAATACGGCCGCGTCCACGGGCGTCCTGAGGACGCTCGGCGCGGCAAGGAGTGAATGAATGAAAATCATGGTGCTGGGCAGTGGCGTGATCGGGGTGACCACGGCCTATTATCTCGCCGAGGCTGGCCACGAGGTGACCGTGATCGACCGCCAGAAAGGGCCGGGACTGGAAACCAGCTTCGCCAATGCCGGCGAGATTTCGCCCGGCTATGCCTCGCCTTGGGCCGGGCCCGGTATCCCCCTCAAGGCGATCAAATGGCTGCTGATGAAGCATGGTCCGCTGGTGGTGCGGCCGGCCTTCGATCCACATATGTGGACGTGGCTGGTCAAAATGCTGCGCAACTGCACCGCCGAACGCTACGCGGTCAACAAATCGCGCATGGTGCCGCTGGCCGAATACAGCCGCGACACGCTGAAGGCGCTGCGCGAGGCAACCGGCATAGCCTATGACGAGCGGACGCAGGGCACGCTGCAGCTGTTTCGCACGCAAAAGCAGCTCGACGGCACATCAGGCGATGTCGAGGTGCTGAAGAGATATGGCGTGCCCTACGAAATCCTCGACCAGGACGGCTGCATCGCGGCGGAACCGGCTCTGGCCGCGGTGCGCGAAAAATTCGTCGGCGGCCTGAGGCTGCCGGGCGACGAGACCGGTGACTGCAAGATGTTCACCGACAGGCTGGCCGAGCTTTGCGTGGCACGCGGGGTCAAGTTCGAATACGACACGACGATATGGCGCGTCATCCGCAGCCGCAACCGCGTCAACAATATGAGCACCAGCAAGGGCTGGCTGACCGCCGACGCCTATGTGATGGCGCTGGGCAGTTATTCGTCGGACTTCATGCGCCGGATGAAGCGGCCGATCCCGGTCTATCCGGTCAAGGGCTATTCGATCACGGTGCCGATCAAGGATGCCGCCGCCGCGCCGGTGTCGACGGTGATGGACGAAACCTACAAGGTCGCGATCACGAGGCTCGGCGACCGCATCCGCGTCGGCGGCACGGCCGAGATTTCCGGGTTCGACCTCCGGCTGCACGAATCGCGACGGCGCACGCTCGAACACTCGGTCGGCGACCTGTTCCCGGGAGCCGGCGCCATGCGGGAGGCGACGTTCTGGTGCGGCCTGCGGCCGATGACGCCGGACGGGCCGCCGCTGATCGGGCGCACGGAGCTTTCCAATCTCTACCTCAACACCGGCCATGGAACGCTCGGCTGGACGATGGCCTGCGGCTCGGCCAAGGTGCTGGCCGACATCATCTCGAACAAAGTGCCCGATATCGACGCCCGCGCGCTGGCGCAGGAGCGCTATCTGAAATAGACGCCGCCCGCTCGCCATCGGCGGGCGCGGCCGGGGGATATCGCGTCAGAACGCCTGTTTCACCCAGCCCTCGTCGAACAGCAGCCGGTAAGCCCACCGGATGGTCACTTCGGTGGCGACCGATTGGAATGGGCGAGATACTCGTCATCTGGCGAAGAAGGCGGGGTCGAGCACCATCATGCCGTTCTCCGTGTCGTGGAAGAAGCTGCGATGGCCGACATGCGTCAGACGAAAAGATTTCTCTCCCGCTCCACCGCCTTTGTGATGAAGGAGGCAACGATCTGGACGCGGCGCAGCGGCCTGACCGATTCGTGATAGACCAGCCAGTAGGCACGGCGGATGGGCGCCACCACGTCGACGGCCACCAGTTCCGGCATCGAGCGGGCGACGAAAGTGTGCAGGATGCCGATGCCGGCGCCCGACCGAACCGCTTCGGCCTGCCCGAGCGCGGAGGAAATGGCGAAGCTGGTGCGCCAGTCCGCGCTGAATTCGGCGGCGTAGTCGAGCGATGGGCTGACGATGAGGTCCGGCACATAGCCGATCAATGTGTGCCGTCCCAGCTCGGCAGCGGTCTGGGGCAGGCCGTGGGCTTCAGCATAGGCACGTGAGGCAAACAGGCCGAGCGAGTAGTCGACCAGCTTGCCCGCTACCAGCCGGCCCTCGGTCGGGCGCTCGACGGTGATGGCAATGTCGGCCTCGCGGCGAGACAGGGAGAAGGAGCGCGGCACTGGTACGAGCTGAATCGTCAATTCACGGTGCAGCGCGGTCAGTGCGCCGAGGCGCCGGGCGAGGAACGCGACGCCAAACCCGTCCGGCGCGCCGATCCGCACCGTGCCCGAAACGTCGTCGCCTTCGCCTGATATTGTCGAGCGGGCGGCGATCATGTCGCCCTCCATGCGCTCGGCAATGTCGAGGAAGCGCTCGCCGGCGGGCGTCAGCTCGCTGCCGGTGGTCAGCCGGCGAAAGAGTTTCGTGCGCAGCGCGTCTTCAAGTGCGGCGATGCGGCGCGAGACGGTGGCGTGATTGAGTTCCAGGCGCCTCGCCGCGCCAAGGATTTGCCCGGCGCGCGCCACGGCGAGAAAGATGCGGACGTCATCCCAGTTCATGGGGATGGTCCGGATGACAATTTTCAATGTCGCGTTCTGTGGTGAAGGAATTCAACCTGCCAATCCTTGGGCGTCGTCTTCGTGATCCTTCCCATTTGCGAGAATTGATGCTCTCCCGTCAACCGGTGTCTATTTTCCGCACAACGGTTGCGTTCTCCCTCGCGTTGCCATCGGCGTGCCAAAGGCGGACAATGCACCATCACAAACCCAGGGAGAGACATCATGATCGAATACGGTCATTTCATCGGCGGCAAGCGTGTCGCCGGCACCAGCGGTCGCAAGCAGGACGTGATGCAGCCGATGGACGGCTCTGTGCGCGGCACGGTGGCGCTGGCCTCGCAGGCGGAACTGCGCGCGGCGGTCGAGAACGCCAAGGCGGCGCAGCCGAAATGGGCCGCGACCAACCCGCAGCGCCGCGTGCGCGTCCTTATGAAGTTCCTTGAACTGGTCGCCCGCGACTATGACGAACTGGCCGACATCCTGGCGCGCGAGCACGGCAAGACCATCGCCGATGCCAGGGGCGACATCCAGCGCGGCCTCGAAGTGGTCGAGGTCTGCATCGGCGCGCCGCACATGATGAAGGGCGAATTCACCGACGGTGCCGGCCCCGGCATCGACGTCTATTCGATGCGCCAGCCGCTCGGCGTCGTCGCCGGCATCACGCCGTTCAACTTTCCGGCGATGATCCCGCTGTGGAAGATCGCGCCGGCGATCGCCTGCGGCAACGCCTTCATCCTGAAGCCCTCCGAACGCGACCCGGGCGTGCCGATCCGCATCGCCGAACTGTTCATCGAGGCGGGCCTGCCTGCCGGTATCCTCAATGTCGTCAACGGCGACAAGGAAGTCGTCGACGCCATCCTTGACGCCCCCGATATCAAGGCTATCGGCTTCGTCGGCTCGACGCCGATCGCTCATTACATCTATTCGCGCGGCACTGCGTCAGGCAAGCGCGTGCAGTGCTTCGGCGGCGCCAAGAACCACATGATCATCATGCCCGACGCCGACATGGACCAGACCGTCGATGCACTGATCGGCGCCGGCTACGGATCGGCCGGCGAGCGCTGCATGGCGATCTCGGTGGCGGTCCCTGTCGGCAACGACACCGCCAACCGGCTGATGGAAAAACTGGTGCCGCGCGTCGAAAGCCTGAAGGTCGGCCCCTCGACGGATTCCGCCGCCGATTTTGGCCCGCTGGTCACCGCTCAGGCGCTGGAGCGGGTGAAGGGCTATGTCGATATCGGCGTCAAGGAAGGCGCCAAGCTGGTCGTCGACGGTCGCGGCTTCAAGATGCAGGGCTACGAGAACGGCTACTATATGGGCGGCTGCCTGTTCGACAACGTCACGTCGGACATGCGCATCTACAAGGAAGAGATCTTCGGGCCGGTGCTGTCGGTGGTGCGCGCGCCGACCTACGAGAACGCCATCAAGCTCGCCAATGACCACGAGATGGGCAATGGCGTCGCCATCTACACGCGCGACGGCGACGCCGCGCGAGACTTTGCTTCCAGGGTGCAGGTCGGCATGGTCGGCGTCAACGTGCCGATCCCGGTGCCGATCGCCTACTACACGTTCGGTGGCTGGAAGGCGTCGTCCTTCGGTGATCTCAACCAGCACGGTCCGGACGCGTTCCGCTTCTACACCAAGACCAAGACGGTCACCTCGCGCTGGCCGTCCGGCATCAAGGACGGGGCCGAGTTCGTCATCCCCACGATGAACTAGCCGGACGCTTGTCTGCTTGCGCGTCCTCGCCTTCGGCTGCGGGGCGCGCGGGCCGGCATCAAGGACGGGGCCGATTTCGTCATCCCGACGATGAACTAGCCGGACGCTTGTCCGCTTGCGCGTCCTCGCCTTCGGCTGCGGGCGCGCGGGCCGGCATCAAGGGCGGCGCCGATTTCGTCATCCCGACGATGAACTAGCCGGACGCTTGTCCGCTTGCGCGTCCTTCGGCTGCGGCCGCGCGGGCCGGCAGGACCACCCAAAAATCTACGGCCCGAGTCCCCTGGCTCGGGCCGTTTATTTTGCAAACGCTAATGTGATGGAACCGGCGAGGGCGCCAGGACTTAGAGCTACGATCCTGCCCTGGAGGAGGCATGGCAGGCAACCAGAGCGCCGACGGCTGACCGTTAGCATCGCATCGTCGGGCGCAAGGAGGTGTCCGATGGCACAACGTCTCATGTCCATGCTGCTATGCGCCGCGGCGGCGCTATCGATAGGGCCGGCGAATGCAGCCGGCCAATGTGCGGCACGCGCCGACATCGTCAAGGCGCTCGGCGAGAATTTCCACGAAAGCGAGGCCGGGCGTGGCCTGATCAATCCCAACGTGGTGCTTGAGGTGTTCGTTTCCGAACAGGGCAGTTGGACCGTCCTCGCCTCCGACACCAAGGGCCAGAGTTGCATCCTGTCCGTCGGCGAGGGCTGGGACAGCCCGACGATCAAGGCGGCCTTGCCAGGAGCCTGAGCCCCATCGCGTCGAAGCGGTTCAGGCGACGCGTAGTCTTGGGCATGCACTGTCCTGAACCGAGGTCGGTGTCGGGCGGTATGCTTCAACGTGTGGCGGCCGCCTCGGCATGGGCGCGCAGCAATGCCATCAGCCGCTTGGCATCCTTCGCGGCGGCTTCCTCGTCACCGTCGACAATCGAGCGGATCAGCGCGACGTGATGCTCGGCCGATTCCGCCAGGCCGGTATCGGCCTTGTAGCGGAACCAGAAGCGGCGGCTGTGGGTCTGCAGCGGGGCAGCCAGCCTGGCCGCGAACGGGTTGTCGGCAGCCCGCGCCAGCGCCTCGTCCAGCGTCTTGTCGGCCTGGATGAAGGCAAGCACGTTGCCGGAGATGACAGCCTTCTGCATGGCAAGCGCGGCATCGTGGAAGAGGTCGGCTGCGTCGCGGGTGACGAAGCGCGCCGCGGAGCGGGCCAGCACCACCTCGACGCCGCGGCGCGCGTCGAGGACGCGCAGCCAGTCGCCGGGGTGCAGCGGCGCGATGGCGATGCCTGCGCGCGGCCGCACGTCGAGCAGTCCTTCCCAAGCCAGCCTCTGGATCGCCTCGCGCACCGGCGTACGGCCGAGCGCCAGCTTCTCGATCAGGCCGCCTTCAGTGACGAAACTCGCCGGCGCCAGTTCGAGCGTGACAATCATATGCTCGAGCATGCGATAGGCCTTGGTCGCAGCTGGCTCGAACGCAGCGCTCCTCTGCATGGATATCAAAGGCGGTCTCCTGATATATTTTGCATATATCATAGGAGAATCCGTGTTGACAGCGGCTTTCTTAATAGATATACGACTGATATATCAGAGGAGCGATGACCATGTGGACCGGAGTTTTCCCAGCCGTCACGACTAAATTCACCACGGACGACCGCCTCGACCATGCCGAGATGGAGCGCTGCTTCGGCTTGCAGATGGAGGCCGGCTGCGACGGCATCATCGTCTGCGGATCGCTCGGCGAAGGGCCGATGCTGTCCCATGACGAAAAGATTGAAGTGCTGAAAACCGCGCAGAAGGTGGCTGGCAAGAAACCGGTGCTGCTGACGGTGAACGAGGCCGGGACACGCGAGGCCGCCAGCATCGCCCGCCGCGCCGCCAAGGAAGGCGCCAACGGCCTGATGGTGGTGCCCAGCCCGATCTACCATACCAATGCGGAAGAGACGGTGGCGGCGCTGCGCGCCGTCGCGGAGGCCGGCGACTTGCCGGTCATGATCTATTCCAACCGGCTCGCCTACCGCGTGGATGTCACCGTCGACCAGATGGAGGAGCTGGCGTCGGACGAGCGCTTCGTCGCCATCAAGGAATCCTCCGACGACATCAGGCGCTCGACCGAGATCATCAATCGCCTGGGCAGCCGCTACGACCTGTTTACCGGCGTCGACAATCTCGCTTTCGAGGCGCTGTCGGTGGGCGCCATCGGCTGGGTGGCCGGTCTCGTCACCGCCTTCCCGCGCGAGACGGTGGCGATCTACCACCTGATGCAGCGGGGCCGCCGCGAAGAGGCGCTCGCCATCTATCGCTGGTTCCGGCCGCTGCTTGATCTCGACGTCTCGACCTATCTGGTGCAGAACATCAAGCTTGCCGAGGTGTTCGCCATTCAAACCAACGACCGCGTCCGCATGCCGCGCCAGCCGCTGTCGGGCGAGCGCCGCAAGGCGGTCGAGAAGATCGTCAAGGACGCACTGGCGGTGCGGCCGACACTACCGGCGTTCTGAGGCTTTCTTCCGAGAGGCGGCGCCCAGGTGACAGGAAGTTCCAAATCGATGGAAGCGCGGCGGCGCCCCGCCCTGCGGGCGTCTTCTCCCCGTGAACAGGGGGAAGCAATGGATATCGCCATCGTCGGCGGCGGCATCATCGGCATCTGCGCGGCGGCGTTTCTTGCCGAGGCGGGGCGAAACGTCACGGTCTACGACCGCACCGGCATCTGCGAGGAGACGAGCTCCGGCAATGCCGCCGCCTTCGCCTTTTCCGACGTGCTGCCACTGGCGCACAAGGGCATGCTCCGGCAATTGCCGAAATGGCTGGCCGATCCGCTCGGCCCACTCGCCATCCCGCCCGCCTACCTGCCGAAGCTGCTGCCCTGGCTGATCCGCTTCTGGCGTGCCGGCTCGGCGAAGCACTACGAGGCTGGCCTGGCGGCGCAGGCCGCAATGATGGCGCTCGCCGAGGCCGAATGGATGGGCCTGCTCGACCGCTCCGGCACGAGGCGGATGCTGCGCGAGGATGGCTCGCTCGAACTCTACGAAAGCGAGGCCGAATTCCAGGCCTCGCTGTCCGGCTGGGCGGCGCGCCAGCGCTTCGGCATCGGCTTCCGCCATGTCGGCGGCGAGGATCTGGCGGAGCTGCAGCCCGGCCTGTCGCCGCGTTTCGGCAAGGGCACGTTCGTGCCGGGCTGGAAGACGGTCGCCGATCCAAAACTGCTCGGCAAGGCGATCTGGGACTATGCGCAGTCCAAGGGCGCGCGGTTCGAGAAGGCCCGCATCGCCGGCGTCGCCGCGGACGGGAACGGCGCGACGTTGACGCTGGCCGACGGCACGACGCGGCAAGCCCGGCACCTGGTCGTCACCGCCGGCGCCTGGTCGCATCTGCTGGCGCGGCAGCTCGGCGACCGCATTCCGCTCGAAACCGAGCGCGGCTACAACACGACGTTGCCAAAGGCCGCCTTCGACGTGAAGCGGATGCTGATCTTCTCCGGCCAAGGCTTCGTCATCACGCCGCTCGACACGGGCCTGCGCATCGGCGGCGCGGTTGAGCTCGGCGGCATCGAGCGGCCGCCCAACTACGCGCGCTCGAAGGCGCTGCTGCGCAAGGCGCAAGACTTCCTGCCGGGCCTCGATCCTTCGGGCGGACGCGAATGGATGGGGTTTCGTCCCTCGCTGCCGGATTCATTGCCTGTCGTGGGCCGCGCATCGGGAAGCCGGCCGGTGGTCTACGCTTTCGGCCACGGCCATCTTGGCCTGACCCAGGCTGCTGCGACGGGACGGTTGATCCGCGAGCTTGTCATGGGGCAGACTCCGCCGATCGACGTGGCCCCCTTCAGTCCACAACGGTTTTGATTTTTCGAGGAGCGTCATGGCCAGGAAATCCTTCTTCTGCATCGACGGCCACACCTGCGGCAACCCGGTGCGGCTGGTCGCCGGCGGCGGCCCGCTGCTCCAGGGTTCGACGATGATGGAGCGGCGCGCACATTTCCTGGCCGAATATGACTGGATCCGCACCGGCCTGATGTTCGAGCCGCGCGGCCACGATGTCATGTCCGGCTCGATCCTCTACCCGCCGACGCGTGAGGATTGCGACATCGCCATCCTGTTCATCGAGACCTCGGGCTGCCTGCCAATGTGCGGCCACGGCACCATCGGCACGGTGACGATGGCCATCGAGCACGGGCTGATCAAGCCGACGACGCCCGGCGTGCTCAGGCTCGACACACCGGCCGGCCTGGTCATCGCCGAATACAAACAGGTCGGCGAATATGTCGAAGAGGTGCGCATCACCAACGTGCCCTCCTTCCTCCATGCCGAGGGCCTGACGGTCGAATGCCCCGGGCTCGGCGAGATCGTCGTCGACGTCGCCTATGGCGGCAATTTCTACGCCATCGTCGAGCCGCAGAAAAACTATCGCGACATGGCAGACCATTCGGCGGGCGACCTCATCGCCTGGAGCCCGGTGGTGCGGCAGCGGCTCAACGAGAAATACTCTTTCGTGCATCCGGAGAATCCGGGCATCAACCGGCTGTCGCACATGCTGTGGACCGGCGAGCCGACGGTGTCGGGTGCGGACGCGCGCAACGCGGTCTTCTACGGCGACAAGGCGATCGACCGCTCACCGTGCGGCACGGGCACCTCGGCACGCATGGCGCAGCTCCATGCCAAGGGCAAGCTCAAGGCCGGCGATGCGTTCGTCCATGAATCGATCATCGGCTCGCTGTTCAAGGGCAAGGTTGAAAAAGACGTCACGGTCGCAGGCAAGCCGGCGATCATTCCCTCGATCGGCGGCTGGGCGCGCATGACCGGGCTCAACACGATCTTCATCGATGACCGCGATCCGTTCGCGCACGGCTTCGTCGTCAAATAGGCGATTCATCACGCTGCGGAAGGTCGGGAAGGACAAAAAGGATTGCTGTCACGAGCGCAACGAATCGTCTCATCAACTTATTTTGACGGCGATTTCTTCGAAATGGAGCGCATGATGACGCTTAATCGTCAAAGACATTGCGTTATGCCAATGATAGGGTCCGCGATAGTCCAGGGGGCGGGTGCGAAAAAACGGGCAATCGAACGGCGTGCAGTCGGAAACACGCATGACGATCAAAAAATGACGTTGCAATCCCGCCTCGAAACTTTACGACTAGGGGAAATACGAAAAGGAATGCGTCTGCATGGGCGACATTCCAGGGGAGCCATGTACACATGCAGTATTTTGTCCAGCAGCTTATCAATGGGCTGACGCTGGGATCGATCTATGGGCTGATCGCGATCGGCTACACGATGGTCTACGGCATTATCGGCATGATCAACTTTGCTCATGGCGATATCTTCATGGTGGGCGCTTTCACGGCGCTGATCGTTTTCCTCATCCTGGGTGCCCTGTTCTATTCGGTTCCCGTGGTCATCGCGCTGCTGGTGATGATGATCGTGGCGATGCTGCTGACCAGCCTCTACAACTGGACGATCGAGAAGGTGGCCTACCGGCCGCTGCGCGGCTCGTTCCGGTTGGCGCCGCTGATCACCGCCATCGGCATGTCGATCGCGCTGTCGAATTTCGTGCAGGTGACGCAAGGCCCGCGCAACAAGCCGATCCCGCCGATGGTGTCGAAGGTCTACAACATCGAAGGCATCAGCGTGTCGCTGAAGCAGATCATCATCGTCGTCGTCACCGCGTTGCTCTTGGTGTTGTTCTGGTACCTGGTCAACAAGACCTCGCTTGGCCGGGCGCAGCGCGCCTGCGAACAGGACCGCAAGATGGCGGCGCTGCTCGGCATCGATGTCGACCGCACCATCTCGATCACCTTCATCATGGGCGCGGCACTTGCCGCCGTCGCCGGCACGCTGTTCCTGATGTATTACGGCGTCATCGCCTTCTCGGACGGCTTCGTGCCCGGCGTGAAGGCATTCACCGCAGCGGTGCTGGGCGGCATCGGTTCGTTGCCGGGCGCGGTGCTGGGCGGTCTTTTGATCGGCTTCATCGAGAGCATGTGGTCGGCCTATTTCTCGATCGACTACAAGGATGTCGCCGCCTTCTCGATCCTGGCTATCGTGCTGATCTTCCTGCCTTCCGGCATTCTCGGCCGGCCAGAAGTCGAAAAGGTCTGAGATCATGGCCGTCACCGTATCTCCCGAGCGCGACACCGTCGCAGCCACGCCCATGCAGCGCGCCTTGCGCGAGGCGTTCTATGCCGGTGCCATCGCGCTCGGCCTGTTCGTGCTGTTTATCGGGCTCAAGACCGACCAGAACATCTCAAACGAGCTGATCCTGGTGCAGCGCTGGGGGTTGCTCGCCGCAGTGGTCATCGCCACCGCCGTCGGCCGCTTCCTCTATGTCGCCTACGGCCAGCCCTTTTTGGCCAACCAGAAGATCGCCGACGTCGCCACCGGCTTGCTGCCGGCCAGCGTGGCGTCGCGCTTCTTCCTCTTTCCAGCCTTCATCGTGGCCGTCATCGTCGCGGCGCTGCTGTTCGTCTTCAGCAGGTCTCTCGCCGGCTGGGTAGGGGCGGAGCCGGCCGGCTATCTGCAATTCCTGCGCGCCCTTGCGGTCATCTACGCGCTGGCCTGCGTGATCTACTATTTCCGCGGCTTCATCCATGCCAACTTCACAAAACTCGGCATCGCCGCACTGGTGCTCTATCCGATCATTGTCGTGGGCATGCTGTCGCTGATGTCGTGGTCGCTCGTCGGCGGGCTGCAAGGGTCGCTGAAATGGGTCGATAATTTCGGTATCCAGATCCTGATCTATGTCATGCTGGCCTGGGGGCTGAACATCGTCGTCGGTCTGGCCGGCCTGCTCGACCTCGGCTATGTCGCCTTCTATGCGGTCGGCGCCTATGCCTATGCGCTGCTCGGCACGCATTACGGCCTCTCCTTCTGGATCCTCCTGCCGGCCGCAGGCGCCATGGCCGCCTTCTGGGGCGTGCTGCTCGGCTTTCCGGTGCTGCGCCTGCGCGGCGACTACCTGGCCATCGTGACGCTTGCCTTCGGCGAGATCATCCGGCTGGTCATCATCAACTGGCGCGAGGTGACCAATGGCTCGGCCGGCATTTCCGGCATCCCGAAGGTCACCTTCTTCGGCCTGATGAGCTTCAACGTCTCGGATCCGAACTACATCGGCAAGGTGCTGAACATCGCCACATCGAGCGCCTATTACAAGATCTTCCTCTATTACCTCATCCTGGGGCTGGCGCTGCTCACCGCCTTCGTCACGGTCAGGCTGAGGCGCATGCCGGTCGGCCGCGCCTGGGAAGCCTTGCGCGAGGACGAGATCGCCTGCCGCTCGCTCGGCATCAACACCACGACCACCAAGCTGACCGCCTTTGCCACCGGTGCCATGTTCGGCGGTTTTGCCGGCTCGTTCTTCGCCGCCCGGCAAGGCTTCGTCAGCCCCGAATCCTTCGTCTTCCTGGAATCGGCGATCATCCTGGCCATCGTCGTGCTTGGCGGTATGGGATCACTGGTCGGCATTGCCGTCGCGGCTCTGGTCATGATCGGCGGCACCGAGGTGCTGCGCGAACTCGACTTCCTCAAGCAGGTCTTCGGACCCGACTTCACGCCGGAACTCTACCGTATGCTGCTGTTCGGCATGGCCATGGTGATCGTCATGCTGTGGAAGCCGCGCGGCTTTGTCGGCAGCCGTGAGCCGACCGCCTTCCTCAAGGTGCGAAGGGCTGTCTCAAGTTCCTTCACCAAGGAGGGTCACGGCTGATGAACGCGAACCCCTCCATGAACGACGCCATCCTGAACGTCGAACACCTGTCGATGAAGTTCGGCGGCCTGGTCGCGATCGGCGACCTGTCCTTCACCGCCAGGCGCGGCGAGATCACCGCGCTGATCGGGCCCAACGGCGCCGGCAAGACCACCGTGTTCAACTGCATCACCGGCTTCTACAAGCCGTCGGAAGGCATGATCACTCTCACCCGGCAGGACGGCTCGATCTACCTGCTCGAACGGCTGCCCAACCATGAGATCCCGGCGCGCGCCAAGGTGGCGCGCACCTTCCAGAACATCCGCCTGTTCTCGGGCATGACGGTGCTCGAGAACCTGCTCGTTGCCCAGCACAACAAGCTGATGAAGGCTTCGGGCTATACGGTGCTCGGCCTGTTCGGCTTCAGCGGTTACCGCAAGGCCTCGGCCGAATCCGTCGAACTTGCCAAGCACTGGCTTGAGAAAGCCGATCTGGTCGACCGCGCCGACGATCCGGCCGGCGACCTGCCCTATGGCGCGCAGCGGCGCCTCGAGATCGCGCGCGCCATGTGCACCGGCCCGGAGCTTTTGTGCCTCGACGAGCCCGCCGCCGGTCTCAATCCAAAGGAATCGGCCGCGCTCAACGACCTGCTGATGGACATCAAGAACAACACCGGCACCTCGATCCTGCTGATCGAGCACGACATGTCGGTGGTCATGCAGATCTCCGATCACGTCGTGGTGCTGGAATACGGCCGCAAGATCTCCGACGGCAATCCGCAGTCGGTGCGCACCGATCCGCGCGTCATCGCGGCCTATCTCGGCGTCGACGATGAGGAGGTCGAGACCGTGCTGACCGAAGTCGGCGACGAGGACGTCATCGAGCAACTCGATACCGGTCCCGATGCCGCGCATGGTCCGGGAACATCGTCGTCCTATCTCGCCGGCCCGGTGAGCGACACGGTCGGCCACAGCGAAGGCGAGCGCATCACGGTGTCGAAGGGCGCCTCGAAGGCGGCGCAGGTCGATGCGCGGGCGGCGAGCGTTGCGGCCAAGGCTGTCGCGCCAGCACCTGCTTCGCGGACCAAGCCGGTGGCGAAGCCGGCCACCAAGGCGAGCGTCAAGACAGGGGCCAAGACGCCGGCCGCGAAGGCCGCGGGCATCTCGAACCGCCTGGCGGCGCCCCGCGGCGGCAAGGCCGACAATCTCACCCGCATCAAGGGGATCGGCGCGGTCAACGAGAAGAAGCTCAACGAACACGGCATCTTCCACTTCGACCAGATCGGCGCTTGGAAGAAGGCCGATGTCGAGGCCGTCGAAGCGTATCTCGCCTTTGACGGACGCATCGCCCGCGAAGAATGGGTCAAGCAGGCCAGGCTGCTTAGCCAGGGCAAGGACACGGAATTCTCGCGCCGCGTCGACGCCGGCAAGGTGGCGACGAGCCATGCTTCCGGTAAGCAGACAGCAAAGCCCGCGACAGGAGCGGGCAAGCCCGTTCGGGCCAAGCGCGGAGGGGGCAAGTGATGGCCGGGAAGACGCTGCTCGATATCAAGGGCGTGCAGACCTATTACGGCAACATCCGTGCGCTGAACGGCGTCGACGTCACCGTCAACGAGGGCGAGATCGTGGCGCTGATCGGCGCCAACGGCGCCGGCAAATCCACGCTGATGATGACCATTTTTGGAGCGCCACGCGCCCGCGCGGGCACCATCACCTTCGCCGGCGCCGACATCACCCAATTGCCGACGCACGAGATCGCGCGCTTGCGCATTGCCCAGTCTCCCGAAGGCCGGCGCATCTTCCCGCGCATGACGGTGATGGAAAACCTGCAGATGGGCGCCAGCCTCGACAACCTCAAGCACTATGACGAGGACGTCGAGAAGGTGTTCGTGCTGTTCCCGCGCCTGAAGGAGCGCATCGCCCAGCGCGGCGGCACGCTGTCGGGCGGCGAGCAGCAGATGCTGTCGATCGGGCGCGCGCTGATGGCGCGGCCGAAGCTGCTTCTGCTCGACGAGCCGTCGCTCGGTCTTGCGCCGCTGATCGTCAAACAGATCTTCGATGCCATTCGCGAGCTGAACCGCACGCAGGGGCTGACCGTGTTCCTGGTCGAGCAGAACGCCTTCGGCGCGCTGAAGCTGGCGACGCGCGGCTATGTCATGGTCAACGGCAATGTGACCATGAGCGGCACCGGCAAGGAACTGCTCGCCAACCCGGAAGTGCGCGCCGCCTATCTCGAAGGCGGCCATCACTGAGTTCAGGAGTCCTTACCATGCAAGGCATTCTCTACGAGGAACCGTCCATCTGGCAGTTCTTCTTCGTCACCTGCCTGCTCGGCGGCTGGGCGGCATGGATGACCGGCAAGGCCAGTGCCCAGACCTGGCGCAGCTTCGTCCAGCTGTTCGCCTATCTGCTGGGTCTCGGGATCGGCATCCGCTTCATCCATCACGCGCTGTTCAACGGCACGATGTTCTCGCTGCATTACTATGTCGTCGACACCATCGTACTGATGATCCTCGGCTTCGTCGGCTATCAATACACACGAACCAACCAGATGGTGACACAGTATAATTGGCTCTACGAAAGAGCTTCAATCTTGAGCTGGAAACCGAAAGGTTGACGTTCATCATTAACGCCGTTTCGGGGATGAATCGGCGTGACAAGTGCCTGAAAATCGGCAAACTATGCTTTCTGCGATAAGGGTGGGCATCGCATGAAAGCTTCATCCACGCCCACTCCGTTAATGGGAGCGTTTAAATGAAAAAATCACTTTTGTCCGCCGTCGCCCTGACCGCGCTGATCGCGTTCAGCGGCAATGCGTGGGCTGATCTAATGGTCGGCGTTGCTGGCCCGATCACGGGTCCGAATGCCGCCTTCGGCGCACAGTTGCAGAAGGGCGCGGAGCAGGCGGTCGCCGACATCAATGCGGCGGGCGGCATCAACGGCGAGCAGATCAAGCTCGAAGTCGGCGACGACGTCTCCGATCCGAAGCAAGGCATCTCGGTCGCCAACAAGTTCGTCGGCGACGGCGTCAAGTTCGTGGTCGGCCACTTCAACTCGGGCGTCTCCATTCCGGCGTCGGAAGTCTACGCGGAAAACGGCATCGTCGAGATTACGCCTGCCGCGACCAACCCCCAGTTCACCGAGCGCGGCCTGTGGAACGTGTTCCGCACCTGCGGACGCGATGACCAGCAGGGCGGCATCGCCGGCGGTTATCTGGCGGCCAATTTCAAGGACGCCAAGATCGCCGTCGTGCACGACAAGACCACCTACGGCCAGGGCCTTGCCGACGAGACCAAGAAGGCTATGAACGCCAAGGGCGTGAAGGAAGTCATGTATGAAGGCGTCAATGTCGGCGACAAGGACTTCTCGGCGCTGATCGCCAAGATGAAGGAAGCCGGCGTCTCCATCATCTACTGGGGCGGCCTGCACACTGAAGCCGGCCTGATCATCCGCCAGGCGGCCGACCAGGGCCTCAAGGCGACGCTGGTTTCCGGCGACGGCATCGTGTCGAACGAACTGGCTTCGATCGCTGGCGACGCGGTCGCGGGCACGCTCAACACGTTCGGCCCGGACCCGCGCCTGATCCCGGCCAACAAGGAACTGGTCGAGAAGTTCCGCGCGCAGGGCTTCGAGCCGGAGGCCTATACGCTCTACGCCTACGCAGCCATGCAGGCGATCGCCGAGGCAGCCACCTCTGCCAAATCCAACGACCCGCAGGAAGTTGCCAAGGCGCTGCATGAGAAGGGTCCGTTCAAGACCGTGCTCGGCGACCTCTCCTACGACGCCAAGGGTGACCCGACGCTGCCCGGCTACGTCATGTACGAGTGGAAGAAGGGCGACGACGGCAAGTACACCTACGTCCAGAAGATGTAAGCCTGTCCGAATTGACTTCACGGAATGCCCGGCGCCTCGCGCCGGGCATTTTCTTTACGGAAGCAGCGATCGCACGTTTATTGGCGGGCGAGAATTCTCGTTTTGAGGTCAGCGGAGGCTTTCCGCTGATGTTCAGCCGTTTGGGGCCACGCTCAAGGCGGAGAATCCATTTTAAATCGGTTTAAACGCGCGTCAAATTTTGTTTGCACTGCAGCATTTTCACGCTAATCATGGCGCCGCTTGCTCTTCCCTTCCGCTGCTGGAGCCCAGTCCTTGGCCATCACGAAGATCCTCGTCGCCAACCGGTCCGAAATCGCCATCCGCGTGTTTCGCGCGGCCAATGAACTCGGCCTCAAAACGGTGGCGATCTGGGCCGAGGAGGACAAATATTCGCTGCATCGCTTCAAGGCCGACGAGAGTTACCAGGTCGGGCGCGGGCCGCACCTCAACAAGGATATGGGGCCGATCGAAAGCTATCTCTCGATCGAGGAGGTGATCCGCGTCGCCAGGCTGTCGGGCGCCGATGCGATCCACCCCGGCTATGGACTGCTTTCGGAAAGCCCCGAATTCGCCGAGGCCTGTGCCGAAGCCGGGATCACCTTCATCGGGCCCAAGCCGGAGACGATGCGCCGGCTTGGCAACAAGGTCGCGGCGCGCAATCTGGCCATCGAGGTCGGCGTGCCTGTCATTCCTGCCACCGATCCGTTGCCGGACGACATGGAGGCGGTCAAGAAACTTGCCACGGAGATCGGCTATCCCCTGATGCTGAAGGCTTCGTGGGGCGGCGGCGGCCGCGGCATGCGCGCCATCCGTGCCGAGGCCGATCTCGCCCGCGAGGTCACCGAGGGCAAGCGCGAGGCGAAAGCCGCCTTCGGCAAGGACGAGGTCTATCTCGAAAAGCTGATCGAGCGCGCCCGCCATGTCGAAGTGCAGATCCTGGGCGATACCAGTGGCAATGCGGTGCATCTGTTCGAGCGCGACTGCTCGATCCAGCGCCGCAACCAGAAGGTCGTCGAGCGGGCGCCCGCGCCCTATCTCAGCGAGGAGCTGCGCCAGGAGCTGTGCGGCCATGCGCTGAAGATCGCGCGCGAAACCAGCTATATCGGCGCCGGCACGGTCGAGTTCCTGCAGGACGCCGACACCGGCAAGTTCTATTTCATCGAGGTCAATCCGCGCATCCAGGTCGAGCACACCGTCACCGAACAGGTGACGGGCATCGACATCGTCAAGGCGCAGATCCACATTCTCGACGGCTTCGCCATCGGCACGCCGGAATCGGGCGTTCCGGCACAAAAGGACATCAGGCTGAACGGCCACGCGCTGCAGTGCCGCATCACCACCGAGGATCCCGAGCACAATTTCATCCCGGACTATGGCCGCATCACCGCCTATCGTGGCGCCACCGGCTTCGGCATCCGCCTCGATGGCGGCACCGCCTATTCGGGCGCGGTCATTACCCGCTTCTATGACCCGTTGCTGGAAAAGGTGACCGCATGGGCGCCGACGCCGGCCGAGACCATCGCACGCATGAACCGGGCGCTGCGCGAATTCCGCATCCGCGGCGTGGCCACAAACCTGACTTTCCTCGAAGCGATCATCAATCACCCGAACTTCGCCGACAATTCCTACACGACCAAGTTCATCGACACGACGCCGGAGCTGTTCGAGCAGGTCAAGCGCCAGGACCGCGCCACGAAGCTGCTCAACTATCTTGCCGACGTCAGCGTCAACGGCCATCCCGAGACGCGCGGCCGGCCGCAGCCGAAAGCCGATGCCGCCGCACCCGTGGTGCCCTACCTCAACGGCAATGTGCCCGGCGGCAGCAAGCAGAAGCTTGACGTGCTCGGTCCGGAAAAATTCGCCGCCTGGATGCGCTCGCAAAAAGAGGTGCTGGTCACCGACACGACGATGCGCGACGGCCATCAATCCCTGTTGGCGACGCGTGTGCGCACGCACGATATCGCCGGCATAGCGGGCACCTATGCGCGTGCCCTGCCGCAGTTGCTTTCGCTTGAATGCTGGGGCGGCGCCACCTTCGACGTCGCCATGCGCTTCCTCACCGAGGATCCCTGGGAGCGGCTCTCGCTGGTACGCGAGGCGGCGCCCAACCTCCTGCTGCAGATGCTTCTGAGGGGCGCCAACGGCGTCGGCTACACCAACTATCCCGACAATGTCGTGCAGCATTTCGTCAAACAGGCGGCATCAGGCGGCATCGACCTGTTCCGGGTGTTCGACTGCCTGAACTGGGTCGAGAACATGCGCGTTGCCATGGACGCGGTCGGCGCCGAGGGCAAGCTGATCGAGGCGGCGATCTGCTATACCGGCGATATTCTCGATCCCGCGCGGGCGAAGTACGACCTGAAATATTATGTCGGGCTGGCGAAAGAGCTCGAGGCGGCCGGCGCCCATATCATAGCGGTCAAGGACATGGCCGGGCTGTTGAAGCCGAGCGCCGCGCGCGTGCTGTTCAAGGCGCTGCGCGAAGCGACAGACCTGCCCATCCATTTCCACACGCACGATACATCGGGGCTCTCAGCGGCAACGGTTCTGGCGGCGGTGGAGAGCGGCGTCGACGCCATCGACGCGGCGATGGATGCGTTCTCCGGCAATACCTCGCAGCCCTGCCTCGGCTCTATCGTCGAGGCGCTGAAGGGCACCGAGCGCGATCCCGGGCTCGACCCGCAATGGATCCGGAGGATCTCCTTCTACTGGGAAGCGGTGCGCAACCAGTATGCCGCCTTCGAAAGCGACCTCAAGGGGCCGGCGTCGGAAGTCTACCTGCACGAGATGCCGGGCGGACAGTTCACGAACCTCAAGGAACAGGCGCGTTCGCTTGGGCTGGAGACGCGCTGGCACGAGGTGGCGCAGACCTATCATGACGTCAATCTGATGTTCGGCGACATCGTCAAGGTGACCCCGTCGTCCAAGGTGGTCGGCGACATGGCGCTTATGATGGTCAGCCAGGACCTCACCGTCGCCGACGTCGAGAACCCGGCGAGGGACATCGCCTTCCCGGACTCGGTCGTCTCGATGCTGCGCGGCGATCTCGGCCAGTCGCCTGGCGGCTGGCCGCAGGCGCTGCAGAAGAAAGTGCTGAAGGGCGACAGGCCGATCACGGCGCGGCCGGGCTCGCTGCTCAAGCCGGCAGACCTCAAGGCCAGCCGCAAGGAGATCGAACGGAAGCTCGAGCGCAAGCTCAGCGAATACGAGTTCGCTTCCTGGCTGATGTATCCGAAGGTCTTCTCGGACTTCGCGGCCGCGCAGGAAACCTACGGTCCCGTCAGCGTGCTGCCGACGCCGACCTATTTCTACGGCATGAAGCCCGAAGACGAGGTGTTCGTGGACATCGAGAAGGGCAAGACGCTGGTCGTGCGCTGCCAAGCGATCGGCGACGTGGACGACAAGGGCATGGTCACCGTGTTCTTCGAACTCAACGGCCAGCCGCGCCGCGTCAAGGTGCCCGACCGGGCGCATGGCGCGTCCGCCGCCAAGGCAAGGCGCAAGGCCGAACCCGGCAACGAGGCGCATGTCGGAGCGCCGATGCCGGGCGTCGTCTCGGCGCTCGCTGTGGCCGCCGGCCAGGCCGTCAAGGCCGGCGACGTGCTGCTTTCCATCGAAGCAATGAAGATGGAAACGGCGCTGCATGCCGAGCGTGACGGCACGGTCGCCGAGGTGCTGGTCAAGGCCGGCGACCAGATCGATGCCAAGGACCTGCTGATCGCCTTCAGTTGAGAGCTCGCAAGAGAGAGCCACAGACTGTCGGCTTCTGTCGGCAGCCCTGCCAGCCTGTTCGATAACCGCTTGACCCGCCGTCCCCGGTCGGGCATCGAACCGCAGAAATTTGCGGCGGCACGGTTGCCGAGTCGCGGCGAAGCATCGATTTTTTTGGAGAAAAACATGGCCGACGATATCACAGAGACCAGCCAGACTGTTGCCGCCGGCCAGTTGCGTGCCTTCATCGAGCGCATCGAGCGGCTCGAGGAGGAGAAGAAGACCATTTCCGACGACATCAAGGAAGTGTTCGCCGAGGCCAAGGGCACCGGCTTCGACACCAAGGCGATGCGCGCGATCATCCGGCTGCGCAAGAAGGACCAGGCCGAGCGCCAGGAGGAGGAGTCCATCCTGGACCTCTACAAGGCCGCCCTCGGCATGGTGTAAGGCGAGGCATCTCGTGACGTCCGGGGTCGGCGATGAGTGAGTTCGACTTCGGCGGCCGAAGGGCCTCGGAGTTCCGCCAACGCGGCTTCTGGACGCTGTTTGCCGAGCGTCACCCGGAAGAAAGAACCCGGCTGGCGAGGCGAGGGCCCTGGTTCTGGCAGCGCGGGCTGCCGGAATTTGCGCTGGTGCTCTCCATGTACGTGGCGCCGAGCGAGAATGTGGTCGGCGTCTTCTTCGGCCGTAACGAGAAGCTTGGCGCAACCGACGTCTGGGTGCGCCTCAAGCCGTTTCAGCCGGCGATCGAGGAACGGCTGAAGCTCAGGCCGGAGCAGAGCGCACAAAACCTCGGCATCAATTCACAGTGGCGGGTCAACTGCTTTGCCGAGGACAATTGGCCGGCCATGACGGACTGGCTGGTGACCGAATGCTCGCGGTTCGAGTGCGCTGTCACCGAAGTTCTGGGACAGGGATAGGCCGCCGATGCTCGCGGATTTCTTCCGCTCGCGTTGGGATGGCCAGGTGCGGCTCGACCGGCTGTTCTGGCGCGATATGGTGCTCGTCGGCACGGCGATCAACATTGCATCGTCCGTGGCGGCGCTCATTCTGCTGGGGGTGAAGACGCCGCTCGGTCTTGTGCTGGCGGTGCATTTCGCGCCGGTGCCCTACAACATCTTCCTGACCTCGGCCGTCTGGCGGACGGCGGAGCGAACCGGGGGCGCCAAGGCCTCCCTTGCTATGCTGGGTTCGGCGCTCTGGCTGATCGCAACAGTCGTCGTCTGACAATGCTGCACGAAAAAGGCGGCCGAGGCCGCCCTTCGCAGGAAGCGTTGGCGAGGCCGCGCTCAGGCCGCCGGCTCGAATCTCAGCGCCACGCCGTTGATGCAGTAGCGCAGCCCGGTCGGCGGCGGGCCGTCCTCGAAGACGTGGCCGAGATGGCTGCCGCAGCGAGCGCAATGGCATTCCGTGCGGACCATGCCGTAGCTGCGGTCGGTCGTGGTCTCGATGGAACCGGGAACGGGGTCGTTGAAGCTCGGCCAGCCGGTGCCGCTCTCGAACTTCAGCTTGGATTCGAACAGCGGCTGGTCGCAGCCGACGCAAAAGAAGGTGCCGGCGCGCTTTTCGTGAAGCAGCGCACAGCTGCCCGGGCGTTCGGTGCCATGGTTGCGCATGACGGCATATTGCTCAGGCGTCAGCCGGGCGCGCCATTCGGCGTCGGTGCGGGTGACGGGATAGGCGTGGGTGTCCATGCAGAAAACTCCTCGGCCTTGACGGCTCATTGTTGATTGCAATCTCTATTCGCAACAAGATAGGCGTTTGTTACGAGATTTGCCCGCATTTTCGAGCGTGCCGCCTGCGCTCCTCACGCGATCGCCGTGAGATAGCGCGCAACGGAGGCCGCCAGCGCCTGTTTCGCGCCACCGATAATGTTCTGGTTCCACCACGCGCCGTAGATGTCATCGAATGTGAAAGGCTCCAGCGCGGCCGCGATGCGGCGCACGGCGGCCGCATTGAGCGGGATGTAGTTGGGATAGCTGTACATGAAGCTGACGTGGCGGCGGGTCGGCGTCACCTGCAAGATATCGCCGGCCAGGAGAGCATTGCCGCCTTCGCGCTTCCAGTGCAGCACCTGGCCGCCGGCAAAGTGGCCGCCGCAGCGGATGAGCGTCAACGCCGGGTTCAGGTCCAGTGTCTCGCCTTGCCAGCTGACGATCGACGGGTGTGGCCGCATGATCCACTGCCGGTCGTCGTCATGGAGATAGATCGGCACGCCGCCAAACGCCTCGCTCCATTCGACCATCACCGAATAGTAGTGGCAGTGCGAGATGGCGATCCCGGCAAGGCCGCCGCGGCGATTGATCTCGGCCACCGCCTCGTCGGTCACCATCGAGATGCAGTCCCACAGCACATTGCCGTGCGGCGTCTGCGCCAGCAGCGCTCGCTGACCGATGGCGAAGCGCGGCTCGATGCCGAAGGCGAGCACGCCGGCATCATCCTTCATCACGATCCGATGCCCGGCGGCGAGCTCTTCCGGTGTGATCCAGGCCTGGCCTTCCCAGCGCACATATTGCCGCTCGTCCTCGCAGATCGGACAATGCCGAGGCGGCGCTTCGCTCTGCGCGAACTGGACGCCGCATTGCAGGCAGAGGAAACAGGTCATGGAACCTCCCGTCATTGTCCCGGCTTAGTGCTTGCGCGACAATTGCCTGGTGGCGCCTTCCAACCCGGCCAGCGTCAGCGGAAACATGCGGCCGCCGAACATGTCGCGGATCATAGCGATCGAATGGGTGAAACCCCAGTTCTTCTGGCTCTCGGGGTTTAGCCATACCGCGTTCGGCCACTGCCGCAGCAGACGGCCGAGCCAGACGGCGCCCGCCTCCGGATTCCAGTGCTCGACCGAGCCGCCGGGATGCGCGATTTCGTAAGGGCTCATCGAGGCATCGCCGACCACGATCACCTTGTAGTCAGGTCCATATTTGTGGAGGAGATCGAAGGTCGGGATCGTATCGGCATGGCGGCGGCGATTGTCCTTCCACACGCCCTCGTAGAGGCAGTTGTGGAAATAAAAATATTCGAGCTGGCGGAATTCGGCGCGGGCGGCCGAGAACAATTCCTCGACGCTTCTGATGTGGTCGTCCATCGAGCCGCCGACATCGAAGAACATCAAAAGCTTCACCGCGTTGCGCCGCTCTGGCCGCGTCTTGACGTCGAGATAACCGTGCTCGGCGGTGGCGTGGATGGTGCCGGGCAGGTCGAACTCCTCCTCGGCGCCTTCACGCACCCAGCGGCGCAGCCGCTTCAGCGCGATCTTGATGTTGCGGGTGCCGAGCTCGACGGCGTCGTCGAAATTCCTGAACTCGCGCCTGTCCCAGACCTTCACGGCCCGGCAGTTGCGGCTCTCATGCTGGCCGATGCGCACGCCTTCGGGATTGTAGCCATAGGCGCCGAAAGGCGAGGTGCCGCCAGTGCCGATCCATTTCGAGCCGCCTTGGTGGCGGCCTTTCTGCTCCTCGAGCCGCTGCTTCAGCGTCTCCATCAGCTTCTCGAAACCGCCGAGCGCCGCGACCAGCTTTTTCTCTTCCTCGGTCAGGTGCGTTTCGGCCAGCCGGCGCAGCCATTCCTCGGGGATATCAGCGACGTTGACGGCATTCGGACCGCTGAGCGCCTCCACACCCTTGAAGACATGCGCGAACACCTGGTCGAAGCGGTCGATATGGCACTCGTCCTTCACCAGCGCGGCGCGAGCGAGGTAGTAAAAACCTTCGACGTCATAGTCGACCAGCCCGGCTTCCAACCCCTCCAGCAGCAACAGGTATTCCCGCAAAGAGACGGGAACGCGTGCAGCCTTCAGTTCGAGGAAGAAGGGGATGAACATTTTCTGTCTATAAGAGGTCGTACTCGATGAAGCCGGTGCGGCGCGCGACATGGTCATAGAGCTTGCGCGCCGTGGCGTTGGTTTCGTGCGTCATCCAGTAGACATTCCTGACGCCGATCTTGCCGGCTTCCTGCTTCACGGCTTCGATCAGCGCAGCGCCAATCCCCTTGCCGCGCACTTCGGGGTCGGCGAACAGATCTTGCAAGTAGCAGTTGTTTTTCTCAGACCAGCAAGAGCGATGGTACAGGTAATGGGTGAGGCCGACAGCCTTGCCGTCGAGGACGGCGATAAAGCCCTTAGGTTCGAACTCGCCTTGCGTGAACAGGCGCTTCCAGGTGACCTCGTAGACCTCTTGGGGCAGCTTCGTCTCGTAGAAAGCAAGGTAAGCGGTCCAAAGCCTGCGCCAGTCGGCGTGGTCGGATTCTGCGAGCGGGCGGATAGTGATCTCGGCCATTTCGTTCCCTCTGAGGTCTGGAACCCAATCCATACCAACAGAATCGGGATCAGGAACACCCTTCCCTATCCCGCCGGCGAACTATACTCGCGAAAAGCGGTCGCGAGCATGTGCAGCGCCTCTCGTGCCCTTGGCGCCAAGCTGTGCGAATGCAAAACGATCTCGGAAGGGGGAATTGGCGGCAGGCCGAGTTTGCGGCCCACCTCGACCAGGCCGGGCGGCGCGACACGGTAGGCGAGCGCAGCGACGGCGAAGCCGGCCGACACCGCGATATTGACGGCTGCGCCGCCGCCGCCCACGAAAGCCTCGTTCCAGGCAATGCCTGCCTTATCCAGTGCCTCGACAGCTCTCACGCGGTCAGGGCAATTGCATACGGTGCTTAGCAGCGCCAGGCGCAATGGCGTTCCCGGCCGCCATTCGAAGGCCGGGGCGGCGAACCAGCCATATTGAGTGCGCGACAAGGCTTCGCCGCGGCGGCTGTCGTCTTCCTGATGGACAATCACCGCATCGAGCTCACCGCGATCGAAAGCCTCCTCCAGCATGGAGCTCGTATCGATCCTGATGTTGAGCGCGAGCGACGGATCATGGGCATGCAACTGGGCTATCAATATGGACAGCTCAGGCCCGGCGACGTGATCGACAAAGCCGAGAGCAAGCCGACACGGCGCGTCGGAAAATTCCGTAACGGCTCGTTCGTGGGCGGCAAGGAATTCACGCGCCGCCGGGAGAAAAGCCGCTCCCCTTGCCGAGAGGGCCACGCGGCGCGGCGTTCGTTCGATCAGACGCGCGCCGAGCTTCTCTTCCAGCCGACGCAGCTTAACGCTGATCGTCGCCTGGGTGCTGCCCAGCGCGGCAGCCGCACGCGTGAAGCTCTGCAGGTCGGCCACCATGACGAAGGTCCGCACGGCATCGACGTCAAGACTGGGCATCTCTAATCATTCCGTTTTGTCATTTCTGAAATAGAAACGCATAGTCTTTTTTCATGATGGGGGGTCATTTAAGTCATGTCGACCGCTGTGTGAAGAGCGACGCTCGCAGCCACTTCCGAATGCTCCGACTGAAAGTGACCGACATGACGTTTCCAATCGACCGAAACACCGTTGCTCTTGCGGGGGTCTGCCTCGCCTCGCTGCTGTTCGGCCTCGAAATCTCCAGCGTCCCGGTGATCCTGCCGAAACTGGAAACCGTGCTTGGCGCTGATTTCAAGGATCTGCAATGGATCATGAATGCCTACACCATTGCCTGCACCACGGTGTTGATGGCGACGGGGACATTGGCCGACCGTCTCGGCCGCAAACGCGTGATGGTGGGCACCACCGTCGCCTTTGGCCTCGCCTCCCTGCTATGCGGTCTCGCAACGAGCGCTTCGCTCCTTATCATCGCGCGTTTTCTGCAAGGCCTGGCGGGCGGAGCGATGTTTACCTGCAGCGTGGCGGTGTTGTCTCACCAGTTTCAAGACGGCAGTGAACGCGGCAAGGCCTTCGTCGCCTGGAGCGTCGTCTCGGGCATCGGGCTTGGCTTCGGCCCCGCCATTGGCGGATTGATTGTGACGCTGTCGAGTTGGCAATGGGTGTTCCTCATCCATGTGCCGCTTGCCGTTCTTGCCCTGGCCTTCATCGGCGCCGGTGTCACCGAATCGCGCGATCGCAACGCGCAGAAGCTTGACCGGGCCGGCATACTGACACTGTCGTTCGCGGTGTTCGGCTTCTCCTATCTGATCACGCAAGGGGCCGATCTGGGCGCTGGCGTGCGCACCGGCGTGGCAAGCGCGGCCGTGCTGGCCTTCGTCGCGTTCCTCGTAGCCGAGAAGATCAATCCCTATCCGATGTTCGATTTCTCCGTTTTCCGCATCCGCCAATTCTCGGGAGCGATCATGGGCGGCATCGGCATGAATTTCAGCTACTGGCCGTTCATCATCTATCTGCCGATCTATTTTTCGGGGGTCCTCGGTTACGACAGCACCACGACCGGGCTGTTGCTGCTCGTCTACACACTACCCTTCATGCTGATGCCGTCGATCGCCGAGCGCCTGCGGGCACGCTATCAGGCGCGGGTGGCGATCCCGCTCGGCTTGTTGACATTGGGGGTCGGTTTCATCGCCATGTGGATAGGGTCCGGGCTCGAGGGCAACTGGCTGACCATGCTGCCCGGCACGCTGATCGCCGGCATCGGCATCGGCCTGACCAATTCGCCGACCACCAACACCACGACCGGCTCGGTGCCACCCGATCGTGCCGGCATGGCGTCCGGCATCGATATCAGTGCGCGGCTGATCACGCTTGCCATCAACATCGCGGTGCTGGGACTGCTGCTGACGCAGGGGATCGTTTCTTATCTGCGCAACGCATTCGGCACGGCTGTCGACCCGAACGAACTGCGCGCCCTGGCGGAGAAGATCGCAGCCGGCAATCTCGACGGCCTGGCGCAATACTCGCCCAAGCTTGCGACCCTCGACCCGACGGGCGCCATCGTTCATGCCGCCCTGGTCAACGGTTTTGGCTGGGTCATGCTCTATAGCGGGATCGGCGTTCTGGCTCTTGCCGTCATCAGCTTTGCTATCTTCGGTCCAAAACATGTCGCGCCGCAGCAGCGAAGCGGGCGTCCTGCGCAGGGTGCTGGCGAGGTGCGCTCCTAGCAATGCCTTGCGGCTCGGCCTCAGGACGCCGAGCCGCTCGTCACCCTTGCCGTCTCGCCATGAAGGCCAGCCGTTCGAACAGATGCACGTCCTGCTCGTTCTTCAGCAGTGCGCCATGCAGCTTGGGCAGCGCGTTCTTCGGGTCGGCGCGCAGATCCTCGGGCGCGATGTCGTCGGCGACCAGCAGCCTTATCCAGTCGAGCGCCTCGGAGGTCGACGGCTTCTTCTTCAGCCCCGGCACGTCGCGGATTTCGTAGAACTGAGTGAGCGCCGCTCGCACCAGATTCTGCTTGATGCCGGGATAGTGCACATCGACTATCCTGTGCAGCGTCTCGACGTCGGGAAAGCGGATGTAGTGGAAGAAGCAGCGGCGTAGGAAGGCGTCCGGCAGCTCCTTCTCGTTGTTGGAGGTGATGATGACGATCGGCCTCACCGCGGCGCGGATCGTCTCGCCGGTCTCGTAGACGAAGAACTCCATCCGGTCGAGTTCCTGCAAGAGGTCGTTGGGAAATTCGATATCGGCCTTGTCGATCTCGTCGATTAGGAGGACGACTTTCTTGCCGGCGGCGAAGGCTTCCCACAATTTGCCGCGCTTGATGTAGTTCTTGATATCGTTGAACCTGGTATCGCCAAGTTGGCTGTCGCGCAGCCGCGACACGGCATCGTACTCGTAGAGGCCTTGCTGCGCCCGCGTCGTCGATTTGACGTGCCATTCGATGAGTTCCAGCCCGAGTGCCGCCGCCACTTGCCTGGCAAGCTCCGTCTTGCCGGTGCCGGGCTCACCTTTGACCAGCAAGGGCCGTTCCAGCGCGATCGCCGCGTTGACCGCCACCATCAGATCCTTGTCGGCGACGTAGGCCGCAGTGCCTTCGAAACGCATTTTTGCTCCTTGGTTCAGTACGGACGACCGTAAGGAGACGGCTTGGCCCATGCAAGGGTGGGTTGGCGGCGGCGAAATGTGAAGCCGGCAGGGAAAGAGCGCCAACTCTCTGGCGCCAAGTCTCTGGCGCTTGGGAGGGCATCGGCCTATATTGGGGCTGACGGTCTGCGCTTCCCGGCAGGAGACACTTTTCCCCGGGGCCTTAACGATCCTTAGGGAGCTGTCCCTGGGAAGACCCGTGGGTTTTCTCACACGGCGCCCACCTACTTTGTAGGCACCCGGGATCGACTTCTCCACCGGTCGTGTGGATCGTCACTTATTCGCCACATCCACGTATTTCGTGGATCATGCGATGGAAAACGTCGCTCCCAAAACGTCCATTCAGGTCTGGCTTTTTCTAGCGTCTGCGCATGGCATCCTCAAAAGACCTGAAAAAACAGCTGCGCAAGGAAGCGCTTGGCCGCCGCGACGCGCTCGATGAATTCTGGCGGGTGGAAGTCGCGCTCGATATGGCCGAAACCGCGCGCGACCAGCTTGCCATCGAGCCAGGTCAAATCGTGTCCGGCTTCTGGCCAATGCGCTCGGAAGTCGATGTCCGGCCGCTGATGTTCGCCTTGCGCGAAAAGGGCGCACGGCTCTGCCTTCCGGCGATCCTCGACAAGACGACCATCGTCTTTCGCGAATTGGTACGCGGCGCGCCGATGATCGATATGGGATTTGGCACCGTCGGGCCGCATGAGGAGGCCGAAGTTCTTGACCCCTCCGTCATGCTGGTGCCGCTCGCCGGCTTCGACGCGCGCGGCCACCGCATCGGTTACGGCGCGGGCTATTATGACCGTGCGATCGCCAAGCTTGTCGACAAGGGGCATGCGCCCCGGCTGATCGGCATTGCTTTCGACTGCCAGGAAGTGACGATGGTTCCCAATGAGGACCACGACGTCATCATCCCGGAAATACTGACCGAGAGCGGGTTGCGCCGGTTCGCGCCAGAATTGTAGATAGTTCTTTGGGACGCATGATCTTTGCCGAAAGTCATGCCACTTTTCCGGATCAGGCGTAGATGAGACTTCTCTTCCTCGGCGACATGGTGGGCAAGACAGGCCGCACGGCGGTGTGGGAGCAATTGCCGGGCCTGATCTCGGATTTCAAGCTCGATTTCGTCATCGTCAACGGCGAAAACGCGGCCGGCGGCTTCGGCATCACCGAGGAGATTTTTCGCGAGACCATCGCGGCCGGCGCCGATGTCGTCACCACCGGCAACCATGTCTGGGACCAGCGCGATGCGCTCGCCTTCGCGCCGCGCGAAGAGCGCTTCCTGCGCCCGTCCAATTTTCCCAAGGGCACGCCTGGGCGCGGCTCGGGCGTCTACATCGCCAGGAGCGGCGCGCGCGTGCTGGTCGCCAACATCATGGGCCGGGTGTTCATGCATCCCGAGCTCGACGATCCCTTCCAGGCTGGCGAGCGCGAGCTTGCCGCCTGTCCGCTCGGCGAGCAGGCGGATGCCGTGGTCATCGACTTCCACGCCGAGGCGACCTCCGAAAAAATGTGCTTCGCGCATTTCGTCGACGGTCGCGCCAGCCTCGTGGTCGGCACTCACACCCACCAGCCGACCGCCGATCACCATATCCTCAATGGCGGCACCGGCTACATTTCCGACGCGGGCATGTGCGGCGATTATGATTCGTCGCTCGGCATGGACAAGGAGGAGCCGCTCAACCGGTTCCTGTCGAAAGTGCCGAAGGGGCGTTTCGAGGCGGCGACCGGACCCGCGACCTTGTGCGGCGTCGGCGTTGATATTTCCGACCGCACGGGGCTGACCGAGAAGATCGCGCCGTTTCGCCGCGGGCCGCGGCTCGAGGAAACGGCGCCGTCCTTCTGGACGTGACATTGATATAGGGGCTCTCAATACCTAACTGCCGGCGACACTGCTCTAGATCGTAGAGGGGACGACCTCCATGCAGCTTATCGAGTTCCTGGCGCCGCACTTCGCCTTCGTGTCCGATCCCACCGCCTGGGTCGCGCTGTTGACCCTGGTGGTGCTCGAGATCGTGCTCGGCATCGACAACCTGATCTTTATCTCGATCCTGACCAACAAGCTGCCGGAAGCACAGCGAGCCCGCGCCCGCCGGCTCGGCATCTCGGCGGCGCTCGTCATGCGGCTGGTGCTGCTCGCCACCATCTCGATCATCGTCCAACTGACGGCGCCGGTCTTCACCGCCCTTGGCCACGGCTTTTCCTGGCGCGACCTGATCCTGATCGCCGGTGGCCTGTTCCTGGTGTGGAAGGCGACCAAGGAGATCCATCACACGGTCGACCCCGACGACCACCAGGACACGATGCTGGGCGAGACCGTGCAGATGAGCCTTGCCGGCGCCATCTTCCAGATACTGCTTCTCGACCTTGTCTTCTCCATCGATTCCATCATTACCGCCGTCGGCATGACCGACGAGATCGCCATCATGTACATCGCCGTCATCGTGGCGGTTACGGTGATGATGCTGGCGGCTACGCCGTTGGCGAACTTCATAGCCAGGAACCCGAGCATCGTCATGCTGGCGCTGGGCTTCCTGTTGATGATCGGCATGACGCTGATCGCCGACGGCATGGGCTACCATGTGCCCAAGGGTTATATCTACGCGGCGATGGGTTTTTCGGCGCTCGTCGAAGGCCTCAACATGCTGGCGCGGAACCGCACGAAGGCGAAGTCCGGCGGCGGGCATTGAGCCTGACGACATGGCCAATGCCGAGTTCAGGCTGACTCTTACGAAATTGTACGTACAATATCGTAATCGATGGTGCTGCTTTGCGGTTCGAATGGGATGCTGAAAGAGCCAGGCGCAAACTTGCCAAGCTCGGCATCGGATTCGATCTCGCGCAGAAGGTGTTCGATGATCCGCTTTATCTCATCGTGCCCGACCGGTTTGAAGATGGTGAGCAGCGTTGGCACGCTATCGGGACGATCGATGCCGTAGTGGTCATGCTGGTTGTCCACACATATCCTGATCGCGAAGATGAAGGACGAGTTAGGATTGTTGGTGCCCGGAAAGCGACAGCGCATGAAAGGAGGCGCTATGAGCAAGAAGGACCTTAGTCAGGATCAGCGCAACCAGCTCGCCAAGCTGGCTGGTTTGCCTGACAGCGAAATTAATACTTCCGACATCCCAGAAGTTCCGGCGGAGAATTGGATTCATGCTCGTCGTGGACATCTTTACAGACCACTCAAGCAGCCAGTGACAATCAGACTCGATACTGACGTGCTATCGTGGTTCAAGGAGCATGTCGGGGGTGGTGGTTACCAGACCGAAATCAATCGTGTGCTCCGCCATCACGTGATCGAGCAGGAAAAGCGTAAAACCTGAGCCGGTTCAACTCCCCGGTGCGCCCTTCGGGTGACGGTCGCCGATCAGGCCTAGTGTCAGGCCTTGTTCGAGCCAGGCCTTGGCGCCGGCCAGAACGAGCGTGAAGCCGCCGGTTGAATCGACCGCCTGTTTCGCCTGTTCGTCGCCATTGCCGGCAAAGCCGAAATTGTGGACCTCCAGGAAGGTCGCGTCACCTGGCATTTCGGTGAAGGTCCAGATCACCGTGGTCGGCGGATCGCTCCATTGCATGACGATCTTTTCGTTGACGACGATCTCGCTGGCGACCACCGTCGTCGAGACGCCATACATGCGCCACTCCCATTGAACCGGCTTGCCGCCGTCCAGCCTGCCGCTGGAATGGGTGAACCAGAATTTCGTGGTGATCTCCGGGTCGACGATGGCCTCGAAAACGTCGGAGACCGGCCGCCGGATCAGCATGGCGGCTTCGGCCGTCGGTGTCTCGCGGATTTCCATAGCGTTCTCCCCTGCCGAACACGCCTTCACCAGGCGTCGGGCTCCCGCACCATGTGAACGATGTTGGCGGGGCTGGTGATCCAGAAACCGCGGAAGCCTTCTCCCCGCGGCTCGATGACGTCGCATCGCTCGACGCCGGCCTTGGCGAGATGATCGGCGGCGCCCGGGAAATCCCCGGTGAACAGTCCCAGCCAGGATCTCGGCCTGGCCCGGTCCTGCTACGGCAGATTGATCTGCCAGGAAACGCCGAACCTGTCGTTCAGCCAGGCGAAACGGCGGCTGAAGCCGTAATTGCCGGTCGGCATCAGAAACGTGCCGTTTTTGGACAGGGCCTCGACGATGCGTTCCAGCTCTTCTTCGGTGGAACAGTCGACGAAGAGCGAGACCGACGGCGTGAAGGTGAAGGCGTGGTGCACAGGGCTGTTGAAGATCATGACCTCCGTGCCGCCGATGGATGCGCGGGCCAGCTTGACTGCCCCTTCGAGTCCGTCCTCGCCTGCACCGTAGCGCGTGAGGTCGAGGACACGGCTCTCCGGGATGGTTTCGCAATAGAAGGCCATGGCCTCCTCGGCCTTGCCTTCGAACATCAGGAACGGAGTTACTTTCACGGCAGGCCTCCCTTCGCTCAAATGTTGGTCTCGTTGGCAGGCTCGCCCTTCATCTCGCTGCGGTAGTAGCCTTCGCGCAAATTGATGCCGTGTTCGACATAGGCCTTCATGCAGGCCAGCATCTGCGACCAGCCCTCGCAATTGAGATAGGACTTCTTCAGGCCGACCGCGTCCTCGTGCCAGCCGGCCTCGGCGATGGTGACGAAGGTGCCGCCGTCGTCGAGCGGCTCGAAATTCATCTCGATGCGGGTCTTGTAGGCCGGCTTTCCCTCTTCGTCGGTGGCATCCCAGCGCAGCACGATGCGGCTGTCCCTGACGATTTCGTCGACTTCGACCGGCACCTTGCCCCACCACACGACATTGGCGCCCGGCACCAAGGGCGCGCTGGCACCGCCGATGGTGGTGAAATAGGAGCTGAGCTTCTTCGGATTGACGACCGCGTCGAAGACGTCGGCGACCGGTTTGCCGATGCGTCCTGAAACCCTGAAACCAAGAGACATATCCACAGTTCCTTCCTTGATTGATAGGAGCTTATGTTATAAAAAAATAACGTGTCAAGCCGATCGCAAGACGACAATGTTTTCAAGGCGCTGGCGCATCCGCGCCGGCGCGAGATGCTGGATCTGCTGAAGGACGCGCCAAAGACGACCGGCATGCTGTGCGAGGCGTTTTCCGACATCGACCGCTGCACCGTCATGCTGCATCTCAAAGTGCTGGAAGAGGCCGATCTCATCGTGGCGCGGCGCGAGGGGCGCGAGCGCTGGAACAATCTCAATGCGCTGCCGATCAAGCAGATACACGACCGCTGGATCAGCCAGTACGCCGGCCATGCGCTTAGTATCATCGACCGGCTGAAGTCGGATCTGGAGGGGTGAACAGCCGTCACGGCTTTTGCCGTGCGTGGCAAAGCGCGGCGCGGCTGGACGAATTGAGCCGATTTATCTATAAGCCGGCCATTCCGACAAAGAGCGCCATACGTCCATTCGGACGCAGCAGGGACGTTCTGACATTTTGAATTCGAGCATTGCGGAAGGCGGGTCATGCATCTCGCCGCGCGATGCTCTAGCCGAACACGACAGGGGTGCCATGGCTGGCCATTCACAGTTCAAGAACATCATGCACCGCAAGGGCCGTCAGGACGCGGTGCGGTCGAAAATGTTTTCCAAGCTGGCGCGCGAAATCACCGTCGCGGCCAAGAGCGGGACCCCCGATCCGTCGATGAATCCGCGCCTGCGCCTTGCCGTGCAGAACGCCAAGGCGGTGTCGATGCCGAAGGACAACATCCAGCGCGCCATCAACAAGGCGTCGATGGGCGACGCCGAAAATTACGAAGCCGTGCGTTACGAGGGCTACGGTCCCGGCGGCGTCGCCGTAATCGTCGAGGCGCTGACCGACAATCGCAACCGCTCGGCTTCGAATGTGCGCGCCGCCTTCACCAAGGCCGGTGGGGCGATGGGCGAAACCGGCTCGGTGTCGTTCATGTGGGATCGGGTCGGCGAGATCTATTATCCAGCATCGGCCGGCAGCGCCGACAAGGTCATGGACGCGGCAATCGAAGCCGGCGCCGATGACGTGGAGTCGGATGAGGAAGGTCACACCATCTATTGCGCCTTCGAAAACCTCGGCGAGGTGTCGAAGGCACTCGAAGCCTCTCTCGGCGAGGCGGAATCGGTGAAGCCGATCTGGAAACCGCAGAACAATATTCCGGTCGATGAAGAACGCGCCCAGTCGCTGATGAAGCTGGTCGCCACGCTCGAGGACGACGATGACGTTCAAAGCGTCTACGCCAATTTCGAGGTCGACGAGGAGACCATGGCCAAGCTCAGCGCTGCGTGAGCAAAGCCTGACATGATCGAAAAACCGCTGCCCACCATCCGCATCACCTATTGCACGCAGTGCCAGTGGCTGCTGCGTGCCGGCTGGATGGCGCAGGAACTGCTATCGACATTCGGCACCGATCTGGGCGAGGTGACGCTGGTGCCCGGCACCGGCGGCGTCTTCACCATATCGTGCAACGAGGTGCTGGTCTGGGACCGCAAGCGCGACGGCGGCTTTCCGGATGCGGCAAAACTCAAGCAACTGGTGCGCGACGTCATCGACCCGGACCGCGATCTCGGTCATTCCGACCGCAAGGCGAAGAGCTGAGACTTCCGCAGAAGCCGGACGTCATTTTCCTCGCCTCTGCCCGAAAATCGCGCCGATCCCCGCGCCGATTGCTATGCCCATGCCGATGCCGACGGCAGGGTCATCCATCGCTGCGCCACAGACAGCGCCGAGGCCGATCCCCGCGGCAATGCCCAAGGCCATGGTGGAATACGGGTCGTTCACGGCGCTTCTCCCGATAAACACGCCTCGGTCGCCGCGATGCCGAACGCGGCGGACCGAGACACGTCAACGCGCGGCGAACCAGAAGGATGCCAGCGCGGCGATGGCGGTGATGGCGCGCACGTGGTTCCACATCACCCAGTCCCTGAGATAGGTGGTCCATACAGCAGCGCCGTTGCTGCTCGCCGGATCGACGGCGGCCAGCGCGTCGTTGAGCGGCACGTTGAAAACCATCGTCACGATCGGGTTGCCGACGAGATAGATGACTGCGCCGGCCAGCAGCCAGAAGGAGCCTGGCTGCTGCCAGCCGATGATGGCGCCGGCGATCAAGACAAGGCAGATCAGGCCGGTGCCGAACAAGGCGGTCATGAACATCGGCGTGATGACGGTGATGTTGATCGAGTTCATGGCGGCGATGCCGCCCGACGGAGGCAGGCGAGCCATTGCCGGCATGACGAAGTTGGAAAAAGCGAAGAACACGCCGCCAACAACGCCCGAGCCGATAGCGGCGATGAAGATGAGGCTGGGAAGTAGTTTCGCGATCATGTCAGTTGCTCCAGATGCCGGTTGCGGCGGTTTCAGCCGCAATGGGCAGAAAAGTTTTGCGGGATGGCCGGCCACCTGTTCGACGCCTTCAAATCAATTATCCCGTCTGCTTCTTTCAAAACATGAGAAATCCTCATATTTGCAAAACGTGATAAACCCTCGTATTTTGCGAGTCAAGTCATTTCTGGGTGGCATTGCCGCCCGGCGTCTGTTGAAGAGCCATGGAAAAAACCGCCACGTCCCCACCGGAACAGGTCGCCACGCCACGCCGCGCGCCGAGCCAGCAGCGCAGCCGTGAACGGGTCGAGCGCATGCTCGCCGCCGCCTCGGCGCTGATTGCGGAGCAAGGCAGCGATGCCATGCGCATGGGCGAGGTGGCGGAGCGGGCTGGGGTGTCGATCGGCTCGCTCTACCAGTTCTTCCCCGACAAGCGGGCGATCGTCTGGGCGCTGGCCGAGCGCTACACCGCCGAAAGCCAGGCCTGCATTTCAGCCGCGCTCAAGGACGTCGGCGACGCCGAGGGCCTTCGGCGGGCGTTCTCGGAGCTGGTGGACATTTATTACCACCTGTTCCTGGCGGAGCCGGTGATGCGCGATATCTGGTCGGGCACGCAGGCCGACAAAGCGCTGCGCGAACTGGAGCTCGCCGACAGCCGTGCGAACGCCGAATTTCTCACTGCGACGCTCAAACGCCTGCGGCCCGATGCCGATGCCGTCGCGCTGGAGACGACGGCGTTTCTCGTCTGGCAGATGGGCGAGGCCGCCATGCGGCTGGCGATCTCGGTCGAGCGGAAGGAGGGCGACAGGCTGGTCGCCGCCTACAAGCGCATGGCGCTCAGGGAATTGCTTGCGGAATAGGATGCTCTCACCCTCCCCTCGTGGGGAGGGTCGCTGCGAAGCAGCGGGGTGGGGGCAGCGCCGACCCACCCGACCTTCGGTCCGACCTCCCACACGGGACCGACAAGGCGGAGGTGGGGGCAAGCGCCAGCGTGAAGGGACGTGCATTGGCCAACAAAAAACCCGCCACGGGAGCGGGTTCTCTGGTCTGCGAAAAGCTGATGAGGCCTAGAGGCCGAAACCTTCGAAGCGCTTCTTGAACTTCGACAGGCGGCCGCCGCGGTCGAGCAGGGTCTGCTGGCCGCCGGTCCAGGCCGGGTGCGTGGTCGGGTCGATGTCGAGGTTCATCGTATCGCCTTCCTTGCCCCAGGTCGAACGGGTCATGTACTCGGTGCCGTCGGTCATGACGACCTTGATGGTGTGGTAGTCGGGATGGATATCGGTCTTCATGGCTCGGTTCCTGGTTTGCCGGGCGCGGCTGACGGGCTGAAAGCCTGCGTCGATGCGCCCCTTTTTAAAACTCGAAGCCGCAGCTATTGAGGAGCCACGGCTTCTAAAACGGTCGGCGAGCCTATACATCAGCCGGAATTGAATCACAAGGCCGCGGCAAGCGCATATTGAGGCGCATAGCTGAAGGCGGCCAAGAGGAAAGACCAGGATGGCGCAAACCAGCAGCGCAGACGAGCGCCGGCGCTCGCTCAAGCCGCTCAGGCGCCTGTTTCCCTACATCGGCCGCTACCGCACATTGGTGGCGGGCGCCGTCATCTCGCTGATCGTCGCGGCGGTGACGACGCTGGCGCTGCCGCTGGCGGTACGGCGCATGATCGATCATGGGTTCACGCCGTCCGGTTCCTCCTTCATCGCCGAATATTTCGCCGCGCTGGTGGCGATGGCCGCGCTGCTGGCGGCGGCATCGGCGGGCCGCTACTATTTCGTCATCACGCTCGGCGAGCGCGTCGTCGCCGATATCAGGCGCGATGTCTTTGCCCATGTGACGAAACTGTCGCCGGCCTTCTTCGACACTGCCCAGTCGGGCGAGATCGTGTCGCGGCTCGCCGCCGACACCACGCAGGTCAAATCGGCGGTCGGGGCGACCGCTTCGGTGGCGCTGCGCAATGTCATCCTTGGCCTCGGCGCGGTCGCGATGATGGTTTTCACCAGCCCGAAACTGTCCGGGCTGGTCATCGCAGCCATTCCAATCATCGTGCTGCCGCTGGTCGCCTTCGGCCGCTCGGTGCGGCGCAAGTCAAGGCAGGCGCAGGACACGCTGGCCGATGCCACCGCCTATGCCAGCGAGCAGATCGGCGCGGTGCGCACATTGCAGGCCTTCACCAATGAGACGCTGGTCACCGGGCGTTTTTCGGGTGCCGTCGAGGCTGCCTTCGAGGCCGCGCGCGCCTCGATCTTCGCGCGCTCGTTCCTCACCTTCTTCGCCATCTTCACGATTTTCTCCTCGGTCGTGGCGGTGCTGTGGTTCGGCTCGCGCGACGTGCTCGACGGCAATCTGTCGCCGGGCACGCTAGGCCAGTTCCTGCTCTATTCGGTATTCGCCGCCGGTGCGCTCGGCGCGCTATCGGAGGTCTGGGGCGAATTGGCCCAGGCAGCAGGTGCCGCCGAACGGCTGACCGAAATCCTCGCCGAGGAG
Organism: Mesorhizobium sp. B2-1-3; assembly: GCF_006442495.1. Classification (NCBI taxonomy): domain Bacteria; kingdom Pseudomonadati; phylum Pseudomonadota; class Alphaproteobacteria; order Hyphomicrobiales; family Phyllobacteriaceae; genus Mesorhizobium; species Mesorhizobium sp. B2-1-3. The sequence goes on from NZ_VFWL01000001.1 coordinate 785,489, forward strand.
CCGGCGATCGTGGCGCCTGCCAATCCCAGGCCGCTGCCGGTGGCGAGCAAGGGAGCGATCAGCTTCGAGGCCGTGTCCTTTTCCTACCCGGCCCGGCCCGACCGCGCCGCCGTCCACGGCCTGAGCTTCTCGGTCAAGCCTGGCGAGACGGTGGCGATCGTCGGTCCCTCGGGAGCGGGCAAGAGCACGGTGTTCTCGCTGATCCTGCGCTTCTACGATCCGGAGACCGGCAGGATCCTGATCGACGGCGTCGACATCCGCGAAGCCGACCCCCTTTCGATACGGCAGCGCATCGCCATCGTGCCGCAGGACGTCACCATCTTCGCGGCCAGCGCGCGCGACAATATCGGCTTCGGCCGGCCGGGCGCCAGCGAGTCAGAGATCGAAGCGGCGGCAAAGGACGCGCTGGCCGACGAATTCATCCTCAAGCTCGAGAAGGGCTATGACAGCCAGGTCGGCGAGCGCGGCGTGACGCTGTCGGGCGGGCAACGCCAGCGGGTGGCGATCGCCCGCGCCATCCTGCGCGACGCGCCGATTCTGTTGCTCGACGAGGCGACCTCGGCACTCGACGCCGAAAGCGAGACGCTGGTGCAAATGGCGCTGGAGCGGCTGATGCGGGGCCGCACCACGATCGTCATCGCGCACCGCCTGGCGACGGTGCTGAAGGCCGACCGCATCCTGGTGATGGATGGCGGCCGCATCGTCGAGGAAGGCACGCATCAGAGCCTGGTGACCAAGGGCGGCATCTATGCCCGGCTGGCCAAGCTGCAGTTCGAGACCGGCGCCAGCGCCTTCAGGGGCGCGGCTGAGTAGCGGCGACGCTGGGCGTGCTCACGCGGCTCCATACCGTTTGCGCAGGTGGTCGGTGAAATAGACGGCATTGAGCTTTTCACCGGTGGCGCGTTCGAGCAGGTCGGGCGTCGACCAGCGCGATCCGTGCGACCATATGTTCTTGCGGCGCCAATCGTTGATGGCACCGAAATTCCCCATGGCAAGATCGTCATCGGCCGACGGATGCTCCCGCGTCAGCGCCGCCCATTGCTGCGCCGCCATTATCGCGCCCAGCGTGTAGGAGGGAAAGTAGCCAAAGGCGGCAGCAGGCCAATGCACGTCCTGCATCGGCCCGTCCGCGGGGTTGTCGATGGTTGAGAGGCCGAGATAGTCGCGCATCCTGGCGTCCCAGGCCTCGGGCAGTTCGGCCACCTCGAGCCTGCCGGAGACGAGCTCCTGCTCCAGTTCATAGCGCAGGATGACATGCAGCGGATACGTCACCTCGTCGGCATCGACACGGATCAGGCCGCGCTCGACATGGTGGACATGCGGCAGGATATCATCAAGCGACCAGGCTTCGCCGAGATGCTTTTCCACGACCGGCAATGCCCAACGCCAGAAGGCGGGATTGCGCCCGATCTGCTTTTCAACGAACAGGCTCTGGCTTTCATGCACGGCCATGCCGCGCGCCTTGCCGAGCGGCCAGTGCGACCAGGCCTTCGGCAGGTTCTGCTCGTAGAGTGCATGACCGGTCTCGTGCAGCACGCCCATCAGCGCCGACAGGAAATCGGACGTCTTGTAGCGGGTGGTGATGCGCACGTCGCTCGGCACACCGCCACAGAACGGATGGTGCGACACCGACAGCGAGCCGTGCGTCAGGTCGAAGCCGACCGCCGCCATCATGGCGAGGCCGAGTTCGCGCTGCCTGTCGACCGCATAGGTTCCCGAAAGCGGCTTGAGAGGGCGCTTGCGCAGCCGCGCTTCCTGCACCGCCAATGCTTCCGGCACGAAACCCCTGAGAAATGTCTTCAGCTGGGTGAAGACAGGCGTGATATCCGCGGCGCGGTTGCCGGGGTCGTATTGCTCCATCAGCGCGTCGTAGGGGGCGAGGCCGAGGATGTCGGCGCGCAGGGCCGCCTCTTCGCGCACCAGCGCCACCACGCCTTCAAGCGCCGGCAGGAAGCCCGCCCAGTCGTTCTTGGCCCGCAGGTCGCGCCACAGCTGCTCGCAGCGCATGCGGGCGGTCGTCTGGCGTTCGACGAATTCGACCGGCAGGCAGGTCAGGTTGGTGTATTGCCGCCGCAGTTCGGCCAGCGCCGCCCGCTGTTCATCGTCAAGCGCCTCGCCTTCGGCGGCGGCGATCCAGTCCGCTATTTCCGGCGCGGTCGCCCTGGTGTGGTACATGCCGGCAAGTGCCGCCATGGCCTCGGCGCGCTTCTCGCCGCCACCGACGGCCATGTGGGTCGCTTCATCGGCGCCGAGGATGGCCAGCGCGTGCTCCAGGGCTTCGAGCTTGTGGCCGAGGTCATCGAGTTTTTGAAAGGACATGGCGGCTTCCGTGATTGAGGAAGGGGCGAAAAGATACCAACGCCGGAGCGTTTGCAACCCTCACGCGCCATCCGGCAGATGCACCTTGCGCTGGCGAGCCGACGCGTGAAATGCTGCCCGACGATACATCACGAGGGAATACGATGATCGGCAACATCCTGGTCGGGCTGGTGGCCTTGATCCATGTCTATATCGTCTATCTGGAGATGGTGCTCTGGGACACGCCGCGCGGGCACAAGGCATTCCGGCTGACGCCGGAATTCGCCAGCGCCTCGAAGGTGCTTGCCGCCAATCAGGGTCTCTATAACGGCTTTCTCGCCGCCGGCCTGATCTGGGCCCTCTACCTCGGCACGGCCGGTTTCCAGGTCAAGGTTTTCTTCCTGCTCTGCGTGGCCGTTGCCGGGCTCTACGGGGCGGCAACGGTCGGTCGCAAGATCCTGTTCGTGCAGGCCGCGCCGGCAGCGGCTGCCTTGGTAGCGGTCTGGCTCGGCTGGTGAGGAAAAGAGGCGCCTGCGGGATTGGGTCCCGTAGACGCCAGGTGGTCCCTTCCTTTTGAACTGCCGACAGAATGGCCTCAGCCGTTCGGATAGTTCCCGCCGTCGGCACCGTCGCCCATCAGGAAGCCGCTACCGATGTCGACCCTCAGCCGCTGGTCGACATTGTCGAGACGGCGCAGCAGGTCATGATATTGTGCGGCCGGTATCCTGCCGTGATCCGACGAGGCTATCTTCTCGGCCGCCTGACCTATGCGGGCGGTGCGCATCTCCAGGCGCTCCGCCGCGGCCGGGGTGATGTTGTTGGCCTGTCTGGCGGTGATTATGCCCTGATGGACGCCTTGAACCTGTTCAATGAGAGCCTCGACACGCGGGCCGGTCATGTCGGTCGGGTCGGTCGCGTCGAGCGCGCCCCTGTGGTGACCCGCGGCGTAGGCGCCGGCAAGCGGGGCGGCGACGAGAATCACGGCAAGGGTTGCAGTCTTGAGAGATGCTGAAGAGCGCATGACGGCGCCTCCTTTTGCTGCGGAAAAGAACGGCTCTGCCGTTCCGCTTCCGGACGATGCGGGCCGTCCAGTTCCGTCGCGTCGCGATGGGAGGCATCGCCGGCGGTTCTCGGCCCTGCGCGGCACGCTAGGAGCGCTTTGCGGCGAAGTGTAATTAAAAAAAGATAATCTTTTCAGGCCTTGCCGGTGCACAACTGCGCCCTAGAGTTGAGCCGGTGAACAAATTCGCGTGAGATCGCGTGATGATGGATCACCGTTCGGTGAGCTTCAGTTCGATCCGGCGGTTCTTGTTGCGCGCCTCTTCGGTGTCGGCGGGGTCGAGCGGCTGGAACTCGCCGAAGCCGGCGGCGACCAGCCGGTTGGCCGGCACGCCGTTCTCGATCAGGAACTTCACCACGGAAGTGGAGCGCGCCGTCGACAGCTCCCAATTGTCGCGATACCGACCGGTGCCGGACAACGGCTTGTTGTCGGTATGGCCATCGACGCGCAGCACCCAGTTGATCTCCGGCGGGATCTCCTTCTGCAACTCGATGATGGCGTCGGCAAGTTTCTTCATCTCGACCTTGCCGGCATCGTTGATCACCTCCGAGCCGGTCGGAAACAACACTTCCGACTGGAAGACGAAGCGGTCGCCGACGATGCGGATGTTCTCGCGGTCGGCGAGGATCTCGCGCAGGCGGCCGAAGAAGTCGGAGCGGTAGCGGTTGAGTTCCTGCACGCGCTGCGCCAGCGCCACGTTGAGGCGACGGCCAAGGTCGGCGATCTTGGTGTTGGAATCCCGGTCGCGGGCCTCGGAGACGTTGAGCGCGTCCTCGAGCGCGCCGATCTGCTTGCGCAACGCCGCGATCTGCTGATTGAGGATCTCGACCTGGCTCAGCGCCTGCTGGCTGATCTGGCGCTGGCTGTCGAGCTCGCCCGTCAGCGCCGCCGCGCGCTGGTTGGCCGCGTCGCCGGCGCCCGCACCTTGCGCCAGCAGCTGCTGGAGCCGGCTCTTCTCCGCTTCGGCCGCCGACAGCGATGCCTGCAGATTGGCGAGCGAATCCTCCTTGTCCTGTGTCGTGGAACGCTCCAGCGCCAGAAGCTGCGTCAGTTCGTTGATCTGCGAATTGAGGCGCGACAGAACGGCGTCCTTGCCAGAGATTTCACGGCCGAGCAGGAACTGCGCCAGCACGAAGACGGTGAGCAGGAACATGATGGCCAGAAGCAGCGTCGACAACGCGTCGACGAAGCCCGGCCAATAGTCGATGCGGCGGTCGGCGCGCCGGCTCCTGGCGAGCGCCATGCTAGTGCACCCCGGTCTTCTTCAGGGCGTCGGCGATCTTTTCCAGCGTGTTGCGCATCGCCTTTTGTTCATCCGACTGTGCTTCGACCCAGTCGCGCATGATCTGCTGCTCGGAGCGCATGTTCTTGACCAGGCCGGAAATGCCGTCGGCGAGATTGGCCATGGCGGTGGCGACGCGCGGATTGGAGCCGCCGCCATTCTCCTGCATGCTGCGCAGCCGCTCCGACAGCAGGCGGATTTCATCGGAAGGCTCGGTCCGGACCGCGTCGGAGACGACGATGTCGGACGACAGGTCGGTGACCGAGGACAGCCAGTTCTCCAGCTCGGTGTAGAAGCGCGTCTGCGCGCGGCCGGCCTGCAGGTCGAGGAAACCGAGAACGAGCGAGCCGGACAGGCCGAACAGCGAGGACGAGAAGGCCGTGCCCATGCCGGCGAGCGGCGCCGACAGCCCTTGCTTCAGCGAATCCAGCACAGCGGCGGCATCGCCCGTGCCGGGATCGAGCGACTCGATGGTCTCGCGGATGGAGCCGATCGTGTTCAGCAGGCCCCAGAAGGTGCCGAGCAGGCCAAGGAACACCAGGAGGCCGACGAGGTAGCGCGAGGTGTCGCGGCTTTCATCGAGCCGCGTGGCGATGGAGTCGAGCATGGTGCGCATCGAGCTGGTCGAAAACGCCATGCTCGACGAGCGGCCGATCATCGCCTTCATCGGCGCCAGCAGCACCGGTTCGGTGATCTCGGAACCGGCGCGGAAGGAGTTGACCCAGCGCACTTCGCGAAACAGCCGCCCGACCTGGACGAAGGCCAAAAGGATGCCGACGGCAAGCACGCCGATGATCAGGCCGTTGAGCCCCGGATTGGTGACGAAGGCGGTCGAGATCTGCCGTGTCAGGATCGCTGCGATGAAGGCGACGATGGCCAGGAAGATGACCATGGTCAGCAGGAAGACCTGCGGGCTCGACAATTTGTGTGGGTCGTAGATCAGCACGTCGGAGCGCCTGCCTATGCCGAAGGATCTTAGAAAAGCCATCCGTGCCCCGTTTCCGATGCCGCTGCCGCCGATCACGTCGTCGGCGACTCTAAACGGAATTGTGACCAAATTGAATGGTGCTTGGCAATATTGCCGCGAGCAGTATCAGAGCCGGTTGATGACCAGGCAATCGACCATCGCCGCCAGATGCAGGCCTGCGCCGGTGACCACGAAACCATGCCACAGCGCGTTGTGGAAGCGCAGCCCCTTCCAGGCGAAGAAGATCACGCCGCAGGAATAGACGACACCGCCGGCGACGATGAGCACGATCGCCGTCGTCGGCAAGGTAGCGACGAGCGGCTCGACCAGGACGATGCCGCTCCAGCCGATGGCGAGATAGAAGACGATCGCCAGCCGGTCGAAGCGGCCGGGGAAAAACACCTTTATGGCGATGCCGATAATGGCCGCGGTCCAGACCAGGACGATCATCCAGCCGGCCAGCGCCGAGCCGTCGAGCTGCGCGAGAAAGGGCGTGTAGGTGGCGGCGATGAGCAGATAGATCGCAGCGTGGTCGAAACGCCGCAAAATCCATTTCACCGGCGAAGTCACCGGCCATAGATTGTAGGTCAGCGACACCGAGAGCACGGTGAGCAGCGACACGACATAGAAGGCGGCGGCGATGTATTCGCCCGGTCCGACCCGGAAGGCGGCCAGCGCCAGCAGCGCCGAACCGGCCGCGATCGCCAGCACGATGCCGACGGCATGGACGATGCCGTCGGCGATCATCTCGGCACGCGAATAGTGCCATCGTCCGACAAAGGGGATCTCGATCTGCGGCGGCGTCTTGATCATCATCGTCCTGCGTCAACCCTATCTGGGCAAGCGCCGGACAGTATTTCAAGCTTTGTTTGCGGTTTTGCGACTGCGGCGCTTCAGCGCGGCGGGGATTTGACATTACTCCGCGCTTATTCCTGCTTCAGCGGGCAGCGAGCGGCTTTTTCACGGCCTTCAGGAGGGCGCGCTGGATGATCTCGTTGCCGGCGACGACCGAACCGTTGTCGAGCATGTCCTGACCGCCGTCCATGTCGGAGGCGAACCCTCCTGCTTCACGGATCAGCAACAGGCCGGCTGCGATGTCCCAGGGCGACAGGCCGACTTCCCAGAATCCGTCCATGCGGCCGGCGGCGACGTAAGCGAGATCGAGCGAGGCCGAACCCAGGCGCCGGACGCCGGAAACCTCGGCCATGACATTGCGTAACTCGATCAGGAAATTGCCATGCTGGCCACGCCCCAGATGCGGCACCCCGCAGCCGATGACGGTGTCGATGAGCTTGGTGCGGCCGGCGACACGCAGGCGGCGGTCGTTCATGAAGGCGCCGCCGCCGCGCTCGGTCGTATAGAGCTCGTCCATGGCCGGATTGTAGATCACGCCGGCCACGATCTGGCCCTGGCGCTCGAGCGCGATCGAGACAGCGAAAAGCGGAATGCCGTGCAGGAAATTGGTGGTGCCGTCGAGCGGATCGACGATCCAGCGGTGCTGGCTGTCATCGCCGGCGATCGTGCCGCGCTCTTCCATCAGGAAGCCGTAACCGGGCCGCGCCTTCGACAGTTCGGCAAAGACAATATCCTCGGCCTTGCGGTCGGCCTGGCTGACATAGTCGCCCGGTCCCTTCATCGAGACCTGCAGGTTCTGGACCTCGCCGAAATCGCGCGACAGCGAGCGGCCGGCCTTCATTGCGGCCTGGACCATGACGTTGAGAAGGGCTGAGCGTGCCATCGTAACTCTTCCTGCTGCACGCGCTTTAACCTTTGTCCTGATGCATGTCGGTGACCCGAAACCTGGGCCACCTCTGGGCGACATGCATCAGTCGGCGCGGCGCATATAAGTGATTTCATTGGTGTCGACGACGATGCGTTCCCCCGCGCCGATGAATGGCGGCACCAGCACGCGAATGCCGTTTTCCAGCACCGCCGGCTTGTAGGAAGAGGCCGCCGTCTGGCCCCTTACCACCGGGTCCGCTTCGGTGATGGTCAGCGTTACCTGGTCGGGGAGCGAAATGCCGATAGGCCTTTCCTCGTAGAGCTGGACCATCACCATCATGCCATCCTGCAGGAAAGCGGCGCGGTCTCCGACGAAGTCCTTCGCCAGCTCGAGCTGCTCGTAGCTCTCGGTGTCCATGAACACCAGGGCGTCGCCCTGCTCGTAGAGGAAGGAAAAATCCTTGAGATCGAGCCGGATCTGCTCGACCGTCTCTGCCGAACGGAAGCGCTCGTTCAGCTTTGTGCCGTTGATGAGGTTCTTCAATTCGACCTGGTTATAGGCGCCGCCCTTGCCCGGCTTGACCGTGTTGGTCTTGACGGCCACCCACAGGCCGCCATCGTGCTCGATGACGTAGCCGGGACGGATTTCGTTGCCGTTGATCTTGGCCATAATGATGTGATCCGGGAATGAGATGTTCGCAAGACAGCGATTTCGGGCCTCCAAGACCACAAATCGCCCGAAGAGGCAAGCTGGCGCTGATCGGGTGTCCCGTGGCGGCGGCTCAATCGAAGCGCACGATGGTGCCGCGTTGCGGCGTCTTGTCCTGCGAGAAATCGAGCATGACCTCGTCGACATAGCACCAGCCCCACGTCTCGGGCGGGTCGTAGGCCTCGATGACCGGATGGCCGGTCGCCCGGTAGTGGCCGGTGGCGTGACGGTTCGGAGAACTGTCACAGCAGCCGACATGGCCACAGGTGCGGCACAGCCGCAGATGCACCCACCAGGAACCGGTCTTCAGGCACTCCTCGCAACCTTCGGCGCTTGGCGTTACCTCGAGGATGAAGCTGCCATGCGTGCATCGTTTGTCGGGCGAAGCCATTTCATTGCCTCCTTGGAGAAGCGATGCCGCGATATAAACCCTCAACCGCTCTCATCGAAACCGCGGCGACCGCTTCGGTAATGATATCGAAGACTTTTGCCAGCCGACGGATCTGCGACGACCGCATGATAGCCATCTGCATGGAAAGATCGAGGTCACTTGCCTCGACGAGCATCGCGCGATGACTTCCGCTGGATTTCCGCTGATCGCGTCAGGGCAGGCGGTTTGCCTTCTGCAGTGCCTGCTTGGTCTGGTCGTCGCTCAATCCTTGCAGGAAATCGTCCATCTCGGGGTCGATGAGGCCGGCGCGGCGGGCGACGATGTACCAGGCGCCGGCAAGCACGAGGTCCGGCTCGGTGCCGATGCCTTGCATATAGAGTTTCGCCAGGCGGTTCTGGGCGGCGACATTGCCGCCTTCGGCGGCCTGCTTCATCCAGCCGAAGGCGGATTTCAAATCACGCCCGCCGCCGCGGCCCTCGATCATCCAGGTGGCGAGGTCGAGTTGCGCGGTGTCATAGTTTTGCCGCGCGGCCTGAGCCAGCAGGCGCCGGGCCTGGGCGTCGTCGCGCGATTTGCCGCCGACGCCGTTGGCATAGATCTGTGACATCGCATACTGGGCGTCGGCGAGGCCGGTCGCCGCGGCGCGCTCGTAATAGGTCACGGCCTTGGCGATGCCGGCGTCGCCGGGGTCCTGCTGGACCAGCATCTGCGCGAAATTGAATTGTGCCAGCCGGTTGCCCGCTTCGGCGGCGGCCTGCATCAGCGCATAAGCTTCCTTTTCGTCCTTTTTGACGTAGCGGCCGTCGAGCAGCATCAGCGCATATTGGAACTGCGATTCCGGCACCCCTTGCTCGGCGGCGGCTGCGTACCATTTCGCCGCTTCGGCCGCATTAAGGGGCACGCCCAGTCCGCGCGACAGGATCTCGGCCACCAGCGTCTGCGCCGCCGGGTCGCCGTTTTGCGCGCGCACCAGCGCGAGGTTGTAGGCGGTCTTGTAGAGCCCGCGCTGGAAAGCGCCGTAGGCCGCATCCGCCGGCTTGGCGCCGAAGCGGTCGGGATTGATCGCGTCGGCCGAAGGCAATGGCGCTGGCTCGGCGGTGGTGGCGGGCTGCGGCAGCTGCTTTTCGATCGGCTTGTCGGTATGCACGCCGGCATCCGGCTTAGGGTGCGGTAAAGGAATCGTTTCGGCGGCAGCGGCCTGGATCATGACCGCAGCAAGCAGGGCCTGAAGGGGAAGCCTTGCCGAAGACACGTCAGTCCTCGAAACGCGGTGCGGTTTCGTCGAGCAGCGCATTGGCCTGCGCGATCGCCGCCTTGGGATCGACACCGTCGGCGAACACCGCACTCGACAGGGCGACGAACTCGGCGCCCGTATCTGCGACGGTTTCGATCGAAGCGAGCTCCGATCCGGCCATGACAATGCAGGGGATCTGAATCATCTGCGCCCACCATTGTCCCAGCGCCACGTTGCGCGGATGCGGATCGGGCTTGTTGTCGTAGCCGAAGCGGCCGAAGAAAATATAGTCGGGCCTGACTTCGCCGAGTTCGAGCGCGTCATCACGCGTCTTGGCGCCGCCGGCGCCGACCATCATTTTTGCCTGGAAATGCTCGACCGTCTCGGCGAGCTCGGCCTTGGAGACCTCGACATGAATGCCGTCGGCCTGGACACGCCCGGCAATGCGCGTATCGCCGGCAATGACGACCGCGATGCCGGCCGCCTGTGCCGCCGGTACGATTTCGGCGGCGAAGGCCTGGAAGGAAGCTTCGTCCATGTCGTTCTGCGGCAGGATGAGCGAGGCGACGTCGCCGCCCTCGAACGCCGAGACGATACGGGCGGCCGGCACGCGAGATGGCGCGATCAGCACGATGCGGCAGCGATTGGGGGGCGTTGCGTCGTTCATGGTCTTCGATCCCGGGTTTCGCCTATGCCGGGCGAAGATGGTTGGATTGCGGCATAGAGCAAAGTGCCCGCTTTGAACAGGCGGGCAGGCGGGATCGCTATTTTTGACCGCCGAAGCGCCGGCGATTGGCGTTACTCGATCGGTTGCGCACCTGCCGCGGCAGGCCTTGGCTTCCACAATTTCCAGCCGAGATTCATGCCGGCGGCCGCGATCAGGATGGCGGCGGCACCGACGAGTTGGCTGAGATGCAGGCGATGGCCGAATGCCGTGACGTCGACCAGGATCGCAACGATCGGGTAGATGAAGGACAGCGACCCCTGCAGGTGCGTCGGCAGCTTCTGGATGGCGCCGTACATCAGGATGTACATCAGACCGGTGTGGACGATGCCGAGCGTCGCCAGCATGGCCCAGCTCCTTGCGTCGGTCGGAAGATGCGAGAGATTGGCGAAGGGCGCCAGCATCAACACGCCGACGCAGACCTGGACGAGCGCGATGAGATGCGGCGGCGTGCCCTTGAGCTTTTTGGTGACGATGGCGGCGACGGCCCAGAAGAAGGCAGCGGCCAGCGCCATGACGATGCCGGCGAAATAGTTGGTGCCGATATCGCCGGCGTCAGGGGCGGCCTCGACGATCAGCACCATGCCGGCGAAGGCGATTGCCAGCCAAGTCAATTTCGTCAGGGTCAGCCGCTCGCCGAAGAAGAGCGCGCCGAAGCCGACCAGCATGAAAGGCTGGGTATTGTAGACAGCGGTGGCGATCGAGATCGACGCGCGCGAGAATGCACTAAACAGCAGCAGCCAGTTGACGACGATAGCGGCGCCACCGAGGGCCGCGATGGCGAAAACGCGAAGCGACAGCCTGTTGCGCAACAGGCCGAGGCCGACGCAGATGAAGAGCAGCGTCACCGCGCCGAAAGCGCAGCGCCAGAACACCACATCCATGATAGGCTGGCCGGACAGGACGACGAACCATCCGATCGTTCCCAGAATCGCCATTGCGGCGGACATTTCGATCGTCCCACGTGCTGTATCGCTCACGACAAATCTCCAGATCGTTGCTTGTGCATAATCTCATGCTGATCCTGAGCTTTCCACCCAGCGAGAAAGGTGACATGCTGGTTTTGCCTATTAAAAATAGGCAAATACCCGGAAATCCTGAGAATGTGAAATGCTTGACGATCTCGACCGACGTCTCCTCGAAATCCTGGTGAAGGATGCGCGGACTTCACTGAAGGAGCTGGCCGGCCAGGTCGGGCTGTCATCGCCGAGCGTTTCGGAGCGGCTGAGGCGGCTCGAGGAGCGCGGGGTTATCAGGGCTTTCACCGTCGAGATCGACCCGCTGGCGCTCGGCTATACATTGCAGGCGATCGTGCGCATCAAGCCGCTGCCGGGCAAGCTGCACATCGTCCAGAAGCTGATCGAGGAGATCGCCGAATTCGGCGAATGCGACAAGGTGACGGGGGACGACTGCTTCGTCGCCAGGCTGTTCGTGCGTTCGATCGCCGACCTCGACGGTATCCTTGATCGCATCGCCGACAAGGCCGAGACCAGCACCGCCATCATCAAGGCGCAGCCGATCCGGCGGCGGCCGCCACCGCTCGGCGCATGACCGGTCCGCGTTTCTTGACTCTGCTTGGCGGTGGTGGAAATGCGTGGCGGCTCCGCCAGTCAGGCATATGAACAACGAGGAAAGAACATGGCGCAGAATGTCTATGATCAGCCGGATTTCTTCGCAGGCTACAGCCAACTCGGCCGGTCCGTCGAAGGGCTGGACGGCGCCGCCGAGTGGCCGGCGCTGCGCGCGATGCTTCCCGACGCCAGCGGCTTGCGAATCGTCGATCTCGGTTGCGGCTTCGGCTGGTTCTGCCGCTGGGCTCTTGAACACGGGGCCAAGGAGGTTCTGGGTCTCGACCTGTCGGAAAAGATGCTCGCCCGGGCGCGTGCCGCCGGCCCGGACGCCGGCATCGTCTACGAACGCGCCGATCTCGATGAACTCAGCCTGCCGCCGACGGCTTTCGATCTCGCCTACAGCTCGCTTGCCCTGCACTATGTCAGCGATGCCGCGCGGCTGTTCCAGACCGTGCACCGGTGCCTGGTCCCCGGCGGGCATTTCGTCTTCTCGACGGAGCATCCGATCTATATGGCTCCGACCCATCCCGGCTGGTCTGTCGATGCCGAAGGCCGCAAGACATGGCCCGTCGACCGGTATCTGGTGGAGGGACCGCGCAAGACGGACTGGCTGGCCAAGGGAGTTGTGAAACATCACCGCACCATCGGCACCACGCTCAACACGCTGATCCGGTGCGGCTTCACCATCGAGCATGTCGAGGAATTCCGTCCGACCGACGCGCAGATCGCGGCCAAGCCCGAACTGGCGGAAGAGCTCGAGCGGCCGATGTTCCTGCTGGTCTCGGCCCGGCGATAGGCAGAGCAGAATGGGCCGGCCTTGCTGTGGCGACGCCCACATTTGCTGTCGCTCCGCTCGGGAATCTGGGCTATTCAGGCGTTGACTCGCTTTCCCTCCAGACCAGTCCCTCCTCCATGTCAGGCCTGCTTTCCGATCCGTGGTTCTATGCGGCCGCCGTCCCGGCGGTCATTCTGGTCGGCCTGTCCAAGGGCGGATTTGGCGGCGCGGTCGGTTTCGTCGGCGTGCCGCTGATGGCGCTGACCATGCCGCCGGTGCAAGCGGCGGCCATCCTGCTGCCCATCCTGTGCCTGATGGACATCGTTTCGGTATGGACATGGTGGGGCGTCTATAACAGGAAGATGCTGGTCGACATGATGCCCGGCGCGGTGATCGGTATCGGTCTCGGTTGGCTGACGGCCGCACTGGTCACCGAGGAGGCCGTGCGGCTGATCGTCGGCGCCGTCGCCATCATTTTCGTGCTGCGCTGGCTCTATCTGAAGTACCGCCACGGCGCCGACCATGCGGCGCAGCCCAACCGCGTCGCCGCGGCCCTCTGGGGCACGGTCGCCGGCTTCACCAGCTTCGTCGCCCATGTCGGCGGCCCGCCCTTTCAGGTCTACGCGCTGCCGATCCGGCTCGACCCGAAGGTGTTGTCCGGCACGGCGGCGATCTTCTTTGCCGCCACCAACGCGCTGAAGCTCGTTCCCTATTTCGCGCTCGGCCAGTTCGACAGCACCAATCTGACCGCGTCGGCGGTGCTGATGCCGCTGGCGCCGCTATCCACCATCGCCGGCGCCCGGCTGGTGCGCCGCATGCGTCCGGAGATCTTCTATCCCTTCACCTATGCGACGGTGGCCGTCGTCGCGGTGAAGCTTCTGTGGGACGGGATCGCCGGCCTGATGTAGCCGGGACCGTTTTCGCCTGCCTCAGGCGACGCTCGGCACCATGCGCCTTGGTCGGCCGAGCGCCAGGGTGGCGCCAGCCGCCAACACAAGCCCCATGGCGGCAAGGACCGTGAAGTCGTCGATGGTCGGCTTCAGCACCATGTCGGCGATGATGACCAGCATCACCGCATAGTCGAAGCGCGCCGCCCGCAGGATGCGCTGGCCATAGGCTAGGGCGGCCGGCGTCACGCCATCCCTGGCGATCATCGCGCCCATGCGATCGGCGCTCGGCTTGAAGACGAACATGCCGATTGAAAAGGTGGTCGCGTAGCCGGCAAGGCCGATCAGGATCCACAGTTGCGAGAAGCCGACCCAGAACCAGCACATGATTAGCCCGAAGGCCAATGTCAGCATCGACATCGGCGCGAAGAAGCGGTTTCCCAATTCGCCCGTAGCCCGCATTGCCTGCAGCGTTCCCTGGATGTTTCCCGACCGATCGGCGAGCGTCGCCAGCACCATCAGCGCGAAACCGCCGCCGACCCATAGGGTCGCCGAAAGAATGTGCAGCAATTTAACGATCGAATACCAGTCCATGCTTCTCCTCGGCGCCTGATGTAGCGGAAGGAGCGAATCCTCGCCTGCCGCTTCGATGGCCAAGCGTTTATCGCCGCGCCTGTTTCGGAACGATGTCGTGAAAAAACCAGTTCTGTTTCAAGTGCCGGCTAACGTAAGGAGCCACTGATATTGCGAGCGCGCCATCCGGTTTTCTGCTATTATGAGGGGCGTCCGGGGGCGCGACATCGTCCAGAAACAGTGCCGATGCTAGTGCGCCCGCGCCGGGAGCCCGGTGGCGAGAGCAATCGCCTGACGATCAACCCTTTCCCGAACACGGGAAAGGCAACTCGGGGGAAAGATATGCAAGGGGTAGCACGGAATTTCTTCACGCTGGCCGTTATCTATGCGCTGTGCGGCATGGCGCTCGGCCTGTACATGGCGATCAGCCAGGACCATGGCCAGATGCCGACCCACGCCCATACGATGGTCGCTGGCTGGCTGATGTCGGCGGTCTTCGCCTTCTTCTATCACCTGTTTCCGGCGGTCGGACAGAAGACGGTTGCCGTCGTTCACTTCTGGCTGACCGCAATCAGCGGCATCGGCCTTTTGATCGGGCTCTACTTCCTGCTTGGCGGCGATGCCGCGATCGAACCGCTGGTGGCGGCGTCTTCGATGGGTTTCTACGCGGCCTTGCTGCTGTTTGCCTTCACCGCCTTGCCGGCGGTTTGGAAAACGGCCTGAGCCGAGGCTCGGCACATCCTTCAGGAACTGTGCTGTTACGGCACAGTGGCGCGGGGTTCGCTCAAAAAACATCGGCGCCGTTAAGGGTTCATTAAGCTTTACAGGCGTTTACTATGCGCATCCAGTGATCTGGATTCTTACCGAGTGGTTGGAGCCACTTTGTTTGACGCCTCCCTGTTAAACTCCTGAGAGCCGCCTTATCCGCGGCTCTTTTTTTGTCCGCTTTCCAGCGACACGGTCCGCACCGGATCACGTTAACCTTCTGTTAAACATGTGCTTGCCTTCACCCCGGACGAGGCGCATTTTCAAGCTTCAGTTATGTAGGGTTCCGGGTGTATCGGCAGTAAGCCGAATCGGCCGGTTGCAAGTGCAGGGGCGTATCGATGAACGAGCCTTCGAAGGGCAGCGCGAAAACCGTCAAGCTGGCGGAACGTCGGGTCTTTTCGCACTCCTTCAAACCGCTCTACCAGGAAGGCATGGGGCTAGTCGAACAGGCGGCGGAGTATCTCGACGGCAAGGGCCGGGCCGAGGCCAAGAAGCTGTCGCGGCTGGCGGCCACGCTCTATGCGGCCGAATCGATGCGGCTGACCACCAGGCTGATGCAGGTCGCCTCGTGGCTGCTTCTGCAGCGCGCCGCGAATTCCGGCGAGATGACCCGCGACCAGGTCGCATCGGAAAAGTCCAAGGTGCGCCTCGACACCGCCTCCGCCCATGACGAGGCGGCCGGCTGGGCCGAACTGCCCAAGGATTTCCTCGACCTCGTCAACCGGTCGCTGCGCCTGCAGGCACTGGTGCGCCGCATGGACGAGGAGATCTACGGCGCCGGCGCGGTGGTCGACATGCAGCCCATGAGCCGCCGGCCCAATCCGGTCTCGGACCAGATCAGCCTGCTCAACACGGCTTTCGCCCGAAACTGAACTATTCTGGAACGTTCCCGGTCAGCGCGTTACTGTTTCCGGTTTGTTCACATTTCGCTGGCATCGCTGTCTCCGGGAGATAGAGTAACCGAATGAGGGACGCGATTCGCATCATCGGTATCGATCCGGGGCTCAGGCGCACCGGCTGGGGTATTGTCGAAAGCCTCGGCAATTCGCTGCGCTTCGTCGCGTCCGGCACGGTGCGTTCCGAAGACAAGGCGGCGCTGGCGACGCGGCTGTGCCAGCTGCATGACGGGTTGACTGAAATCCTGCATACGGCCATGCCGCATGAGGCGGCCGTCGAACAGACCTTCGTCAACAAGGATGCGGTGGCGACGCTGAAGCTTGGCCAAGCGCGCGGCATCGCCATGCTGGTGCCGGCACGCGCCGGCCTGGTCGTTGCCGAATATGCACCCAATGCCGTCAAGAAGGCGGTGATCGGCGTCGGCCATGGCGACAAGAAGCAGATCCACATGATGGTAAAGGTGCTGCTGCCGAAAGCGACCTTCGACACCGAACATGCCGCCGACGCGCTCGCCATAGCCATTTGCCACGCGCATCACCGGCAAAGCGTCGCCTATCGGATGGCACTTGCCGGTTGACGATGTTCTTGACTTGTTCCCTTGTCTGTCGTAGGTAATACTTTGAGGTATTACCATGCGCGTCACCACCAAAGGCCAAGTCACGATCCCCAAACAGATAAGGGATCACCTGGGTATCCGCCCGGGCTCCGAGGTGGAATTCGTGGCCACCGATGAGGGTGCTCGGCTTGTGGCCGTCAACGAGAATCTCCCCGAGGAGGAGAAATTGCGCAGGTTCAGTAATGTCCTTGACCGGATGGAGGGGACGTTGGATCTGGGTGGCATGACGACCGACGAGTATATGGAGTGGCTGAGGGGGCCGCGTGAAGATCTCGACGTTGATTGACACAAATGTCCTGATCGACGTTTGGGGGCCGGCCGGACCGCTGACAAAATGGTCGGCGTCTGCAATCGCCTCATGCCGCCGCGACGGCGACTTGGTGGTCAATACGATCATCTGGTCTGAACTGGCGCCGCTGATCGCCTCGGAGGCAGCGCTTCGAAAAGCGGTCGACATGCTCGAGATCGATCGCGAGTTTCTGCCCTGGGATGCGGCCTTCCTTGCAGGTGTGACGCATTCCCGTTATCGCCGTGCTGGTGGAATCCGCGAACGAACCTTGCCGGACTTCTTTATTGGCGCTCATGCGACCGTTGCCGGACATCGTCTTTTGACGCGCGACGCCGCGCGTTATCGCAGTTATTTCCCGGACCTTGACATCATTTCTCCTGAAACGCACCCATGAGGGCCTATCTTCCATGAAAGATTTGGCATGATCGGCAAGCTCAAGGGTATGCTCGACGAGATCGACGAGGATCATTGCCTGGTCGACGTGCATGGCGTCGGTTACGTCGCCTACTGCTCGGCGCGCACGCTTGCCGCGCTGCCTTCGCCCGGCGAAGCGGTGGTGCTGTTCATCGAGACCTATGTGCGCGAGGACATGATCCGGCTCTACGGCTTCCAATCGGTGCTGGAGCGCGAATGGTTCCGGCTCCTGATGACCAATGTGCAGGGCGTCGGCGCCAAGGTGGCACTGGCCATCCTGTCGACACTGGCGCCGGCCGACCTTGCCAACGCGATCGCGCTGCGCGACATCGCCATGGTTTCCCGGGCGCCGGGCGTCGGCAAGAAGGTGGCCGAGCGCATCGTCACCGAGTTGAAGAACAAGGCGCCGGCCTATGCCGGTGCCGCCTCGGGCACGATCGGCTTGAAGCAGGAGCTCGGCGAAGGCGTGGCAGCCGCGCCGATCACAGACGCGGTCTCGGCCCTAGTCAATCTCGGTTATTCCCGCGACACCGCCGCGAATGCGGTGGCGGCGGCACTGAAGACGGCGGGCGAGGAGGCGGATGCGTCGAAGCTGATTCGCTTCGGGCTCAAGGAACTGGCGCGGTGAGCGCACGCTTGTCCGGTTCCCGGCCATATGCAAGGAAGGCGGCATGAGCCTTTCCCCCCGTCTCATCGCTCCGGAAAAACGCGGCGAGGATGCCGATCAGAGTTTGCGGCCGCAGACGCTTGACGATTTCGTCGGCCAGGCGGCGGTGCGGGCCAACCTCAAAGTGTTCATCGAGGCCGCTAAGGGCCGCAAGGAAGCGCTCGACCATGTGCTGTTCGTCGGGCCGCCAGGTCTAGGCAAGACGACGCTGGCGCAGATCATGGCGCGCGAGCTCGGCGTCAACTTCCGCTCAACCTCCGGACCGGTCATCGCCAAAGCCGGCGATCTCGCCGCACTCTTGACCAATCTCGAAGAAGGCGACGTCCTGTTCATCGACGAGATCCACAGGCTGAATCCTGCGGTGGAAGAGATCCTCTATCCGGCGATGGAGGATTTCCAGCTCGACCTGATCATCGGCGAGGGGCCGGCGGCGCGCTCGGTCAAGATCGACCTTGCCCGTTTCACCCTGGTCGCCGCCACCACGCGGCTCGGCCTGCTCACCAATCCGCTGCGCGACCGCTTCGGCATCCCGGTGCGGCTCAACTTCTACACGGTCGAGGAACTGGAGCAGATCGTGCGGCGCGGCGCACGCATCCTGCAAATGCCGCTCGGCGATGACGGCGCGCTGGAGATCGCGCGGCGCGCGCGAGGCACGCCGCGCATCGCCGGCCGGCTGTTGCGGCGCGTGCGCGATTTCGCTTCGGTCGCCGGCGATGGTCATGTGAACCGCTTGATCGCCGACGAGGCCTTGACCCGGCTGGAGGTCGACGCGCTCGGCCTCGATGCGCTCGACCGCCGGTATCTTTCGATGATCGCGCGCAATTTCGGCGGCGGGCCGGTCGGCATCGAGACGATCGCCGCCGGCCTGTCCGAGCCGCGCGATGCCATCGAGGACATCATCGAGCCCTATCTCATCCAGCAGGGTTTCATCCAGCGCACGCCGCGCGGCCGTGTGCTGACGGCCAATGCCTGGCGCCATCTCGGCCTCGACGCGCCGAAGGACCCGGCGCAACAGCAGATCAATTTGTTCCAGGAAGAATAGCGGCCCCCGGCGGCGGCGTTCGGGCCGGCGATCAAGCGTCGCAACCGCTTTGCGGCGTGCGACCGGAGATCTTGCTGATCGATCCCGGCGGTGTGGAGCAACGGCGCTCAGTGAAGCGACCGGATCACGTCCAGCACATCGTGCTCGGCCTTTTCGCCGTTGAAAGCATCGACGATGCCGAAAGCGCCGCCGTAACTCCAGACCGACCAGGAGAAGCCATGCGCCTCGGCGCGCGCGATCATGTCCCGGACATAGGCGGCACGATAGCCGGCCGGCATCACATAGGGATTGCCGTATTCCTGGCGGATCATGCCGAACTCGCCCAGCGTGACGTTTTCCGGCCTGATGCGGTTGGCCTTCGCCCAGGCATCGACGGCCTTGAATGGGGCGTCCATGAGACCAAGCAGCTTGGCGTCGGTGTCCATGCTGGCTACCTGCTCGTCGAGATAGGCAAGCAGCCCGTCCTGCCGCGCCCAAGGCGCCTCGGCCTTGATCCTGGCGCGGATGGTGTCGAGCGTGACGTCGAGCTCAGCCCGCGGCACCGCGGTCGGCGGGTAGGGCAGGCCGGTCACATAGGGAATGAAATCGCCGGCCCAGGTCGCGCCCTGATGGGTAAGCAGGAACGGATCGTAGGAATGGAAGGTCCAGATGACGTTGTCGTCCGGGATCGCCATCGGATCGATCTTTTCCAGCGACGACGCCGCGGAATAGCAGGCCCCGGTCAGCACAAGCGTCAATCTCGTCGCCGAAGAACGCGCCGCGGCGAACAACCTCTGCTGGCGTTGCGGCCACAGGCTGGTGCCGTCGGCGTCGCAGTCGACGATCGGTTCGTTCATCGGCTCGAAGGCCACTTGCCCCGGGTCTTCCCCGGCGAGCGTGTGCGCCATCTTGCGCACCATCTCGACATAGGCATCGAATGTCACCGGGTTGTTCATCACCTCGGCCATGCCGATCTTGCGCCCGCCGCCGGCTGGGATCAGATGCATGTCGACGACAACCTTCAGGCCGGCGCGGTTGATCATGCGGACAGAGTCCAGCACGCTGGCATAGAGATCCTCGCGCAAGGCCATCGTATTTTCGGAAAGGAAAGGCGAAGGATCGACCGGCATGCGCAGGAAATCGAAGCCTGCATGCTTCAAAGCCTCGAGATCGTCGTCCTTGAGAAATTTGCGCCATTCCGGGTAGGGCAGGATGGCCTTGGCGTTGCCCCATTGGTCTTCGCCCGGCCAGGTCACCCACTGGTCGAGATTGAGCCCGCGCTTCGTGGAGAAGGTCGCGGCCTGGCCCGGCCCGGCCAGAGCCATCACGACGAACAGAGCCATCACCACGAACAGCGCCGCCACCAAGGTCTTGATCATCGCCGTCAACAGTGCCATCCGATGCCATGTCACGCGCGGCACAGGTGCCTTGCCGCGACTGAAAAAGGAAGCGCAATGGACGATCATGGTGAATCCGCGACCTTGCTGGCGGGGATTTCCGGTGCGCTGACGGCGTTCGGCCATCGGCTGATGGCGCGGGTCTATTATGCCGACACCGATTTCTCCGGCGTCGTCTACCACGCCCGCTATCTCGAATTCCTCGAGCGCGGCCGCTCCGACTATCTGAGGCTGAGCGGCGTCCACCACACCGAACTTGCCGATGGCAAGCATGGCGAAAGAATAGTCTGGGTGGTGCGTCGCATGGAGATCAACTTCCGCATGCCGGCCCGCATGGACGACATCCTGACGATCGACACCCGGACCGAGGAAATCTCCGGCGCGCGCATCTTCATGGCCCAGCAGCTCAAGCGCGGCGACGAGGTGCTGGTCGAGGCCAGGGTGGAGGCGGCGATCATCGGCGAGAATGGCCGGCCACGCCGCTTCCCCAGGGAGTGGATAGCAGCGTTCATACCCAAGGCAGGCTAAAAGGTCGGCCTCGTAGGTATCGCCGGTGCCGGCTTGAAGCGCGGCAATGCGCCGCGCCTGATCGACTAACCCATCCTTAACCATAACGGTTCATGAAGAGATTGGTGAAGATTGGCGCTATCCAGCGCCTTCCTTTCACCAACATTTGCCCCGAAAAGGCCGCGAAAGGCACGTTTTGGGGTTGTTCCGGTAGCTTCGCGCGAACCGACCACAAGGGATGCCAGGGGCCAGCCGCCAGCTTCGCCCGGAAATCTTAAGGACGTTACGATGGAAAATATCGCACTCGCCGAACCGGGCGCGCAATTGTCGATTTGGGCGCTGTTCATGCAGGCCAGCTGGGTGGTCAAGCTGGTCATGATCGGGCTGCTCTGCGCCTCGGTCTGGACCTGGGCGATTATCGTCGACAAGCTCGTATCCTATGCCCGCATGCGGCTGGCGCTGAACCGGTTCGAGCAGGTGTTCTGGTCGGGGCAGTCGCTGGAGGAGCTTTACCGAACGTTGGCCGACCGCAAGACATCGGGCATGGGCGCCATCTTCGTCGCCGCCATGCGCGAGTGGAAGAAGAGTTTCGAAAAAGGCGCCAAGACGCCGCTCGGCTTGCAAACCCGCATCGACAAGGCGATGGACCTGGCGCTGACCCGCGAGATGGAGAAGCTCGAAGGCCGCCTCGGCTTCCTCGCAACCACGGGCTCGGCGGCCCCGTTCATCGGCCTGTTCGGCACCGTCATCGGCATCATGACGTCGTTCCAGGCGATCGCCGGCTCCAAGAACACCAGCCTGTCGGTGGTCGCGCCCGGCATCGCCGAGGCGCTGCTGGCGACCGCCATCGGCCTGCTCGCCGCCATTCCGGCCGTCATCGCCTACAACAAGCTGTCATCGGACGCGAGCAAGATCGCGGTGCGCATGGAAGGGTTCTCCGACGAGTTCTCCGCCATACTCTCGCGCCAAATCGATGAAAAAGTAGCGCCGAAGGCCTGAGGAGTAAGCCGATGGGAATGTCCGTAGGCATGGCTGGACGCGGCGGACGCGGCCATAGGCGGCGCGGCCGCCATCATGGCCTCATCGCCGAAATCAACGTTACGCCGATGGTCGACGTGATGCTGGTGCTGTTGATCATCTTCATGGTCGCGGCGCCGCTTTTGACGGTCGGCGTGCCGATCAATCTGCCGGATACGCAGGCCAAGGCGATGAATGCCGACACCCAGCCGATCACCGTTTCGATCAATGCCGCCGGCCAGATCTATCTCCAGGAAACCGAAATCCCGATCGAGGAATTGGTGGCGAAGCTGCAGGCGATCTCGAAGACCGGCTATGACGAGCGCATCTTCATCCGCGGCGACAAGTCCACCGACTACGGCACGGCGATGAAGGTGATGGCCCGCATTTCGGCCGCCGGTTACAAGAATATCGGGCTGGTTTCACTGCAGGAACAGGATCAATAGACCCACTATGAGGACCGGCCTCACCACATCGGTGATCATGCATGCGGCGCTGATAGGCTTCGGCCTGTTCACGCTGTCGGCGCCGGCCGCGCTTCCGTCAGCCGACGTCGAGTCGGTCGCTGTCGACATCGTGCCGATCGAAGCCACTGCCCAGGTGCTGCAGGGCGACAAGAAATCCGTGGTGCATGAAAAGCCGGCGCCCTTGCCCACGCAGCGTCCCGATATCGTGCCGGATGCGCAGAAGGTCGGCGAGAACAGCGTCGACACCGACAAGCCGATAACGCCCGAGGCCAAGCCGAAGCCAGTTGACATGACCTCGGCCCCGCCGCCGGCGCCGACGCCGATCGAAAAGCCGAAGACCGAGGACGTGCCGAAGCCGCAGGAAAAGCCCAAGCCGACGCCGGCCACGGAAGTGGCTCCCGCGCCGCAGCCCAAGGAAGAGGTCAAGCCCGAGCCGGTCAAGCAGACCGAGCCGAAGCCGGCGCCGGCGAAGGAGCCGACGCCCGCACCGCCACAGGACAAGACCGCGGCCATCGAGCCGACGCCCGAGGTGAAGCCGGACGCGGTCGCCCAGGCGATCGCCAAGGACCAGCC
The DNA here is from genome assembly GCF_006442495.1 of Mesorhizobium sp. B2-1-3. Classification (NCBI taxonomy): domain Bacteria; kingdom Pseudomonadati; phylum Pseudomonadota; class Alphaproteobacteria; order Hyphomicrobiales; family Phyllobacteriaceae; genus Mesorhizobium; species Mesorhizobium sp. B2-1-3. The sequence continues at coordinate 808,315 of NZ_VFWL01000001.1, forward strand.
TGACGATGCCCAACTGCCGGACTCCGCGCCCGCGCCGCAGGCGCGGCCGAAGCCGCAGCCGGCACAGGCCGAAAGCGCCAAGGCGCCGGAGCGCAAGGACGCCGACAAACCGGTCAAGGAGGCTTCATCCAAGCCGAAATCGGAGGACAAGCAGTTCAATTCCGACGAGATCTCGGCCCTGCTGGACAAGCAGAAGCCCTCCGGCGGCGGCGCCAAGCGTTCGACACAGCAGGCTTCGCTCGGCGGCGAGAAGGACCAGGGCCAGAAGCTGTCGAGATCAGAACTGGGCGCCCTGTCGGATCAGCTTGGCGGTTGCTGGACATTGCCGGCGGGGCTGGAGGGCTCGGAGAATTTCGTCGCCGTGGTCATGTTCAACCTCGACCCCTCGGGCAAGCTGGATGGCCGGCCCACCGTCGAGAAATCGAGCGGGAATCGCCAATTCGATGAAAGCGCCGTGCGTGCGGTTCAGAAATGCAACATGGCCGGCCTTCAGGTTCCGGCGGGCAAACAGGACATCTGGGCCCAGGTCCGTGTCACTTTCGATCCGAGGGAAATGCTTGGCCTTTGAGGCCTGCCCTCCGCAGAATCAGTGAAGAGAAGCGAGAAGACATGAAATTCATCCTCAAGCCGCTCCTGATGGTCGCGACAATAGCGCTGGGCTCGATGGCCGGTGCCGTCATGCCTGCGTGGGCGCTCGTCGAGATCAACGTCAACAAGGGCAATGTCGAGCCGCTGCCGATCGCCATCACCGATTTCCAGTCGGGCGATGGGCTTGGCGCGCAGATTTCCGGCGTCGTCACCGCCGACCTGAAGCGCTCGGGCCTGTTCGCACCGATCGACAAAAGCGCCTTCATCGAGAAGATCGCCAATCCTGACGCAGCGCCTCGCTTCGACGACTGGAAGGTGATCAATGCCCAGGCTCTGGTCACCGGCAGCGTCAGCAAGGAGGCCGACGGGCGCATCCGCGCGCAGTATCGGCTGTGGGACACGTTCGCTGGACAGCAGATGTCGGGCGAACAATTCTTCGCCAACGACGCCAATCAACGACGCGTCGCTCACATCATCGCCGACGCCATCTACGAGCGGCTGACCGGCGAGAAGGGCTATTTCGACACGCGCGTCGTTTTCATCGACGAGTCCGGCGCCAAGAATGCGCGCAAGAAGCGCCTCGCCATCATGGACCAGGACGGCGCCAATGTGCGCTATCTCTCGGACGGCAGGGCGATCGTCTTGACGCCGCGCTTCTCGCCGAACCGGCAGGAAATCACCTACATGTCCTATGAGAGCGGCCAGCCGCGGGTGTATCTCCTGCAGATCGAGACCGGCCAGCGCGAACTGGTCGGCAATTTTCCGGGCATGACGTTTGCGCCGCGCTTTTCGCCGGATGGCCAGAAGGTGATCATGAGCCTGCTGCGCGACGACGGCAATTCCAACATCTTCGCCATGGACCTCAGGAGCCGCTCGACGACCCGGCTCACCAACTCGACCGCCATCGACACTTCGCCTTCCTATTCGCCCGACGGCAGCAAGGTGGTATTCACCTCCGACCGCGGCGGCCGCGCGCAGATCTATGTGATGGGCGCCGACGGTTCGGGCCAGACCCGCATCTCCTTCGGCGACGGGGTCTATTCGACGCCGGTGTGGTCGCCGCGCGGCGATCTCATCGCCTTCACCAAGCAGACCGGCGGCGAATTCCAGATCGGCGTTATGAAGACCGACGGTTCGGGCGAGCGCATCCTGTCATCCGGCTTCCAGCAGGAAGGACCGACCTGGGCGCCGAACGGCCGCGTGCTGATGTTCTTCCGCGATTCCGCCGGCGGCCCGAAACTGGTTTCTGTCGATCTCACCGGCCGCAACGAGCAGTCGATCCCGACCGCGAACTTTGCCTCCGATCCGGCCTGGTCGCCGCTGCTGGAGTGAGAGGAATTGGAGAAATGAAGAATTGAGGGATGGAGAGAGAAGCGGGTTACATCAAGCGCGCGAAGGATTTGGATGTCTATAGGCACGCTTATGGGGTTTCCCTCGACGTCCACAAGGCCACGCTTGTTTTTCCGAAAATGGAACAATACGCGTTGGCTGACCAAATGCGGCGATCCAGCAAGGCGATCTGTGCCAATCTGGCTGAAGGATTTGCCAAACAGACCCATTCCAGGCCCGAATTTGCGCGTTTCATTTCGATGGCCATGGGATCATGCAGCGAAGTAGAGACGTGGATTTCGTATGCGTTCGACCTTGGCTACATCACCCACGCGCAGCGCGATGAATGGCTGCAATCCTATGTCCATATCTATGGAATGCTGGTGAATCTCAGGAAGAAGTTGAAATGACCCTTTTCCTCATTTCTTCAATTCCTCAATTCTCCATTTCCACCTCTTTGTCGCGTTTTGGCCGCATTTCCGCCTAGGGTCCGCGCCAACTGTGGCCCGGATCAAAGGGCTGTGGACGGGCGGCCTAAACCAAATTTTAACCGTGTTTCTTGAATGCCGGTTAACCCAAACGTGGTTACTGGGTGATCAACGAAATCACTCGAATGCAAAGGAGAGGCGGCATGAGCCGTATCGCAGCACTTACCAGAAATCCCGTCATGATCGCGCTGGTGGCGATGCTCGCCATTGCCGGTTGCGCTTCGAAGAAGACGCCCAACAGCGCCGCCGATCTCGGCCTCAACGGCGCCGGTGCCGCAACGCCCGGATCGGCGCAGGACTTCACCGTCAATATCGGCGACCGCATCTTCTTCGACACGGACTCCTCCTCGATCCGCGCCGACGCCCAGACGACGCTGTCGCGCCAGGCGCAGTGGCTGAACCAGTACAAGCAGTATGCGATCGTCGTTGAAGGCCATGCCGACGAACGCGGCACGCGCGAATACAATTTGGCGCTCGGTGCCCGCCGCGCCGCCGCCACGCGCGACTTCCTGGTCTCCAAGGGCGTCTCCGCCAACCGCCTGAAGACCATTTCCTACGGCAAGGAACGGCCGGTCGCGGTTTGCGACGACATCTCCTGCTGGTCACAGAACCGCCGCGCGGTCACCACGCTCAGCGGCGCCGGTTCCTGACATTTTTCGCGCGTCGAGCGACGCGCGAAAAACACGACGACAAAAATGCAACACAGGTTTGCGAAAGGCGGCTGAAAGGCCGCCTTTTTCATGTTTGGTCCCTTCAAACAAAATTTGGCCGAAGTCTCGCGTCCTGCTATGAGCCGAGGGCGCTTGGCTGGTCCCATACCGATTGGAAGGCGCGAACAAGCTAACGACACGGCGAGAGGCATATGCATTTGAGATCAGTTCTGAGCGGCACGCTTGCGCTGCTGCTCCTTTCAGGCGTCACCGCGATGGCGGGTGGCTTAGGGACTGATGGCACGGGACAGCCAGCCGACAGCGGCTTCTCGTTCCATCTGCCCAGCATCGAGTTGCCTGGCGTTTTCGGCGAAAAGAAGAAGTCGGACCAGGTTCAGTTCGCGCAGCAGTCGACTGGCACAGGCGCCACCGGGCTCGAGGACCAACTGCGCCAGATGAACGGCAAGATCGAGGAACTGAACTTCCAGATCCTGCAAATGCAGGAGCAGATCCGCAAACAGCAGGAAGACAACGAGTTCCGCTTCCAGCAGCTCGAAGGCGGTACGCAGGGTGCGCAGCAGCCGGCCGGGCAGAAGAAGTCACAGGCCGCGCCCGCCGACAGCGATGACAGCGTGGCCGAGGCGCCGGCCACGCAACCGCCCGCGAAGGCCGACAATCGGGCAGCGGCCGGCCAGTCGGCTGGCGGCGGCCAGAGCGTCGAGGACGTCATCGTCGAATCCTCTGACGGTGATCCGGGCAAGGTTATCCCCGGAACGGGAGCGCCCGAAAAGACCTTCGGCAGCATCACCGTCGACAAGAACGGCAATGTGGTCGATGCCGGCGGCAGCACGCAGGCGACCGCACCGGCGCAGGATGTCGCTCCAGCCATCGGCGCTCCGGCCAAGAGCGGCAAGTCCGACGGCACGGTGGTTGCGGCGCTGCCTTCCACGAACGATCCCGAGGAGCTCTACCGCAACTCCTACCAGTTCATCCTTTCGGGCGACTACGGCACCGCCGAACAGGGTTTTCGCGACCACATCGCGCGTTTTCCCCGTGACGCGAAAACGGCGGATGCGCACTATTGGCTGGGCGAATCGCTGCTTGGCCAGCAGAAATACCGCGATGCCGCGGAGGTCTTCCTCGCCGCCAGCAAGGACTATCCCAAGGCCAAGAAGGCCCCCGACATGCTGCTGAAGCTCGGCGTGTCGCTGGTCGGCCTGAAGCAGCACGACGTGGCCTGCGCCACCTTCAGCGAGGTCGGCAAGCGCTACCCCGACATTTCCAACACGCTCAAGGAGCGCGTGAAGCAGGAAAAGGCCCTGGCGGCGTGCTAGCCCTTCTCCTGCCTGCCGTTGCCTTGCCCTCGGAGCCGTGTTCGGGCGACATGCATTGATGCTCGACACCGAGCCTGATCTTTCGAAAGACCTTTTTTCGCACATCGACTTTACCAGCGGCGCCGTTGCGGCCGTATCCGGCGGCAGCGACTCGACCGCCCTACTTCTCCTTCTCAAACGACATCTCGACCGAACCGCGCCGTCCGCGAAGCTGCTGGCGGTGACGATCGACCACGGTTTGCGGCAGGGCGCGGCGGCCGAAGCGGAAGCGGTGGCCAGGCTTTGCGCCGCGCACGCCATCGCGCACCGCATCGTCGCCTGGTCCGGACGCAAGCCGTCGACCGGGCTGCCGGCCGCCGCGCGGGAGGCTCGCTACCGGCTGCTGGCCGAGGCGGCGCGGGAGGAAGGCCTCGGTCTGATCGTGACCGGTCATACGGCGGACGACCAGGCCGAGACGGTGCTGATGCGGCTAGTCCGAGGCAAGGGCGCCCGCGAGGAAGGGCGCGGCCTTGCCGGCATGGCGCCGGTCACCTTGCACGACTGGCACGAATGGATCGTGCGGCCGCTCCTTGGCATTCGGCGCGCGGCTTTGCGCAACTTCCTGCGGCGCGAGCATGTCGGCTGGGCCGAGGACCCGACCAATGCCGACGCGGCCTTCGAGCGACCGCGCATGCGCGCGGCACTGGCCGGCGCTGACGGTGCGCAGCGCATTGATGACGCATTGACGCTGGCGGCGCGCGAGAGCGAGGCGCGCAGCCGGCTTGGCATCCGCGCCGCGGATTTAATCGCGCGCTTCGCCAGCCAGCCGGCGCCGGGTCTTGTCCGCCTCGATCCGACCCTGCTTTCGGCCGGCGACGATCCGGCGGCCGTCTATGCGCTGCGCATCCTCCTCGCCACAAGCGGGGGCGTTGCGTTTCTGCCGGACCAGGCGCGATGCGAGGCGCTGTTCGGTAGGCTGAAGGCTGGATTTCTTTGCGCCACATTGTCGCGGACGGTGGTCGATTCCAGGCGCGCCGGCATCTTTCTGCGCCGCGAGACGCGAGGCTTGCCGCGTGTGGTCGCGGCCACCGGCGGGCTGCTCTGGGACGGCCGCCGGAACATCACGTTGGACGACGGCGGCAGTGCATTGTTGATCGCGCCGTTCGGGGCAGCGGCGGCGAAGCGTCTGGCGATCGCGGAAGGCGAAACGCCACGCAGCCTCGTGCGCGCCGCGCTGGCCTGCGAGCCGGCATCGCGGCAAGCCGTTGAAAACCCTGGCCTGCCTCAGGGTGGGCAGGCGTCGCCGGGGTTCACGGCACAGGCCGTCGTCGCCCCTTTTGTCCGTTTCCTGCCGTCCTTCGACCTGGCGCCGGCGCGGGTCGTCGCCGAATTGATCGGCGCACCGTTGCCTCCCGCCCTGCCTTTCAAGCGGCCATAGCGCCGGTCGGTCATGGGCGAAAGCTTAACCCAGACGTGCTGTTCTGCTTGGCAAGGGGGGGCGCTCTCCCTATGTTAGGCTCAAGTTTCCTCTCACGACGCGTGTCCGCCCGCGGACGCCAACGGGACAATTGATGAATCCGAACTATCGCAACCTCGCGCTCTGGGCGATCATAGCGGTCCTGCTCATCGCCCTCTTCAATCTGTTCCAGACGCCGCAGACGCGTGGGGCTTCGAGCGATGTACCTTATTCGCAGTTCCTGCAGGATGTCGCGGCGGGCCGGGTCAAGACGGTGACCATCGCCGGCGCCCGCATCTCCGGCACCTACACCGACAATTCGAGCGGCTTCCAGACCTATTCGCCCGGCGATCCGTCGCTGGTCTCGCGGCTGCAGGACAAGAACGTCACCATCAATGCGCGGCCGGAGACCGACGGTTCAAACTCGCTGTTCGGCTACCTGATCTCGTGGCTGCCGATGATCCTGATCCTCGGCGTATGGATATTCTTCATGCGCCAGATGCAGTCCGGCTCCGGTCGTGCCATGGGCTTCGGCAAGTCGAAGGCCAAGCTTCTGACCGAGGCGCATGGCCGCGTCACCTTCCAGGACGTCGCCGGCGTCGACGAGGCCAAGGAAGACCTGGAGGAGATCGTCGAGTTCCTGCGCGATCCGCAGAAATTCCAGCGGCTCGGCGGCAAGATCCCGCGCGGCGTGCTCTTGGTCGGCCCTCCGGGAACCGGCAAGACGCTGCTCGCCCGCTCGGTCGCCGGCGAGGCAAACGTGCCGTTCTTCACCATTTCGGGTTCGGACTTCGTCGAGATGTTCGTCGGCGTCGGCGCCAGCCGCGTGCGCGACATGTTCGACCAGGCCAAGAAGAACGCGCCCTGCATCATCTTCATCGACGAAATCGACGCGGTCGGCCGTCACCGCGGCGCGGGTCTCGGCGGCGGTAATGATGAGCGCGAGCAGACGCTGAATCAGCTGCTGGTCGAGATGGACGGCTTCGAGTCCAACGAAAGCATCATCCTGATCGCCGCCACCAACCGGCCCGACGTGCTCGACCCGGCGCTGCTGAGGCCCGGCCGTTTCGACCGCCAGGTGGTGGTGCCGAACCCCGACATCGTCGGACGCGAGAAGATCCTGAAAGTGCATGTGCGCAACGTGCCGCTGGCGCCCAATGTCGACCTCAAGGTCGTCTCCCGCGGCACGCCGGGCTTCTCCGGCGCCGATCTGATGAACCTCGTCAACGAGGCCGCCCTGATGGCGGCGCGGCGTAACAAGCGCCTCGTGACCATGGCCGAGTTCGAGGACGCCAAGGACAAGATCATGATGGGCGCCGAGCGCCGCTCCTCGGCCATGACCCAGGCCGAGAAGGAGTTGACCGCCTATCACGAGGCCGGTCACGCCATACTGGCGCTCAACGTGCCGTCGGCCGATCCGCTGCACAAGGCGACAATCATTCCGCGCGGCCGCGCGCTCGGCATGGTCATGCAGTTGCCGGAAGGCGACCGCTATTCGATGAGCTACAAGTACATGATCTCACGGCTTGCCATCATGATGGGCGGCCGCGTCGCCGAGGAGTTCAAGTTCGGCAAGGAGAACATCACGTCGGGCGCTTCCTCCGATATCGAGCAGGCGACCAAGCTGGCGCGCGCCATGGTCACGCGCTGGGGCTTTTCCGACAAGCTCGGCCATGTCGCTTATGGCGACAACCAGGAGGAAGTGTTCCTCGGCCATTCGGTGGCGCGCACGCAGAACATCTCGGAAGAAACCGCGCAGATCATCGACGCCGAGGTGCGGCGCCTGATCGACGAGGCCTATTCGACCGCGAGGTCGGTGCTGACTAAGAAGAAGAAGGAATGGATCGCGCTGGCGCAGGGCCTGCTCGAATACGAGACGCTGTCGGGCGACGAGATCAAGCAGCTGATCGCCGGCGAGAAGCCCGCGCGCGATCTCGGCGACGACACGCCGCCGAGCCGTGGTTCGGCCGTGCCGAAGTCGGGCCGCCGCAAAAAGGGTCCCGAGCCCGAGGGCGGCATGGAACCGCAGCCGTCGAGCTGAACTCGGCCAAGAACAAATTGAGAAACGCCGCGGTTCGACCGCGGCGTTTTTGTTTGGGGCAGGCTGCTGAGTTTCTCCGTGGCCTGCGCCTGCAAGGTTGGCTAGGCGATTGGCGGAAGCCGGCGTGGCAGCAGCCAATCTTCCCACTTTGTGGAAGATGACGGGCAGCTCAGCGGGGGCAGCGTCCGCCGACAAATCGAGTTAGGCCTTCCGGGCTGCGGGGGAGGATCTCTCTTGCCGTTCGACGATTCCTCGAGCCACCCTCGCCCAGCTTTTCGTGAATGCGAGGCAACCTGGCCGGAGCAGGCAACGATCCTTCGTGCCCCCCCTCTGGCCTGCCGGCCATCTCCCCCACGAGGGGAGTTTGCAGCGTCGCCGGCAACGCGCCTCTCGTCAGCGGGGATTCCTGCTGAAGCTGCGGGCAAAAAAGCCCGCGAACCCTGCGGCTCGCGGGCCTTACTTTCCTCAAATAGTGCTGTCGCTCAGCTCTTCAGCTTGGCATTGCACAGGCTGTAGAAGCCGCCGCCCTTCTGGATCCACTTCAAGCCGCCAAGCGTGTTGGCGTCCTTGTTGGCATAGTACTGCTGGAGGCAGGTATGCATGCGGGCCTTGGCCGGGGTTTCGGTGGCGAATTTCGGCGAGATTGCGGTCGGGAAACTCACGCCCTTCGGCGCAGCGACAGTCGGCTTTGCCGGCTCCTTGGTGTAGGTCGCCTCTGTTGGAGCCGGGACGGTGTCATCGTCCGAGGCGCTGGCGCCGCATTCGGCCTTCCGGAAGTCGTTCCACTTCATGCCGTTGAGCGTATTGGCGGTCTTGGCAGCCTGGTACTTGCTGCTGCAGTCGGCCATGCTCAGGCCCTTGCCCGAGCTGTCGGTCGCCGCAGCCGTGGTCGCCGCCTTGGTGGTCGCCGGTTTGGTGGCGGCGGCAGCGGATGCGCCGGCGGCAGCGGACGCGCCGGTGGCGCATTCGCTCTTGCGGAAGTCGTTCCACTTCATGCCGTTGAGCGTGCCGGCGGCCTTGGCCGCCTGGTACTTGGTGCTGCATTCCTTTGCGGTCAGGCCTTTGGCTCCGTCGTCGGCGGCGGCCGCAGCCTTGGTCGCCTTGGCCGGCTTCGTATCGGCCGCCTTGGTGTCCGCTGCCTTGGCGTCGGGCTTGGCTGTCGCGGCGGCATCAGTGCCGCACTGCGCCTTGCGGAACTGGTTCCAGGTCTGGCCGGCAAGTGTCCCCGCGTCCTTGGCCGCGTTATACTTCGTGCTGCACTCGGCCATCGTCAGCGCGTTGGCTGGCGCGGCCAGGAATAACGTCGCGACCGCAAGGCCGGTCAAAGTGGCAAGTCGGTGGATGAGCATAGCGTTTCTCCGTTGCAGCAGCCCATTATACGTCCCAGCGAATCAATAACGCTCAACGGTCGGTTGCGCCAGATGCTAAGTGGCGTATACATCGCCGAAACCCGGCTTCTGCCGGCAAGGTGATGAAATCGTTGCCTGTTGCCGGCTGGAAGACAAGAATTTGTGGGTAAATCCATGTCGAATGGTCCACAGGCATGGTATATTGTGGCGAGGCAGCGCCATCACGCTAGGTTGCGCCAGTCTCTGTGCAATGCACAACAAGGGTTTTCTAAAGGATTGGTAACAGATAATCACGAAATGTGATCGTAGTGCGCCGGCCAATTATGGCATGACGTACCGGGCAAGAACCACCGGGGACACTGACTAGCATGGCAGGAAATTATTTCGGCACGGACGGTATTCGCGGGCGCGCCAACAAGTTTCCAATGACGGCGGAAATCGCGATGAGGGTCGGCATGGCGGCCGGCCTGTCCTTCCAGCGCGGCAGCCATCGTCACCGTGTGGTGCTCGGCAAGGACACCAGACTTTCCGGCTACATGATCGAGAACGCCATGGTGGCGGGCCTCTGCGCCGCCGGCATGGACGTGTTCCTGCTCGGCCCCATCCCGACGCCGGCGGTCGCCATGTTGGTGCGTTCGCTGCGCGCCGATATCGGCGTCATGATCTCGGCCTCGCACAATCCTTATTACGACAATGGCATCAAGCTGTTCGGTCCCGACGGCTACAAGCTCTCCGACGAGATCGAAGAGCGCATCGAGAGCATGCTGGACAAGGATATCGAACTGGCACTCGCCGATTCCGACGGACTTGGTCGCGCCAAGCGCGTCGATGGCGTGCATGACCGCTACATCGAGTTTGCAAAGCGCACCTTGCCGCGTTCGATGTCGCTTTCAGGTTTGAGGATCGTCGTCGATTGCGCCAATGGCGCCGCCTACAAGGTTGCCCCCGAGGCGCTTTGGGAACTGGGCGCCGAAGTGGTGGCCATCAATGTCGAGCCCAACGGCTTCAACATCAACAAGGAATGCGGCTCGACCCATCCGGCAGGCCTGCAGAAGAAAGTGCACGAGGTGCGCGCCGACATCGGCATCGCGCTCGACGGCGATGCCGACCGTGTCGTCATCGTTGACGAGAACGGCGCGATCGTCGACGGCGACCAGATCATGGCAATGATCGCCGAGTCCTGGCACCAGAGCGGGCGGCTTGCCGGCGGTGGCGTCGTTTCGACGGTCATGTCCAATCTCGGCCTCGAACGCTTCCTCGGCGACATGAAGCTGCAATTGCACCGCACCAAGGTCGGCGACCGCTACGTCGTCGAGCATATGCGCGCGCACGGGCTCAATGTCGGCGGCGAGCAGTCGGGCCACATCGTGCTGTCGGACTTCTCGACCACGGGCGACGGCCTGGTTTCGGCGCTGCAGGTGCTGGCCTGCATCAAGCGGCAGGGCCGGCCGGTCAGCGAATTGTCGAAGAAGTTCGAGCCGGTGCCGCAACTCCTCAAGAACGTCCGCATCGCCGGCGGCAAGCCGCTCGAGGAAGCTCCGGTCAAGGCTGCGATCGAGAACGCCCGTCAACGCCTCGGCAAGGCGGGGCGGCTCGTCATCCGGCCGTCCGGCACCGAGCCGCTGATCCGTGTCATGGCCGAGGGCGACGACCCGCAGCTGGTCGAGGCCGTCGTCAACGACATCGTCGAGGTCATCTCGGAAACACGCAGCGCCGCCTGATCTCAGGTGCATTCGGAGGGCCGACGCCGCTCTGATTGCTTAGAAGCCCGCCCGTCCGGCGGGCTTTTGTTTGCCTGCGAAACTGGCTCGAGACATGTGGAACCATCCGAATTCCTCAAATGCTCGAGATTCGTGGTTAATAGACAGGGTTAAATGCCTTTTAACCTTTGCAATTCATTATCCACGCCTGAAAGCCAATCTCATTCGGACGCGACCGCTGTTCCGAGGGTTTCTAGGGGTGACAAGCATGTTCAATACAGCAAGAAAGGCCCTGTTCGCCGCGCTGTTCGCGGGCCTGGCATGGCCGGTGTTCGCGGCCGACCTTCCGGAGCCGGTGGTCGAAGAGGCGCCGCCGCCGGTATACGAGCAGCCAGTCGATGTCGGCGGCTGGTACATTCGCGGCGATCTCGACTACCACAAGTCGAAAGTGCGCGGCATCGATTACACGACCTACACCATCGATCCCTGTAATTGTAACGTCATTCCCGGCGACAGGAGCTTCGATTTCGGCAAGCTCAAGGGCGGCTTCTCGCTCGGCGCCGGCGTCGGCTACAAGATCAACGATCATTTTCGTACGGATTTGACGGCCGATTACTGGTTCAAGTCGAACTTCGACGGCGGAACCTCGGACGCTTTCTCGACGTCGACCGAAGTGTCGAAAATGAGCGCCTTGCTGCTGCTGGCCAACGCCTATGTCGATCTCGGCACTTATCACGGCATCACGCCCTATGTCGGCGCCGGCATCGGCGGCGCGCATGTCAGATGGGACGATGTCAGGGACCCGAACACCACCGAGTTCAACCCCGGTGCGAAAAGCTGGCGCTTTGCCTACGCGCTCATGGCCGGCGCTTCCTACTGCCTGACCGACAAGCTGATCCTGGACGCGGGCTATCGCTACAGCCACATCCAGGGTGGCCGCATGTTCGAGTGGGATATCAGCAGCGCCGGGCCGGGCTTCGACCGCGGCATCGACACGCATGAGGTGCGCGGCGGCCTGCGGTACCAGTTCGGCGGCAACAACGGTTGCGCCGCGCCGACGGTGGCCTATCAGCCCGAACCCGAGCCGATCTACACCAAGTAACATCCGACCATCCAACGGTCCGAAACCGCCCGGCATCAGCCGGGCGGTTTTCGCTTGTCTGGCTGCCCGAAAATCATTCGCTAACGCTCTGTTAGCCTTAACCCCGACTTAACCACTATGGTTAACAATGCTTCCTGAAACGATGGCTGCCGTCTGGTGGCGCCGAAATCGGGAGCAGGGGATCATGAAACTCACATCGCGTATGGCGCCGGTGCTTGCCACATTCGCCATCATGCCGCTGACGCCTGCGCTGGCCGCCGACTATGATCCCCCGGTCTATGTCGACCAGGCGCCCGACTACGTGCCGGTCGAGGTCGGCTCGGGCTGGTATCTGCGCGGCGATGTCTCCTACCTGGTAGAGAAGAGCTTCAAGAATGAGGATTTCGCCTTCACGCCGGCGAGCTTCGACAACGAGGAAGACCCGGTCTTCGCCAGCATCGGCTTCGGCTACCACTTCAACGATTATCTGCGTGCCGATCTCAATCTGGGTTACCTGCCCGGCAACAAGATCCGCATTGGCTATGACGATTCAGCGACCGCGGCAGAGGCGACCCTGGCGTCGGCGTCCCTGAAGAACTATGCCTTTTCAGGCATGCTCAACGGCTATGTCGACCTTGGAACCTATGTCGGCATAACACCCTATCTCGGCGCCGGCATCGGCATCGTCAGGAGCACGCACAAGCTCTCGGCGAGCTATTTCACCGACAATGGCGATCCAACCGACGACTTCGGACTGAGTGACGACAAGACCAAGTATTCCTTCGCTTACACGCTGAATGCCGGCCTTGCCTATCAGGTGTCGAAGAATGTTTCCGTCGATCTCGGCTATCAGTATTTCTCGGCGCCCGACGCCGAATATGTGACGGCCGAGAGCCTGACCTCGTTTCCGGTCCACAAGGGAATCAGCAATCATCAGGTTAAGCTCGGGCTACGCTACGATCTCTGGTAGTAGGCTGGCATACATGAACCCTGGCGGCGGATCTCTTCGGTCCGCCGTTTGCGTTTGAAGCTCACGAGATCCTGATCGCGGGTCGCCAGTATCCTGCCCGCGACAAAAACTTTCCCCTTGACGCCCGAAGCCCGAGCGCATATCGCCGTCCGTGGGCCACCCCTCCCCAACGAGGGGCCACTATCTGGAAGGATAGACCACCATGACGACGCATACGAAGCCCGGACTCCGTCCGGCAAACCCCAATTTTTCCTCAGGTCCCTGCGCGAAACGCCCCGGCTGGTCGGTCGAGGCGCTGAAAGCTGCCGCGCTCGGCCGTTCCCATCGCGCCAAGATCGGCAAGACCAAGCTCGAACAGGCGATCGCGCTGACGCGCGAAATTCTCCAGGTTCCTGCCGACTACCGCATCGGCATCGTGCCGGCGTCCGATACAGGCGCCGTCGAGATGGCACTCTGGTCGCTGCTGGGTGAGCGCGGCGTCGACATGGTCGCCTGGGAGAGTTTCGGCTCCGGCTGGATCACCGACGTGGTCAAGCAGTTGAAGCTTGCCGGTGTGCGCAAGCTCGAGGCCGGTTACGGCGAACTGCCGGATCTCGGCAAGATCGATTTCGACCGCGACGTGGTCTTCACCTGGAACGGCACGACCTCGGGCGTGCGCGTGCCGAACGGCGATTTCATCCCGGCCGATCGCAAGGGTCTGACCATCTGCGACGCGACATCGGCCGCCTTCGCGCAGAAGCTCGACTTCGAGAAACTCGATGTCGTGACCTTCTCCTGGCAGAAGGTGCTGGGCGGCGAAGGCGCGCATGGCATGCTGATCCTGTCGCCCCGCGCCGTCGAGCGGCTGGAGAGCTATAAGCCTGCATGGCCGCTGCCGAAGATCTTCCGCCTGACCTCGGGCGGCAAATTGATCGAAGGCATCTTCAAGGGCGAAACCATCAACACGCCGTCGATGCTGTGCGTCGAGGACTATCTCGACGCGCTCAGCTGGGCGAAATCGATCGGCGGCCTCGATGCGCTGGTCGCCAGGGCCGACGCCAACGCGGCCGTGCTCGACCGTTTCGTCGCGAAATCCTCCTGGCTTGGCCATCTCGCCGTAGAGCCGGCGACGCGGTCGAACACGTCCGTCTGCCTGTCCTTCACCGACGGACAAGTCGCTGCACTCGACGCCGACGCACAGGCGGCCTTCGCCAAGGGTCTGGTTTCAGCGCTCGACAAGGAAGGTGTCGCCTATGACATCGGTTCCTATCGCGACGCGCCGCCTGGCCTGCGCATCTGGTGCGGCGCAACGGTCGAGACCTCCGATCTCGAAGCTCTGCTGCCCTGGCTCGACTGGGCCTTCGCCGGCCAGAAGGCGTCGCTGAAAGCGGCGGCCTGAAACTCAACAGTTATTTTCTGGAACAGCCCTCATCCGGCCGCTTCGCGGCCACCTTCTCCCACAAGGGGAGAAAGATCGGCGCCCGACCTTCTCCCCCGTGGAGAAGGTGCCTGAGCGAAGCGAAGGCGGGTGGGGTAAGCAACAAGGACCAATCCCATGCCTCGCGTTCTCGTCTCGGATAAACTTTCCACCACCGCTGTTCAGATCTTTAGGGATCGCGGCGTCGAGGTCGACTATCTTCCAGATCTCGGCAAGGACAAGGAGAAGCTGCTTGAAGTGATTGACCAGTATGACGGCCTCGCCATCCGCTCGGCGACCAAGGTTACCGAGAAGCTGATCAATGCCGCCACCAGGCTCAAGGTCGTCGGCCGGGCCGGTATCGGCGTCGACAATGTCGACATACCGGCGGCCAGCCGCAAGGGCATTATCGTGATGAACACGCCGTTCGGCAATTCGATCACGACAGCCGAGCATGCGGTAGCGATGATCTTCGCGCTCGCCCGCCAGATCCCGGAAGCCAACGCCTCGACGCATGCAGGCAAATGGGAAAAGAACCGCTTCATGGGCGTCGAGATCACCGGCAAGACGCTCGGCGTCATCGGCTGCGGCAATATCGGCTCGATCGTCGCCACGCGCGGCGTCGGCCTGAAGATGCATGTCGTCGCCTTCGATCCGTTCCTGTCGGACAAACGCGCCGAGGAACTCGGCGTCGACAAGGTTGAACTGGACGAGCTCTTCGCCCGCGCGGACTTCATCACGCTGCACACGCCGTTGACCGACAAGACGCGCAACATCATCGATGCCGCCGCGATCGCCAAAATGAAGGACGGCGTGCGCATCATCAACTGCGCCCGTGGCGGGCTGGTCGTCGAAGCCGACCTGGTGGCGGCGCTGAAGAGCGGCAAAGTGGCCGGCGCCGGCATCGACGTGTTCGAGGCCGAGCCGGCCGAACAGAACGCATTGTTCGGCATGGAGAATGTGGTGGCCACCCCCCATCTCGGTGCCTCGACGGCGGAGGCGCAAGAGAACGTCGCGCTGCAGGTCGCCGAACAGATGGCCGACTACCTGATCAAGGGCGCCGTCTCCAACGCCATCAACATGCCGTCGATCACCGCGGAGGAAGCGCCGCGGCTCAAACCCTTCGTCAAGCTCGCCGAAGTGCTTGGCGCCTTTGTCGGCCAGGTCACCGAGGACCCGATCAAGGAGGTGGAAATCCTGTTCGACGGCTCGACCGCGACGATGAATACGCGCGCGCTGATCAGCGCGGCCCTTGCCGGGCTGATCAGGCCGCAGGTAGCCGACGTCAACATGGTGTCGGCGCCGATCATGGTGAAGGAGCGCGGCATCATCGTCGCCGAGGTCAAGCGCGACAAATCGGGCGTGTTCGACGGCTATATCAAGCTGACGGTCAAGACCGAGCATATGACGCGCTCGATCGCCGGCACCTGTTTTTCCGACGGCAAGCCGCGCTTCATCCAGATCAAGGGCATCAATCTCGATGCCGAGGTCGGCCAGCACATGCTCTATACGACCAATGCCGACGCGCCGGGCATTATCGGCCTGCTCGGCACGGTGTGCGGCGAGAACGGCGTCAACATCGCCAACTTCCAGCTCGGCCGCAACCGGCCAGGGGGCGATGCCATCGCGCTGCTCTATCTCGACGCACCGTTCCCGGAAAAAGTGCTGGAGCAGGTGCGGGCGCACAAATCGATCGATTCGGCCAAGCGGCTACAGTTCGACGTCGGCAGCGTGTAGGGCTCTTCCCGCACAGGCTGCAACTGCACGATCGCGATGCTCCGCGCATCGAGTGTTTTCCGGCAAGCCTAGATGGTCTTGATCGTCCGTCTGAGGATACTTGCCTTCGCGATAGCGGGGCGTCTGCTGCTGACCTTAGCTGCCCCGATGCCTGATCATTTTCGCAGCGTGCAAAGCAGCGCATGGTTTCCCAGGCGCCCAAGCCCGACGAAACCCGCATGGCCGCTGGCGAGGCGATCTACCATGACAATTGCTCGGCCTGCCATGGTGGAGACGGCGCCGGCGCCGGGGCTCTTTTCCCGCCGCTCGCCGGCAATTCGATCGTAGCACAGGCCAGCACCGAAACGCTTGCCCGGGCCGTTCTGGCGGGAAGCCAGGCCGTGCATACGGCCCGCGCGCCGACGACGCCGGCGATGCCCTCGCTGGCGGGGCGCCTGAAGGATCAGGAGATCGCCGACGTCTTCACTTACGTGCGCGGCAGCTGGGGCAACGCCGCCCCGGCAGTCTCGTCCGACGACGTGGCGGCGGTGCGCAAGGAATTGCAGTAGTCCTGCGAATTGCCGGGCGAGCCGACGCTCTCCTTGAAGCTGACGATCGGGGCGCGAAGCGAGTTTACTGGCGCCTCGGCATGGCTGCCTTGCGGCCGCTATATTCGGCAAGCGCGATGCCGCCCAGCACAAGGACGAGCGCCAACGCCTGGTAGAGCTGGAATGTCTCGCCGACGATCAGCACCGATAGCAGGGTGCCGAAGATCGGCACCAGGTTGATGAACAGGCCGGCCCGGTTGGCGCCGATCAGCTCATTGCCCCTGATGTAGAATATCTGCGAGACGACCGAGGCGCCGATCGCAGTATAGACGATCACCGCCCAGCCGCGTGCGTCGGGAACGATGACCTTGCCGGCCGCGATTTCCCATAGGAAGAACGGCAGCGAGGTGACGAGCGCGGCGAGCGACATGGCCAGCATCAGGCTCTGCCATTGCATGGCCGGCTTCAGCCGCAATCCGACCGAATAGCCGCTGTAGAGAATGACCGCGACCAGCATGATGGCGTCGCCGAAATTGAGCTCCAATGTCAGCAGCCGGCGCGGATCGCCGTGGCAGGCGGTCAGGATGACGCCGAAGATCGTCAGCACCACGCCGGCGATCTGCGCCCAGTTCACGCGCAGGCGGAAGAAGATGAAATTGGCTACGATGATCAGGATAGGCATTGCCGCCTGCTCGATCGAAACGTTGATCGCGGTCGTGTAATTGAGCGCCGTATAGAAGATCGTGTTGAACAAGGTGAAGCCGCTGGCGCCAAGTGCGGCGAGCACGAACCAGTGCCTGCGCACGACGGGCCAATCTCTTTTCAGCGCATTCCAGCCGATCGGCAGCAGGATCGCTACCGCCAGCACCCAGCGCAGGAAGACCAGCGTCATCGGTGAGACGTGATGGACCGCCAGCTTGCCGGCCACCGAGTTGCCGCCCCACAGCAAGGTGGTGAGCAGCAGGAACATGTAGGCGCTTCGGTGCATGGCGGGTCGCAGCGGGGAGGAGGTGAATGGGGCGTGCCTGCCGGCCTATTGCCCCCGCCTGGACAAGTAAATGATGTCAAAGCTGAAAATTGTTGTGCCTCAGCCCATTTTCGGCGGCAAAGAAAGGTCGCATCGGCCTGCTCTTGACGTTATAGAGGCCTGTCGTTTCGAACCGTATCCAAGCCGCGCGGCGGCGCCTCGAAGGAAAAGAAACATGGCCAATGTGGTGGTCGTCGGCTCGCAATGGGGTGACGAAGGCAAGGGCAAGATCGTCGACTGGCTATCGGAGCGCGCCGATGTCGTGGTGCGTTTCCAGGGCGGCCACAATGCCGGCCACACGCTGGTCGTCGACGGCAAGGTCTACAAGCTGTCGCTGTTGCCGTCGGGCGTCGTGCGGCAGGGCAAGCTGTCCATCATCGGCAATGGCGTCGTCTTCGATCCGCACGCATTCGTTGCCGAAGTGGCGAAGCTCAAGGGGCAAGGCGTCGAGGTAACGCCGGAGCGCCTGAAAATAGCCGAAAACACAGCGCTTATCCTGTCCCTGCACCGGGAACTGGACGGCTTCCGCGAGGACGCCGCCTCAAATTCCGGGACCAAGATTGGCACGACCCGCCGCGGTATCGGCCCCGCCTATGAGGACAAGGTGGGCCGGCGCGCGGTGCGGGTGATGGATCTGGCGGATTTGGAAACACTACCCTTGAAGGTCGACAGGCTGTTGACGCATCACAATGCACTGCGTCGCGGCCTTGGCCATGCCGAAGCCACGCATGACGCGGTCATGCAAGAGCTGACCTCGGTCGCCGGCGAAATCCTGCCCTACATGGACCGGGTCTGGAAGGTGCTCGACGACAAGCGCCGGGCCGGCGAGCGCATCCTGTTCGAGGGCGCGCAAGGCACGCTGCTCGACATCGATCATGGCACCTATCCGTTTGTCACCTCGTCCAACACCGTCGCCGGCCAGGCGGCAGCCGGTGCCGGCGTGGGCCCGGGCGCCATCGGCTATGTGCTTGGCATCACCAAGGCCTATACGACGCGCGTAGGCGAAGGTCCGTTCCCGACCGAGCAGCAGAACGAGATCGGTGAATTCCTCGGCACGCGCGGCCATGAATTCGGCGTCGTCACCGGCCGGAAGCGCCGCTGCGGCTGGTTCGACGCGGTGCTGGTGCGCCAGGCCGTCGCCGTCAACGGCATCAAGGGCATTGCCCTGACCAAGCTCGATGTGCTTGACGGGCTGGACGAGATCAAGGTCTGTACCGGCTACCGCCTCGACGGCGAGACGATCGACTATCTACCCGCCAGCCAGGGCGCGCAGGCCCGCGTCGAGCCAATCTACGAGACGCTGGAGGGGTGGAAAGGCACCACCGCCGGCGCGCGCAGCTGGAACGACCTTCCGGCCCAGGCCGTCAAATATGTCCGCCATATCGAGGAGTTGATCGGCGCGCCGGTCGCGCTCCTCTCCACCAGCCCGGAACGGGACGACACGATACTTGTGACCGATCCGTTTCAAGACTAGTTTCTCAAGCCTTTCCGGGCGTTGCGGCTGATTTGCGGAGGCCGGCCCGGAGCACAATACAGGTCGACTGACGCATGGCGAAAGATTTCGTTTCTGCTCTGAGGGATACGATAAACAATTTTGGCGATCCTACGCCGGAGCTGCGGGCCAAAGTCTACGACAAAGCGCGCTCGACGATTGCAAAGAAGATTGCCGAGCGCGAGCCGCCGCTTTCGCCGTCGGAAGCCGAAAGGCAGAAGCGCGGCCTGGAAGACGCCATATCGAGGCTCGAGCGCGAATATGCCAAAAGCGTGCCGGAGACCGATCCGCTTGCCGAACTGGAGCACATATTTTCCTCCATCGATCGCAACAAGAACCAGTCGAACCATACCAAACAGCCGGTAAAGGCGGAGCCGGCCTGGCCGGCAGCGCCTGCCTCGAAGGCTGAACCCTACAAGCCGCCGCCCCCCGCTCCGGAGCCCGACATCTCCAGGCCTGCATCGCCCGCCGCCGAGGTCGAGCCGAACTGGCAAAAGCCCGTACCGGTGCAGCCGGCCCCGGAGTTCGACGACAGGGCTCAGCCTGGCATGGATGTGGGTCAGGACGACGAGCATGCCGATGTCTTTGCGAGCGACGAAGAGGCTGCGGCCGCCGACACTTTCCAGCGCTTGCGTCCGGCTGAACGCAAGCGCAGCTATGGCGGGCTGATTGCCGCTGCCGTTGCGTTGCTGGTCATTGCCGGCGGCGGCTATGGCATCTGGCTGAACAAGGATGCCTTCGGCAAGATGCTGGGTCTGGGCGGCGGCAGCAAGGTCGCGACGACCGAGCCGGTCAAATCGACACCCGCCAAGCCGGCGAGCGATGCGGCGGCAACGCCCCCGGCACCTTCGGCTAGCGGTGCCGAGCCCGAAGGGACACCGAAGTTCACTCAAAGACTGACACCGCAAGGAAGCGAGGTCGATCCTGGCCCGGCCGGCGGACAGAGCGGCGTGGGCGAGGGCGAGTCCGTCGCGGCGCTGACGACGCCGCCTTCAGCCACGACCACCCCGGCCTTGTCGGCTCCGGCAGGAGGCACGCCGGCCGCAGGCGCGCCCGCCGGGACCACGCCCCCTGCACCGGGCGCTGCGCCGGCGGCGCCACCCGCCAATGGGACCGCACCCGCGGCGCCGGCTGACAACGCCGCCACGCCGCCCTCGCCTGCCGGTGCGCCGACGCAAACCTCTCTGCCGGTCGGCCAGAAGGCGATCTTCTATGAGGAGCGCACCAGCACCGCGCAGGGTTCGGCCGAGCCGGGCAACATCGTCTGGTCGCTGGTGCAGGAATCGCCCGGCGGCGACCTGCCGCCTGAGCCGGCGATCCGCGCCGAGGCGACCATTCCCGGCAAGGACATCCAGTTGCGCATGACCATCCGCCGCAACACTGACCAGACGCTGCCGGCCAGCCACATCATCGAGATGATCTTCCTGACACCCGACGGTTTCGAAGGCGGCGGCGTCGACAACATCCTGCGCGTGGCCATGAAGAGTTCCGAGCAGGATGCCGGCAGCCCGCTGATCGGCATTCCGGCCAAGATCGCCGACGGCTTCTTCCTCGTCGCGCTCAACGATACCAAGGCCGACGAGGACGCCAACCTGACCTTGCTTCGGGGACAGGACTGGATCGACGTGCCGGTCGTCTACAAGACCGGACGACGAGCGTTGCTGACGATGGAAAAAGGCATTCCCGGCGAGAAGGTGTTCGACGAGGCGATCAAGGCTTGGCAGGCGAAGACGGCGGGCTGAGCCGACGGCAACGGTCGGCTCCGGTCAGAAGCCTTGGAACAGCATGTCGAGCGCGGCGACGATGTCGTCGTGGTGCTTGGAGAGATTTCCCTCGGCATCCGGCAATTCAGTGGCCATCAAGGCAGAGCCGGCGGCCAGGAACGGGGGCTGTGTCGGGCGGCATCAACGGAATGACGACTCTCGTGTTCAGCCTCTCAAGAAGGTCGGACTGAACATCGACAAGGTAACCACTGCCTCCGGCATTCCGATAGAGATCGTAACGGGCCATCAAAACAGCGGGCGTGTGGCCAATGGCAACCCGTTCCGCTCGACATAGGCGTTGGAGCTCACAATCGCCTCAAAGTTCTCCTCTTGCCACCGACGCGTTTTTCCGCCGCGATGGCCTTCGCAATACCTGCCTCGGCGGCGCGCGAGAGATTGATACCCGACGCTTTGGCGTCTTTGATCAGCTGAGCGTCAATGGATGTATTGACAGACTTTCGCTGAGGTTTTGTCGTCGATTGAAGCACGGAGACAGCCCTCTTTTAAGCGCATAACGTAGCGTATACCATCCTCACCCCTCCATCTCCTCGCGCAACATCTCCAGTTCGAGCCACTCTTCCTCCAGTGCCGCCAGTGTCGCGCGCTCCTTGTCGAGGGCGGCGATGGTCTTCTGGAACGAGGCCGGATCGCGCTCGTAATAGGCCGGATCGGCGATGTTGTTCTCCAGCCGCGAGATCGAGGCTGTCACCGCCTCGATCTTCTTGGGCAGCGATTCCAGCGCGAATTTCTGCTTAAACGAGAGTTTTTTTGCCGGGGCTTTGGCGGTGGGGCTGTCCGCCTTCGCCGTCGGTACGTCGCTTGCATCCGCCTTCGCGCGCGCCTTGCGGTCGTCGAGCCTGGTACCGCCGCGCTGCGCCAGCATGTCGGAATAGCCGCCGGCATATTCGACCCAGCGACCGCCGCCGTCCGGCGCGATCACGCTGGTCACGGTGCGGTCGAGGAAATCGCGGTCGTGGCTGACCAGGATGACCGTACCGGCAAAGCCGGCGACCAGTTCCTGCAGCAACTCCAGCGTTTCCATGTCGAGATCGTTGGTCGGCTCATCGAGCACCAGCAAGTTCGCCGGCCGGGCCAGCACGCGCGCAAGGATCAGCCGTGCCCGCTCGCCGCCCGACAGCTCGCGCACCGGCGTGCGTGCCTGCTCCGGCTTGAACAGGAAGTCCTTCATGTAGGAGACGACGTGGCGCTGCTCGCCATTGATGACAAGGTTCTCGCCGCGCCCGTCGGTGAGATATTGCGCCAGCGTTTCCTGCGGATCGACCGCCTCGCGCTTCTGGTCGAGCGTGGCGATCTCCAGATTGGTGCCGAGCCGCACCGAACCGGCATCCGGCTGCAATTCTCCGGTCAGCATCTTCAGAAGCGTCGTCTTGCCGGCGCCGTTCGGCCCGACGAGGCCGATGCGGTCGCCGCGCTGGATGCGGGTCGAGAACCCCTTGACCACGGTGAGGTCGCCAAAGCTCTTCTCGATGTTCCTGGCCTCGATCACCAGCTTGCCGGATTCGGCGGCGTCGCTGGCCACCATGGTCGCTGTGCCTTCGGCGCCGCGATGGCCGCGAAAACGCTGGCGCATGGTCTGCAATTCGCCCAGGCGGCGCATGTTGCGCTTGCGCCGCGCCGTCACGCCATAGCGCAGCCAGTGTTCCTCGCGCACGATCTGGCGGCCGAGCTTGTGCTGTTCGCGCTCTTCTTCCTCAAGCACCTGGTCGCGCCATTCCTCGAAATGGCCGAAGCCCTTATCCAGCCGGCGCGTCTGGCCCCGGTCGAGCCACACGGTGGCGCGCGATACGCGCTCAAGGAAACGGCGGTCGTGCGAGATGACGATGAGGGCCGAGGAGGTGCGGACGAGTTCCTCTTCCAGCCATTCGATCACCGAGAGATCGAGGTGGTTGGTCGGCTCATCGAGCAGCAGGATATCAGGCTCGGGCGCCATGACGCGGGCAAGGGCGGCGCGCCTGGCCTCGCCGCCGGAGAGGTCGCCCGGCTGCTCCTCGCCCGAGAGGCCGAGGTGCTCCATCAGGTAGCTGGCGCGATAAGGATCGTCGGCGGGACCGAGGCCGGCCTCGACATAGGCGCGCACGGTTGCGAAGCCGTCCATGTCGGGCATTTGCGGCAGATAGCGGACGGTCGCCGATGGCTGGCGGAACACCTCGCCGTCCTGCGGCTCGATCAGGCCGGCGGCGATCTTGAGCAGCGTCGACTTGCCGGACCCGTTGCGGCCGACCAGCGCGATCTTGTCGCCGGCCGACGCAGCCAAGTCGGCGCCGTCGAGCAGGGGCGTGCCGCCGAAGGTCAGTTTTATTCCGTCGAGATTGAGAAGAGGCGGCGCCATGTCAGCTTTCTGGCAAGGGATAGGGATGGGCGAGCAGCAGCGCGCGGCCCGCTCCCAGCGCGATCTCGAGCCTGCCCTTGACCTCGTTGGAGATGGTCAGCGACGAGCCGAACGCGACCTTGACGCGGTCAAGCGGCCATTTCGCACCGGCGACGGTCAGCCCTGCAAGCTCGGAAAAACCCAGGATCGAGAACAGGGTGCCGTCGGCATAGTCGAAGCGGGCCGTGCCGTGCGCCAGGGGCACGGCTTCCTGCGCGCCGCTGGTCAACAGCACCTTTGTCCCGGCCCCGGCCAGCCGCAGGGCGAGCGCCATGTGCAGGAAGGCATGGTCGGCGCGCTTGCCGCCGAAGGCGCCGGCAAGCACGAGGCTGGTCGCGCCGCACTCCAGGGCGGCCGATATCGCGAGTTCGCCATCGGTGGCGTCCTTCTCTGCCGGGAAGGTTCGGCGCGGCACGGCGGCCAACTCATCCGGCAGGCCGGCGGGCACGGAATCGAAATCGCCGACCCACAGTTCCGGCACAAGGTCGAGCGTGCTTGCATGGCCGATGCCGGCATCGGCGGCGACGACGCGGGTTCCCTCGACCTGACGGTCGAGCCGTGGCGTGCGGATGAGATCGCCGCCAAGCAGGATGGTGAATGTGCTCATATCGTGTGGCCCTTACCAGCCCGGCAGCGGAAACGGAAGGCCGGCAAACAGCCACTTGCGCGGTTCACCGGCCGGGCCTATGTGTCGAGGCGCTCTAACGGGGTGCCGGACGCGATATTTCGCGGACCGGCTGAGAGGCAGTCTCGCCAACCCGCTGAACCTGATCCGGTTTGTACCGGCGGAGGGATTAGACGTTTCGGACAGTCCGACGCCTCAATTCCTTTAACCCGAACGAAGGAGGCGCCGATGCGCACGCTTTTATACGCCCTTGTCTCTGCAATGGTCGTGGTTCTGTCCGGGCCGGCCTTAGCCAAGGACAAGCTCACCGTCTACACTTATGAGAGCTTTACCGCCGACTGGGGCCCCGGCCCGGTGGTGAAGAAGGAATTCGAGGCCGAATGCGGCTGCGATGTCGACTTCGTCTCGGTTGCCGACGGCGTCGCGCTGCTCAACCGCGTCAAGCTGGAAGGGGCCGCGACCAAGGCCGACATCGTGCTTGGCCTCGACACCAATCTCACCGCCGATGCCAAGGCCACTGGCCTGTTTGCGCCGCATGGCGCCGTGACCGGGCTCAATGTGCCGGGCGGCTGGAACGACGACATCTTTGTCCCGTACGACTATGGCTATTTCGCCGTCGTCTATGACACGCAGAAGCTGAAGACGCCGCCCAAGAGCCTGAAGGAATTGGTCGAGGGCAGTGCCGACGACAAGATCGTTATCCAGGATCCGCGCACCTCGACGCCGGGCCTCGGCCTGCTGTTGTGGGTGAAGTCGGTCTATGGCGACAAGGCGCCGGAGGCCTGGGCCAAGCTCAAGGCGAAGGTCTTGACCGTGACGCCGGGCTGGAGCGAGGCCTACGGCCTGTTCACCAAGGGCGAGGCGCCGATGGTGCTGTCCTACACGACCTCGCCCGCCTACCACATGGTTGCCGAGAACACCGAGCGCTACCAGGCCGCTTCCTTCGAGGAGGGCGAGTATCTGCAGATCGAGGTCGCCGGCATCACCACGACGGGAGCCAAAAATCCGCTGGCGGAAAAGTTCATCGCCTTCATGACCGGGCCGAAATTCCAGGATGCCATCCCCGAGACCAACTGGATGTTCCCGGCCGGCAAGACCGACAAGCCGCTCAATCCGGCCTTCGACAGACTGGTCAAGCCGACCAAAACCTTGCTGTTCAGTCCCGAGGAGGTCGCGGCCAACCGCAAGGCATGGGTGGATGAATGGCTGGCGGTGATGAGCAAGTAGTTTGGTCGTATGATCGAATGATGAGTGCTCTACGGCGCCCTCCTCTGTCCTGCCGGACATCTCCCCCACGAGGGGGGAGATTGGCCGTCACGACGGCTTTCGCCAATTGGCGACGTCACAGGAGAGGGTGGAGCGCTGAAGCAGCCAATCTCCCCCCTCGTGGGGGAGATGTCCGGCAGGACAGAGGGGGGCGCGAAGGAACGCGACGCTCGCTAAAGATCCTTTGGGCGGCCCAGCGTGCAGCGCGCGTCTGACCCCCGCATCTCCGCCGGCATCCTCGCGCTTGCGGCGATCGCGCTGCTGATCGGCGGCGCGTTTGCGGGTCTTCTTTTCGAAGGCGCGAACGATTTCTCCGGAGCCTGGGCAGCCTTCGATCCTTATCTCCTGCGCGTCGTGCGCTTTACGTTGTGGCAGGCGGCGCTTTCGACGCTGCTGTCGGTGGCGCCGGCCCTGTTCGTGGCTCGCGCGCTGTCGCGGCATCCGCACTTTCCCGGCCGCGGCTTCATCCTGCAGCTCTTCGCCCTGCCGCTGGCGCTGCCGGCGATCGTGGCGGCGCTCGGCATCCTGGCGCTCTATGGCCGCGCCGGCTATTTCGCCGGCTTTCTTGGTGCCGTCGGCGGTTACAATTGGCCGGGCATCTATGGCCTCTCCGGCATCCTCGTTGCTCATGTCTTCTTCAACCTGCCGCTGGCCACGCGGCTGTTCCTCGAAGCGCTGCAAACCATCCAAGCCGATCAATGGCGGCTGGCGAGCCAGCTGGGTATGGGTGCCGCACCGGCTTTCCGGCTGATCGAGTGGCCGACACTGCGCGCCGCTCTGCCGGGCGTCGCCGGCCTGGTGTTCATGCTCTGCATCACGTCCTTCACGATCGTGTTGACGCTGGGCGGTGGCCCCGGCGCGACGACGCTGGAGGTCGGCATCTACCAGGCGCTGCGTTTCGATTTCGATCCCGCGCGGGCGGTGGCGCTGACGCTGCTGCAGATCGCGCTGACCTTTGTCGTGGTGCTGGCGTTGACGCGGCTCGGCGCCAACACCACCGGTGACGCCAATCTGCCGGTGGCGCCGCGCCGCTACGTCTCGGCCGGCAGGACCGAGACCGCGCTGAATGCCGCGCTCGTCGTGCTGGCCCTTTTGTTCGTCGCCGGGCCGATGACGGCGACGCTGATGTCAGGCCTCGGCGCCGACCTCGGTCGTCTCGCCGGCGAAGCGGCGGTGCGGCAGGCGACGCTGACCAGCGCCGTGCTGGCTTTCCTGTCGGCGCTGCTGTCGGTTGCGCTGTCGCTTTCGCTCACCATGGCGCGCCGCGTGCTGGCCCTGAAGCGCCGCTCCGGTCCGCGGACCGTGCTCGAACACGCCACCGACACCGGTGCCGGCTTCGTCCTGGTCGTGCCGCCCATCGTCATCGGCTCCGGCTGGTTCCTTCTGCTGCGCCATTTCGGCGATGTCTTTGCCATAGCCCCGGTCATGGTCGTCACTGTCAATGCAGTCATGGCGATGCCTTTCGCCATCCGTGCCATCCGCCCCGCCTATGATGCGGCGAGCGAGCGCCATGAGCGGCTCTGCGCGCTTCTGGGAATAGCGGGCTGGGCCCGGTTGCGGCTGGTCGACTGGCCCTCGCTGCGACGGCCGCTGGCCACCGCCTTCGCGTTTGCCATGGCGCTGTCGCTTGGCGATCTCGGCGTCATCGCATTGTTCGGCAGTGATTCCGTGCAGACCTTGCCCTACCTTCTCCTGGCGCGCATGGGCAGCTACCGTACCGAGGACGCCGCCGGCCTGGCGCTGCTGCTCGGTCTGGTCTGCCTTGCGCTTGTGGTGGCGGCGAGCGGGCTGGGAAGGGGAGAACGAGACTGATGGCTGCGGGCGCCACCAATGGTGCGACAAGGGGAGCCGAGGTGCGGCTGGACACGGTCTCGTTCAGCTACGGCGACGCGCCGCTCGTTTTCGATGTCGATTTCGCCGCGTCGAAAATTACCGCCATCATGGGGCCGAGCGGCTCGGGCAAGTCGACGCTGCTCAATCTGGTGGCGGGCTTCGAGACGCCGCAGGCTGGCCGCGTGCTGATCGGCGGCGCCGATGTCGGCGCGGCGCCGCCTTCGGCGCGGCCGGTGTCGATGGTGTTCCAGGAAAACAATCTTTTTGCCCATCTTTCGGTCGAAGAGAATGTCGGGCTCGGCCGCTCGCCCTCGCTGCGGCTGACCGAGGCCGACCGCGCTGACATCGCGGAGGCGATCGCGCGCACCGGCCTCGCGGGCAAGGAAAGACGCCTGCCGCGCGAACTTTCGGGAGGCGAACGCCAGCGTGTCGCATTGACGCGCGTGCTGGTTCGCAACCGCCCGGTGCTTCTTCTGGACGAGCCTTTCGCTTCACTCGGACCGGCCTTGCGCGACGACATGCTCGATCTTGTCGCCGACGTGCATGCCGAGCGGGGCATGACGCTGCTGTTCGTCACGCACCAGCCACAGGACGCACGCCGTATTTGTGAGGAGGTGGTGTTCCTCGACAACGGCATGGTTGCCGCCAAGGGCAAGGCGGATGATTTCTTTGCCGGGGCTGGTCCTGAAGTTTTCCGGCGCTATGTTGGGACAAGCGCCTGGGAGGCTGGATCACGAGATATTGCCCGGAAGCGGACATAATTTACGCTCAAACCGGCTCCTGGCGACGGGGCGATTGCTTGCCATGACAGAGGTAGTGTGGCTAGGTCCGCCCCGTACCGGTCCGGTGCAGGCCGTGATTTGCCTGCGGCATCCGCCGCGCGTTGGTATGGCGTGGATGCTGTAATGCTTTGATTTGCGCATGAGCCCTTGCGAGGATCGCCCCGATTTTCGCGGGCATGCGCCAGACCCGAAAGGAAGCCGTTCTGCCGACCGGCACGGAAAGACCAAGAGGGAAAATGCTGGCGCGCTTTCTGGCGCTGGCTGGCTTTGTCGTAGCCCTGGCAAGCTGCCAGATGTTCACACCTCCGGAAGTCCAGGAATCCGGCTTCCAGCCTTCCGACAAACCGATCACGGTCGACAATGTCGCGGCCAATAACAAGTTGGCCGAACTGGCCAAGGCGCAGCATCCACGCATCCTGGCGACCTATGGCGGCGAATACTCCGATCCCAAGCTCGAGCGCATGGTCGCCAAGGTCGTAGGCAGCCTGACGGTGGTGTCGGCCAACCCGACCCAGACCTATCGTATCACCATCCTCAATTCGCCCAACGTCAATGCCTTCGCACTGCCGGGCGGCTACCTCTACGTCACGCGCGGCCTGCTGGCCCTGGCCAATGATTCGGCCGAGCTCGCCGCCGTCATCGCGCATGAGATGGGCCACGTCACCGCCAACCACGGCCTGCAGCGCCAGCAGCTCGAGGCCGAGGAGGGGCTCGCCACCAAGGTTGTTTCCGACGTGCTCGGCGACAGCCCGACCGCCAAGGCGGCGCTGATCCGCGGCAAGCTGAGACTGGCGCAGTTTTCGCGCAACCAGGAACTGGAGGCCGACGCGATCGGCATCAAGTCGATCGGCGAAGCCGGCTACGATCCTTACGCCGCCGGCCGCTTCTTGCAGTCCATGTCGGCCTACACCGATTTCCGCTCGATCAGCGGCGCCACCGACGCCAGCCTCGATTTCCTGGCAACGCATCCCAATACGCCGCAGCGTATCGACCTTGCGCAACGCCATGCCCGCCAGTTCGGCCCGCCGGGCGTCGGCACCCGCGATCGCGACGCCTTCCTCGCCGGGATAGACGGCCTGCTCTACGGCGACACGCCGGAAGAAGGCTATGTGCGCGGCGAGACCTTTCTGCATCCGGGCCTGGGCGTGTCCTTCTCGGTGCCGGAGGGCTTCATCATCGACAATTCGGCCGCCGCCGTGACGGCGACCGGGCCGGGCGACATTGCGATCCGCTTCGACGGCGTGTCGATCGACAAGAACCGTGCGCTGACCGATTATATCAGGAGCGGCTGGGTGGCCGGTCTCGACGACGCGAGCGTCAGGCAGGAAACGATCAACGGCAACGAGGCGGCGACGGCGCATGCAGGCGCCGAAGGCTGGCAGTTCGATATCGCGGTAATCCGCGCCGGCGGCCAGGTCTACCGGCTGCTGACGGCGGCACCATCCGCCAGCACGTCGCTCGACACCGTGGCGCGTTCCGTCAGCGGCTCGTTCCGCATTCTGAGTGCCGCCGAAAAGGCGGCGCTGAAGCCGCTGCATATCCGCGTGGTCACCGTCCAGCCGGGGCAGACGATGGGTTCGCTTTCGGCGCAGATGGTCGGCGTCGACCGCAAACTCGACCTGTTCCGGGTGCTCAACGCGCTGTCGCCGGGGGCTGCGGTTTCGGCCGGCGACAAGGTCAAGATCGTCACCGACAAATAGCCGATAGTCGGCGCTGACCCGCTCTCCCGTTTTTGGGACGAGAAACTTCTAGGTAGTTTTCCCGGAATGGATTTAGGCGGCGGTGGCGAGGAATTCCGGGTTCTGCTTCACCAGCGCCACTTTCAGCTTTTCCATGGCGCGGGCCTCGATCTGGCGCACGCGTTCCTTGGAAATGCCAAGGCCTTCGCACTGCCGGGCGGCTACCTCTACGTCACGCGCGGCCTGCTGGCCCTGGCCAATGATTCGGCCGAGCTCGCCGCCGTCATCGCGCATGAGATGGGCCACGTCACCGCCAACCACGGCCTGCAGCGCCAGCAGCTCGAGGCCGAGGAGGGGCTCGCCACCAAGGTTGTTTCCGACGTGCTCGGCGACAGCCCGACCGCCAAGGCGGCGCTGATCCGCGGCAAGCTGAGACTGGCGCAGTTTTCGCGCAACCAGGAACTGGAGGCCGACGCGATCGGCATCAAGTCGATCGGCGAAGCCGGCTACGATCCTTACGCCGCCGGCCGCTTCTTGCAGTCCATGTCGGCCTACACCGATTTCCGCTCGATCAGCGGCGCCACCGACGCCAGCCTCGATTTCCTGGCAACGCATCCCAATACGCCGCAGCGTATCGACCTTGCGCAACGCCATGCCCGCCAGTTCGGCCCGCCGGGCGTCGGCACCCGCGATCGCGACGCCTTCCTCGCCGGGATAGACGGCCTGCTCTACGGCGACACGCCGGAAGAAGGCTATGTGCGCGGCGAGACCTTTCTGCATCCGGGCCTGGGCGTGTCCTTCTCGGTGCCGGAGGGCTTCATCATCGACAATTCGGCCGCCGCCGTGACGGCGACCGGGCCGGGCGACATTGCGATCCGCTTCGACGGCGTGTCGATCGACAAGAACCGTGCGCTGACCGATTATATCAGGAGCGGCTGGGTGGCCGGTCTCGACGACGCGAGCGTCAGGCAGGAAACGATCAACGGCAACGAGGCGGCGACGGCGCATGCAGGCGCCGAAGGCTGGCAGTTCGATATCGCGGTAGTCCGCGCCGGCGGCCAGGTCTACCGGCTGCTGACGGCGGCACCATCCGCCAGCACGTCGCTCGACACCGTGGCGCGTTCCGTCAGCGGCTCGTTCCGCATTCTGAGTGCCGCCGAAAAGGCGGCGCTGAAGCCGCTGCATATCCGCGTGGTCACCGTCCAGCCGGGGCAGACGATGGGTTCGCTTTCGGCGCAGATGGTCGGCGTCGACCGCAAACTCGACCTGTTCCGGGTGCTCAACGCGCTGTCGCCGGGGGCTGCGGTTTCGGCCGGCGACAAGGTCAAGATCGTCACCGACAAATAGCCGATAGTCGGCGCTGACCCGCTCTCCCGTTTTTGGGACGAGAAACTTCTAGGTAGTTTTCCCGGAATGGATTTAGGCGGCGGTGGCGAGGAATTCCGGGTTCTGCTTCACCAGCGCCACTTTCAGCTTTTCCATGGCGCGGGCCTCGATCTGGCGCACGCGTTCCTTGGAAATGCCAAGCGTCTCGCCGAGCGCTTCGAGCGTCGCGCCCTCGTCGCTCAGCCGACGCTCCTCGATGATGCGCAGCTCACGCGCGTTGAGTGCGGCAAGCGCCGCCTTCAGCCATATCGAGCGGCGTTCGATATCGATGGTGTCGCTGACGACCTCGTCGGGCAAGGGATCGTCCGACACGAGGAAGTCCATCCGCTCGGTCGCGCCCCCATCGTCGGCAAGCGGGACATTGAGGGAGGAGTCGGGCGCCGAGAGCCGCGAATCCATCAGCGCGACATCGGCTTCGGAGACGCCGAGGGCCGCTGAAACCTCGCGGTACAGCGTCCTATTCGACAGCGGCTCCGCGGCGCCGTTCGCCAGCCGGGCGCGCAGGCGCCGCAGGTTGAAGAACAGAGCCTTTTGCGCCGAGCTGGTGCCGCCGCGCACGATCGACCAGTTGCGCAGGATGTAGTCCTGCATCGAGGCCCGGATCCACCAGGTCGCATAGGTCGAAAACCGCACTTCGCGCTCCGGCTCGAAACGGGCCGCAGCCTCGAGCAGGCCGACATGGCCCTCCTGGACCAGATCGCCAAGCGGCAGGCCGTAATGACGGAATTTGGAGGCCATGGAAATGACCAGGCGCATATGCGCCACGGTGATGCTGTGCAGCGCGTTCTGGTCGTTGTCCTTTTTCCAGCGCAGCGCCAGCCGCAACTCCTCGTCGCGTTCGAGATAGGGAGCCCTCATTGCCGCGCGGACCATGATCCGTCCTGCCGTGTCTTCCATCATGAGGCACTCCCTGGCTCTGGCGATACGGATGTCATTTCGAAACCCGGCAGCCGCTCGACTTGAAATGACGGCGTCCTGCCCTACAACGAACGCAAAACGTGCCATGCGCGGGAAAGGTTCCGCCGCCGGCGGCGCGGCGTGGAGGCTGCGCGAAAAAACTCCGGGCGGGTTCGAGGCACCGCCAGAAACGTCAGTGGTAGAATCCGATTCCGAATAATGGATGTTTTTGAAATCTCATTCCTTATTTTTTCAACTCACATCTGTCAATTTCCAGCGCTCACACACCATGCCGGATATCAGGCTAGGACGGGATCACAGAAAAATGAAATGGCTCAAGTCGCTCATCGTCGCCGGAACTTTGCAGGTTCTGGCTGTTACCGCAGGCTATGCCGGCGCCAATCTCGACCAGATCAAGCAGGCCGGCGTCATCAAGGTCGGCACGGAGGGCACCTACGCACCCTTTACCTATCATGATGCCGGCGGAGCGCTGGTCGGCTTCGATGTCGAAATCGCCAAGGCGATCGGCGACAAGCTCGGCGTGAAGGTAGAGTTCCTCGAGGGCAAATGGGACGGGCTGATCGCGGGCCTCGATGCCAACCGCTATGACGCGGTCATCAACGAAGTCGGCATCACCGACGCCCGCAAGGCGAAATACGATTTCTCCGACCCCTACATCGCCTCCAAGGCAGTGCTGATCGTGCGCGGCGACAATACCGACATCAAGAGTTTCGCCGATCTCAAGGGCAAGAAGTCGGCGCAGTCGCTGACTTCGAATTTCGGCAAACTGGCCGAGGCCAACGGCGCCGAACTGGTCGGCACCGACGGGTTCGACCAGTCGATCCAGCTGCTTCTGACCGGCCGCGCCGACGCAACCATCAATGACAGCCTGTCCTTCCTCGACTTCAAGAAGCACAAGCCGGATGCCAATGTGAAGATCGCGGCCCAGGAAGAGAACGCCGACTATTCCGGCGTCATCGTTCGCAAGGGCGACCCGGAACTGGTTGCCGCGATCAACAAGGCGCTGGCCGACATCAAGGCAGACGGCACCTATCAGAAGATCGCAGACAAGTATTTCGGCCAGGACGTTTCGAAGTAATTTACGGCCGGGCCGTTGGCGGCCCGCGCGACATCGCCCGGCGGCGGACCGTTTTGACGGCCCGCCGCCTTTCGCGTGATATACGGCAGTCGCAAGAAGGAGCCTTTCGTGCCGCACTGGCTGCAACTCATGCTGGAATCGCTGCCTTCGCTGCTATGGGCCGCGTTGATCTTCACCGTACCGCTGACGCTCCTGTCCTTTGTGCTTGGCTTGAGCGTCGGTCTCGGAACCGCGCTGATCCGGCTCTTCGGGCCAATGCCCCTGGTCGCGGTGGCGCGCTTCTACGTGTGGATATTCCGCGGCACGCCGCTCCTGGTGCAGCTGTTCCTGATCTTCTACGGCCTGCCCTCGGTCGGCATCTTGCTTGACGCGTTTCCCGCGGCGTTGATCGGCTTCACGCTCAATATCGGCGCCTACTCGTCGGAAATCGTTCGCGCGGCGATAGGCGCGGTGCCAAAGGGGCAATGGGAGGCGGCCTATTCGATCGGCATGACCTGGAGCCAGGCGATGCGCCGCACCATCTTGCCGCAGGCCGGGCGCGTGGCGGTGCCGCCGCTCTCTAACACCTTCATCTCGCTGGTCAAGGACACGTCGCTGGCCGCCGCCATCACCGTGCCGGAAATGTTCCAGGCCGCGCAGCGCATCGTCGCCACCACCTATGAGCCGCTGATCCTCTATGTCGAGGCGGCTATCCTCTATCTGGCGATGAGTTCGGTGCTGTCGGCCTTGCAGACGCGGCTGGAGGCGCGGCTCAATCGCTATGGCGGGTTCCTGGAGGCGCGCTCGTGATCGACCTTGCCAACATCGAAAAGCGCTTCGGGGACAATCTCGTGCTGAAGGGCGTGACGGTTACCATCGCCGAAGGCAGCGTCACCGCGCTGGTCGGTCCTTCGGGTGGTGGCAAAAGTACGCTGCTGCGCTGCATCAACCTGCTTGAGATCCCAACTTCGGGCACAGTGCGTATCGGCGATCAGGCGCTGGAGTTCCATCCGGGAGCGAAGGTGGCGGCCCGGGACATTCAGCGGCTGCGGCTGCAGACCGGCATGGTGTTCCAGAACTTCCAACTGTTCCCGCATCGCACCGCGATCGAGAACGTCATGGAAGGGCTGGTGACGGTGCTGAAGTGGCCCCAGGCACGGGCGCGCGAACGGGCGCTCGCGCTGCTGGAAAAGGTCGGCATGGCGCACAAGGTCGATGCCTGGCCGGCAACGCTGTCGGGCGGCCAGCAGCAGCGGGTAGCGATCGCCCGGGCGCTGGCGCCGTCGCCAAAGGTGCTTTTGTGCGACGAGCCGACCTCCGCGCTCGACCCGGAACTGGCGCAGGAAGTCGTAGACGTGCTCGGCCGGCTCGCCAGCGAGGGGACGACGATGGTGATGGCCACGCACGATCTGCGGCTTGCTTCAAAGATCGCTCGCGAGGTGGTGTTCCTCGAGGCCGGCATTGTCGTCGAAAAGGGCCCCGCGGCGGTGCTGTTCGGCAATCCGGAGCGCGAACGGACAAGACGGTTCATCGCGACGCTAAAGCAGGAAATGGCGGAGAAGGAGGGTGGGGGAGAAGGCGGCAATTTCTCGTCCTAGGCCTGCGCTGCGCTTGCTCCCTGCCGGGCATTTATCCTCGTGAGCCGCCGTCAGGCACGGTGTTTCTATTTCGATGGACGGGCGTGTCCATGCGCTGCAATAGTGGGGCCGATGGTTCGCAACGTTGCTCTTGTTCTCGGTGGTGGCGGGGCCGCCGGAAATGCCTGGCTGATCGGCATCATCGCGGGCCTCGCCGAAGCTGGTGTCGATCTGACCGAGGCCGCCGATCTGGTGATCGGAACCTCGGCAGGCGCCAATGCGGCAGTGCAGGTGCGCAGCGGCATACCGCCGGGCGAGCTGCTGGCGGCGGTGCTGTCCCCGCTGCCGGTTCAACCGGCCGGACCGAGCCGTCAACCGCCATTCCCGTCGATGGATAGTGTGTTCGAGCGGATGCGTTCCATTTCCGCCGCCGCTACCTCGGCAGCCGATCTGCAACGGGCGATGGGCGCATTCGGATTGGAGAGCGATGCCAAATTCGGACCTGAAGTGGCCAAACAGCGGCGCGCGCTGGTCGCCGCCAGATTGCCTCGCCATGAATGGCCGGAAAGGCCGATGATCTTGGTGGCCGTCGACGCGCTTACCGGTGAACTGGCTGCGTTCGACCGCGATTCCGGCGTCGATCTGGTTGACGCGGCCACCGCGAGCACCGCGCTGCCCGGTGCGGGGCCAACGCACAGCATCAATGGCGTCCGCTACATCTCCGGTGGCGTGCGCTCCGCCGATAATGCCGACCTTGCCTCGGGCTATGCGAACGTGATCGTGCTCTCGCCGTTCAGCGGACGGAGCGGGCCGCTACCGGAAGGCCAGTTCGAGGGCCTGCGCAGACCGCCGGGCGCGGACCTTGCAAGCGAGGTCGAAGCCCTGCGCCAGCAGGGCAGCGAGGTGGTGGTGATCACGCCTGACGTCGATTCCCGCGCCGCAATGGGCACCAACCAGATGGATCTGGCGACCCGCATCCCCGCGGCCCGTGCCGGTTTCGCCCAAGGCAAGAAGGAAGCGACCCGCGTAACGTTCCTGTGACGATTCCACGCCCAGGGGCGTGCACCAACTTTCCAAATATTGCCTGCAACAAAAAACCCGGCGCAAGGCCGGGTTTTTCAAAAACTCAAAAGGCGCAAGGCCTCAGGCAGCTTCTTCCTGCTCGGCTTCCTCATTGTCGGCCTTGGCGCCGCGCTTAGGGCCCTTGTTGAGATTGACCTCGATCAAACGCACGGCTTCGGTTTCCGACATGCGGTTGACCGCGGCGATCTCACGGGCCATGCGGTCGAGCGCGGCCTCGTAGAGTTGGCGTTCGGAATAGGACTGCTCCGGCTGGTTGTCGGCGCGGTAGAGGTCGCGAACAACTTCCGAGATCGAGATCAGGTCGCCGGAATTGATCTTGGCATCATATTCCTGCGCGCGACGCGACCACATGGTGCGCTTGACGCGGGCGCGGCCTTGCACGACCTTCAGTGCGCGTTCGACATAATCCTCTTCCGACAGCTTGCGCATGCCGATCGAGGTTGCCTTGGCGACCGGCACCTTGAGGCGCATCTTGTCCTTCTGGAAATCGATGACGAACAGTTCCAGCTTGTGCCCGGCCACTTCCTGCTCGTCGATCGAGACGATCTGGCCGACACCATGCGCCGGATAGACGATGTACTCGCCGGTCTTGAAACCGTGACGTGCAGCGGTGGACTTCTTCTGCGGGGTGATCGTTGCCATTACGCCCTGAACTCCTTGTTGTGGGCCGGCGGCGGTGCCGGCTGAACTCGCGCGATCGGGTTACCGATCATTAGCCGCACAACAGATGAACCCACCGGAAAAGCCGGGACCGGCAAACCGCACGATTGCGATCGCCTGGCCCAGATCGCTCTGGTCCGATATGGGATTTTCACCTTTCAGTGATTTGGGGCGTTAGCGCCATAAATCGACGTTGTGTCACCGGCATGTTTCGCTCATGTAACACAAAAAGTCGGAAGAATCAAGGTTTTGCTGCATAAGCGAAGGCCACAGGTTCACGCCGCCTGTCAAGGCGGTTAATAGGCCGTACCTCTTACGCCGCGTCATGCCGGTTGAAACGGCAGCGCTGTCAGTCGCCTTCTCCGGGTTCAGCCGAGAAATATTTCTCGAACTTGCCGGCCTCGCCATCGAAGGCCTTGGCATCGGCCGGCGGCTCCTTCTTGGCGGTGATATTAGGCCATTTCTCAGCGTATTCGGTGTTTATCTGCAGCCATTTGTCGAGGCCCGACTCAGTATCGGGCTTGATCGCGTCGGCGGGGCATTCCGGTTCGCAGACACCGCAGTCAATGCACTCGTCGGGATGGATGACGAGCATGTTCTCGCCCTCGTAGAAACAGTCGACCGGACAGACCTCGATGCAGTCCATATATTTGCATTTGATGCAATTGTCGGTCACGACATAGGTCATCGATCTGCTCCGGGACGTCCCGTTTTTGTTGGCTTTTTCCGTCAGGTAACGCCTTTGGCGCCCGCTTGCAAGGGCGGCCATTCCGGCCATGTCCGCATTGCCGGAATGGAATTCCAACGGGTCGGCAATGGCGGGCATCGGTCATGTGCTCGGACCGTTGTGTCGGCGGTGTGGAAGAACATACATGCCTCCGTGCACCGGCGGTCAGTCGTCGCCAAGCAAGCGGTCGGTCTCGCGGCGCTCCTTCTTCGTCGGGCGGCCGCTTCCGGCCTCGCGCAGCCCTGGGATCGCGTCGGGAGGCGCCTCGCCCGTCGGTGCGGCAGGCGGCGACATGTCTTCGTAGAGCGTGCGTGCCTCCACGGCGGGGCCGCGCCGGCTTCCCGCATCGAGCACCTTCCAGATGAAGATGCGCCGCTCCAGCGTGATGGTCAGGACGTCGCCAGGCTTGACCAGGTCGGAGGCCTGCGCTGCTTTGTCGCGATTGATGCGCACCCGGCCGGCCACGACCAGTTTGGCGGCCAGCGAGCGCGATTTCACCGCGCGCGAGAAGAACAGCCATTTGTCGATACGCTGGCGGTCGGTGGCCATCGGGGCGACCATCGGATCCTGTGCGGCTATTTCTTCAGCTGGTCGCGCAAAGCGGCGAGCTTGGCGAAGGGAGAGTCGGGATCGAAGCGCACCGGGCGCTCCTCGCGCGGTTTTGCCTGAAACGAGGGTTTGCCGCCTTGCGGGCCGCCCTTGCCTTCCGGCCTGCTGCCCGGCCGGCCCTCACGGCGGTCAGAACGCTCGCCCTGCGGCTTTCCCTCCCGCCGTTCCCCGCCTTCGCCTTGCGGCCTGGGCTTGAACTTCGAGCGATCGAAACGCGGCTTGCCGGCGCCATCGCGGCGCCCTTCGTGGGCGGGCCGGGTGCCGGGCTGGCCGACAGCGGCATCCGCCGGGGCATCGGAGCGCGCCGCCTGGCCGTTGCGCGGCCGGGCGCGGTTCTCGTGGTGACGGTGACGAGGCCGCTGGTCGAAGCGGCCCTGCCGCCACAACAGGATCGGCTTAGGCTCTTCGGCTTCCGCAGCGGGTCCCTGTTGGGGAGCGTCGGCGCTGTCCCCCTCCTCGCCTCGCTCCGCGATCTCCCCCGTCGAGGGGGAAGTGAGAGCGTCGGCGCTTTCGGCGGCAGAAGTCTCAGGCACGGCTTCTGCTACAGGCGCAACCTCTTGCGTAGCTTCGGCTGGAACTTCGGGTTGTTCTTCCGCAACAGTTTCGGCCGCTTCCGCAATGGGTTCAGCAGGAATTTCGACGGCGGTCTGGGCAGTCGCAGTTTCCGGATCTTCCGCGGATGTCTCCGCAGGCCTGTCCGTCGCAGCCGCCTCCGCCGCCTTGGCCTGCTCGGCGCGCGCGGCCTCTTCCGCTGCCAGCTTGGCCGCCACGGCTTCCCGGGCGGCATTGTCCTGCGCTTCCAGCCGTGCCTTGACTTCGGCCGCCGGCTTCGGCTCGGCACGGTAGCCAAGACCTTTCAGGATTTCTTCCATGTCATCGGCCGTGGCGCCGAGAATCGACATCATCGGCGGCGTCACCATGAAAGACTGGCCGTCATAGGCGCCATCCGGACGCTGGCCGAGGCCGGGCTTCCAGTTGGTCGCCGGGCGGATCAGGTCGGCCAGCCGTTCCAGAATGTCGATGCGCACGGCGCGGCGGCCGAGATTGCGGTAGCCGGCAAGCTTATAGAAGGCCTTGTCGAAAGCCGGATCGATGACCACCGAGGTGCGGCCCGATGCCAGCGCATGGACGACGTCGCCGAAGCCGAGCTTGTCCTTGCCGTCGTTTTTCAGCGCCCACAGCAACGTCACCAATCCCGCGGGCGCCGGCTTGATCAGCGCCGGCACGAAGACATGATAGGCGCCGAAGCGCACGCCCAGCCGGCGCAATGCCGCGCGGCCTTCCTGGTCGAGCGACTTCATCTCCTCGGCGATGTCGCGACGATTGATAAGGCCGAAATTCTCGACCAGCTGGAAGGCAATGCCGCGGCCGATACCCGATATCTGCTCGGCATTCTTTAAATCGACCAGCGGCTTCAGCAGGGATTCGATCTGGAAATTGACGAAGCGCTCGGCGCGCGCGGCGACCTTGTCACGCGCCGGGCCGGTCAGCTGTTCGTCGGCCAAAAGCACCAGACGCGGCTTCAGCGCGTCTTCACCGGCAACCAGAGTGCCGATCGGCGCGCCGATCCAGCGCAGCGTGCCGTCGGAACCGAGCGCGATGTCGCCATTGGCGCAGGCGCCGAAGCGTTCGGCGCGTGCCTCGAACTCCGCTGCCAGCGCCTTCTGGGCGGCCGCGCGCACGGCCTTGGCGTCTTCGCCGCCAGCGCTCTGATCGGCGGTGAAACGGAACCCCTGCAACTCGCCGACATGGTGGCCTTCGACGAGGACGGTTCCGGTTGGGCTTATTTCGGCTTCAGGCATGGTATTTTCTCTAAGGCGCCGCATGAGGACGGAAGTCCTGCGGTCTACGAAGCGTTTCGTCAACCGCTCATGCAGCGCATCCGACAATCTGTCTTCGATTTCGCGCGTCTTTTCCTGCCAGTGTGCCTGATCGGCCAGCCAGCCGGGCCGGTTCGACACGAATGTCCAGGTGCGGATCTGGGCGATGCGATGCGACAGCGTATCGATGTCGCCCTCGGTGGTGTCGGCGCGGCGCACCTGCTCGGCCATGTAATTCTCGTCGACATGGCCATGCCTGGCGAGGTCCATGTAGATCGACGCAATGAGGTCGGCGTGCTGGGCCGGCGCTATCTTGCGGTAGTCGGGGAGCGCGCAGGCCTCCCACAGCAGCGCGACGCGCCTTGCGTCGGTGGCGAGCGCCCTGATGTCCTCGTCACGCGACAGGTGCTCAAGCGCCTGCGCATCGACTGCCGGCAGCGCACGGGTCAGGCCTTCCACCGGGGCATTGGTCTCGATCGAGCGCTTCAGCGCGTCGAGGCTGGCGAAATTGAAACGCGCTGTGCGCCACTGCAGAACCTTAACGGGGTCGAAGTCGTGGCTTTCGATCTTCTTGACCAATTCCTCGTCCAGCGGGTCGACCTGGCCGGTGACGCCGAAGGTGCCGTCGCGCAGGTGCCGGCCGGCGCGCCCGGCGATCTGGCCAAGTTCGGCCGCCGTCAGGTTGCGATACTGATAGCCGTCGAACTTGCGGTTCTGGGCGAAGGCGACATGGTCGAGATCGAGGTTAAGGCCCATGCCGATGGCATCGGTGGCGACGAGATAATCGACGTCGCCCGACTGAAACAGCGCCACCTGGGCGTTGCGGGTGCGGGGCGAGAGCGCGCCAAGCACGACGGCCGCACCGCCCTGCTGGCGGCGGATCAGTTCGGCGATGGCATAGACCTCGTCGGCGGAGAAGGCGACGATCGCTGTGCGCCGGGGCAAGCGGGTCAGCTTCTTCGAACCGGCATAGGCCAGATGTGACAGCCGCGGTCGTGTCACCACCGAGACGCCTTTCAACAGGCGCTGCAAGATGCCGTGCATGGTGGCGGCGCCGAGCAGCAGCGTCTCCTGGCGGCCGCGCAGATGCAGGATGCGGTCGGTGAAGATGTGGCCGCGCTCGAGGTCCCCGGCAAGCTGCACCTCGTCGATGGCGACGAAGGCGGCATCGGTCTCGCGCGGCATGGCTTCGACGGTACAGACCGAATATCTGGCGCCTGGCGGCTGGATCTTCTCCTCGCCGGTGATGAGCGCCACCTTGTGGGCACCGACCTTTTCGCAGACGCGGGTATAGACCTCTCGCGCCAAGAGCCTGAGCGGCAGGCCGATGATGCCGCTTTCATGCGCCACCATGCGCTCGATGGCGAGATGGGTCTTGCCTGTGTTGGTCGGCCCAAGCACGGCAGTCACGTCGCGACCCGACAGGATCAGCGGCTCGGTGGGTTTCGGATGGATGTTCATCGGCTCGGAAATAAGGCTTTCTGGCCTCTCATTGTCGGGAGCACGCCTCGGGTGGCGCGTATGACAGGCGACACATAGGGATTTCAGGCGCGAAGCGAAAGCGGAATGTTCCGCTGGCGGTTCGAAGTCACCTCCGTCGAGCTTCGGTTCGGCTGCTGATTAAGGGTTGGAACGAGTCTGGAACGAATCGGCGACGAATCGCTGACTCGCCCGGATTCAGGTTTTGTTCACGGCTAGATGTGGAGTTTTGGCTGATGATCCTTACCACATGCTGAATCACGGAATTGGCCCGTTTCATGCTAGGCGAGAGCCGCCGTTAACTTTCGCTGGCAAAGCCGTGTGGCAGCCCGCCTTGCTTCATCCAAGCTTATGAAATTGTTGAACTTTCTTAATAGAAATTAACAGTTTGATAGGCGATTGCAACTGCTCTCGTTAGCATTGCGGCCAAACATGGAACGAAAGGGCGACGAATCGGCGATGTCGGGATTTTCCCTGTTTGTTCACGACAAGATGTAGTGTTGCGCACAGGTTTTCCACCGACAATGCACAGCTTATCCAGGCAGTTTTGCACAATACCCGCTGCCGCCATTAACCTTTGCGTGCCGGATTGGAACAGCAGGCCGACAGCCGTCATCGGACGGCGTCACGGACATCCGAAGCGGATGGCGAACGAGCCCTCCTTCAATCGGCACCGGGAAGCCGGCAGCCCGGCGAGACCTCAGGCAAAGTACTGGCCGCCATTGGCGGTGATGGTCGATCCCGTGATGAAGCCGGCGTCCTCGGAGGCGAGGAAGACGACGCAGCGCGCGATCTCCTCCGGCTCGCCGAGGCGCCCGACCGGGATTAGCGGGATGATGCGTTCGTTGAGCACCTTCTCATCGATCGCCCGGACCATTTCGGTGGCGATATAGCCTGGGCAGATGATGTTGACGGTGATGCCCGCGCGGGCTCCTTCCTGGGCCAGAGCCTTCGAGAAACCGATGTCGCCGGCCTTGGCCGCGGAGTAGTTGACCTGGCCGGCCTGGCCCTTCTGGCCATTGATGGAGGAGATGGTGATGACGCGGCCGAACTTGCGGTCGCGCATGCCGCTCCACAGCGGATGCGTCATGTTGAAAACGCCGGAGAGATTGGTGTCGATGACCTCCTTCCACTGCTCACGCGTCAGCTTGTGGAACATGGCGTCGCGCGTGATGCCGGCATTGTTGACCAGCACCGCGACCGGGCCCAGATCGGCCTCGACCTGCTTGATGCCGGCGGCGCAGGCGTCGTAGTCGGCGACCGACCATTTGTAGGTCTTGATGCCGGTTGTGGCCGTGAACTTGCTCGCCGCCTCATCATTGCCGGCGTAGTTGGCGGCAACCGAATAGCCGGCTTCCTTCAGCGCCATCGATATTGCCGCGCCGATGCCGCGCGATCCGCCCGTGACGATTGCAACCTTGGTCATGCGCTCCCTCCCTTTGGTTGGGAGAGTGAACAGGGAGTAGCGAATGACGAGTAGGGATCAGATATCCCATTGCGCCGACGCCGTTCTTCCCTATTCGCTACTCCCCATTCACTTCTCTTTTAGAGCGCTTCGACGCACATGGCGACGCCCATGCCGCCGCCGATGCACAGGGTGGAGAGACCCTTCTTGGCACCTCTTCGGCGCATCTCGTGGACCAGCGTGTTGAAAATGCGCGCGCCAGAGGCGCCGATCGGATGACCGATGGCGATGGCGCCACCATTGACGTTGACGATCGAGGGATCCCAGCCCATGTCCTTGTTGACCGCGCAGGCCTGCGCGGCGAAAGCCTCGTTGGCCTCGATCAGGTCGAGATCGCCGACCGACCAGCCGGCCTTTTCCAGCGCTTTTCGCGAGGCGGGAATCGGACCGGTGCCCATGATCGCCGGGTCAACGCCCGCGGTCGCCCAGGAGACGATGCGCGCCAGCGGGGTGATGCCCCGCCTGGCAGCTTCCGCTTCGCTCATCAAAAGCGCGCCGGCGGCGCCGTCGTTGATGCCGGAGGCATTGGCGGCGGTCACAGTGCCGTCCTTGTCGAAGGCCGGCTTCAGTTTGGTCATGGCATCCAGCGTCGCGCCATGGCGGATGTATTCGTCCTCGTCGACAATTGTATCGCCCTTCTTGCCCTTGATGGTGAAGGCGACGATCTCGTTCTTGAACCGGCCGGCCTTCTGCGCGGCCTCGGCCTTGTTCTGCGAGGCCAGCGCGAACTGGTCCTGGTCCTCGCGGGTGATCTGGAACTGGCGGGCGACGTTCTCGGCCGTGTTGCCCATGTGATAGCCATTAAAGGCATCCCACAGTCCATCCTTGATCATGGTGTCGATCATCTTGTAGTCGCCCATCTTGA
This sequence comes from Mesorhizobium sp. B2-1-3, assembly GCF_006442495.1. Classification (NCBI taxonomy): domain Bacteria; kingdom Pseudomonadati; phylum Pseudomonadota; class Alphaproteobacteria; order Hyphomicrobiales; family Phyllobacteriaceae; genus Mesorhizobium; species Mesorhizobium sp. B2-1-3. The sequence goes on from NZ_VFWL01000001.1 coordinate 851,442, forward strand.
CGCCAGCGCGCAGATGCTGGGCGTGCGGCGACATCGACATCGATTCCTGGCCGCCGGCGACAACCACCTTGGCATCGCCGGTGGCGATCTGCTGCATGCCGAGCGCGATGGCGCGCAGGCCCGAGCCGCACACCTGGTTGAGGCCCCAGGCGGTGGTCTCCCTGGGCAGCCCGGCGAGGATCGAAGCCTGGCGGGCAGGGTTCTGCCCTTGGGCCGCGGTCAGCACCTGGCCAAGAATGACCTCGTCGACCTCGGCCGCCTCGACGGCGGCGCGCGACAACAATTCCCTTACGACGACGGCGCCAAGCTCGTGAGCCGGGGTGGCGGCGAAAGCGCCGTTGAAGGAACCGACCGGTGTGCGTGCCGCGCTGGCGACGACGATGGCATTGGAAGCGGGCATTCTGTTCTCCAAACTTCAAGCTGATGTTCTGTCATTGAAGACTTTTCTTGCCCTTTCCCAACCCCGAGTCAAACCGGAAATCGGCAGGGCACCCATGCGTCGCAAGCAAGCTGCGCATGGCCGCGACATCAAACTGTCCGCTGCTGCGCAGCATATTTCACCGGCCATGCAGCGATAATTAATCCCGCACTGCACAAACTGCTTGGAATTGTGACGCTTTTGCGCATATCCTTTGAACGGGCGCAATCGTTACCGGCGGCTTACTCAGGCGCGCCGGTGTCCGGGGAGGATGCAGATGGCTGCGAAAGACGATCCGATCGTCATCAAGAAATATGCCAATCGCCGGCTCTACAACACCGGCACCAGCACCTATGTGACGCTCGAGGACCTGGCCGAAATGGTCAAGAAGGGCGAAGAGTTCACGGTGCAGGACGCCAAGACCGGCGACGACATCACGCATCCGGTTCTGACCCAGATCATCTTCGAATTGGAGAACAAGGACGGGCAGAACATGCTGCCGATCCCGTTCCTGCGCCAGTTGATCGCCTTCTACGGCGACCAGATGCAGATGATCGTGCCGAGCTTCCTCGAACAGTCGATGATCGCCTTCTCCAAGGAACAGGAGCGCTTCCGCGAGCAGATGAAGGGCGCCATCGGCAAGTCACCACTCGACATGATGAAGATGGCCACGCCGATCAAGGCGCTGGAGGAGCAGACGCGCCGCAACATGGAAATGTTCCAGAATGCCATGCGGCTGTTCACGCCTTTCCCGCCGGCAGGCTCGGCACCTGCGGCGGCCCCCGCCGAACCGGCCAGGAAGGAAACGCCGGAAAAACCCGACGATCTGCAGCAGTTGAAGGACCAGATCGCGGCCATGCAGCGCAAGCTCGACACCATGTCGTGAGCGCGCAGCGCTTTTCTTCCGATCCTACGGCAATAATCCCTCATAGCGACCGCGCGGCCTGATGCTGCCGCCGCTCATTGCCTGTTCGACCATGTGGGCGGCCCAGCCAACGCTGCGCCCAAGCGCGAACAGCTGGAACGGCGCATCGCGCGGCAGGTCGAGGCTGCGCGTCAGAACGGCCAGGGCAAAGTCGACGTTCGGGCGGGCGCCGGTCGCGGCAATGGCGGCGATTTCCAGCGATCGCAATGTTCTGTCGGTGTTGTCGATGGCCGCCAAAAGCGCCGTGGCGCGGGGATCGCCTTCGGGATAGAGCGGATGGCCGAACGCTGGCAAAGGCCTGTCATGGCCGAGCCAGCGCCGGATCGCCGCATCGGCGCCGTGCCGCGCCGCATCGTCCGCGAGTTGCATCACCGCCTCGCCGGCGCCACCGTGCCGCGGACCGGAAAGTGTCGCCAGACCCGCGAGCAGGCAGGCGGCGGGCGAGGCTCCGGTCGAGGCCGCGACGCGCGCCGCGAAGGTCGATGCGTTGAGTTCGTGATCGGCAAGCAGCACAAGGGCGCGCCGGATAGCCTGCGCCCCGCCTTCATCCACCGACCAGCCTCGCGCCAACCGCATGTGCACCGGATCTGATCCCGCCGAGGCGCCAAGAGCGCCGGCCAGCACGCCGATCGCGCGCGCGGCGTCGGCGCACAGCGAGGCGGCGCCGCGCCCTAGTGAAGGCCGCCCCTGGCCGGCGAGCATGGCAAGTTGCATGAAGGCCGGGGCTCGGCCGAGTTGTTGGGATTGATCCGAGGCCGGAGCCTCGAAACCCACCGGCTCAGGCAGGGCCCACAGCACGGCGGCGGTCTCTTCGAGCGTGGCATGTTCGGACAGCGCAACGGCGTCGCGGCCCCGATAGACAAGGTGGCCGTGCGAAACGGTCGAGATCGAGGTGACGAGCGAGGGTTCGCCCCAGGCGATGGCGCTTTCGGCGATGGCCGATGGGCTGCGTCCGCGCTCTCTTCGCATCATCAGGGCCGCGATATCGTCGGCGCGATATTGGCTGCGGCGTGGATCGGCACTGTCCGGGCGCATGCCGATGCGCCCGCGACTGACATAGGCGTAGAGCGTCTGCGGCCGCACCTTGAGCCGTTCCAGCGCCTCGTCCCGCGGCAGCCATTCGGACATGTCGGTCCCATATTGATTATGTTGATCAAGATTGATGCGCGTGTTGCCCATCCTTATCCTTAGTGTCGGAAAAGCTCAAGGAGACAAAGCCATGGCGAACGGGCTCGATGATGTGGTGGCGGCGGAAACGGTGCTGTCCGACGTGGATGGGCTGGGCGGCCGCTTGACGATCCGGGGGTACTCCCTGCCGGAACTGGCCGGGCGATGGAACTATCCGCAGGTCGTTCGCCTGCTTCTCGACGGCTTCTTCTACGACCTTCCCGGAGACGCGGAACTGGCCGCGAGACTGGGCCAGGCGCGCGTCGAGGTGTTCGACCGGCTCTTGTCTTGCCTGCCCCTGCTGGCGCCGCTCGACGTCTATAGCGCCATGCGTGCCGGCATGGCGTTGCTGCCTGACGGCGAGACGCTGACGGACGCGCTTGGGCTGATCGCGGCGCCCGCCGTGCTGACGCCGGCGCTGTTGCGCCTGCGGCGCGGCGAGCAGCCGGTCGCGCCGGATGGGAGGGCCGATCATGCCGCCGATATGCTGAGGATGCTCGACGGTTCCGTGCCGACGCCGGCTCTGGCAAGGGCACTCGACACTTACCTCGTGACCGTCTGCGACCACGGCCTCAATGCCTCGACCTTCGCCACGCGCATCGTCGCCTCGACGCAGGCCGGGCTGACATCGTCGGTGCTGGCTGGCCTCGGGGCGCTCAAGGGCCCACTGCATGGCGGCGCGCCCGGCCCTGTCATCGAGATGCTCGACGCCATCCAGGCGCATGGCGACACCGCCGGCTGGCTGCGCGGCGAGATCGCGCGTGGTGAACGCATCATGGGCTTCGGCCACCGCATCTACCGCGTGCGCGATCCGCGCGCCGATGTGCTGAAGGCGGTGGTGCGGCAACTCGGCGGGGAGGGCGAGACCGGTCGCCGGCTGGCCTTCGCCGAGACAGTCGAACAGGCTGCGCTCGATGTGCTTCGGATTGCCAAGCCGCAGCGCTCGCTGCAGACCAATGTCGAGTTCTACACCGCGTTGGTGCTGGAAGCGGCGGGTTTTCCCAGCCAAGCCCTTCAGCAATGTCTTCGCGGCCGGGCGCGTCGCCGGTTGGGTCGCGCATGCGCGCGAGCAGCAGACGACGGGACGGCTGATCCGGCCGCTGTCGCGCTATGTCGGACCGATGCCGGACCTCGTCGCCTGAGCATCAAACCTGTTTGGAAGATACACCGCGCCCTCCGCCACAAGGCGGAGGGCGTTTCCGCATGATCGAAATTTCATGCCATCACGCGACCGTGCTCGTGTTCTTGCCTTGGTGCGTCCTTATATGCTGCACTGCAACATAGGTCTGCCGTGACGCTGACGTCCCGATTCCCGGGCACGCAATAAGTCAGGCACCGGGATCGACAGGAACGCATGACGAAGAACGGCAAGGCGGAGGAAGTAAAGAAGATCAACATCGCGCTTCAGGGCGGCGGTTCCCACGGGGCTTTTTCCTGGGGCGTGCTCGACCGGCTTCTGGAGGATGGCCGGCTGGAGATCGCAGCGGTGTCCGGCACAAGCGCGGGCGCGATGAACGCGGTGGCGCTGGCCGACGGCTTCGTTCGCGGCGGCGTCGAAGGCGCGCGCAAGAAGCTCGACGACTTCTGGCATGCGGTGGCGGCGAAGGGCCGGTTCAGCCCGGTGCAGCGCATGCCGTGGGACGTCGCCTGGGGCAATTGGTCGATCGAGAACACGCCGGGTTATGTCTTCTTCGACACCATGTCGCGCGTGTTCTCGCCCTATGTCGCCAACCCGCTCGGCCTCAATCCGCTGCGCGACGTGGTCGCGCAGGGGATCGATTTCGACAATGTACGCGCCTGCAAGTCGATGGAACTGTTCATCTCGGCCACCAATGTCGAGACAGGGCAGTTGCGGGTGTTTTCCGATGGCGAGATCGACCTCGACACAGTGATGGCCTCGGCCTGCCTGCCGCAACTGTTCCGCGCCGTCGAGATCAAGGGCGTGCCCTATTGGGATGGCGGTTATGGCGGCAATCCGGCGCTCTATCCGTTCTTCAAGACGGCTGCCACCGAGGACGTGCTTTTGGTGCAGATCAATCCGGTCGTGCGCGAGGGAACGCCCAAAAGCGCCAATGAGATCCAGAACCGCATCGACGAGATCACCTTCAACGCCGGGCTGCTGCGCGAATTCCGTTCGATCGCCTTCGTCAAGGAACTGATCGCCGCCGGCCGCCTGCCGCGGGGCGAGTACCGGGACATCCGCATGCACCGCATCGACGCCGATGAGGCCTTCAAGGACCTGTCGGCATCATCGAAGGTCAATGCCGAATGGGCATTCCTGGCCTATCTGCGCGATCTTGGCCGCACCGCCGCCAGCGACTGGCTGGAGGAGAACTACGATGCCGTCGGCAAGCGGCCGACGCTCGACCTCTCCGGCGAGCTCGACGACGGCTTCAAGCCGGTGCGGGGTCCGGCACCTGGCCGACGGGTGAAGGAATTCCTGGCCGCGCGCAAGAACCCCGAAGCGGAGCGTCGCCGGGCCTGAACCCGCATCCGTCACACGGGCGTGATCTGCCGCGCGGTGCCAGCAAGTTCCTTCCGGCGCCAGCAACAACCATCGCGTGTGAGGCGCGCATCATCATGCTGACGCCTGCTGCCAGTGTCGTGCGGGCGCCGCTGTTGGGCGCCATCCCTCGACCGTATCCGGAACGGTGACTGGCGGGCGAGGAATACTGCCACGAACAGCACCAGCAGGCGTTTTGTTCGAGGCTATATCATGTCTCAAGCCTAGACGGCGGAACGCAATGGAGCAGACGCATCGAGGCGACCCGTCCTCGCTCCTGGAGCATCCGGCTTGACCAGGGAACGACGCTCTGGATCAGAGTTGAACGGTCCGTTCTTCAAGCAATTCCAGTGTGTTGCGTGAAATGTCGCACGCCGGGATGGTCCGTCAGGCCGAGGTTATCATCGTGCTCGAAACCCGCGTGGGGTTGAAAATCGCCTCGCGCCGGCGTCGTGCCTCCGAGAGCAGACGCAGGCCCGGCGGCACCGGGCCTTCAACGGCCGATCATCGGTCGCCAACGAGCCCCGCTAAAGCCGCACCCTATTTGGGCAAAAAAATGCTTCGCGACGGCTATACTCTGTCCAGCTTCGCAATGCTGCTGCAACTTTCCGACTATATTGCGTTGCAAACTTGATGTAGAAGCGCGCTTCGCCGATCACGGCAATTTGAACACGGCCTGGCGCGCACCCATATCGGCGACGCGCTCCTCGAGGAGGACGCAGTCCCGGCCAAACCCCGCAGTGGAAAAAACGACGATGCCGAAAATCAGGTTTCACAAGCTTGCTGCCATTGTTGTGCTCATCGGTTTCGCCGCCTGGATGGCGACGGGCGAGTTTTCATCCGTTGGCAGTGCCGCCGCCGACGCCCAGAGGGCGGCAGAGGCCGAAAAGGCCAAGACGCCGGAGGCCGGCAAGCCGAACACGGCGCAAGCCGAGCCGAAAGCCGCGCCGCGCACCGTCGCGGTGGTGACGCCGCCGCGCAAGACCTATGCGCGCGCTATCCGCATTTCGGGGTTGACCGAGGCCGACAAGCGGGCGGTGCTGGCAACGCGCGTCGCCGGTGTCATCGACAAACTGCCGGTCAGCCAAGGCCAGCACGTCAAGACGGGCGATCTGGTTCTGATGCTGGCGGCCGAAGAGAAAATCTCGAATGTCGACAACGCCAAGCAGTTGCTGGCGCAACGCAGGGCCGAGCTCGACGCCGCCGAACGGCTGGCCAAGACCGGCAATCTGCCGAAGCTGCAGCTCGACACGGCGCGCTCGAATTTGACCTCGGCGCAATCAATGCTGGAGACCGCGCAGGCCGAGCTCGACCGCAACGAGGTCAAGGCGCCGTTCGACGGCGTCATCGACAGGGTGCCGGTGGAACTCGGCAGCTCGGTCATGCAAGGCGGCGAGGTGGCGACCATCCTCAAGCTCGATCCGGTGATCGCCCGCGGCGAAATCAGCGAACGCGACCTGCGCTACATCAAGATCGGCGAAGAGGCCAATGTGCGCCTGGTCAACGACCAGAAGGTCACCGGCACCGTGCGGTATATCAGCCGCGACGCCTCCTCCCAGACCCGCACCTTCCGTGTCGAAGTGGCGATCCCCAATGCGGATGGCAGCATCCCCGCCGGTATGACGGCCGAGATCACGCTCAGCGCCGAGCCGACCGATGCGGTTCTGCTGCCGCGTTCGGTGGTGACGCTGGGTGACAAGGGTGATCTCGGCATCCGCGCCGTCGGCAGCGACGACAAGGTGGCCTTCTACCCGATCGACCTGGTGGACGACACGCCGAACGGTCTCGTGCTCGGCGGAATTCCGAAAGATGCGCGCATCATTGTCGCCGGCCAGGAACTGGTGAAGGAAGGCGATATCGTCAAGCCCGTCGAGGCCGACCAGGCGACCATCAACAAGCTGATCGGCGAAGCCACCGCCGGTACGCAGTAGCGCAAAGCCCGGCGTCGGGATCTCCGGCGCCTCCCGCCAGTTCGCCGCTTCCGAAGAAACAGCAGGCATCAAGTCATGGATATCGTCAGACTCGCAATCCACAACGCCCGCCTCACAATATCCGCCCTGCTGTTCCTGCTGGCGGCGGGCTGGGTCGCCTATCAGTCGACGCCCAAGGAAGCGGAACCCGACGTTCCGATCCCGATGATGTATATCAGCCTGATCTACCAGGGCATTTCGCCGGAGGATTCGGAACGCCTTCTCCTGCGGCCGATGGAAAGCAAGCTGAAGAGCCTGAAGGGCCTCAAGGAGATGCGCTCGGCCGCCTTCCAGGGCGGCGGCTACGTGCTTGTCGAGTTCCAGCCGCAAACCAATCTGGCCACGGCGCTCCAGGACACGCGCAGCAAGGTGCAGGACGCCAAGGCCGACCTGCCGCAGGCGGCCGAGGAGCCGACGGTCAACGAGGTCAACGTTTCCGAGTTTCCGGTCCTCGTCGTCACTCTGTCGGGCGACGTGCCGGAGCGCTTGCTGACGGCGGCTGCGCGCGAACTGCGCGACCGTATCGAAGAGGTACCGGGCGTGCTGGAAGGCTCGCTGCAGGGCGCGCGCGACGATCTGGTCGAAGTGGTCACCGATCCCGTGAAGCTGTCCTCCTACGGGCTGCAGCTCGACCAGCTGATGCAAGGCGTCGGCGCCTCCAACAGCCTGGTCGCCGCCGGCAATCTCGAAGGCTCGGAAGGCAAATACGCGGTCAAGGTGCCGTCGCTGATCGAGACGCCCGAGGACGTGGCCAACCTGCCGGTCGTCGCCACACCCAACGCCGTGGTGCAGGCCAAGGACATCGCCACCATACGCTCGACCTTCAAGGACGCCGAGACGGTCACTCGCCTCGACGGCAAGCCGGCCATCGCCATCGAGGTGAAGAAGCGCATCGGCGCCAACCTGATCGACACGCTGAACCATGTCAGGGAGGTGTCCGACACCTTCATCAAGACGATGCCCGAAGGCATGCATGTCACCTACACGCAGGACAAGTCGGTCTTCGTCAACCAGCTCTTGGGTGACCTCCAGAACCACGTCATGATCGCCGTGATCCTGGTGTTCATCGTCATTCTCTACGCGCTGTCGGGCCGCGCCTCGCTGCTCATCGGGCTGGCCATACCATCGTCCTTCCTGATCGGCATATTGCTGCTTGCCATGATGGGCTACACGATCAACATGATCGTGCTGTTCAGCCTCATCCTGGCTGTCGGCATGCTGGTCGACGACGCCATCATCGTCACCGAGTTCGCCGAGCGGCGCATGAGCGAAGGCATGCCGAAGGCGGATGCCTTCGCGCTCGCCGCCAAGCGCATGGCCGGCCCGGTCATCGCGGCGACGATGACGCGCATCGCCGCGTTCTCGCCGCTGCTGTTCTGGCCCGGCATCATCGGCGACTTCATGAAATACATGCCGATCACGCTGATCGTCACGCTGTCGGCCTCGATGCTCTATGCGCTGGTGTTCGCGCCGACGCTGGGCGCGATCTTCGCCAAGGCGCCGAAGCATCACGAGGACGACAACCGCGACGGCTGGTACATGGCCATCGTCAAGCAGGCGGTGCGCTTCCCGATCACCGTCCTGGTGCTCACCGTGGCGCTGCTGTTCGGCGTCGGCTACGCCTATTCGAAATACGGCGCCGGCGTCGAGTTCTTCCCCAGCGTCGAGCCGGACTACGGCCTGCTCTACGTGCATGCGCGCGGCAATCTTTCGCTGGCCGAGATGGATGCCGCCACCAGGACGGCGGAGAACAGGCTGCTCGGCTGGCCGGGCGTAAAATCGGTCTATACACGCGCCGGCAAGACTCAGGGCGGCGGCCAGGACATTCCCGAGGACGTCGTCGGCGTGATCCAGTACGAGTTCGTCGACTGGCGCGAGCGCAAATCCGCCAACCAGATCCTCAGCGACCTGCGCGGCGTCATGGCCGGCATTCCCGGCGTCGACGTCGAGGTGCGCGTGCCGGAGGCCGGCCCGCCGACCGGCAAGCCGATCCAGATCAGGCTTTCGGCCGCCGATCCCGCCGGGCTCGACGACAAGGCGCGCGAAGTGGCGGCGCGGATCGCCAAGGTGCCCAACGTCATCGACATTTCGGACGGCCTGCCGCCGCCCGGCGTCGACTGGGCGCTCGAGGTCGACCGCGCCAAGGCCGCCCAATACGGCATCAGCCCGACCTCGGTCGGCACCGTGGTGCAGCTGGTGACCAACGGCTTGAAGCTGTCGGAATACCGGCCGGCGGGCGCGGACGATGCCGTCGACATCCGCCTGCGCCTTCCGGAAGACCGGCGCACGCTGTCGACGCTCGACGAACTCAGGGTGCAGACGTCGCAAGGGTCGGTGCCGATCTCGAACTTCGTCGTGCGCAAGCCCGAGCCGACGGTCGGCATCCTCAACCGCATCGACGGCGCGCGCACCGTCGTGGTGCAGGCCAATGTCGCCGCCGGAGCGCAGGTCGCCGCCGTACAGGAGCAGGTGACCAAGGCGGTCTCGGACATGGATCTCGGCAGCGGCATCCGCTGGAAGCTCGCCGGCTCCAACGAGGACAGCGCGGAAGCGAGCGCCTTCCTCAGCAAGGCCTTCGGCGCGGCGATCTTCCTGATCTTCCTGGTGCTGCTGGCGCAGTTCAACAAGTTCACCAGCGTCTGGCTGGTGCTGTCCTGCGTGGTCATGGCGACGATCGGCGTGTTCCTGGGCCTGCTTCTGACAGGCGAAGCGTTCGGCATCGTCATGTCGGGCATCGGCGTCATCGCGCTGGCCGGCGTGGTGGTCAACAACAATATCGTGCTGATCGACACCTATGACCGGCTGCGCGAGGAGGGCTGGGACAAGATGGAAGCGGTGCTGCAGACCTGCCGCGAGCGTGCCCGCCCGGTGGTGCTGACGGCGGTTTCGGCTATCCTCGGCGTGCTGCCGATCGCCTTCGGCCTCGGCCTCGAGATCTTCCATCATGAGACGACGATCAACGCGCCTTCGACGCAATGGTGGATTTCGCTGTCCTCGGCGATCGTGTTCGGCCTGTCCTTCGCCACCGTGCTGACGCTGGTGGTGACGCCGTCGATGCTGATGGTGTTCACCCGCGCCAAGGTCAAGCCAGGCGCGCGGCGAGGGTGGTTCAGCCGGCTGTTGCGACGCGGCAAGGGAGAGATCTCGCCGCAGGAGCCAGCAGCCGATGGCGACGCCGAGCCGGCAATCGCCTTCCCGAAGGCCGCCGAATAGAGCGGTTTCGCAAGCCAGGTCAAAAGGCAGCCCGGGAACTACCGGGCGGCCTTTTGCATTGTTCCCTCGGATTCAACCAGACGGCGAGGGCTCTAAAATGACGATCAGCACGATTCTCATCATCATCCTGATCCTGATCCTGATTGGCGCGGTGCCGGCATGGCCGCATTCGCGCTCCTGGGGTTACGGGCCGTCGGGCATCGTCGGCGTCGTCCTCGTCGTGGTGCTTATCCTGCTTCTGATGGGCCGGATCTGACCGGCACCAATTTGCGGCCGAGCACGCCGTTGCCGTCTTTTCGGCACGCTCGGCAGTCACGCTGCTTGGTGGGCCGGCGCGACGGCGACGCCGATATCCTGCAACGCTTCATGCACCGCCTGGTCCAGGTGTGTATGCGGGATTTCGCCGATGACCTCGTTCAGTCGCGCCGAGACCAGCCGGTGCGCTTCGAAGCGCAGATAGGACATCGAGACGATCTCGCGCCACATCGCCACGAACGGGCTGCCGGCGCGCAGCACCCACCACGGCATGAAGCTTAGTTTAAGCTTGCGTCCGAGCGCCTTTTCGGCGGCCGCCTTGATCTCGATGTCGGTGACGGCATGGCCCGGAAAATTCAGCGCCTCGTAAGAGCCGAGCTTGTCGAGATTGCGCGCCAGTGCGACGAAACCGACAGCGAAATCCGGCAGATAGGCCCATTCATGCACCAGATCGGCCGGGCCGGGCGCGGTGTAGATGCCCTTGCTCATCTTGGCGGCGACGACGAGGTCGAACCAGGAGCCGCTGCCGGTGCCGCCGAAGAAATCGCCGGCGCGCAGAATAATCGTGCGCACCCGACCCGCCTCAGCTTCACGGCGGAATAGGGCCTCCATGGCGCAGCGGATCCGCCCTTTCTCGGTTGTCGGGTGGAACGGCGTGTCTTCCGTGATCACCGCCGGCATCGGCGAGCCATAATTGTAGACGGTGCCGGGGAAGAGATGCAGCGTGCCGTTGGCCCGGCAGGCGGCCATGACATTCTCGGCCATCGGCAGGCACTTGCCCCAGTCGGTGTAGATCGGGTTCAGGCCGTTGAAAATGATGTCGACGCCCTGCGTGGCGCGGATCAGAGACTCGCGGTCCAGCGCATCGCCGGCGACGGCCGTCGCGCCTGCAAGCTCAGCCGGCACCTTGCCGGTGCGGGTGATGGCGCGGACATCATAGCCCGCGTCGATGAAGGCCTTGGCGACCACGCGGCCGAGCCGGCCATTGGCGCCAAGGATTGCAATCTTGGTCATTCTTCGTCTCCTGTTTGCTGTGAAGCGACGGGACAAGCCCGCCGCCTTGGGGATATCTCGAGGTCTGTTCAGCGGTTGCCGAAGAGGTCGCGGTTGCTGCCCTGGACGACCGGCTTCCGGATGATCGCATTCGACTTCTCGATCGATGTGGTGATCGTCTTGTCTTTGCTGGCGACAGGCGCCTGGCTGGCATTGTTCGAGCCGAACTTGTCGCTGCTTGCGAAAGCGGCGTTGGCGGCGATGGGGAGGGCAGCGGCGGTGAGTGCAATCCTGGTCATTTGGGTTACTCCTGATTGGCTTGTTGCAGGGCGTATCGATGTTTGCAGGCCGAATATGATTGCCTCACCAATGAATTGAAATTGACCATGTGTGCAGTTCTGATATTCAGTTGTGAATGGCTGATATCGACTGGAACCTGATCAAGAGCTTCGTCACGGTCGCTGAGACCGGCAGCCTGTCGGCCGCGGCGAGAAAGCTGTCGGCAAGCCAGCCGACGCTTGGCCGCCACATCTCGGAACTGGAACAGGCGCTCGGCGTCATCCTGTTCCGGCGCGGGCGAAGCGGCTACGCGCTGACCGAAGCCGGGGCCACTCTCTTCGAGCGCGGCAAGGCGGTGAGCGAGCAGGCGAGCGCTTTTTCACGGCTGGCGCTGGGTTCGGTCGAAGCGATCGAAGGGACGGTGCGCATCGCCGCCAGCGAGGTGGTGGCGGCCTATGTGCTGCCCGACATGATGGCGCGGCTCGGCATCGAGGAGCCCGGCATCGAGGTCGAGATCGTCGCTTCCAACCAGGTCGAGAACCTGCTGCGCCGGGATGCCGACATCGCCATCCGCATGGTCAAGCCGACACAGAACGAGTTGGTGGCGCGCAAGGTCTGCGATATCGCGCTCTGCGCCTGTGCTTCCCTAGCCTATCTCGACCGGTGCGGCCGCCCGCGCGAGCCGGCCGACCTGCTCGACCACGCGCTGATCGGCTTCGACCGGAGCGACGAGATGATCCGAGGCTTTACGCATTTCGGCATATCGGTCACGCGGAACAGTTTTCGCTTCCGGGCCGACAACCAGATCGTGCTTTGGGAGGCGGTGCGGGCGGGAAACGGCATCGGCCTCGGCCAGGAGCCGCTGGCCGAGCGGGACCCCCTGGTGGAGAAGGTGCTGCCGGGCCTGCCGCTGCCCAAGCTGCCGGTGTGGCTGGCCATGCATCGCGACGTGCGCACCAGCGTGCGCATCCGACGCGTGGCGGATTTCCTTCACGAGGAACTGAAACGCTATTCGGCCGGCGCCGCGTCGGGAGCGAATTCGGCGCGATGAGCCAATCCGGCCATCAGCAGTACGACGATCAGCAGACCCGACATGGCGATGAAGATCGGGCCGAAGCTGGAATGCTCGGCGACGAAGCCGATCGCCGAGGGCGCCACGAGGATGCCGGAATAGCCCATGGTGGTGACGACGCTCATGCCGGTGCCCGATGAAATGCCTTCCTGGTTGCCGCCGGCCGAAAAGATGATCGGCACCATATTGGCGATGCCGAAGCCGCACAGAGCGAAGGCGGAGATGGCAAGCCACGGTGAGGGCGACAGGCCTGCGATCAGCATGCCGGCGGCAGCGATGATCGCCGAACCGCGCAACGTCGTCACGGCCCCGAAACGATTGCGCACGCCGTCGCCGAAGAAACGCATGATCGCCATGACACCGGAAAAGGCGGCGTAGGCGAGACCGGCAATGGCGAGATCGGCGCCGAGTTCCTGCCTGAGATAAAGCGCTGCCCAGTCGAGTACGGCGCCTTCGGAGACCATCGTCAGCAGCGCCATCAGGCCGACGAAGTAGACCAGCGGGTTTCCCGGCAAGGTGAATTTATGATGCTCGGCAGCCTGCGGCCTGCCCTCGGCGACGATATAGGGCACCGCCGCCGCGATCGCCGCTAAGGCAAGCGCCGTCACGACCGCGGCGTGGGCGAGGTGGCCGTAATTCTGGATGGCAAAGCCGCCAAGGGCACCGCCGGCGAAACCGCCGAGGCTCCAGAAGCCATGCGAGGAGGACATGATCGCGCGCGACAGCCGCCGCTCGACCACCACCGCATTGGCGTTCATGGCGACATCCATGCCGCCGATGGAGCCGCCAAAGATGAACATGGCGACGGCAGCCAGCGGCACGTTGGGCGCCAGCGCCACGACCAGCAGGCCGAGGCTGCCGCAGAGGCCAAACCAGCGCAGCACGGTGCGCGAGCCGTGTTTCGAAATCAGGTGACCGCACCAGGTCATGGCGGTGACGGCGCCGGCGCCGAACAGCAGGATCAAAAGCCCCAGAGTGAACTTGGAAATGTCCAGGCGGGTCAGGAACACCGGGATCTGCGGCGCCCAGCTGCCGGTCAGGAAGCCGTTGGCGAGGAAGATGGCCGCCACGGCCCAGCGGCCGCGAATGGCGGTCTGCATTGCATTCGACGCGTTCATAGGCGAATCCGGTCAGAAAGTGGCTTTGCGCGGCAAATTAGATCGATTCAATTTTCAGTCAAGCGCTGCGCTCGGGAAGCATTTGGGCCAAACCGAGCGCTCAAGGGTAATCGAGGACGTGAGAGACCACCTAGTGGTCTCTGGGTCGCCTGGCCTCGAATTCGGCCTTCTTGGCGTCGGAGGCTTCGGTCTGGTGCAGCGCCTGCCATTGCGCGTAAGGCATGCCGTAGACGATCTCGCGCGACTGGTCCTTGCTGAGATCGACGCCTTCGGCTTCCGCGGCCTCGCGATACCAGTTCGACAGGCAGTTGCGGCAGAAGCCGGCGAGATTCATCAAATCGATGTTCTGCACATCGCCGCGCTCACGCAAATGCGCCACCAGCCGGCGAAAGGCGGCGGCCTCGAAGTCGCGTTTCTGTTCGTCGCTGAGTTCGGTCATCGAAACCTCCTCATAACGGCCCGGTGCGCGAGCCGAACATCTTCACTTGGTGTATATCGGGACAGCGATCGATCGCGTCAACGATCGGCGCCAGACGCTCAGCCCACGAAAGCGCATCTCCGCCGGTCGCGATCAGGTCCTGGCGGATTTCGATCAGCGCGTGGGCATAGCCGTTGACGATGGCGTGCCTGAACATGGTGTCGCCCCGCAGCGCGCCGTCATAGGGCTCGTTGTCGCCGACAACGAGGTTTTTGTCAGCGGCCAACATGTCGATCAGCGGCCGCGCCACGCGGTCGTCGCGGTCCCACAGCACGCCGACATGCCACGGCCGCTGCCTGCCCTGCATGACCGGCGTGAAGGAATGCACGGAGAAGATGAAGGGTGCCTTGCCGGAAGCCTGCGCGACCGAGGCGATCATGGCGCCGACGGCGTCGTGATAGGGCCGGTAGAAGCGGTCAAGCCGCCTTTCGCGCTCCGCCGGGGCGAGGGGATAGTTTCCCGTCACGACGGTGCCGTCATAGAGCTGACGGATCAGCGTTGGATCATCCTCACCACGATTGGGATCGATCAGCAGCCGCGAAAAATTGGCGAGCACCGCTGGCACATCGAGCAAGGCAGCGAGTTCGCGCGTCACCGCCTCGACGCCGATGTCATAGGCGATGTGACGGTCGAACGCGGCCGCCGGCAGGCCAAGGCTGCCATAGTCTTCAGGCAGGTCGCGGCGGGCATGGTCGGCCAACAGCACCACGCCTCGCTTGCGGTCGCCCTCGACGACATCGAAAGGCGCGAAAACTGTGGATCGGGTCATTGGCGGGAAATGGTCTGTTCGCTGGCTTCCGGGGAGGATGCTATCGTCTTTCCACGAAGACGACGCGGGCGCAATGCCGTTGTTTGGCCAAGGTTTCCGCTGAAATCTGGCAAGGGGCGACGGATCGCGCGCCGGGAGCCTTCTTAAATCGATTGGAATTGGACAAAACGGCGCGTTGACATGCGCCCGGACTTTTCCGAAAAGGGGCGCAGAGAGATGCTGATGTGGTTCTTGAGGGGTTTCAGGATGAGTTCCGCCGGCGGGCGGCGCGTGCGCTTCGCCTTCGCCATGCCGCTCCTGACGCTCGCCGTGGGTTTGTCCGCGATGGTTGCGGCCTCGCCCGCCCGCGCTGATTTCCGCGTCTGCAACGCGACGCAAAACCTGGTCGGCGTCGGCATCGGCTATCGTGCCAAGGCCGGCTGGATCACCGAGGGCTGGTGGCACATCGAAGGATCGAGCTGCAAGACGCTGATCGAAGGGCCGCTGTCATCAAGGTTTTACTATCTTTATGCAGAAGACGCCGAACGCGGCGGACGCTGGGACGGCCCGATCAACATGTGCGTGGCTGAAAAAGAGTTCAAGATCGCCGGCGTCACCGATTGCGTCGCCCGGGGCTTCCAGCGCGCCGGATTCCAGGAATACGACACGGGCGAGCAGGCAAGCTGGATGGTCCAGCTAACCGACGACCCCGCAACGGGAGGCGCGCCAGCCGCCCCGGGAACAAACAGTCAATGAGACGCAGCCGCAAGGTCAAGATCCTAGCCACCATCGGTCCGGCCTCCTCTTCCGAGGAAATGCTGAAGAAGCTGTTCGAAGCGGGCGCCGATGTGTTCCGCATCAACATGAGCCATACCGATCACGAGTTGATGCGCACGCTGGTCGGACGCATCCGCGCCGTCGAGGAGACGGTCGGAAGGCCGATCGGCATCCTTGCCGACCTGCAAGGACCCAAGCTGCGCGTCGGCAAGTTCGCCAACGGCAAGGAGGTGCTGACCGTCGGCCAGACCTTCACGCTCGACGACAATCCCGAGCCCGGCACCGCGGCCAGGGTCTATCTGCCGCATCCCGAAATCCTGAGTTCGGTCGAGGCCGGCCACCGGCTGCTGATCGACGACGGAAAGCTGGAGCTGAAAGCGGTGAAGGCCAATGGCAAGGCGATCGTCTGCACCGTCGTTGCCGGCACCACGATTTCCGACAGAAAGGGCGTCAGCCTGCCCGATACCGACCTGCCGGTCGGCGCGCTGACCGAGAAGGACCGCAGGGATCTCGACGCGGTGCTCGCCACCGGCGTCGACTGGATAGCGCTGTCCTTCGTGCAGCGGCCGGAGGACCTGGCCGAAGCGCGCAAGATCGCACGCGGCCGGGCGCTGATCATGGCCAAGATCGAGAAGCCGCAGGCGGTTGCCCGTCTGGCCGAAATCATTGAACTCTCAGACGCGCTGATGGTCGCGCGCGGCGATCTCGGCGTCGAGATGCCGCTGGAAGCCGTGCCCGGGATCCAGAAGCAGATCACGCGCGCAGCGCGCCGCGCCGGCAAGCCGGTGGTGGTCGCCACGCAGATGCTGGAATCGATGATCACCGCGCCCGTGCCGACCCGCGCGGAAGTCTCCGACGTTTCGATCGCCGTCTTCGAAGGCGCCGACGCCATCATGCTTTCGGCCGAATCGGCCGCGGGCGCCTATCCGGTGGAAGCGGTGGCGATGATGAACCGCATCGCCACCAAGGTGGAAACCGATCCGACCTATGCAGGCATCATCAACGCCCAGCGTTCCGAGCCTGAAGCAACCGGCGCCGATGCGATCTCGCTGGCGGCCCGCGAAATCGCCGAGACGCTGAAACTGTCGGCGATCATCACCTACACGGCTTCCGGCACCACGGGCCTGCGCGCCGCGCGCGAGCGCCCGCAGGTGCCGATCGTGGCCCTGTCGCCGATCGTCAACACGGCGCGGCGGCTGTCGCTGCTGTGGGGCACGCACTGCGTCGTCTCCCCCGATGCCACCGATCTCGACGACATGGTCGATCGCGCCTGCCGCATCGCGCTTGAAGAGGAATTCGGCAAGCCCGGCGACCGCGTCATCATCACCGCCGGCGTGCCGCTAAGGACGCCCGGTTCGACCAATATGCTGCGCATCGCCTATGTCGGTTCGGACTTGGGCACCCGATAAGCCCGCCCCAGGGCTTCACCGCGTTGCGATCTTGAGAGCTCTTGTTGCCGCTGCGGCGTGGTCAATGCGCTGAAGGAAGCGACGCGCGCGGGGTATGGGATCTTGCAGGTATTGATCCGGTCCCCGCATCTTTCGCCGATTAAGTTCGGCAGTGTCGAGCAGATCGAAATCGACCTTTTCCAGCGTGCAGTGCCAGTCGGCGCTGTGCGAAGCCCATCCTCGTTTGTGGTGTTCCAGAAGCCGTTCGCGGCTGGAATAGCCATGGTAGTCGAAGGCGATCACGCCGTTGGTCACATAGATATGGTTTCCGGAATCGTTCCCGCTTGGAATGATCCGCTCGCCGTAAAATCCGTCCAGGGGAGGATAGCTGAGAAAGGCGCCCGCAAGGATGGGGCAGGCGCCGTAACCGAAGAAGATGCGGTCCGGCAGCGCCCAGAATTTTTCGGGATTTTTCTTTATGCCGTGTTTGAGGACGTACATGCCGCTCTGGCCCCGATACCCTTTTTCGACGACCATTTTCGGAAGACGCACATCAGGTCGGCGCCAACTCCGCTTCGGGTTCCTTGAGGTCGGCGCATTTGCCGACGCCATAGGCATCGCCGGCGATCCGCGCTTCCACCGCCCTTGCCATCGCCTCCAGATCCACACTCCTGCCGGCGGCCTTCTCGATGGCGCCAACGACCAGATCAGACGCGATCCAGTCCGGCTTGTGGCCGAGATTGCGCACCCAGACCAGTTCGGCGCTGGCAATGTTGCGCTCGAGGCCGACCGAATGGATATGGGCGTAGACGACCTTGTCTCGATCGCCCGAGATGACCACGGTCGGCGCCTTGATCTCGGCGTAGCGCGGCGCGGCCCCAAGCGCATAGCGGTAGAGGCCGGCGACATCGCTGGCATTTGCGCGGAAGGCCGACGGTCTCAGCACCAGCGGGATCGAGGCCTCGGCGACATAATTGTCCGGCACTTTGTTGGGCGAGAAGACGCAGGTCGTAGCGTCGGCGATCCGCAGCATTCCTGCCGGATAGCTCAGCGTTTCGGAGAACAGCCGGCCGATCACCGGAATGGTGGTCAGGTCGTAGTACCAGGCGGTTGCGCCGCCGGGCCACGGATGGGTTGCCGGTGCCAGGAATACCAGTCCGAGCGTCTTGTCGGCATGCTCGCGGCCGAAGGCGGTCGTCACCGCGCCACCGAAGGAATGGCCGACGATGATAGCCTGCTTCATGCCGAGATGGTCCATCAGCGCGGCGACGGTGTCGGCCTGCGACCACGGATCCTTGTTGTTGCCGGGCCCGCGTCCCGACCAACCGAATCCCGGCCGGTCGAAGAACAGCAATTCGGCGCGCCCTTCGAGCAACGGCCTGAGCGGCAGCATCTGATCCCTGAGATTGGCGCTGGCGCCGTGGATGAAGACAACAGGCGGCAGGTCGGCCTTGGCGTGGCCAGGAACGTGGACATAATGGATGCGCGCGCCATCGATGTCGATGAATTCGCCGACGGCCGGGTTGCGGCGCTCGATCAGCCAGGAGCCGACGCGGGTGATGCCGACAAGGCCAAAGACGAGCGCCAGAAGGAAGGCGAAGACGGCATAGAGCAAGTTCATGTGGGATATACGAGAGGGAGTAGGGGAGTAGGGGAGTAGGGG